>DAOLDB010000043.1:0-33232 GCA_035327565.1 Saprospiraceae bacterium
AGTTAAGGTTCCAGCAGTGCAGGTCTCTTGAAACACCCAGGGTAGGATACACAAATGATTTTCGTGAAATATCATAGCTAATGTTTCCCAGAGTTAAGTCCCACTTACGTGTTAAAGGAAGATTGCCGGATATACTCATAGAATGAATTGGAACATTAAAATTCCTTCCTAAAATTGCATTCCTGTCGTACCGGAAAACGATCTGGTGGTTAATGGTAAAACTGCTAAACAAATCAAGTATGGATTCCAGTTCCCCTCCTTCTCGGTCCTGGGAGAGGCCTCTGCCTTGCTGCCTACGTTGTTGAGCTGCACTGGCTGCACCGTTTTCATCCCGTTTCTTACCTTTCAGTAAATCCCTTACTTCAGTAAATCGGATAGTGGTATTAAATCGAAACTCAATATTTCTCAGCTCCAGCAAGGTGCCGCGTTCTGACCAAATAGTTTTGGCTGTAATCCGGTTATTTTCATAAACATAGGGAGTAAAAGATCCATTCATTGCCACGGTAGTCAACCCAAACAAAGTAGTGTTACCAGTAAAGGTAAGGTCACGCCACTTCAAAGAATCGGCTGCAAAATTGTATCCTCCATTCAAAGTCAGTGTATTCCAGAGTTTAAATTTCTTTTCTGTAGAATCCTTTTTTGAAAAATATTTTCCTTCAAAGACATTTTGAATGGAAAAAGTCATGGCCATTTGTCTTTCCCTCAATTGAGGAGAACCCACCGCACCTCCTAAATAGGGGTTGTATTCTCTAGGCATGTTGAACTCCTCCCGGGTATCCGTGTCGACAATTTCTAAATATCTTTCTCTGCTGTCCGGTGCAAACTGCAATCCCACATTAGGCTTGATCACATGCCTTAGCCCTCTGATAAATCCTTTGGAAAAAGTCTTGGTACCAAATATTTGGGTAGTCATATTAATCCCGGCATCATATTGGCGGACCGGTTGAAACCCCCGCTGGATCCTTTGGATTTGTTGTCCATACATGGTATCTCTTGTAATAATCAAATTACCATCCGGATCAATAATCGAGTCGCGGGTGGTTACTATAGGCGTTGGATCAAACTCCAAACGATTGGTGCTGAAAAACCACAATTCTTCATAATTAGCACTGGGAGTGACAGTAAAGTATTTTAGAACATTAAAACTGGCATTGGTACCCGCACGATGAGATACACCTGTTTGCATATTTCTTAAAGTCTCTGATGTAAAAAGAGTGGTATCAGTTGCTCTGACGAGATTTTTCATGGACATATCATAGTTGAGAGCAAATTTCTCATACCATTTTTCTGTGCCTGTAGCATTCTTCCGCTTCAATGGAAAGATGGTATTCATATTTAGACGTATATCCGGTAAGGTCACATTGACTTCTCGTGTTTGATTATTCTGATCATGCGACAAACCTGCATTAAATGAAAACGGGGTTCCGGGCATACTGTGCCGAAAATAAAAGTTGGAGTTTAACCGGTTATTCAATTGAGAATTCACATCGTTGAAATTCCGCTGTTGATAATTATTCGTTTGGATATTAACCGTTCCTCCAATATTCCGGTATGGATGGGCCTTGGCATCCTGATTGTGCGTAATGGAGATATTGATGGATTGATTGCGGAGTCCTTCACCCGTAAACTGATCTTCAATCCGGTTATTGGCAAAACCCAAATTTATCCTTCCATTAAAACTATATCTTTTGGCGTAGTTGGCATTGGCTCTTATGCGGTATGTACCCCGGGTATAAATATCTCCCGTCAATCTTAGATCGATATAGTCATTGATGGGAAAATAGTACCCAATTTCTCTGAATCCCAAACCTAAATCACGATTGAACTCATAGTCATCAGGGAATATCAGTCCTGCCGATTCTCCTTTAATCAATGGAAAAAAACCAAAAGGAAGAAATATCGGTAAAGGAACATTAGCAATTTCCAATTGAGAGAAACCGATAACTGCAAGTTTGTTGGGAATGACTTTAAGTTTGCGGGTACGAATTCCATAATGAGGTATGTCGTGATCACAAGTTGTGATTACGGCATTGGTGTTGTATAATTCGTCTTCTACCTCCAACGAATCAGTTACCCTGCTAATGAATTTTGTCTTAGATCCTCTAAGGAAAAATTCTCCTTCCTGAGAAATAGCATCCAATACTATACCCTTCCTGGTTTTGAAATTAAAGCGTAACTCTTTATATGTAAATTGATTCTGACCCTTTATAAAAGTAGGTGGCTCTACCTTTTCCCCTTTTTCATCCTCCCTGTAATAGGCCTCGGCTATATCAGTATCCAACTCAAATATGATGTACCCCGCAGTAAGCTTCATATCCTGGTAATTCACAAAAGCTTTGCCGTATAAATGGTATTTTTTAGAAATGGCATCATACCAGGTCGAATCTCCTCCAAAGTCTACATCAGAATCAAATCCTCCTTCAACGATCTTTACATTGGAGAAGTCAAAAGGAATGGAATCCGCTGGAAGTGAATCCTGAAGAAATTCACTAAGCGGATCTGGTAATGGTATTTTTCCGGGTAAACTATCAATAGTGCGGGCTCTTTCAATGGGAGGAATGTCCTGTGCGACTAAAGAGGCATTTCCACACATTATAAAAAAAAACACTATATAAATTGTTTTATACAAAAGAATTAAGTGATTTTTTTCAGAAAGATATTATCTTTGTTCCCAATTCCGTTGCAAATATAGCAGATAGGAATTACTGTCATTAAAAATCATATGATTTATCAATTGGTAACCACATTTACTATGAGTAAGTAATACTTACAATCTTTTACTTAATTAAAATCGCTGCTATTGAAACACAATGCACTGATGTCCTTCACGTTATGTTTACGTTGTATATACTTTCTGCACTATCATATAATCTATATTTTCTATCAAAATTTATTTGTATGGAAATACTTTTGAGAAGACCTTAATTCAATGAGTAATGAAAACTACAAGAAAACACTTTATAACGGGATCTTACCTTAGTACAACCTTATTGATCTCTGCATTCGTAATGATTGCATTCTTGTTAAAGGCAAACGAAGGGAGTGGGGGTGAACGTCCGTTACCGGATTCATATAGAAATGTTAAAAAACCCTTTGTTCTTGTCCTGGATGCCGGTCATGGTGGAAAAGACGGTGGTACGATGGGCAAATTTGTTAAAGAGAAAGATATTGCACTACAAATCACACTGGTTCTGGGTGAAAAGATCAAACAATCAATGCCGGATGTTAAGGTAATTTATACACGTGCCGACGATACATTTATTCCGTTATTTGAAAGAGTACAAATAGCCAATGAAGCACATGCAGACCTTTTTATTTCTATTCATTGCAATGCTTCGAAAAACAAATTTGCTACAGGAACAGAAACCTATGTCATGGGACTACACACTGCAGATGAAAACCTGGAAACTGCCAAGAGAGAAAACGCATCGATTCTCCTTGAAAGCAATTTTGAAGAAAATTACGATGGTTTTGATCCCCAATCGGATGCAGGGCACATTATTTTGAGTATGTATCAAAACCTGTATCTGGACAAAAGTATAGAGCTCGCCACATTGGTTGAGGATTCTTTTGGTCTTAAAACTTCAAGAGGAGTAAAGCAGGCTGGATTTGTTGTTCTTCGCCGTGCTACGATGCCCAGTGTATTGGTAGAGACCGGATTTCTGAGTAATCCTGAGGAAGAAAAAGTATTAAGAAGCAAGGAAGGCCAGGAAAGGATTATCAATGGGCTTTTCAAAGCTTTTAAAAAGTACAAAGAAGCATTTGATGAACAGAATTATTCTATACTGGCAAATAGAGAGCCTATGGTTATTCCTACTTCTTTACCCTCTAAAATAATCCATTCAACAGAAAGATACTCTGTGCAAATCGCTGCTACCAGTCAACTCAATAAAAAAGCATTTTCTAACGTCCCGGAACTGAAAGTCATATTTATTGATAATTTTTATAAATATTATAGTGGTATCTATTCTGACAAAGAAGAGGCATCAAAAGCCAGGGAAACTTTAATAAACAAAGGGTATAAAAGTGCGTTTATAGTCTCGGATCCTTCAATCGTCCAAAGATTAACTCAAAAAGACTAATAACTGCAACCGCAGGCAGCAAATATTGCTATTTTTGTAATCGTTTTTATAATCCGGAAGCTGGTTATACACGATTTCAAAAAATTGTATAATGAAAAACGCAAGAGAAATTAAGATAGGGATATTAGCCATTGTTGCCATTTTCGGAATGATATGGGGATATAATTTTGTGATCGGACAAAATCTTTTAAAACCTTCCCGTACACTTTTCAGCTATTACTCAGATGTTTCAGGACTCAATATTTCAGCTCCTGTTTTTGTCAATGGTTTTCAAATTGGTTCTGTGACTAAAATAGATATGTCAGATGACAACGCACGTTTAATGAAGATTACTATGGAGATTGCCAACCGATCCATTAAAATACCCAAAGATGCAAAAGCAATGCTGGCAAGCGATGGGATCGTGGGTGGTAAACATATTGTTCTGCGTTTTCAAAATCTTTGTGAGGAAAAAGACTGTGCGCAAAATGGGGATGTACTGGAAAGTGGAGAAATCAGTTTTCTCAATGCAATGTTGGGAGAAGGCGAGCTGGATAAATCCATATCCTCTCTAACCACAGGACTCTCTGAAGTTATAAACCGTCTGGGCGAAGAAGGAAGTGAAGGCTCTGTAAATGAAACCCTCCGTAACCTGGAGTCGTTAACTGCTCATCTAACCATTTTAGCAAAATCATCCGGTGAAGCGATGAGCAACTCTCAACATAACCTGGAGTCTATATTAAAAAACATGAAAGATATCACCCAGGTCATTGCTGATGACAGAGAGAAAATTTCTCACATGTTAACCCAATTTGACAAAATAACTACCGACATTGCTGATGCCAATCTGGGTAAAACCATAGAAAAGACCAATACTTTGGTTGATAATACAGGTAATGCTGTCAAAGAATTCCAGGAAACGATAAAATCAATTGATGGTGCAATAACGAATCTGGGTAAAGTATTAGAAAAAATGGATAGTGGCGATGGTAGCTTTGCCAAATTGATCAATGATGACAAATTGTATAATCATCTGGAATTCACTTCTAAAAATCTGGCACTTTTATTACAGGATATGCGACTCAACCCACGTCGATACATCAATCTGTCTCTTATTGGAAAAAGTGCTAAAGACTTTGTCCCTGCTGAAGATGATCCTGCATTTGAGGGCGAATATGAAATTATCCGGATCAGACCCATTGAAAAAAATAAGGTTGAAGCACCTAAACGAAATCAATGATGTAAATTATAGATTAAGATTCGCGTAATCACCCAGGCCAGATATTTACCTCAGGAACCAGATCAATTCCAAACTTATTCTTCACGTCCCGGGCTATTTCCTGAGCTAAATTATAAATTTCCCTGCCTGTTGCTTTGCCATGGTTGACAATGACTAATGCCTGATTTTTGTAAGTCCCTGCATTTCCGACTTTCTTACCTCTCCAACCGCTTTTTTCAATCAACCATCCAGCTGGGATTTTTACATACTGATCATCCACAGGATAGTTAGGCACATCCGGGTAGGTGCTCTTTAAAATTTGCAATACATGAGCATGCACAATGGGATTCTTGAAAAAACTTCCGGAGTTTCCAATGAATTTAGGATCCGGTAATTTAGATTGGCGAATGTGAATGACTGCCTGGCTTACATCATGGATATTCGGATTGGTAATATTCCACTCATTTAATATATCTTCAATGACTCCATAGCTTTTATTAATTATATGTGGTGGTTTATCCAGGCGATATACCACACGTGTTATATAAAATCGACCTTTCCACTCATTCTTGAATATACTTTCACGATAATCAAACCGGCAGTCCTCTTTCTGAAATGTGTATTTCTTACCCGTAGCCAGTTCGATGGCTTCCAGATATGAAAATACTGATTCCTGTTCAGCCCCATAAGCACCAATGTTCTGCATGGGGGCAGCACCGACTGTACCAGGTATGAGCGAAAGATTTTCAATACCTCCAAGGCTGTTCTCCAGGGCCCATAGTACAAATTGATGCCAATTCTCACCGCTACCTATCTCAACCCAAACAGTTCGTTCATCTTCCCTGATGACTGAAATACCCCCTATCCGGTTAATGAGGACATCTTCCTGTATATGATCCACCAATAAAAGATTTGATCCTTCACCAATGATACGGCATGATACTTTTTCTTTGGATGAAATATATTGAAGTAATTGATTCTCATCACGAATAATTTCCAGGTAGTTACACCCGGCATTGATTCTGAATGTATTATAATCTTTCAGTGATTCCAAAATCATAGGTTTAAAGATCACTCTCGGGGTCGGAAATTTTTCTGAGTTTTGGAAGATTAAACCCATACCGGATACCCAGGTTAAACGAATTGGCAGAAAGGTCTACATCGTATCCCAAACGCACAAACGGGTAAATGGTAAACCCGGACATTCCAAAACCATATCCAAATTCCCCTACTATCGTTCGATAAAAGTTTCTGGTGACCCCTTTTTCCCTCATAGCAGGGGTAATATAATACAGCTCCGTCCGGTTAAATTGTATACCTCCACCAATGCTGAACCCCATTTTCCCTTCCCTGTCCAAAGCGCTCAACCCTTTAAAATTAAGATGAACCAGGAGAGGAATTGACAGCATCCCCAGGCCTTTGTAATCATCGATATCCAGTCCTAATACACCCAGATTAGCCGTTGCTTCCACGGATACAGAAAAGTCATTCCCCCCTATCCAAATTTTAGGACCCGCTGCAAAGTTTAAAAGAAAACTTCCTGAAGACCTTCCTGCAATATCATCTTTTGGATTGCTATATCTTTGATACAGGTCATTATTCAATACAAATCCAATTCCGAATTGTGCCTGTAAAGGAATAGTCCCAGTAATGAAAAGCACCAAAATAATTGTGTATTTTTTAATCATATTTGTTTATTGATTTTACCATATAAGACTACGATAGATAACTGAATGTTTCTACACTTTGTTACATTCTTTCCAGTTTTCCAGTCATGGATTTATGTAAATCAAACTGAAGACGTGCAAATTGACTATAAGCACCCTCTTCATTTTTAGAAAGCTCATCGTGTGTACCTTCTTCAATGACATTGCCCCCTTCAATAACGTAAATTTTATCAACGTTTTTTATGGTTGCCAATCGGTGTGCTATAATAACAGAAGTTCGCCCTTTCATAAGTTCATCCAAAGCCTCCTGAACCACTTTTTCTGATTCGGCATCCAAAGATGAGGTTGCTTCATCCAAAATTAAAATTGATGGATCCTTTAATATAGCTCTTGCAATTGCAATTCTTTGTCTTTGTCCTCCTGACAATTTCACCCCACGCTCTCCCACTACCGTTTGCATTCCATCTGGAAATGATCGGATGAAATCAATACTGTTTGAACGAATGGCAGCATCTTCAATTTCTTCATCAGTTGCATCCGGCTTCCCATAAAGTATATTTTCCCTGATTGTCCCTCCAAACAAAATCACCTCCTGGGGAACTACTCCGATATTGCGCCTGTATTCAGTAAGATCATATGTGGAGAGCGAAATTCCATCAATGAGAATTTGGCCTTGTTGTATAGGGTAAAAACGCATAAGTAATTGAATAACAGTAGACTTCCCCGCCCCACTTTGTCCTACTAATGCGATCTTTTCCCCAACTTTGGCTTTTAGGTTGATTCCGTTCAGTACAGAAACATCCTTTCGTGAAGGATAAGTAAAGTACACATCCCTGAACTCAATATCTCCCTTAATCTTTAATGATGAATCTAAACTTACAGGTTTTAATTCAACTTCACTTTCTGATCCAAGAATTTCCTGTATGCGTTCTGTTGCACCAATAGCTTGTGCAAGGGAAGTATAGAGAGTTCCAAAACTGGCAATAGCCCCTCCTAAAATGCCGGTGTATATAATGAATGTAAACAAATCTCCGGCTTCTAATTCTCCATTCATCACCATAATGGCACCTCGCCAGAGAATAAAAAAAATACCTCCAAAAAGAAAGGTAATGATGAAAATAAAAAATAAACCTCTTACGCGGGCAAATTTCAATGAAATATTCACAATCTTATCCACCGCTTTTCCAAAACGCATGCTTTCAAACCATTCATTGGCAAAAGCTTTTACCGCTGAAAATGATTGAAAAGTTTCTTCAACAATGGTATTTGTAACGGCTAATTCATCCTGCCTTTTCTTTGAAAGCTCACGAATGTACTTACCAAACACCATGGCAATGATGACAACTGCCGGGAAAGTGAGCAACATAATCAAAGACAGACCCGGTGTTAAAATGGCAATGAAAGCAATCCCCCCTACCAGTATAACTACTTGCCTGAGAAATTCTGCCAAAGTAACCGAAAAAGCGCTCTGTAATTGTTCGACATCTGTAGTAATCCTGCTGGTAAGTTCCCCTACCCGCCTTTCTTCAAAAAATGTCAATTCCTGGGTTATAATCTTTCCATACAGGTCTTTTCTTAAATCTGCCATGCCCTTTTCAGAAACAATCGCAAAATATAAGGTGCGCAAATAGGAAAGAATGCCTTGTATCAATAACACAACAAAGAACACTATTCCATAGTCTCTGACTTCAAGATTCCATCGTGATGACTGGCCGGTAGCTTTATTGACCATTTCTCCCGGTAATTGCATAAGCGCAAGAAAAATCAAACTCCCTACAACCAGAAATAACATACCCATAAAGAAATACCCTATATAAGGCCTGATATACCTGAATATAGACATAGTTTTTTTCAAATTTTTTATTGAAACTTTAGCTTGTTTCTCTTCACTTTCACTCTTTTGGGACATCACATCTTAGTTATAATCAAAATTACAAAGTTATTTGCCGCCAATATAACGATTCCTTTAAGTCTTTGTTGGTTATATACGACCAACGCTGCCATGTGCCAAACAAATCGGTAAAAATTAAGGTTTTACTTTACAATTTATAAACCTAAAAACAACCCTATGAATTATTTAGGATATTCAAAAGATCAACTCTCCAAAACAACAAAATTACTCAATCAGTTACTTGCAGATTACCATGTATATTATCAAAATTTACGAAATTTTCACTGGAATGTGACTGGTACACATTTTTTTGATCTCCATATCAAATTCGAAGAGTTGTACAATACGGCTAAATTAAATATTGATGCCATTGCAGAACGCATTCTTACTCTCCGTTTTAAGCCTGTAAGTACTTTGAAAGAGTATTTGGATATGACTCAAATCTCTGAATCAAATTCCAAAGATGCTGTAGAAATGGTCAATGTTACAATTGAAAACCAAAAAGTACTTATTGATGGTTTGAGGAAAATTTTAAAAGAAGCAGGAGAACTTAATGACGAAGGAACAGTGGACATGGCTTCCGGTTTTCTGGCGGATCTTGAAAAATCAAGCTGGATGCTGGATGCATGGAGGAGCTAATGATATTAATGCTTCCCAATTGCTCAGTAAAGTTACCCGGACAGGCTTATCTAACTTTCACCTTTATAAACTAATTATCAAGACTTTTTCTTAAATCTTTTCGGGCATAAAAGATCCTGGATTTTACTGTACCCAAAGGAATATCAAGAATCTCTGCGATTTCATCATATTGGTAGCCGCTGTAATACATCAGAAATGGTGTTTTGAATTTCTCATCCAGCTCTTCAATGCTTTGATGTATCTCTTCCAGTTGAATATTACTAATAGCAAGATTGTAAGTAGATTGCTCCGTCATTCCTCCCATTTTAGAAACATCTTCAATGGGTGCATCCACAACATTCCTTCTTTTTCTTGAATGATATTTGTTGATAAAAGTATTCTTCAGAATCGTGTTGACCCAACTTTTGAAGTTGGTACCCACTTTAAAGGAATCTATATACCGGAATGCTTTATACGCGGATTCCTGCACCAAATCCTCTGCATCTGAAGCATTGCGGGTAAGACTGAGAGCGAAGGAATAAAAGGATGAATAGTGCTTTTCAAATGCAGCAGAAAACTCAAATGAAGACATATATAAGCTTTAATGTTATTGATGAGATATAACCTATAACGAACAAATTGTTATTTTAGTTCACAAGCAATGTGAAAATCATACATTATTCGCTTGCAGTTTTGCTGAGATCTATTAATTGTTCATTAAATTCAAATAATTGATCCAGAAGCATACTAAATGTATCTATATCCATCATTAAGCGCATAATTTCCGGGGATGCATTTTCAGCATTTTGCTTTCTGATTTGATAATAGGTTTTAAATCCTTCATGCAATGCCTTGATCTCTTCACACTTCTTTGATATGCTATCCAATTTGCTATCCTCCACTCCGCCATTGATTTCATTGACCAATCTGGGTGGTGTGGGTTGGTATCCGGTTGTTTCAAAATCTTTCTGCACCAGATCGGAGACCAAAACATTAAACAATCTGGATATTCTAAGCATCAATTCCAATCTCGGTTCTACATTTTTACATTCATAAGCTGCAATACTACTTCTCTTTATATCCAGTTTGTCCGCCAATTCTTCCTGACTCCACTTATTTAGCTTGCGTAAATACCTGATATTTTTTGAAAAGAAATTTTGCATAAAAAATGTATAAAAGAGACCACCTGAGGAGCCGGTATAATTTTTAAACCATAATTAAAAGTGTAGTATTTAAAAACAGAATTTTTGAAATTCATTATATATAGCACGCTATCTTATCATTTTGTTCACAAACTTCACTATAATTTGTAAAGAAAATACCTTGGATTTTGAGTTCCGTAATGATAGTACGACGATTCTTATGAGAAAGGTTTAGTAACATTTATAATAAATTATTCTACGCAGAAGCATCAGGTTTTTTATTAATTCAATGAACACCTCCGGTTGGATGACTATATTTACCTGATGGAAGGATACAAAATCAAAATCCAGCAATTTGAAGGTCCCTTTGATCTTTTATTATTTTTTATCGAAAGAGATGAATTAGACATTTACGATATCCCTATTGCCAAAATCACAGATGATTTTTTATCCTATATCCGGCAATTGGAATTACTCAATATTGATGTAGCCAGTGAATTTATATTGATGGCAGCAACACTTATGCGCATCAAGTCAAAAATGTTGCTTCCGAGAAAAGAAGTTAATGAAGAAGGTCAGGAATTGGATCCCCGTGAAGAACTAACAAGAAAATTATTAGAGTATAAACAATTTAAGGAGGTCATTGGAGAAATGAGAAACCTTGAAGAGACCCGGGCAATGAAATTTGACAGACCCTGGGCATCTTCTCAGTTGAAAGAAATAGCTGATCAGGCACTACTTGATATTGAACTGGAATCATTGAGTTTATATAAGCTCATGAAAGCATTTGAACGTGCTATTCTACGATTTGAAGAAAACCAAAAAGTCAACAAACAAGACATCATGCATTTTCCATATACAATAGAAGAACAATCCTCTTATATTTTCAAAAAGCTGAAAAGTAAAAAAAAGTTAGACTTCATATCCATATTTGAAGAGATTCAAAACCGGGTACATGCTATCATTACTTTTCTGGCTTTACTTGAATTATTGAACATGCAAAAAGTTACACTGATTGAAAAAGAGGGAGTGAATAATTTTGAAATAAAAATTGCAAAACCTCGATAAATTCATGAAGAAAATATTCTATTCATGGATTGGAATATATAAATAAAACATACCTTTGTGCCGGTTTTTCAAAACCTATTCACAAATCACTTTAAAATAATTATTGATGACTAACAAAGGTCAGGTTAAACAGGTAATTGGTCCTGTGGTCGACGTAAGTTTTGAAATAGAAGGTTCTCAACTTCCTGAGATATATAACTCTCTTTATGTAATAAAAGATAATGGTGATAAGCTGGTATTGGAAGTTCAACAGCATCTTGGGGAAGATAGTGTAAGAGCCATTGCCATGGACTCTACCGATGGCTTGACCAGAGGTGCCGAGGTAATTGATACCGGCAAACCCATCGCTATGCCTATTGGTGATGCAATCAAAGGAAGATTATTCAATGTGGTAGGAGAAGCCATTGATGGAATAGGTTCGGTTGAAATTGGAGACAATGCATATCCGATCCATAGAAAACCTCCAAAATATGAAGATTTATCTACAGATAAGGAGGTACTTTACACAGGAATCAAAGTGATTGACCTGATAGAGCCTTATTCAAAAGGAGGAAAAATTGGCCTTTTTGGGGGTGCAGGAGTAGGGAAAACGGTTCTGATCATGGAACTGATTAACAACATTGCCAAGGGATATGAAGGGATATCAGTTTTTGCCGGTGTTGGAGAGCGAACCCGTGAAGGCAATGATTTACTGAGAGAAATGATAGAGTCCAGAGTAATACGCTATGGGAAGGAATTTGAAGAGGATATGGAAAAAGGAGGCTGGGACCTTTCCAAAGTTGATAAAAAGGCCCTTTCAGAATCTCAGGCTACTTTGGTGTTTGGGCAGATGAATGAGCCTCCCGGAGCCAGAGCCCGGGTTGCATTGTCCGGACTAACCATTGCTGAGTATTACAGAGATGGAGATTTGAATGACCCCAATGGAGGAAGAGATATTTTGTTTTTTATTGATAATATTTTCCGGTTTACTCAAGCAGGTTCAGAGGTTTCAGCTTTACTTGGCCGTATGCCCTCAGCAGTGGGATATCAACCGACTTTGGCTACTGAAATGGGTATTATGCAAGAAAGGATTACGTCAACAAAACGAGGGTCCATCACATCCGTTCAGGCAGTATATGTACCTGCAGATGACTTGACTGACCCGGCTCCTGCTACCACCTTTGCTCACTTAGATGCAACCACTGTATTAAGCAGGAAAATAGCCTCTCTGGGTATTTATCCCGCTGTAGATCCACTTGATTCCACATCAAGGATTTTGGATCCCGCCATCATAGGGCACGAACATTACAACACTGCAGAAAAAGTGAAAAATATCCTCCAAAGGTATAATGAGTTACAGGATATCATTGCCATATTGGGTATGGAGGAATTAAGTGATGAAGATAAATTGGTTGTGAGCAGAGCGCGCAGAGTTCAGCGGTTTCTTTCTCAACCTTTTCATGTTGCTGAACAATTTACTGGCACTCCGGGTGTATTAGTGCCCATCGAAGATACCATAAAAGGTTTCAATATGATTCTGAATGGCGAAATGGATAAATACCCTGAAGCAGCTTTCAACTTGAAAGGAACTATTGAAGAGGTAATAGAAGCAGGTGAAAAAATGCTCAAAGAATCATTATAGCCTGATTTCGTACAAAAAAATTCATTGAAGTGAATACTATAGTTTTAACTCCTGAAAAAGAATTATATAAAGGCCGTGCTCATTCAGTAAAAGTTCCCGGCACTCACGGACAATTTGAAATTCTCAAAGGACATGCACCAATCGTATCATCTTTAGATACCGGTGAAATATTAATAAAAGAGGCCAGCGGCAATACCATCAAGTTTAACATTAAAGGAGGTTTTGTAGAAGTTTTACGCAACGAAGTTTCTTTACTCGTCCATCAAATTTAAACACCTTTTACGCGTACAGTGTGGGTAGCTGGGAAATCCTTTCGTCTCAACAACATTGGGGGTAAGCTATCCATGCAGCATTCTGACTATCCTTGTCGTTTTATTTTAAAATGACAGGAAAATGAAAGGGTTGTATTTCTTGGTCAGCACCTTGTACATTTTAACCGGAATTGGATGTATAGATGATGATTTTGAAATCCATGGCATGACTCCTGTATATTTATCTTATGACGACTTTTCAGAAATTAAAACACTACCTCCCCGCCCATTTGGTGAGTTGGGTAAACTGGTGGTATATCGTTCTTTCATTTTTATTAATGAAATCAATAAAGGCATACACGTAATTGATAATGCCAATCCTTCCTTTCCGGAAGTTCTGTTTTTCTGGAATATACCTGGTAACAGGGAATTTATCATATCTGAAAATACACTTTATGCCGACAACGGTCTTCATTTGCTTGTAATTGATATCACCCAATCTGAATTAATTCGTTATGTAACTCATGTAGCCAATCAGTATATTCCTGAACATCTTGATGCCTATCCTGACGATCATGATGGATGGTTTGAATGTTATGATAGAATAAAGGGCATACTGGTCGGATGGGAAGAAAAGTTGATAATTAATCCTAATTGCAAAATGTTGTAATCATGAAAAATAACCCTCTTTCATTGCAATTTTCTATACTGCTTTTATCCATATTATTCATCTTTTATACTGGATGCAGTGATGGTTTATCAGATCAAAATGGATCGGTTTTTTCCGGATCCTATTCTACCATGCTTACAATAAATAATCGCCTATATCTGGTCAACAGCCAGGAAATCATAACCTATAATATTGAAACGAAACAACAGCCGGAAATCATTGACAAAAAAAATGTAGGATTTGATATAGAGTCATTATTTCATTATGATGGACTTTTACTGATTGGGTCCAGCAGGGCAATGCATATTTTCAAAATTGATGCCAATGGCATTCCGGTAAGAGAAAGCACTACTGATTACTTTGATCCTGTTGATGCAGTATGCGCAGGAGATCCTATTGTGATGAGAAACCAATTAGCCTATGTGACATTGGCTGACGTAGTGGACAACTCAAATTGCTGGGGCAGATTTGTCAATGAATTGAGAATATACAAAATGGAAGATTTAGCCCGACCCGAGCTTCTTAATATAATTCCTATGCCCAACCCAAAAGGCCTGGGAATAGGACAAAATAACCTGTATATATGTGATGGAAGAGCAGGACTTTTTATATATGATATTTCCGATCCGGTCCATCCTGAATTTAAATTTCATTTTTCCGGATTTGAAGCTTTTGATGTCATTGTACTTGATCACCTCCTGGTGGTAAGCGCTAAAAATAAATTATTACAATTTGACATACGGGATGAAAATGCAATAACTATGGTGGGACAAATTGATTTGTGAATTGCTTCTCTATGCTTTCCACTACCTTTTGGTATTTAATCACTTTGTATTTTTTCATGGGTACTACCTTCATTTCAGGTCAATCGACGCCCAATAAAAGTACACTGTTTGATCCATTGGATTATCAGGTGGGAGTTACACCTTCTGCTCTGCTCAATCTATACCACGGCGCACAGGTAAGACAGAGTATTTCTTTCTTTAAATCATTTAGGCTGGGTCTTGAAAGTGGTTGGATATTTTATTATGAGGCAGGAGATGGTCATCCATCGAGAGGATACCGGTTTCGCCCATCAATAGACTATATTATACCCACCCGTCGAACGAATACAAGCCACAGGATTGGACTATTTTATAATATCAGACATTCTACCTCCTATATGCAAATTGAAGAATTCAGGGCTGGTGGAATTTATAAGGAAATTATTCGTGGTACCCGCAAAAATTATTTTCGTGGTCCGGGTGTTTATTACGGTTATATACAAACTTCTGGGGTCATACGTATGGAGACAGGAGCCGGGATAGGCGTGGGCAGATACTATAATGTATATAATCCTGAATCACTAGTACCTGGAGAAAACCTTTTTTGGAGATGGAATTTATTAACCATCACTGAACCTTCGACTGTTCCTATGGTAATTTTTCATTTCAGTATTTATGTCCCCTTGTCCAAAGAAAAATAATGTGGAAAGGTATATATTGGAACAGAAATATTCAGGGGCTTGAATAATTTGCTTAACTACAAGTCAGGCTTTATTCTGCACAACAAACCCGGAGACTCTGTGAGGAAGTATAAAAAGCCATCCGGTCCTGAAGTCACAGCCCGAAACCGTGCAAATCCTTGTAAATGGCGCTTTTCAGACACCAATTCATAACCGTTAAAAATCAATTGACTTATATGTTGACCCGCCAGTGCACCTATAAAAATACTGTTCTTCCAATCAGGAAAAATACCACCTGTATAAAAATCCATTCCACATGGAGCTATCGAAGGGGTCCAATAATGCAATGGATCTGCAAATCCTGGACCGGAAGATTGACCACTACCCACTGCGGTTCCATTATAATTGACACCGTGGCTTACCACCGCCCAACCATAATTCAAACCAGGTTTAATAAGGTTGACTTCATCACCTCCTTTTGGTCCATGTTCATGTAACCATATTTCTTTAGTTTCAGGATGAACTGCCATCCCTTGTGGATTTCTGATGCCATAGGCATAAATATGTGGTGCAGCTACAGGATTTCCGGTAAATGGATTATCATCCGCCGGACTTCCGTCTAGTTTCATTCGAACTACAGTGCCCATATGATTGCTTATATCCTGTGCCAATTGGGGTCTTCCCCTGTCACCGATGCCACAGTACACATGGCCTTTGTCATCAAATATTATCCGGCTGCCGAAATGCACCGAAGTATTCAATACAGGCTGGGCAGTGAACAGTACTTCGAAGCGGGAAAAATGATTCTCTTCCCAATATCCTCTCCCAAGTCTGGTGGTATATCCTCCCGGCAGTGAAACAGAATAAGTAATATAGACCCATGGTTCACTTTCGAAATTGGGATGAATTTGTACATCCATTAGTCCTCCCTGCCCTACTGAAGCTACCTGAGGCACTCCTTGTATGGCAACTGGTGAAGCGTTTACTGATTCCATATAATATAATCTACCGCTTCGCTCAGTAAAAAGAAAACTCTCATCCGGAAGAAAAACCAAACCCCAGGGATTGGATAGCCCAGTCAACAAAGTATCAACTATATAAGGGGGTTGTTCATATGATTCGGTTTCTTTTTCTTCAACAAGTGAATCACCATCACAACCTTTACTACTTAAAAAGGAAAAAAACCATATGAAAATAAAGAACTTTAAATAAAACATATACCTCTTATTTCACTCAGATATTACGAATTAATTTTCTAAGACTACACTTATAGCAGGGTGATGCTTAAAGTATTTTTATACATATTTAATCACCGATAGTGAAGCATTGTTCAAACCGATCAGACAAAGCAATCATTTGTGGAAGGTGATGCAAACTATGTAATTGTGAAAAATTGACCAAATCATAATATTCTCCGGTATCTCCAAAAATTCTTTCCAGTGCAATCACCAGTTTGATAGAATTGAATTCATCCTGAATAGATACCTGACCTGGAACATTGATGGTTCTGTATACTTCATCGCCACCCAAATGAAGAGTAATTCCCTGGGTGTACTGACCATCTCCATTGGAGTCTATCCAGCCTTCTATCCGGTTAAAGATATAACTATTCCATGCCGGCCAATATTCTGACCCTTCACTCAGTGGATCTCTGGATGACCGGCCTGAAGGACCTTTTGCATTTTCCTTCTCATTGACACCCACACTGAGATTCAATTGATAATGCCCCTCTTCCACTTTACCGGTAAAAACCCGGGTACCTATCATCGCACTGGTTGCATCATTTAAAGCAGGAGAAAGATTAATATAAGCTCTGTCAATCAACTTGACAGTTCTTTCATTATTCCTGAGTTGAAAATCTTCTATAAAGAAAGAAAACCGGGTAAAATAAAAAGATGTGCCTCCAGGATATTCATGTGTTTCAAATGCCACCAATGGTTGGTCCTGATAGGTAACTACAAAATGAATCTCTGTATCCAGCTCATTTTTACTTTTGCAGGATATGAAAATCATGAGTACTAAAAGTGCTCCTATGCCTTTGAAACCGTTTATTCTCTGCATCCATCAATTTTTAATTACTATTTCTTTTTTCTTATGATCCATCACTACAACGTGTTTTTTACTGCCATAGCTTACATTGACCAGATTTTTTTGGTCGTTAAAAAGTTCAAGGAGAATAGTATTAAAAATTTTTATCTCTTTGATCTCTTCATCCTGATCAAATTCAAGTGTACTCCATACGGCGGGGGGATAGGAATAACTATCGATATAGTTCAATACCTTTTTCTTTCCATTAACATGAATGGCAAAATGTTTGTTGATGAATTTCTCTATCAGATCGTCAGCGCTTTTATAATCTTCGGGAAGTTCTTCACCCATCCTCAAACCTACAGCTTCAAGCAGATCATCATAGAAAATTTTGATGGTAAGTTCTACTTTTCGGGAAGAGGGAAAATACTCAAAGTCGCAAACACTCAGGTGAATGTCATGAACACACAATATAAGCGCGATTAAATATGTAATCATATTCAAAAGGTTTCCTATCTGATAACTTAAAACAATTCTGAAATGTCAACTTTCTGAGAGAAAATAAGATTTCTTTAACTAATGAAAATAGATTTCATTAAGTTCCTGGCCTAAAAAACACCACTATCCCTTAATTAAAAGATGTAAAGAAATCAGAATCGACAAGCCGGAAATAATCCAAACCCAATATTTTCTGGGAAACTGCAAATACTTCACCAGAACATATGCAAATCCTACGGTAACAATTACAATAACGATTTGTCCGATTTCAACGCCCAGATTAAAGGCTAGCAGCGGAGTCAGAATATTCTCTTCTTTCCCCAACAATGCTTTCAGAAAATTGGAAAAGCCCAGTCCATGAATGAGTCCGAAAAATGCTGCAAGAAAATAATGCCAACCCAGACGTGATCCATCATCTTCAATTTTATAAAAATTATATAAAGCCGTAAGAATAATAGTAATTGGGATCAAAGTTTCAACCCAATCAGGGGATATGCGGACAATGTCCAAAGTGGAAAGTGCTAATGTTACCGAATGACCAATGGTAAAAGCGGTCACCAATATCAATACACGTAGCCAGTTTGATGCTGCATAAATCGCACATAATGTGACAACAAATAAAATATGGTCGTATCCATTAGGATCCAGTATGTGATCAAATCCCAGCCCCAGGTAAGTTCTGAACATAGCCTAAAAGGTTTTTATGCTTTACTTTTGGCTAAAATATGATTTAGTCTGTAATTGAGGAAATGTGCCGTGGCAATGACTAATCCACCTAAAGTAGCTAATAAAATTTCCCAACCGGCATGGAGTATTAATCCCAGGGATATCGAAAAAAGACCTAATACAAATAATGCAATTGGAAGAATATTCTTATGGAAATTGCGATAGGAAGAATACAGTGAAGAAACTGCAAGGTAAACACTAACTCCTATAAATAACAATTCAAAAATACCATGTCCCACCATGAATGAACCGCCTAACAATCCATAAGTAATCGCCAAAGGCAATATCGAACAATGGGCAGCACATACAATAGAAGCAGACATTCCGATGAGATCTAATTTTTTAATTTCGTGCATGATGGTAGTGTAGTGTAATGTGAAACGCGGTTGCAAATATAACTTTAAAACCAAAATTCTGCAACAAGGTTGCATCATTTAATTACATTTTTTACACATTCCACTTAATACCATATGGGTTGATTTTACAATATAGCCGTCAACATCACGGATGCCGGGGATTTCAATATCTTCGATACAGAAAGTATTACCACACTTTTCACAATGAAAATGAACGTGGTTGTCATTATGATGGGTATCATTGCAATGCGCTTCACATAAAGCATATTTTGCAACATCAGTACCATCAACAGCTTTGTGGATAATTCCCTTCTCTTCAAAACTTTTAAGGGTTCGGTACAGGGTGATTCGGTCAATTTCATCTATTGACCTTTCGATATCTCCATGAGATATTGCCACATCCTGATTCAGGAAAAGTGATAAAACTTCCTTCCTTACTGGTGTAATCCTCAAATTATGCGCTTTTAGAATTTCAATCAGTTGAGATTCTTTGTTCATAATAGTGTCCTTTCAATTGAGATATTAATATACAAAAGTACGATCAGAAAACCACAAAATTCAGATAAATGTTTGTGAAATCCATAATTCTTACCTGGTTGAATAACACGCGTTAAAACCAATCGCTATGGAAAGGATCTATCTCTATAAATACATTAGCCAGTTTTTATTCTCAGTCAATGACCACTAAAACTAAACTCACAAATATGTAAAAACTTTGTAGCACGACTTTACAAATAAACGACCAATATTCTCTGCCAACTACCCACTGTGAGCCGGAGACACCGAACTGCATACCGGTTTCTAAACTCAAGGCAAAAATTTGGCTAAAGACCTACATACCTGATTCTGTCAAGATGGGTTAAAGCGAATGCTAATTGTCAAACGCCTTCTTCCAACAAGACTTCTTCTTCCAAAGATTGACCACCTTTGGGTTTGACCAGAAGATTTGACCAGTCTTTATAGCCTGTACCTGCGGGTATATTTTTACCAACAATTACATTTTCTTTCAATCCATTGAGAGAATCTACTTTGGCGCCCATTGCAGCAGTACTTAATACTTTAGTCGTTTCCTGGAATGATGCAGCGGATATCCAACTGAAAACTCCCAATGAAGCTTTTGTTATTCCCTGGAGCAATGTAGCTGAAGTGGCTGACATCGCATCCCTGTATTCAACCAAAGGCAAATCATTCCTTTTAAGGTAAGAGTTTTCCTCTCTCAATTCTCTGATAGTCACAATTTTACCTGCTTTCATTTTTGATGAGCCGCCCGGATCAGTAACTAACTTTTTATCAAAGATCCAGTCATTTTGCTCCTGGAACTCGATTCTGTCTACTGATTCACCTTCAAGGAATGTGGTATCACCTGGATCAATGATTTCTACCTGTTTCATCATTTGTCTGACGATCACTTCGATGTGTTTATCATTGATATTGATCCCCTGCGATCGATACACTTCCTGGATACCATTCACCAGATAGGATTGTACTGCAAACGGGCCTTTGATATTGAGAATATCCAAAGGGGATACAGCCCCATCGGATAGTTGCATACCGGCTCGTACAAAATCGCCTTCCTGAACGAGTATGTGTTTGGATAATCCCACAAGATATTTTTTCCTTTGGCCTGTTTTTTCATCATCAATGAAAATTTCGCGATTCCCTCTTTTGATTTTACCAAAAGAAATAATACCATCAATCTCCGCTGTAACCGCGGGATTGGAAGGATTCCTCGCTTCAAATAATTCTGTAACTCGGGGCAGACCTCCTGTAATGTCCTGGATTTTACCCAGCTTTCTTGGTATTTTTACAATCTTTTGACCAGGAGCAACATCAGCGCCGTCTTCAATCGCTATATATGAACCTACCGGAAGGTTATAGCTTTTTAATTCTTCTCCTGAAGGAGAAATGATCCGAATGGTTGGGATTTTCTTTTTATTCTTGGGTTCAATAACCACTTTTTCAGCATACCCCGTTTGATCGTCTCTTTCAATTCTATAGGTCATACCTTCTTCCACGTCTTCAAATTGTGCAATTCCACCAAACTCCGACACTATTACCGCATTAAAAGGATCCCATTCACAGATCAATTCACCACGGGTTACTTTGCTTTTGTTCTTCACATACAATGAAGAGCCATATGGAATATAATGTGTGACATAAACCTTCCTGTTTTCGGGGTCAAGAATTCTGACTTCCCCAGATCTGGATAAAGCAATCTGACCATCTGCACTATTCACAGTTTTTACGTTATCAAATTCAATAATACCATTGAATTTGGATACAATACTGGATTCAGTTTTGCTTACTGAAGCTACCCCACCCACGTGAAAAGTTCTTAAAGTAAGCTGTGTACCCGGTTCACCAATAGATTGCGCTGCAATAATTCCTACTGCATCTCCAATTTCAGTGATCCTTCCAGTAGCAAGATTTTTCCCATAACATTTGGTACATACGCCTTGTTTGGACTCACAGGTTAAAACTGAACGGATTTTGATGCTTTCAATACCGGAATCTTCAATCTGCCTGGCTATTTTCTCATCGATATACTCACCGGCAGCCACTATAATTTCATCAGTCACCGGATCAAAAACATTATTTAAAGTGTAGCGACCTACAATTCTGGAAGCCAGTGTTTCAATAATATTTTCATTGTCTTTTAATGCGGTAGTTTCTATACCTCTCAAAGTATGACAATCTTCTTCCATGATGATCACATCTTGCGATACATCTACCAATCTTCTCGTCAGGTAACCAGCATCAGCAGTTTTCAAAGCTGTATCTGCAAGACCTTTTCGGGCACCGTGGGTAGAAATAAAGTATTCCAGTACCGACAATCCTTCAAGGAAATTTGCCAGAATAGGGTTCTCTATAATCGCGCCACCCGTATCTCCGGATTTCCTGGGTTTTGCCATCAATCCCCTAAGTCCGCACAACTGCTTGATTTGTTGTTTCGATCCCCTCGCCCCGGAATCAAGCATCATATACACTGAATTGAAACCTCCCTTGTGCTCTGCGAGTTCCTTCATCAGGTTTTCAGTGATCTTGTTATCTGCATACGTCCACTTATCAATGACCTGGTTGTATCGTTCATTCGGGGTGATCAGTCCCATATTATAGTTTTCCCACACTTCATCCACTTCTTTCTGAGCTTCCTCTAAGGTAGGTTCTTTAATAGTTGGATTGATAAGATCTCCAAGCTTGAATGATAAACCGCCTTTAAATGACCAGAAAAATCCTTTTTCCTTAATTTCATCAAGAAACATAGCAGTTTCAGTAAAATCTGTTCTTTCAATAATTTCACTGATTACTCTTTTCAGGTTTTTCTTGGTGAGCAGCACATTGATAAAAGGAACACTCAATGGCCTGGATTCATTAAAAATTACCCGCCCTATTGTGGTTTCTATCAATTGCTTTTTCAAACCTCCTTTTTCATCCTCTACCCATGTCCGAACATGTACCGTGGAATGCAAATCAGCTTTTCCCTCATTAAAGGCAATAATGGCCTCTTCCTCAGAATAAAACTTCATTCCGTATCCTTTGATATCTTTTGCATTGGTGGAATGATGATCTTTCGTCAGATAGTACAATCCCAATACCATATCCTGTGAAGGCAATGTGATGGGAGATCCATCCTGAGGGTTCAACATGTTATGTGAAGAAAGTAATAACATTTGAGCTTCCAATATCGCTTCATGACTCAAAGGAACATGTACGGCCATCTGGTCACCATCAAAGTCGGCATTAAAAGCTCCACAAACTAATGGATGTAACTGGATGGCTTTACCTTCGACCAGCGTAGGTTGAAAAGCCTGTATGGACAATCGGTGTAATGTTGGAGCCCTATTAAGTAATACCGGATGTCCTTTTAAAATATTTTCAAGGATTTCCCAAATCACCGGATCTTTTCTGTCTACTAACTTTTTAGCAGATTTTACGGTTTTCACTATACCTCTTTCTATCAATTTACGAATGACAAAAGGCTTGAATAGCTCTGCTGCCATACCTTTAGGTAAACCGCATTCATGTAACTTAAGTGTAGGACCTACGACAATTACAGATCGGCCGGAGTAATCTACTCTTTTTCCTAAAAGATTTTGTCTGAACCGCCCTTGTTTGCCTTTTAAGATATCACTCAAAGACTTCAGAGCTCTTCCTCCTTCTGCTTTTACTGCATTGGATTTACGGCTGTTGTCAAATAAAGAATCCACTGCTTCCTGCAACATTCTTTTCTCATTTCTTAGAATGACCTCAGGCGCCTTAATTTCAAGTAGACGTTTCAGCCTGTTGTTTCGTATAATCACCCTGCGATACAGGTCGTTGAGGTCGGAGCTGGCAAACCTGCCTCCATCCAAAGGAACCAAAGGTCTTAATTCCGGTGGGATAACGGGAAGATATTGAATAACAGACCATTCAGGCCTGTTTTCCATACGTGTTTGACCTTCCCGGAATGATTCAACTACTCTTAATCTCTTAAGTGCTTCAGACTTCCTCTGTTGAGAGGTTTCATTGGCTGCCTGGTGGCGTAATTCATACGAAAGTTCATCGAGATTAAGATGAGTTAAAAGATCATTAACGGCTTCCGCCCCCATTTTAGCAATAAATTTATTAGGGTCGGTATCATCCAACATATGATTATCCTTGGGTAGATTTTCTACAATATCGAAATATTCCTCTTCGGTCAGTAAATCAAATTGTTGAAGTTCGTTTTCTTTTATTCCCGGGCGAATTACTACATATCTTTCATAATATATGATTGATTCGAGCTTTTTGGAAGACAGACCCAACAGATAACCAATTTTATTGGGAAGAGATTTAAAAAACCAGATGTGCACTACCGGAACTACCAGCTTAATATGCCCCATCCTTTCTCTTCTCACCTTCTTTTCAGTCACTTCAACCCCACATCGGTCACAAACGATGCCTTTGTAACGAATCCTTTTGTACTTTCCACAATAACATTCATAATCTTTTACAGGACCAAAGATCCTTTCACAAAACAAACCATCTCTCTCCGGCTTATAGGAACGATAATTGATGGTTTCGGGTTTTAATACTTCCCCATGAGACCTTTCCAGGATTTCATCGGGTGAACAAAGACTGATCGTAATGGATTCAAAGTCTTTGGTCAGCTTTTGATCTTTCTTTTTAAACATCATAGTTAAAAATATAATTAGAAAACTTTATAAAAAGTACGTACCCGGCAAATCACGGGCTTTTCAACTAAGGGTGCATTTTAATCTAATCAAACTTCACATCCAATGCAAGTCCACGCAATTCATGAACCAATACATTAAACGATTCAGGAATATTGGGTTCAGGAATATTATCTCCTTTAACAATGGCTTCATAAGCCTTGGCCCTGCCCACAATATCATCAGATTTTATGGTTAATAATTCTCTTAATATATGCGAGGCACCATAAGCTTCCAATGCCCAAACTTCCATTTCACCAAAACGCTGTCCACCGAATTGTGCCTTTCCGCCAAGCGGTTGCTGGGTGATTAAAGAGTAAGGACCGATGGATCTCGAGTGCATTTTGTCATCCACCATATGCGACAGTTTCAACATGTATATCACACCCACTGTAGCCTGTTGATGAAAGCGATCACCTGTTTCTCCATCAAAGAGGTAAGTTTGTCCCAAAGATGGCAATCCTGCTTCATTAATATAATGTTCAATTTCTCCCATAGAAGCACCATCAAAAATTGGAGTAGCAAATTTTAAACCCAGGTTCTTACCTGCCCAGCCCAATACTGTTTCAAAAATCTGACCCAGATTCATCCGGGAAGGTACGCCTAATGGGTTCAAAACGATATCAACAGGAGTACCATCCTCAAGGAACGGCATATCTTCCATTCTGACTATTTTTGATACAATTCCTTTATTCCCATGTCGTCCTGCCAGTTTATCTCCCACTTTCAACTTCCTCTTCTTGGCCATGTACACTTTTGCCAGTTTCAATACCCCTGCAGGCAATTCATCTCCTATTGATATATTGAACTTTTCTCTTTTGTACCGCCCTTTCTCCTCATTTACTTTAATGGTGTAATTATGGAGGAGCTTAGCAATCAAGGTATTGACCGGTGAATCTTTTGTCCAACTAGTATAATCCACCTGGGAGAAATCCAGTTCCTTAAATACTTTTGGAGAAAACTTAGTGCCTTTACTAATCAATTCTTCATTATAAATGGACTTCACACCCTCTGAAACTTTATCCTTCAACAAGTGCATAAGCTTATCGATCAGGATGGTTTTTAATTCATTCAGGGCAATCGCATGCTTATCATCCAGTTTTGACAATAATTCTTTCTCCTGTACTTTTTGAAACTTATCCTTTTTTGCTCTTGCGAAAAGTTGTTTGTCAATTACAATACCGTTGGTAGATGGAGGTGCTTTCAAAGAAGCATCTTTCACATCACCGGCTTTGTCTCCGAATATCGCTCTTAAAAGTTTCTCTTCAGGAGTTGGATCAGATTCCCCTTTAGGGGTAATTTTTCCAATCAGTATATCTCCTTCTTTGACCCAGGCCCCTATACGAATGATACCGTTTTCATCAAGATCTTTCGTAGCGTCTTCACTGACATTTGGTATGTCACTGGTCAATTCTTCTTCTCCCAATTTGGTGTCGCGAATGTCAAGATCAAAGTTCTCAATATGTACTGAAGTAAATACATCTTCTCTGACTACACGTTCTGACAAAACAATGGCGTCTTCAAAATTGTATCCTTTCCAGGGCATAAACGCAACCATAAGGTTCTGACCCAAAGCCAACTCCCCTTTATCAGTTGCATATCCTTCACATAATAAACTTTCTTTAGTAACCCGTTGACCTTTTCTAACAATAGGCTTCAGATTAATACAAGTGCCCTGATTGGTACGCATAAATTTTGTCAGGTTGTATGTCACAGTATTGTCTTCAAATGACACCAGGTCTTCATCCTGTGTTCTGTCATATTCAATCACAATCTGGCTGGCATCAACATACTTGACCACTCCATCTCCATTGGCATTGATCAACATCCTTGAATCCTCAGCAACCTTTTTCTCCAGACCTGTACCTACAATTGGTGCAGATGGCTTGATTAAAGGAACTGCCTGACGCTGCATATTCGAGCCCATCAATGCTCTGTTCGCATCATCGTTTTCAAGAAAAGGGATCAAGGAAGCCGAAACTCCCACAATTTGATTGGGAGCAACGTCCATGTATTCAATATCAGGAGGGCTTAAAACTGGAAAGTCTCCATGCTCCCTGCATTTCACTCTGTCATAAACAAATGCCCCTTTTTCATCTACTGGTGCATTGGCTTGTGCTATTCTTTTGTAATCTTCACCCTCAGCTGATAAATACTCAGGTTCTGTTTCTATTTCAACAATTCCCTCGACCACCTTTCGGTAAGGAGTTTCGAGGAAGCCCATTTTATTCACTTTCGCATGAACACATAATGTAGAAATCAGTCCGATATTCGGTCCTTCAGGAGTCTCAATGGTACATAATCTACCATAATGTGAATAATGTACGTCCCTCACTTCAAATCCGGCCCTTTCTCTGGAAAGACCTCCGGGCCCTAAAGCTGAGATTCTCCTTTTGTGGGTAATTTCAGAAAGTGGATTGGTTTGATCTAAAAACTGAGACAACTGGCTGGTACCAAAAAATGAATTGATCACCGAAGATAATGTTCTGGCATTAATAAGGTCAATAGGGGTAAAGACTTCATTATCCCTTACATTCATCCTTTCTCTGATGGTTCTCGCCATTCTTGCCAAACCTACACCAAACTGCGCATACAATTGCTCTCCTACAGTTCTGACTCTTCTGTTGCTCAGATGGTCAATATCATCCAACTCTGCCTTTTGATTGATGAGACTTACCAGATACTTGACTATGGCGATAATATCGTCTTTGGTCAATACGAGTGTATTTTCATCAATTCCGGATTTAAGTTTTCTATTGATCTTATATCTTCCGACTTCCCCCAGATTATAACGCTTATCAGAAAAGAATAATTTATCAATGATACCACGTGCCGTCTCTTCATCCGGTGGATCGGTACCTCTTAATTGTCTGTAAATTTGAGTCACTGCTTCCAGTTCAGAACTGGATGGATCTTTCTGAAGGGTATTATAAATGATAGAATAATCCTCGTCCAGATCATCTTTTTGCAAAATGATGGTATCAGTTTCGGCTTCAAGAATGAATCCAATATTATCTTCATCCAGGATAATATCTCTTTCTAAAATGATTTCATTTCTCTCTATGGTAACTACTTCTCCAGTATCTTCATCTACGAAATCCTCAGTCCATTTTCTCAACACCCTTGCCGCCAGTTTTCTTCCTATGGCTTTTTCCAAAGATTTTTTATCTGCAGTGATCTCTTCAGCCAGATTGAAAATATTCAATATCTCACGGTCTGAATCGTAACCAATTGCCCTCAACAAAGTAGTAACCGGAAATTTTTTCTTTCTGTCAATATAGGCATACATCACCGAATTGATATCAGTAGCAAATTCCATCCAGGCTCCTTTAAAAGGAATTACTCTTGCTGAATAAATTTTAGTGCCATTGGGATGATAAGTCTGACTGAAAAATACTCCGGGAGAACGATGCAATTGAGAAACCACCACTCTTTCAGCACCATTGATCACAAATGTGCCTTTAGGCGTCATATATGGAATATTTCCCAGAAAAACGTCCTGAACAATGGTTTCGAAATCCACATGCTCTTCATCATTACAGGATAATCTGAGCTTCGCTTTTAACGGCACACTATATGTCAGTCCTCTCTGCATACACTCTTCAATGCTGTATCTGGGAGGATCAATAAAATAGTCAAGAAACTCCAGTACAAAAATGTTTCTTGCATCTGTAATCGGAAAATTTTCCTGAAAGACCCTGTAAAGGCCTTCATTTCCTCTGTTTTCCGGTGTAGTCTCCAGTTGAAAAAATTCTTTAAAAGATTGCAACTGAATTTCTAATAAATCTGGATATTGATTGGATAATTTAATCTTGCCGAAATTAATCCTGGAATTTGCGGCTTGAGTGACAACTCCATTTGACGCCATGCGTGTTGTTATTTTTTGAATTGACCTTCTATTAACTTCTAACAAAAGGATTATGTTTTATAATAATACACAAACTTTCTAAAAACAGCAAGAGGCTTCATCAATGTGCGCACACATTGATGAAGCCGTTATGCAATAAAATATGACTTAATTTCATTCATTAAGCCGATGTGGTTCCTACTTAATTGCTACTTCAGCCCCAGCACCTTCCAGCGCAGCTTTCAAAGACTCTGCCTCAGCTTTAGGAACTCCCTGCTTCAAAACCGCAGGTGCACCATCCACCAGGTCTTTAGCCTCTTTAAGCCCTAAGCCTAAAAGGTTCTTTACTTCTTTAACAACTGCCAACTTGGCAGCACCGGCAGAATTTAACATTACATCGAATTCTGTCTTTTCAGCAACTTCTTCAGCAGCTCCTCCCACTGCAGGACCGGCAGCTACTGCAACCGCTGTGGCAGCAGGTTCAATACCGTAATCTTGCTTCAGAATATCTGCCAATTCACTCACTTCTTTAACTGTTAAATTTACCAGTTGTTCTGCAATTGCTTTTAAATCAGCCATTTTAATGGATTTTAATAAGTTCTAAAATAAATTCACAAAATATATGTGCGATGAACTTGGAAGCCTTACTTTTATGCTCTCTCTTCAAGCGCTTTAAGCAATCCCATAATGGTATTACCACCGGATTGCAATGATCCCAAAACATTTTTAATTGGTGATTGAAGAAGCAATATCACTTCTCCTACCAACTCTTCCTTGGTTTTTAAACTTTCCAGAAAATCGATCTGATGGTCACCAACAAAAACATCAGAATCTATGTAAGCGGCTTTGATAGAAGGTTTCTCACCTTTCTTTCTGAATTCTTTGATTACCTTGGCAGGTAAATTTCCGGAATCAGAAAACAACAGTGTCGATTGACCCTTCAGGGAATTGTACAACGCTGCATATCCCTTTTCCTCAGATATCTGCTCCATGGCTTTTATAGCCAATGTGTTTTTAACCACTTTTACTTCAATGCCTTTTTCAAAACATATTCTACGCAAAGCATTGATTTGAGCCACATTCATAGCGGATGAATCGGTAATATAAAAATATTGACTCTTTTCAAATTTGTCTTTTAACTCTTCTATGATGATGGCTTTATCTTCCCTTTTCATACTATTAGTTTTTAGAATTGGATTGTTTAACGTACAGATTTTGGATCTACTTTAATACCCGGACTCATACTGCTGGCCACATTGATGGTCTTCATGTATGTTCCTTTCGCTGAAGAAGGCTTCATCTTCTCCAGGGTACTGATCAATTCTTTGGCATTTTCCACCAGTTTTTCAGGAGAAAATGACACCCTGCCTATGGAAGTATGTATAATTCCATATTTGTCTACCCTGAAGGCAATCTTTCCCATTTTTACATCAGCAACCGCTTCCCCTACATTTAGGGTAACTGTTCCGGATTTTGGGTTAGGCATAATACCCCTTGGGCCTAATATTCTTCCTATCTGGCCCACTTTTGCCATTACATTGGGAGTTGCAATCACGACGTCAACATCCGTCCATCCGCCTTTGATTTTTTGAATATATTCATCCAGTCCAACATAATCAGCACCTGCTTGCCGGGCCTCTTCTTCTTTGTCAGGTGTACAAAGCACTAGTACACTTTTAGTTTTTCCTGTCCCATGAGGTAATGAAGCTGTTCCCCTTATTGCCTGATCCGCTTTACGTGGATCAACACCCAGACGGACATGAATATCTACTGAAGCATCAAATTTTGTTGTATTAACATCTTTTACCAAAGTCATTGCTTCATCAAGATTATATAGTTTATCCCTATCGACTTTGGTGTTTACTGCCTGGCGTTTCTTACTAATTTTTGCCATGATTTAAAAATTTAGAGGTTTTAATGCAAGGTATACACCTGCTCCCTCGATGAAAAAATAATCTTTCAATTTGATTCTGCTTCACCCCATGGAGGTGTGCCATTGACGGTAAGGCCCATACTTCTTGCTGTTCCTGCTACCATCTTCATTGCTGATTCCAGGGTGAAGGCATTCAAATCCTGCATTTTATCTTCTGCAATACTTCTTACCTGCTCCCAACTTACTGATCCCACTTTATTTCTATTAGGTTCTGAAGAACCCTTTTTTGCTTTTGAGGCTTCAAGGAGTTGTATTGCTGCTGGAGCTGTTTTGATGACAAATTCAAATGATTTGTCTTTAAAAACTGTAATCACTACGGGCAATAATTTACCCTGGTTCTCTTGAGTTCTTGCATTAAAACGCTTGCAAAACTCCATAATGTTAACGCCTTTGGAACCTAAGGCAGGACCTACAGGGGGTGAAGGGTTGGCCATACCTCCTTTCACCTGAAGTTTTATAAAAGTTTCTATTTCTTTAGCCATTTTAATATAATGTTTTACATGTTTTTTAAATACTGTACTTTAGGGAAGCCTCCGATTTCATTGAGCTAAAGTCATTTAATTTTTTGATATTTTTTAAGTTTGCTTATCTACCTGGAGGAAATTAAGCTCTACTTCTGTCCCTCTTCCAAATATCTTTACCACAACTTTTAATTTTTTCTTTTCTTCATTCACTTCAATAATGTCCCCAACAAAATCTTTAAAAGGCCCATCATTGATTTTTACTGTTTCACCGACGATAAAAGGTTCAAGCAATGCTTCAACCACCTCCTGAGATTCATCCACTTTTCCTAACATTCTATTGGCTTCGGCCTGATGCATAGGAATAGGACTATTTTTACCTAGAAAATGAATTACATTTTGAACATTGGAAATGGTTTGCACAATTTCCCCTGAAAATTTCTCAGGTATCGCTTCAATTAATATATAACCGGGAAGTATATTTCTTTCCATGATAACTTTCTTACCACTTCTGATTTTATATACCTTTTCTGAAGGAACCAGTACCTGGCTCACTACGTTGTCCCATCCATTTCTCTGGATTTCCAACTCAATCCTTTCCTTAATTTTCTTTTCCTTTCCGCTAATTACACGGAGGGAATACCATCTTTTATCGTCAGACATCAGAGAATTATTATTCCTTTAAAAACTATAAATTGTAGTAAGAATATTTTTTGAAATCAAATCCATTATAAAAATGATGAGGGCAATGATGACCGAAGCCACTAGAACCACCACCGTACTGTTGAGCAATTCCGGCCATGTAGGCCATGTTACTTTATGTATCAGTTCATTGTAACTATCCTTAACATACAACAAAAGGTTATCCATAATATTTTACCTTAAAATCAAAAAAACATTGAAGTTTCTAATTCATTTTCAATATTGCAGGGGAGACAGGAATCGAACCCGCAGCCTACGGTTTTGGAGACCGTCGCTCTACCAATTGAGCTACTCCCCTGAAAATCATTTTGTTAGTCTTCCGTATTCAAAAGAAACACAGACAGGAAGATCAGAGTTGTACTGCATGATATTTTAATGATTCCCTAATCTTTATTAAGGATTATTTTCTACAGAGTGTTCCCCCATCCTAAAACTGAAAAATTAAGCACCCTTCGGCCAGGGTGCTTAATTTATTTATCTGTATTGCAATAAATGCTTTACTTCCAATTAATCGAGAATTTCAGTAACCTGACCGGCACCTACAGTTCGACCACCTTCTCTGATGGCAAACCTTAATCCTCTCTCCATTGCAATAGGGTTAATCAGGTGTACTTCCAAAGAAACGTTATCCCCTGGCATCACCATTTCAACGCCGGATGGTAAATGTACGTCTCCAGTTACATCTGTGGTTCTGAAGTAAAACTGTGGACGGTATCCATTAAAGAACGGAGTATGTCTTCCTCCTTCTTCTTTGCTCAGAACGTAAACTTCACATTTAAATTTCATGTGTGGCTTTACACTACCTGGTTTACAAATAACCATTCCTCTTTTTATACTGTCTTTATCGATACCTCTCAATAAAAGTCCGGCATTATCTCCTGCTTCTCCTCTTTCCAATATTTTTCTGAACATCTCTACTCCTGTAACCACCGAAGTAAGCGGTTTAGATCCCGGCGCCATCATACCAATGATTTCAACCTGTTCACTTGTATTAATTACTCCTCTTTCAATTCTTCCAGTGGCTACAGTTCCTCTTCCGGTTATGGAAAAAACGTCCTCTACGGGCATCAGGAAAGGCTTGTCAACTTCTCTTAATGGCTCAGGAATTTCAGCATCTACTGCAGCCATAAGCTCTTTAATACTTTTTCTTGCTTCGGTGTCTCCTTCCAAAGCTTTTAACGCTGACCCTTTGATCACCGATGAATTATCACCGTCAAACTCATACTGATCAAGAAGTTCTCTGACTTCCATTTCTACCAATTCAAGCATTTCCTCGTCGTCAACAAGGTCTACCTTATTCATAAAAACAACTATTTTAGGTACTCCAACCTGACGGGCGAGCAATATATGTTCTCTGGTTTGGGGCATTGGCCCATCGGTAGCTGCGACCACCAGAATGGCTCCATCCATCTGAGCGGCACCTGTAACCATGTTTTTAACATAGTCGGCGTGGCCCGGACAATCGACGTGTGCGTAGTGTCTGTTAGCCGTTTCATATTCAACGTGCGCTGTGTTAATGGTAATACCTCTTTCTTTCTCTTCAGGAGCTGCATCAATAGCATCATAATCCATTCTTTTTGCAGTTCCTTCATCTGCCAATACATAGGTAATTGCAGCGGTCAAAGTTGTTTTACCGTGGTCTACGTGACCTATGGTACCAATATTGACGTGTGGTTTGGTCCTCTGAAAAGTTTCTTTAGCCATCAGTAATCTTTTTATCTATTTTAAAATATTAATAAACGAAATCTTAAACCTCTTTGAGCCAATGAAGGGAATTGAACCCCCGACCCCTTCCTTACCATGGAAGTGCTCTACCCCTGAGCTACATTGGCTTTTA
>DAOLDB010000044.1:0-32412 GCA_035327565.1 Saprospiraceae bacterium
AAGTTTTTGGGATGGAGTGAAAATGGGAGCTATTACGGTGGGGTTGAATCATTTGAGTCATGAGCTTAAAAGTTTATTTCAGGGGCCGGGGATACCTCCTCAGCTAAAAGGTTTTCCTGAGCTGAATATCATGGAACAACTAAAAACGGTAGACATGCTTGGACATGGAAAGGCAAGTGGTTAGAATGGACAAATAAAAGTGGTGGAGTGATTGAAATGTATGATAACAAAACAAAAAAAACTCACTATGGAAAATACGGCCCTAATTCTGGAGGCCAACTTAAAAAAGGTATAAAAACAAGGGTGGCCGATGTTTTAAAATTTGGTTTACTTAGAATAAAAATAACTTTTTTTACAATGAACCAGGTCTTCAGTATATAATAGAATCCTATCCAGTTAACCATAAAGTTGAATTACATTAATGTAACAAATTATTATGGGGACTATTGTAAAAAGCCCCAAGGGAAAGGAATTTATTAAAGGACCGATTCGCTCATTAACCCGTGATGATACTAAGATTATTGTCAAATATTTCAATGAAATAAATGAATGGGCACCTGATTTTATTAATAACAATCCTTTGATGATTGGGGAAAGACTGTTCTCAAAAATTTCCTCACTGGCATATATATCATGATCATGAATATTGTTTTTCTCCCTTTGGAGTTGACGAGTATTTAAATCTGGAGAACAGCCATTTTAATTTAAAGCTGGTTACAGTCTTTCCATCCAATCAGGTAGTGAGTGTTTGTTGTTTAGGAAATGTAGCTACGGAGATGATCGTTGATCACTACCCCAGGCATGACTTTGACAAAAAGCTTGAGATTACCGAAAATAATTATCATCATTTTTTTTTAAAGAAAGCCTATAAGTGTGTTTTATGAATTTAATTTTGATCTATTTTCATATTTTGTGGAAAAGGCAGATGTTAGAGATTATGTTATCTATAGCATTGAAAAATGGTGGAAAATAGTAGATTTGACCTTTCTCCCGTTTGTTTATTTTAATAATTGAGGTCTGTAAAATATTTTCTTACAATAGACTTCCCCTTCAGAGCTTAGACCCAGAAAAACTATATTTTAGCTGCTAAACTGCCCGATGCTGTGTTGCAGAACCCGATTAAACTTTCCGGGGATCTCATAGATACAAATCGCGATTTGTATCATAGGCATGCGATATCAATAGCTAAAACTGATGATGCTGCATGCCCGGCGACAGTTGTTTTGTGACGAGAGATGTAGATGATTCATTGAAAAAATGATGGCATAATCAATATATTTGCCTCCAAATAAATTTTCCCATGATCATTATTTTTAACCAAAGGCCCTACAATCTGTCGATATGAAATTTGCAACCAAAACCATACATGCCGGACTGGAACCCGATCCTTCTACAGGCTCGGTGATGACACCGATATATCAAACTTCCACCTACGCCCAGGAAGAGCCGGGCATACACAAAGGGTATGAGTATGCACGCACCCAAAATCCTACCCGTGCAGCCCTCGAAAGGAACCTGGCCGCCCTTGAAAACGGAAAAGAAGCCATTTGTTTTTCCAGCGGTATGGCCGCAGTGGATACTGTCCTTAAGTTACTCAAGCCCGGGGATGAAGTCATCAGCACCAATGACCTGTATGGAGGTACATACCGGCTGATGGTGAGAGTATTTGGTCAATATGGCATCAAATTCCACTTCCTTCCCCTGGATAAAGCACAATCCTTCCATACCGCTATTACCCCAAATACCCGGATGATTTGGATCGAAACACCGACCAACCCCATGTTAAATATCATTGACATAAATACCATTTGCAAAAGTCTTCCTGACCATGTCCTGACATGTGTGGATAATACCTTTGCCTCTCCCTATTTGCAAAATCCTCTGGACTTGGGAGCAGATATCGTTTTGCATTCAGCTACCAAATATTTGGGGGGGCATTCCGATGTGGTTCATGGTGCTTTGATTACCAATGATATGGAATTGGCTGAAAGATTTCGTTTTCTGCAAAATGCTGCTGGCGCTGTACCAGGACCACAAGACTGTTTTTTGGTGTTAAGGGGAATAAAAACTTTGCATTTACGCGTGCAACGCTCCTGTGACAATGCCCGGAGGATTGCAGCTTTTTTGAAAGATCATCCAAAGGTATCCAAAGTGTATTACCCGGGATTGAAAGATCACCCCAATCATGATATAGCGAGTCAGCAAATGCGGGATTTTGGCGGTATGGTTTCTTTTGACCTGCACGACAATTCTGAAGAAGCCGCCAGAAAAGTATTGAGCGGCACACACTATTTCCTGCTGGCCGAATCATTGGGGGGAGTGGAATCATTAATCGGGCATCCAGCCACCATGACGCATGCTTCTATTCCCAAAGAAGAAAGATTGCGGGTGGGTTTGACGGATTCACTCATCCGGCTGAGTCTGGGAGTGGAAGATGTCGACGATCTGATGGACGATCTCGACAAAGCCTTATCGTCCCTATAATTTTATCCTCATGGAAAATTCTCCTAAATATCTCCCCATTAAATCCTGGTCTGTGGATGATCGTCCAAGGGAAAAATTGATGAATAATGGAAGCAAAGCCCTTTCCAATTCTGAATTGATGGCCATCCTGATCGGAACGGGCAGTCGAGGTGAATCCGCCATTTCTGTATGTAAAAAAATATTGAATGATCACGAGAATAATTTACATAAGATCGGAAGACTCAGCGTTAAGGATTTTATGAAATATAAGGGAATCGGAGAAGCGAAAGCCATATCATTAGTTGCCGCCCTGGAATTGGGATTCAGAAGGCAGTTTGCACAGGAAGAAGAAAAAATTGTCATTCAGTCCAGTCAGGATGCTTACAGGTTTATTGCCCCGAAACTAAGCCATTTGCCCTTTGAGGAGTTTCATATTATTTTGCTCAATCAGGCCAATCGAGTGATTCAATCGATTAAGATCAGCAGCGGAGGCGTGTCCGCAACGGTAGTCGATGCCAGAGCCGTTTTAAAGCAAGCCATTGAACTGTTGGCAAGTTCTGTTATATTGGTACACAATCATCCGTCCGGATCTCTTAAACCCAGCAATAATGACATTCAGTTGACCAAAAAACTGTCAGAAGGAGCCCAATTGTTTAATATAAATGTACTTGATCATTTGATTATTTCTGATGAGGGTTACTACAGTTTTGCCGATGAAGGGATAATGTAGAACAATACAACAATCAGGCTGTTGATCAAAGATCATGCACAAGAAACACAGGAATAAATGACCTCAAATAAGAATAATATAGATCTTCGGCTTCTGGGAAGAGTGCTGGCTATCGTCACTCCTTTCAGATGGATCTTTATTACCTGTGCTGTCCTAGCTGTGGTTAATGCACCCTTATCCACGCTTAGGCCATACATAATTTCATTGATGGTGGATAACCACATTATGGCAGGAGACATCAAAGGATTACAAAATTTATCCCTTGTATTTATTGTACTCATAATTATTGAGGTTATTCTGACCTATCTGTTTGTGTACTATTCAGCCTGGCTGGGGCAAATGGTAATTAAAACACTGAGGATGAGAGTATTTCATCATATTACCGGAATGAAGCTCAGTTATTTGGACAAAACCCCTGTAGGGACTTCAACTACAAGAACCATCAACGATATTGAATCTATCAATAAGGTTTTTACTGAAGGAGTTATCACCATGGTTGCAGATATGCTGGCTATCTTTGCTGTTATCGGCATGATGTTTTATACTTCCTGGTTATTGACCATCATAACGTTGGCTACGTTGCCTTTGCTGATCATTGCCAGTTATATCTTCAAAGAAAAAGTTAGAGAATCGTATCAGAGAGTACGATCCAAAGTGTCGTCTATGAATGCTTTTTTGCAGGAAAGAATTTCAGGGATGAATATTGTACAAATATTTAATGCCGAAAAGCAGGAAATCGAAAGATTTAAAGCCATCAATAAGGATCATCGAAAAGCCTGGATTGATTCCATTTTATATTATTCCATATTTTTTCCGGTAGTTGAACTGATTTCTGCATTAACATTAGCATTGATCATTTGGATCGGTGCCAAGGCATATTTTAATGATACGGTAACTCTTGGGGCGCTGATCGCTTTTCCAATTTACATCAATTTATTGTACCGGCCAGTAAGAATGATCGCCGACAAATTCAATACTCTTCAAATGGGATTGGTAGCAGCTGAAAGAGTTTTTTACTTGTTGGACAATACTGACTCCATCAGCAATAACGGGAAACTCGTTAAGGATAAGCTAGAAGGACATTTGGAGTTTAAAAAGGTAAAATTTTCCTATGAAAAAGATACTCCTGTCTTAAAAGGAATTTCTTTTCAGGTTGAACCTGGACAAACTTTGGGCATCGTTGGAAGTACAGGCTCCGGAAAAACAACCATTATCAACCTGCTAAATCGGTTTTATGAAGTAGAAGAGGGAGAAATTCTGGTGGATAAGATCAATTTAAGAAAATACGATCTGGAATTTATGCGTAAAAAGATATGCCTGGTTTTACAGGACGTATTTCTTTTTTATGGTAGTGTAATGGACAATATCAGGCTGATGGATCACAGCATCAGTGAAGAAAAAGTAATCAGCGCCAGTAAAAAACTAGGAGCCCATGCATTTATTGAAAATTTGCCGGGGGGCTATAATTATATGATTACTGAACGTGGCGGTAATCTATCAGTGGGGCAAAGGCAATTAATTTCATTCATAAGAGCACTTGTTTTCGATCCGGATATTTTAATTCTGGATGAAGCGACAAGCTCCATTGACACAGAAACGGAAGCGGTAATCCAATACGCCATTGAAAAACTTATTGAAAAAAGAACCAGTATCGTTATTGCTCACCGCCTTTCTACCATAATGAATGCCGATCGTATTTTGGTATTGAAAAATGGAGAAATTGCTGAGTTTGGTACACATGACGAACTCACAGCCATTCCTGGTGGTTTGTATAAGCAAATGGTGGAAATGCAGTTTGCTGAAATCATTTAATTATAAGAACAAAATGACTACATACAAAGATTTTCGATTGGGTGGCAGCAAAAGTCCTTTAGGTTCTTTTGGCAGCGTCATTATTTTGATTCTCTTATTCGTATTTCTTTATTTTATTGCAAAGGGAATTTTTACACTACTTTCTTATGTTGCCCCTGTTTTGATTATTCTCGCCTTGATCCTCGATCATACAGTGGCTATTGATTTTGTGAAGTTTAAACTAAAGCTTTTCAGAAACAACACGTTGGTAGGTATTCTGGCGGTTCTACTGACCATTGTCGGTTTTCCCGTAGTGGCTGGATTTCTATTTTTTCGTGCAATCATCAGAAGGAATTTAAAAAAAACCGGCGCATACAGAGAAGCACCTAAAGAAATTTATGCAGAATATGAGGAGATTCCGGAGGAGGATGAAGATTTTCTTGAATTGCCACAGAATGAAAAACCAAAAGAAGAAATAAAGAAAAAAAACGACTACGACCAGTTATTTTAATTTCTTCATAATTTCCTATATCGCGTGATCTTTCTTTTCATCATTTCACTTATTATCAGTATTTTATATGTACTCATGATCATACGCATTTATGACGGTTGGTCCTTAACCCCTGAGTATGTGAATGAGAGCTCATCCGATCCATCTATTAAAGTATCTGTCATCATTCCAGTCAGAAATGAAGGCAATTACATCGCTTCATGTATTGAAAGCATTTTGAACAACGATTATCCGGAGGAATTATTTGAAGTAATTGTCGTGAACGATCATTCTGATGACAATACGCTTGAGGTTTTGGAGCTTTTCAGAAGCAAAATTACATTGATCTCCCCTGACAATAGAAGCGTTGGAAAGAAAGCAGCTTTACTTTTCGGCATCGAAGCATCTGAAAGCGAGCTAATAATATGCACAGATGGGGATTGTACCGTTGACAAACAGTGGATTTCTGGTTTGGTGGCCATTTATGAAAGAGAACAACCGGCTTTGATTGCAGGAATGGTCAAAATTCAATACAATAACACGCTCATTTCTGCATGTCAATATCTTGATTTTGCCGGATTGATGATGGTAACGGCTAATGGAATTACAAAAGACAGATATTATTTAGCCAATGGAGCAAATATTGCATTCAGGAAAGAAGCCTGGAAACGCATTATGTCTCAAATGAAAGGAAACATGCTGGCCTCAGGGGATGATATGTTTCTGATTCAGGCTATGGCACAGAATCAGGAAAAGGTCATTTTTGCAAAAGACAGAAGAACATGGGTAACCACATTACCGGAGCCAAACTGGTCAGATTTGTTCAACCAGCGCAAGCGATGGGCAGGGAAAACTAAGTATTATGGAGATAAGAAACTGATCAAAATTCAACTTTTTGTAGGCTTTTTTCATATCCTTATCATACTACAATTTACATTAACCGTAGTAACAGGGGGCCTGGGTTTATTTGCCGGTCTGTTTATGCTGTTTGTTAAATGGTGTATGGATTATCTGATGGCATCAATAATGTGCAGATATTTTGGCAACACACGGCCATTAAAATACTTTATTCCGGCGGCGGGTGTTCAATTTATCATGTACATATGGATGGGAATGCATGCTTTGTTTCCGGGAACTTACCAATGGAAAGACAGAAAGGTAGCATGAAGAATGAATTACGTAGCTATTGTACCGAGGGTATGATTTCAATTACTTCGCTGGTATTCATATCCGACTCCATGATATATTCCTGCTTTTTTCCGTTCAGGAAGTAGCGGAGAGCCATAGTGTTAGGAGGGATGGCTCCTAAATTTTCTGCATGCAATATCAGGTAATTCACTTCATCCGGTTTTAGCATAAGGCGAATGATCTTGGGTTTGCTGGTAAGAGTATGATTACGCAATACCCATTCGCCATTAAAATTCAATGAAACAATATCTCCATCCACAATACTGTGGTCAAAAATTTCAACATCGATAACCAGGTTATCCACTTTAATAGGGGCTTCAGCTTTTTTCTCAATTTTTCTCCCTTCAAGCACGACAGGGATGCCGCCGTCCACCTTTGAATCAGCACCGGCTACTGCAGTTAATTTTTCCAGTTTTCGCGGATAGATCACTTTATAGAAATGCGGTATTTCGAAAAACCGGATTACCGATGCCATATAGATATCGAGAATTGTATTCATTTCGAACACGATTCCACTACCATACCGGTTGAATTTATTTATGATGTCGGAGTTGTAATAGTAGTAATATTTTCCATACAGCAAATATTCATTGGGCACCTCTTCGTCCCGAATATAACTATTGCTTGAAATCAGGGCTTTCTGCGTTTGTTTGTTGATATTATTCAGATGAAATCCGATATCACCTCTTTTTACATTGTCTTCAGGTGTAGGCGAAACATCAAATTGAGAAAGGGTGGTTTGCAATCTTTTATGATAAAAAGAGTATCCTTTTTCCTCCTTATTTCTGATATTTTCAAGAATAGCTCTGAAGTCAGTATACAAAGCGCTCATATTTTTATAATAGCCAGGTGTAGGAAAATTCACGGCTTGAATTGTCTTTTCGAGCCTGATTTGTGCCCTGAAAAAGGATTCGTATAATTCTACACATTCTTCTAATTGATCGTATACTTGCTGTAATTCATCAGGATTCGAAAGTGTACGCGACTGAATGATTTCTTCTATAATAAAGCGCTTTCCATTGACTTTAGAAATTAAATCCTTGATATAACGGGCATCTGTATTTAACTTTTCAGACAAAGCTTTATCCAGGTGTTTACTATCTCCCATGGAAATATCAAACCATTCATAGGGTGAGATATCATAAAACCAATGTTCCGGATCTTCAAAAATGTCTTCCGGTAGATCCTGGTTGCTGTAAAAATTGATCTGATAGGAATCCAGATCAACATATTTGTTAATATCGAGGTTAAAATTTTCCAGAAGTCTATGAACGATGAGCAATCCATGAATGCTTTCATTGACAAAGTAAACATAATTGTTCAAGGCTTTAATAGTGGGATCCTCGGTGTTGTTGAAAGGAGCCGGTTGGGCTAAAGTATTCTCATATGAAAGCCCTAAAGTAATCAGGAGGGTACAATGCACTAGGAATGATCGTATATTTCTGGATATGTAAAGCATATGATTCTAACTAATCAGGCAGATCACTTATTTTTTCAAATATGTGATCAAGCTCTTCAAATGATTTATAACCTGTCTTTTCCTCCCTTCCTCCCCGAACTACCCATCCATGCACATGAATTTTTAACAGGTCGGATAATTCCTGATCTGAAAAAGGAATGTCCAAAAATACGTTATAATTTTTTGTTATATGATGAAAATATTCTAATTCTTTTTGAAAGAGGGAATTAGCACTTTTTGTTGTGTGAATAACGACATGTGGGCTCGTGAAATTATATATTCCTTCGGAAAGCTCGCATTCTTCAATCCATTGGAATCCGGATAGAAGATTATTTGCGCCATAACACTGTAAAACGGGGTTTTCAACATATTGTGTATATTCTTGCAACCAGGCTCTATCAGAGATACTCCCCATTTCAATCACAATTTCTGGGCCTTCAATCCATTGACTGATTTCTTTAAATTGTGGAGGAGATATAAATGAGTCGCTTTCCGGATCGATATCAAATCCAATATATTCAACTCCCCAGGCTGCAAAATACCGGGCATCGGTTAAATTTGTGACACCGGAGGCTTTTATTTTTTTCAACATTCCGCAAAAATAATCAATGTTATGAGGGGTGATAATTATTTTGAAAGAGTATACTTCGTTGTGAAAAAGATACCTTATGGTCGTGTAAGTACTTATGGAGCCATTGCCGACTATCTTGCATTAGGGTCTGCGCGCATGGTGGGATGGGCACTGAATCAGGTTTCATCAATCGATAGAACAGTGCCTGCGCACCGGGTAGTAAATCGCAATGGAGAACTGTCCGGACGCAACCACTTCCCTACACCCACGTTTATGCAGCAAATGTTAGAACAAGAAGGTATGTGCGTGGAAAATGATAGAATAGTGGATTTCGAAAAATTCTTTTGGCATCCGGGGGCATTTTTACCCGAACCGGAACACTTTTTTGAAAAATAACTTTCCAGCTTTCATCTCAAAATACTGCAATGGTTTTTTATATTTATCCAGGAATTTTGTCATATGAATGACTGAATTTATATATCACTAAAGGATTTTATCCAAACCAATGGAAGACTTTTTAAAAAGAGTAATAATAAATTTCGCCGGGCTGGAACTCCGTGTGGATCAGACTTTCATTTTGATTTTGCTTCTGGTTTCTATTGCGCTTCTTGTTCGTTTTGCCAATAAAAAAGAACGGTTTACACCATTTATTCTAACGGAAGAAGAAAAGGGAAAGCAACTAGCTCATTTGCTGCGCAATTTTAACTTGTTTATTGGAATCATTGGTTTATGGCTTTTTTTTCTGATTCTAAATATTGATTATACATTTTACAGAATAGGAGATTTTGCGATCAACATCACGCTATTACTGAAACTTATTGCCATTGTACAGACTGCCCGATTATTGGACTGGTTTATGTCGGGCATTGTCATAAAAAGATACAATGAAAGAAGAGAAGAAAGACCGTTAAGTCCTATACGTATTCAGTATGAGCCGGATCGCAAAAAGCAAGCTACCCGCCTTGTTCAATACACCGTGTATTTTGTAGCATTCTTCCTTTTGCTCAATAACCTGAGCATTGATTTTGTTTTCTACAAAACAGAAGTGGTTGCCCGCGACGGATCGGTAAGGGAGTTAACATTTACATTTTCCCGGTTAATCAGCATGTTTATTATCATTTTGGTTGCCAGAATGGTGGTTTGGTTTACAACACAGGTCTTCCTGTACAGCATCTACAAAAGGCGGGACATGGATAAGGGCTCCCAATTTGCTATAAACCAATTGGTTGCTTACATCTTGTATGTTATTGCCATATTCTTAGCCCTAGATCATGTGGGGATCAACATGACCATCATATGGACTGGCGCGGCTGCACTTCTTGTAGGTGTCGGGCTGGGACTGCAACAAACATTCAACGATTTCATCTCAGGAATTGTCATTCTTTTCGAAAGAACCACCCTGGTAGGCGATATTCTGGAATTTGACGGAAAAGTTGGGACAGTACGTAAAATTGGTATGCGCGCCTCTGTCATCGAGACTAGAAACAATATATCCGTCATTGTTCCTAATTCTAAATTAGTAAATAACAGCGTCATTAACTGGACGCAATATCAGAGTATAGTTCGATTTGAAATCAATGTAGGGGTGGCATATGGCAGTGATACCGCATTAGTGAAGAAGGTATTATTGGAAGCGGCAGAGGCACATCCCAACATTTTACCTCATCCCGCCCCGTTTGTGCGATTTGTAGATTTTGGCAACAGTTCATTGGATTTTATCTTATATTTTTTCTCTACGCAGTATTTGAGAATAGAAGACTTGAAAAGCGATCTGAGATTTGATATTGACCGGCGATTCAGGGAAAATAATATAACCATACCATTCCCGCAGAGGGATATTTGGATCAGGAAAGAGGATTAATTCTCAAACTTTTCATTAATTCCAGGGTGTTTTCAAAAATAAACCATGATATTAATATCTTTTTTCAATGATTACTTAATCGTTAATATGTAGTTTTGCGCGGGAAAATAACGCTCTAATGATCATATTTTTTAAAGACCGCAATGGTCTGATTTATGCGGTTCAAACACTTGAACCATTAATGGGCGAGGAAGTGGAAAAATTAACCTGGTTATTCGGGGAAGCGAATCTTCAGCATAAAAAGGAAATTCAAGGAAAATATCTGGGTCCCCGTGCTTCAATGATTACCCCATGGAGTACCAATGCAGTGGAGATTACCCAAAACATGGCTTTATACGGAATTCAAAGAATTGAAAAGTTTGAACCGGTTGGTGAGAATCATTCCGATTACGATCCTATGTTGCTTCAATTTTATGATGGATTGCATCAGGATATTTTCTTCATTGCAGCTACTCCACGACCTATAGAAGAAGTGCATGACATTGCCTCGTATAACCACAAGGAAGGCCTTGCATTGAACGATGAGGAAGTTAAATATTTGGACCAGCTTTCGCGAAAGCTTGGAAGAAAGCTAACCGATTCGGAAGTGTTTGGTTTTTCACAGGTGAACAGTGAGCATTGCCGGCATAAAATTTTCAATGGAACCTTTATAATAGACCATATTGTGCAGGACAAATCCCTGTTTCAGTGGATAAAACTGACTACTCAGACCCATCCGAACGAAGTCGTTTCAGCATATAAAGATAATGTAGCTTTCCTACAGGGGCCTGTCATCACTCAATTGGTTCCGGCAAGTGCCGAGAAACCGGACTACTATACTGATTCTTCATTTGAAAGTGTATTATCATTAAAAGCAGAAACCCACAATTTTCCAACCACGGTTGAGCCCTTCAATGGAGCAGCTACCGGATCAGGAGGAGAGATCAGGGATCGTATGGCCGGTGGGCGGGGCTCTATTCCTCTAGCCGGTACAGCAGTCTATATGACCGCATATCCCCGGCATGATGGAAGCCGACCTTGGGAAAAAATTGTACCGGAAAGGAAATGGCTTTACCGCTCCCCATTGGATATATTGATCAAGGCATCCAATGGAGCTTCTGATTTTGGAAACAAATTTGGACAGCCTTTGATCGCCGGTTCTCTTTTTACTTTCGAGCATCTTGAAAACGGAATCGTGCTGGGATATGATAAAGTCATTATGTTAGCAGGAGGCATTGGGTATGGCAAAAAAGCCCAAAGCAGTAAAGGTATCCCTTCACCGGGCGACCGGATTGTGGTGATGGGTGGAGACAATTATCGAATTGGTATGGGAGGGGCTGCCGTGTCCTCAGCCGATACGGGAGAGATGGACAGCCGAGTTGAATTAAACGCAGTGCAAAGATCAAATCCTGAAATGCAGAAAAGAGTCGCCAACACCATCAGAGCTCTTGTTGAAAGCAATATAAACCCCATTATATCGATTCACGATCATGGTGCAGGAGGACATCTCAACTGCCTTTCTGAGCTTGTGGAAGCGACCGGAGGGAAAATCGATATAGATAAGCTACCCATTGGCGATCCCACCTTGTCGGCAAAAGAAATTATTGGTAATGAGTCTCAGGAAAGAATGGGTTTAATCATTGCTGAAACTGACATGGAAATGGTGAGGCAAATTGCAGATAGGGAACGGGCGCCCATGTATGATGTAGGGGAGGTAACCGGTGACAGGAGGTTTACATTTTACTCCTCAAAAACAAGTGAAAGGCCTATGGATCTTGACCTCAATGATATGTTTGGCAGCTCACCCAAAACAATTATGCGCGATTCCTCTATTCAAACCGAATATGAAGATCTGCATTATATCCCTGAATTATTTCTTACCTACCTGGAAAATGTGCTTAAACTTGAAGCGGTGAGCTGCAAGGATTGGCTCACAAATAAAGTAGACCGGTGTGTAGGAGGTTTGGTGGCTGTGCAGCAATGTGCCGGCCCCCTCCAACTGCCGCTGAATAATTGTGGCGTCATGGCGCTGGATTATTCCGGAACGAATGGGATGGCCACCTCCATTGGACATGCGCCTTTGGTTTCATTGATTGATCCCGGGGCGGGCGCCAGGATGGCGGTAGCAGAAGCGCTGACCAATCTCATTTGGGCTCCTCTGAAAGAGGGATTAACATCGGTATCTCTATCTGCCAACTGGATGTGGCCATGTCGTAATCCTGGTGAAGATGCGCGTCTTTACAAGGCAGTTCGCACTGCTGCTGAATTTGCAATGGAACTGGGAATCAACATTCCCACGGGAAAAGACTCTCTTTCGATGACACAAAAATACACGGATCAGTCCGTACTTTCGCCAGGCACACTGATAGTTTCTGCTGCAGGAGCATGCCGGAATATTCGTAAAGTTATTGAACCAGTGATCAGACCGGATGGTGGCAGTCTTTACTATATCAATCTGTCAGGACAGGAATACCGGTTAGGTGGATCTTCTTTTGCACAAACTCAAAATAAAATAGGTATAAGCGTCCCCTGCATTTTGGATGCAGGTCTCTTTAAGAAGGTGTTTAACACCGTACAAGAGGCTATAGATCGAGAATTTATCCAATCAGGCCATGACATTTCATCCGGTGGATTGGTAACGGCATTGCTTGAAATGTGCTTCAGTGTTCCGGGAGCCGGATTAAATGTAGATTTGACCGGATTGGGAGAGAAGGATATCATTAAGCTCCTTTTTGCAGAAAATTGTGGAATACTTTTTCAGGCTGAGGATATGCTCATTGAGCCATTTTTATATAGCAGAGCCATATCCTTCACGAAACTTGGAAAAGTGACCGACGATGGACAAATGACCCTGGGCCATTTTGATCAGGAAGAAAAGCTGGACGTTGCAAGGTTTCGGGATATTTGGTTTAACACCTCCTATTGGTTTGACCGAAAACAAAGTGCTTCGGGTATGGCGGAAGAAAGATTTGCCAATTATAAGAAACAACCACTTCAATATAAATTTCCAAATGATTTTAGTGGAAAATTACCAGTCAGAGGCAGAAAACCTTCTAAAATAAAAGCAGCGGTGCTACGGGAAAAAGGAAGTAATTCGGAGCGTGAACTGGCCAATGCACTTTACCGTGCGGGATTTGAAGTAAAAGATGTACATATGACGGATTTGATTCATGGAAGGGAGACATTGGAGGGAGTCCGGTTTATTGGTGCGGTTGGGGGTTTTTCAAATAGCGATGTTTTAGGGTCTGCAAAAGGTTGGGCAGGGGCATTTAAGTACAACGAGAAGGCCGCCAAAGCGCTAACCAATTATTTTGCCAGGGAGGACACCCTTTCATTGGGTATTTGCAATGGTTGCCAGTTATTCATAGAATTGGGGTTAATTCACCCTGACCACGAGCAGAAACCCAAAATGCTTATCAACCGATCGGAAAAACATGAAAGTATTTTCACTTCAGTGATCATTCAACAAAATCCATCAGTCATGTTGTCTTCTTTGGAAGGTAGCCGGCTGGGTGTGTGGGTTTCTCATGGAGAAGGTCGTTTTTCTCTTCCCTATGACGAAAGCAGGTACAGGATTGCTGCCAAATATGCATATGAAGGATATCCGGCCAACCCCAATGGCAGTGATTATAATACAGCAATGATAGTAAGTGATGATGGCCGGCATCTGGTAATGATGCCCCATATTGAAAGATCCTTCTTTCCCTGGAACTGGGCCTGGTATCTGCATGAACGAAAAGATGAAGTTTCGCCATGGGCATTAGCTTTTTTAAATGCAAGAAAGTGGCTTGAAACATATTTGTAATCAAACGGTTAAAATAAAAGTGTTTGCAGTAAAAGTAATAACCAAACCTCTCTTTTATAATGAAAAAAATCTATTATGTCCTTATTACTCTTGCTGTGATTTTTATTATCGGATTCCTTACCTGGAAATTTTTACCCGTCAATCCCCCATTAAAAATTTCTGGTTTCAAAGGGGATCTTCCACTGGAGAGGTTGGAATTAATGCCTGGATTTGAGATCGAAGTGTGGGCAGATAAAGTACCTGATGCACGGCAATTATGTATTTCTCCTTCCGGTACTGTATTTGTTAGTAACCGGTCAAAAGGAAATGTCTTTGCATTAAAAGACGGTAACGGTGATGGACAGGCCGATACCCGCTATACCTTGTTGACGAAAGGAAATATGCCCAATGGTGTGGCATTTAGAGATGGAGATCTCTATGTTGCTGAGGTAAACAGAATCTTGAAGTTTAATAATATTGAAACAAGTCTGGACAACCCGGGTGAGCCCGAAGTAGTATTTGACGGATATCCTACGGACAAGCACCACGGCTGGAAGTATATTGCTTTTGGACCTGATGGCAAATTGTATGTTCCTGTGGGTGCTCCATGCAACATTTGTTTAAGTGATAATCCCATTTATGCATCTATGACCACCATCAATGCCGATGGTACGGGTATGGAAATTCTACATCATGGTATAAGAAATACAGTTGGATTTGATTGGCATCCAAAAACAGGAGAGTTATGGTTTACAGATAACGGCAGAGACTGGATGGGTGACAATTTACCGGATTGTGAGCTGAACAGGGCAACGCAACCCAATCAACATTTTGGATTTCCATTCTGTCATCATGGTACTTTGCCTGATCCCGAATTTGGTGACCAAAGATCTTGTGAAGAATTTATGCCTCCCGTTCAAAAATTAGGCCCTCATACAGCACCATTAGGTATGAAGTTTTATACAGGGAGTCAATTTCCTGCTGAATTCAAAAATCAAATCATCATCGCCCGCCATGGATCCTGGAACCGAACAAGGAAGATCGGATATGATGTTTCATTGGTAAGAATTGACGAATATAGCAATGTCGTCAATCACGAAGTTTTTATTAAAGGCTGGCTCGATGAAAGCAATGATGATGTGTGGGGGAGACCGGTTGATATTGCCGTTATGCACGATGGTACATTATTGATTTCCGATGATTTTGCCGATGCCATATACAGAGTGTATTATAAAGGCATATGATGGAATGTGAGGCCTGATTGTATTACTTAATGATCATTCCTCGGAAGGACGTCAATTACGCTTTTATTCGCTACTCTCACTTTGTCTTCTATTAATTTGATTCTCTTGCGATCGTAAGTCATCAATCCATTGACTTCACCTTCTACATCCGTGGTTTGGGTATAGACGGCAGCAGAAAATCCGCTTTTTACATATCGTTTAAGTATTTCTGTATATTTTATATATTCATGAGTCACTTCTTCCTCATTTTTGAACTGAATATACCCCCAATTTTTATCGGATTGCCATAAATGGCCTTTAAGAGGCAAGCCGATACCACCATATTCGCCCAATACATTCACCCTATCTGCGTCAAATAGATACATTCCAGGATCAGGGTAATTGTGTATATCCAATATATCTCCAGTTTTTATGTGGTTGCCTCCGCTTGCAGAATTTACCAGGCGAGTAGGATCGTATTTTTTGGTCCATTCTGAAATTTCCACGGTTTTGAATTGTCCCCAGGCTTCATTAAACGGAACCCAAACCACAATAGAGGGATAAGAATATAGTTGATCTATAATTTCTTTCCATTCCCGTCTGAAAATTTCCTCTGATTCCGGAGATCTTTGGATTTCACTGCCATCAAACATTTTACGCATTTGCCAACCTTCAATTTTATCACCATTGGGCATGTCTTGCCAAACCAGCATTCCAATTTTATCACAATGATAGTACCATCGTTCCGGCTCAACCTTTACATGTTTTCTAATCATATTAAAACCAAAGTCTTTCGTTTTCTGAATATCAAACAATAAAGCCTCATCAGAAGGAGCCGTATACAAACCATCGGGCCACCAACCCTGGTCTAAAGTTCCATAATGAAAGTAGTCTTGATTATTTAATTGCATTCGAATGATCCCATATGCATCGCGTTTCGCCGATATTTTACGCATGGCAAAATAGCTGTCCACCTCATCAATTACATTTCCTTTTCTGATTAACTGAATTTTGGCAGTATATAAAAATGGACTTTCAGGAGACCAAAGTTTAGGATTATGAAGTGTGATTTCTACTGATTCGTTGACGGAAGCCATTTCACTTTTTATCATATTACCATCATCAAATACCAAGGTCTTGATTATATCACCATATTCAGCATTGTTTACCTTAGCCTTCATACCAATACTGTTCCTATCAATGTCCGGTGTGGTTTTAATGCTCGCGATAGCGCTACTGTTTACCGGCTCAAGCCAAACGGTCTGCCAAATTCCCGAAACAGGGGTATACCATATGCCCCCGGGTTTGTTGACTTGCTTTCCCCTGGGTTGAGGTCCGTCATCCGTTGGATCCCAAACCTTTACAGTTATAATTTGTGAATCTGCTTTTAAAAAAGGAGTAATATCTATGGAAAAACTACTATAACCTCCACTGTGAGAACCAACCTTGATGTCATTGATCCAGATATCAGCTTTCCAGTCTACTGCACCAAAATGTAACAATATGTTTTTTTCCATCCAATTGGCAGGGATGTTAACTTTCGTTTGATACCAGGCTTCTTTACCCTTCCCTACAGATCTCATTATACCAGATAGGCTTGACTCAATAGGAAAAGGCACCAAAATTTTTTCATTAAAATGAATAGGTTTCGGTTCATCTGCTTCTGTGATGGCAAAGTCCCAAAGACCGTTGAGATTCATCCAGTCTTTTCTTTCCATAATGGGTCGTGGATATTCACTCAACACATTGTGGGCATTGATCTTTTCCCCCCATATAGTCTTTATATGATCTCCTTTGGCAGCCCATTGCGCCGTGGATAGGGTACAAAAAAACAAACATACTATGAACAGGATGGGCTTGCCTAAAGTCTTTAAAAAATTGAATTTCATTATTAGAGCTTTTGAATTGTAGTGTACAAGGAATACCCAATAGAAAATCTATTAAGGCTTTCGATGGCTGCAAAAAAAAATCGCTAAGATTGATTTTTGTTCAATCACCATAGTGTTTAACTATCGCGCACTCACAAAATCAATTATTTAACCCGTTGGATATCATCCTAATCCTACGGGCTCAATTACCATTTGGACTTATCACAAAGTTCTGTCGTTTAATCCGGGTTTAAATGTAACTATAATCATTATAAATACTACTATAATATACGGATATAATCCAGCACCTCGCTAATGGAATCAGATAGGTTGGACGATAGTTTAGACGTTGTGTTTACAACGATGGGATATTATTAATGGTCTGTTTTCAGACGAATGACCCGTACTCTTTCAATGCGTGTATCGGAAATTTGTTCAACGATGAATCGATAACCATCCATTTCAAGAACAATCCCTTCTTTTTCAGGTATGCTACCGGAAGTCATTACAATATAACCCGATAAGGTATGAAAATCCCCAACAGGAAGCTGGAGATGCTCATATTTATCATTGAGGTATTCAATTTCAAGCCTTCCGGAAAATATGTATTCATCGTTGCTGATCTGAATTTCTTCCCATAGTTCATCATCATGTTCGTCTTCAATTTCACCAAAAATTTCTTCAAGAATATCTTCCAGTGTGATTACTCCAGCAGTACCACCAAACTCATCCACCACACAGGCGATGTTGTCCCGGTCTTTCATAAACTTCAATAAAAGATCCTGGACATTCATGGCTTCGGGAACAAAAGGAATTTCCATAATCAATCGCTTGACAGAAGCCGGGTTTTTCAACAGTTGCTGATGGTGGACATATCCAATGACGTTTTCAATATCGCCGTCGATGATTAACACCCTGGAATGCGACGTGCTTCTAAAGATTCTGATCAGATCTTCAACGGAATCCTGCTTATCGGCGTAAACAATTTCATTCCTTGGTACCATGCAGTCCCGTACTTTTCTTTTCGATAGATTAAGTGCGTTGTTCAAGATGGATTTATCGATATCTTCTTCTTCGGAAATTGAATCTTTCAGAAAATGTTCCAGATCAATACGAGTCAATGCACTGGTGAAGTCTTCTTTTGGAGCTTTAAAAACAAATCGAAGGAAAATATTAGAAATGGCTGTCATCAAAGCCGTTGGAATTTTGAGCAACCATTTAAAAATATTCAAAGGGTACGAGAGCTGAAACAGAATTTCATTGGGATATATACGAGAGAGCGTTTTTGGAATAAATTCACCAAAAATCAATACAACGAGCGTGGTGATGATGGTCAAAATCAAAAGCATGGGAACCGTTTCTTCAATGTAAGGCATCAATATCGGCCTTAACAAGGTTTCCATTAAAGTGGCAAAAACAACCAGGGCAATGTTGTTGCCCACCAGCATGGTAGCTATAAAATCTCTGGGTTTGTCATAAAAAGCGGCAAGTATCGATCCGCGTCGGGATCCTTTATTCCTCAGAACTTCCACACCTAATTTATTGGCAGAAATAAAAGCGATTTCGGCGCCTGAAAAAAATGCAGAAAGCATGAGAAACAATAATATCAGGATGAACAGACTCATTGGGTTTCTTCAGATTCTTTAAATTTGGACGAATTAAGAGATGCGGCTCCCCGTCTTTTGATTTCGAATCGGGTAAAAGCCTGATTGGTGATAAATCCAAAACCCATGGTGGTATCCTGATTTTCTGGTTGGATAATCTTCACAAATTTCTCGGTATACAATATTTCTTTTTGCTCATCCCAAATAAGCTCCCCGGTCATGATTCTTTCTCCGTTTTCATTTTCCATCTCCACATTTCTGCGTGTAATGATTCTTTTTTGCAAAACTTCCCGAATAGCGTAATCGGATTTGAGCCAACTTTCAACCTGGAAAAGTGAATCTAAAAACTCAACAAACATGCCGTTGGGAAATTCTTCTTTGGGAGCAGTTCTGGACAAATGCCTGACCATAGTAGGTGCTGTGATACGCGCTTTTACTCTTGCCGAATCACTGTAAAGAATTTCTACTTCTTTGGCAATTTCCCTGTCGTCAGTAAAAGATTCCAGCAAGCGGTCAATATCCTTAATATCTGTAGTACAGGATAGGGCAATCATCACTAAAATTGAAACCGTAAACAGAAAAAGTCTTCGCATCATGATCAATAATCATGCAAATATACATTGAAAATACAGTAAAGGTTCCCTTATAACATGGTTCATCGTATTACGGTAATATCGCCGGTAAACACTTCCTGAACACCATCAATAAACCGCACTTTTGCAATCCAGGTATAAACACCCGGGTTTACGAACCGTCCTCCGTAAGTACCATTCCAGCCATTATTGTATTCGTTCAATGGCATACCTCTCCCATGGTACATCAGATTGCCCCAGCGATCATATACCATCAATTCATCAACCACAGATACGGCGGATCCACCAAAAAGCCCAAAAAAGTCATTATTCCCATCCCCATCAGGGGAAAAAATATTGGGAGCAAACACTTCCCGGATGGCCCTGACAAAGATAGTGATTGTATCTCGGGCAATGCAACCAGCCTCATCTTCAATCTCTAAAATATAGGTAGTTGTACCCGGCGTTTTTGAAAAGGGGCTAAAGCAATCCGTACAGGATAAACTGTCGGGTGGGATCCAACGAACAATCACATTGGAGGTGGAGGGTTCATAGGTGGATTCTATCTGTATGGTTTCGCCCAGATTGATGGTGGCCGTATCAATCGGGCGGGTGATAAACGCTCTTAGGGGGGAAGGTTCGTCAACCACCACATCGATGCGGTTAATACATCCTTTTTGATCCTGGATGAATAATTCATAAACTCCAGCGCCAAGATTCCTGAAACGGGGATTGATTCCAAAATTTACACCGTCAAGACTGAATGCGTACTGAGGCGCTCCCGAACGTCCGACGCCAATGATTTCGCCGCTGGCTTCTCCTCCACAGTTTACATCAATGACATGTGCTTCAATCGTCAGGGTGCTCGTATCGGCACAACAGGGTTCAACAAAAAATTCAATCACCTTGGACACCTGGCAACCTCTGGAAGTTTCTACGGTCAAGGCCGCCAATTTATCTCCAAAAGATTCATAAATAACGTCATGTGGCCCTTCTCCTTCAATGAATACCGGGGTGGAACCCACTCCAAAATTCCAGGAATAGCTGACAATGGGATCCGTCTCCGAATGGGAAAGGTTTTCAAAAATAATGGTCTTGTCGCATTCGAAAGCCTGCACGGCCGAAAGATCAAAATCAGGCTCGGGGCCGAGAAAGGTACCGGTACCTCCGAACTCAATGGTAAAGCCAAGGCCGGAGCGGCTGAAATTGTTAATGATCAACGCATAGCTCATTCCCGCTTGCATTTGGATGGGCGCAACGTAATTGTTGTCGCCAGGCCCACAACCCGGAAATTCTTCTGTCCGGGTCTCCCCTTCCCGCAGTCCGGTAGGACCATTGCAGCGCTCCCATGCAGAAAACGGTTGACCTACATTGGCACCCGAAGCCATACAGCGTATTAAACGCTTGTTCACACAATCGCGAATACCTCCGGGCAATTCATATACTGCAAAATCAAGGTCATCACTTTCCCTACCGGGAATAAAGTTATTGGGAATAAGGTCGAAAGTCAAAGAACCCGGCTCATCACAGGTCCAAACATACCACGCTGAGGCAAACTCTTCCTGAATGCAGGACCCCGCTACTTCATTGCGATCATTTCCCACACTATTCAGGTTTTCAATAGAAAAAGATGATTTGTCACACAGAACGACAGCGTCAATACAATCGGATTCCGGAGACCGCGGGGCAAAGAAATCATCAATACACAGACCGAAACTACCCTCCTGCCCTTCAGGTGACTCAATCATGATATAATAGCGTTGCCCGATGACTAATCCCGTTTGGGTAAGCTCATCTGTTCCGATATCTTTACCGGGAGAGCATTGGAGGTATTGTCCACAAGCTGAAAAGATAACTATCTGTGGATTTCTTATGGTGCCCCCCAATCCCTGTCCCAACACCTTGATGAGGACCGCCGGCTTTTTGGGAATAAAACTGAACCACACACCGTTTCGAAAATTGAGAAAGCAGGTATTGGCCACCATGGTTTCCGGGGTAGCATCGATATTGGTGAATTCACCGTCATTGGAACAATATTGTTCAACATCCTGTATATGAATGGCAAATAAACACTCATCATTAGTAGGTTGTGACCATAACGTATCACTGATGAACATATAAATACAAAGTAAAAGTATTTTTCTCATTACGCTGCCTTAAACCATCTGTAATTGTCTGTTACTTTAATACATGAAAATACTCGAATGTTGCATATAAGGTTAGTTAAAAATCAGGTTTTAACCTTTTATTAAACGGAAAACCATGCAGCTGCGTATCCGTATGTGGCCTGATGCATTTACATAGGAAATAAAAGCAAGTACTTATATTGGGGAAAAATTCAAAATGCTCATTCTCGTACCCACCCCGGTCGGCAACTTGGGAGACATCACTATCAGGGCTGTTCAGGCATTGAAAGATGCCGGATTGATCCTGGCAGAAGATACTCGTACCAGCCGCAAGCTTTTGGAACATTACCAGATCAAAACACCCGTGCAATCCTTTCACGCATTCAATGAACACAAAACATTTATGCAATACGTGGAAAAAATGCTTAATGGAGAAACCATAGCTTTGATTTCCGATGCAGGTACTCCGGGGATTTCAGATCCGGGATACTTGCTCATCAGGGAATGTATTCGTGCAGACATACGGGTGACTTGCCTACCTGGATCTACGGCTTTTGTCCCTGCTCTGGTCATGTCAGGATTGCCATGCGACCGCTTCTATTTTGAGGGATTTTTACCTCATAAAAAGGGTAGAAAAACCCGGATGGAGTTTTTATCAAAATTGGAAGTGACATGGGTTATTTATGAATCGCCACATAGAATCAAAAAGTGTGTGGAGGAGATATGTAAGTTTTGTGGAGAAGACCGGCCCATGGCCATAGTACGAGAGATCAGTAAGGTGTATGAAGAAGTCATTAGGGGAAGTGCAGGGATGATTTTGGAGCAATGTAAGGAGTTGGGTCTAAAGGGTGAAATGGTTGTTGTCGTCGGAAAATACCAGGAGAAAGAAAATCAAAGATTAAAAAACGGTTATGCCTGATAAGTGATGATCGCTAAAACAATACCGGCCAAAACAAAAACTACCAGGACAATCAAAGGGATGTAATCCCCGAACGTTTCATCGCGGTCGTGATGGGGAGGTATTTCATTGTTGATCTTATGCATCCGATATTTTAGCGTCAAAATTATCTCAAATATGGGGATTTAACACTATATTTGCACGCCCAAATCCAAAGATCATTCATTGATCGGAAATATAAGTTAATCGCAGGGGTTTTAACAGATGGATCCTGGCGAATAGTATAAAAAGCAGGCGTGGTAGCTCAGCCGGTTAGAGCGCAGGATTCATAATCCTGAGGTCGGGAGTTCAAGTCTCCCCCACGCTACAAAATAAAAAGCCCTTGATAATGGATCATTGTCAGGGGCTTTGTTTTTCTGATACATAAGGAAAAAAGCACATTAATTATTATCAAATCGTATTCTACCTGAATTATGCAATAGGCTTGTACAAATGAATGTAACATACTAATTTTGAATAAAATACTCAAACATATATCAGCACCAAAATGGTAAACCTACCAATTGAGTATTCAGACAAGCTAGTGAGCCCATTTGGGGGCAGAGTTTATTGAAGCGATTTTTAGATAAAACGGAGATCCGGGAGAAGTTTAGTAATCTTAATTTACCAGAGCCAGGATCGAATAGAGGGTATGATGTAGCCAACATAATAATGTAATTTTGGATGGGAGTTTGAAAAGGGGCAAGTCGTTGCATACATTGCGACAGGGTGAGATATGAACGAGTACTTCAAGAGATATTCAACCTGAAACGAATGCCATCGCAGAGAACATAAAGTAGGTTTTTCAACAAATTTAGCGAAGGTAAAAACAAAGAAATATTTCCTGATTTATAGAATTGGTTATTGCAGAAGGTGGAAATAGGGTCTATTACAGCAGATTTTGACAGTACGGCTATTACGAGATTTGGGGAGGAGGAAAGTAGTGAAAAAGGATACAACCCGAACAAGAGATGACGATACTCACATCATCCACTCATGTGATCTTTTTGAGCCGGATGCAGATGGTTGGGAATGTATGGCTCAGACCAGGGAAAACAGCAGACAGCTCTAATTATGTATCATTTATGCAGGAGATACTTGAGAGATGTTTGGTAAGTAAAGAAGTTGGATGGGTAAGAGCTGACAGTGGTGTTTATAACGAAGAAATATTGAATTATTTAGAGACAGAAAACAAGGATTTTGCCATTGCGATAAGGATGAATCCGAATGTGAATTTAGAAATTTTAAAAAAGAAGAAATTGATTGCGTTGACCAAAGTGTGTAAGACAAAATGCACTATGCCGCAATCTTTTATATCAAATCAGTTATGATGCCCAATGAACTACCACTTCTTTAGCATCTAAGATTTGCTATTGCATTGGCACCTTTTATACTCCATTTTTGACCTGAGAGTTTCATTCTTTGTTGTATAACACTGCGATGTGCTACCTCTATGGGTCCAGATCCTATCACATATCCTTTTTCTTTGAATGTTTTATAGATCATTCTGTCTTAATGTGATTCGCAATACTTCAGTAGATTGGTTTTTGTTTCTTTAATTAATGCTTTTAGACATTTTTCCAGGACTAGTTTGAAGAACTTCTAGTGCAAAATTATTTCCAATCTCCAGTAATCGATTCTCGTATTCTATAGGATCAGTAATATTTGATTCCTCATCAATATAGTCTTCGAGTTTGGTCCTCATCATTCTCAGGATGGAATCAATTCTTTCTTGCTTTTCCATCTGAAAAAATGTTTTAATATTTATGAATAATGATAAGTTGATATGATAATGAAAAAAATTTTTTTTACACACAAAAACCAGATTCAATTAGACTCTAATTTATAATCGGGTCTATATTCCTCTTTATTGATTGTATAATTTCTTACACCCTATGAATGTCATAAAGTAAACTGAAACATAATGATTTTGAATAATACAGAAAAGTGGGAGAAAAAAACACCTTCTTCAATACAATACATAAAACCAATGAATTAATGCAGATTGTGCCGGTTAGGAACGTCCAGGTGGTGAGTATATCCAGCCGGTTGCTATATCATTGGGTAAATTCAGGATTAATCCAAGGACAGTACAAACGGTGTGTGACAATAGAAATATTATTGGAACATGCTGAAGTATTAAAACAACATAGGGGGGATTGTTGTAAGTGAAAGGGTTCTGGGTGCATTATACAATCTTTTGAATGTTTACCTGGTTACTTCCTACTACCATTTCAATCTGATCAAAAAGGACAAAAATGACAACCAGTTTGTTGACTGCGCTTTTTCTGACTATTCCGATTACACTATCAAGTGAATACAAAAACTTTTAGGCTTTAAAAAGTTAGCGCTTCCAAATGTTGAAGTTTTGAGCTTAGAGAAAAATGAAAAAATGCTTCAGAAAGAAGGCAGTGCTTAACAAATCTGTTCTTTACATGACCCACTTCAGTTATCGACTCCCAAAACATACTGAAAACTGCCGGAACCACCGGTACACTTTCTTCAGATAATACAGTGCACCAACAATCCTCTTCATTTCTTTCAGAAAAAGAAGCAAACTTTTTAGATTTGTCATACAGTAATCATCAGAGATCATCATTGCCACAATAAGAGAAACATCAAATAAAACCGTTCTGAATGAGAGAAGAGCCAGTAGATAAGTGGATCATTGCCCCGATCAGAAAGTTTATCAATAATAGTTCCATGAGTGGAATCGTGCTGTTTACTTCAGCATTGTTGGCCATGATCATTTCCAATTCGCCATGGGCTGACGACTACCATGAATGGTGGAACATTAAATTTTATATCGGTTTAGGTGACTTTGTCGTCAACAAGACTCTCCATCATTGGATCAACGATGGATTGATGGCAGTATTCTTTTTTGTGGTCGGACTGGAACTGAAAAGGGAAATTGTAGCCGGAGAGTTGAGTGATCCCAAAAATGCTGTACTTCCCATAGTGGCAGCGATTGGAGGGATGTCCATTCCGGCACTCATCTATGTTATGATCAATCCATCAGGAGAAGCTTCAAACGGATGGGGAGTGCCTATGGCAACAGACATTGCGTTTGCTTTAGGTATTTTGTATCTCCTTGGCAGAAGTGTGCCTCTTTCCCTTAAGGTGTTTCTTACTGCCCTTGCCATTGTCGATGACCTGGGCGCAGTACTCGTCATAGCCTTTTTTTACACATCGGACATTAATTTTATCAGCCTGGCTTCGGGGGCCATCTTTCTGGCAGTTCTGATCTCTGCCAACCTGATGGGTGTCAGAAGCACATTATTTTATGGGATAGTAGGCATTGGAGGGTTGTGGCTTGCTTTTCTCATGTCGGGCGTTCACGCAACTATTGCCGCTGTGCTGGCGGCATTTACCATTCCCGCCAATGTAAAGATTTCCGAACGGTTTTTTGTCGGGCGAATGAAAATCCTGCTATCCGACTATGAAAAGGCTAAACCCAACGATAAGAGTACCATCACCAAAGAGCAATACTATATTTTAGAGGCTATTCGCAATAACTCCAAGAAAGCCATAACTCCTTTACAACGCCTGGAATACAGTATGCACCCATTGGTTGCTTTTGTGATTATGCCGGTTTTTGCTTTTAGCAATGCTGGCGTGACGTTGACGGGCGATATCGCAACGGAGCTTCAGAGTCCTGTGGTTTTGGGTATTGTTGCAGGACTGATTGGAGGGAAGCTGATCGGTGTGGTGGGCACTGGACTCTTATTGATCAAGCTGAAATGGGTATCGCTGCCCAGAGATATGACTACTCAGCATCTTTGGGGTGTGGGCTTTTTATCGGCCATAGGATTTACCATGTCTTTATTTATTGCCGGGCTGGCTTTTACTTCCCCTTCTTACAATACGCAGGCCAAGCTTGGCATCCTTTTGGCGTCCGTTATTGCCAGCATCATTGGCTTTTTTATCATTCGCTCTGCAGGCAAAAAGGCTGAAATGCAGGTCTGATGATGAGTGCATTTCCTGCATCGAAGGGGTATTATTATGTTTATACTGACCTGTCTATAAAGATGTGAGCGGGGGGTGAGGATAACCCGATAGAAGCGGCTCTTCCGATGGCGTTAGCGCCCCACCTTTTCCTTATATGATCCATTTGCTGTATCAGGCGTATCTGCTCAACGGTATCGTCAAAAAGACTGATTTGATAGTAACCCTGAACCAACCCGCTGAATTTTACACCAATAAGCCGTATCAGCTGTCTTTTTTCATACAGACTGTCAAACAGCTCTGCAACATGGCGGTTCAGCAGGTTGTCATTGGCCGTATATGCAATGCGTCGTTGTTTGGTATACGTATTGAAATCGGCATACCGGATTTTAACCGTTACACAGGAAGTAAGCCTTTGGGCATTTCTTAACTCAAAGGCAAGCTTGTCGGTCATGTCTGTAAGAAGGGATTTGATCCTGTTCAGATCAAGCGTATCTTCTGAAAAGGTTTGTTCTTTTGACATGGATTTTCGCTCCGCATAAGGGATGACCGGTGTTATATCGATGGCATTGGCTTTTTCCGAAAGCTGTTTTCCGTGTTCGCCAAATTCCCTGATGAGGAGTTTTTGAGGGATTTCGCTCAGGACTTTTACCGTACGCACGCCCATGAAGCTCAATTTTTTATAGGTTTCTTTTCCCACACCCGGAATTTTCTGTATGGAAAGCGGAGCGAGGAATCCTTTTTCTGTGCCCCTGATTATCTCACGGGTGCCATTGGGTTTGGCTTCTCCCGTCCCGACTTTGGATACCAGCTTGTTGACGGAAAGGCCAAAGGAAATAGGCAGGCCCGTTTCCTTTTTAATACGCTCACGCAGCGCCAGTGACCATTTATAACAACCAAAATAGCGATCCATTCCCGTCAGGTCGAGGAAGAACTCGTCAACCGATGATTTTTCAAATACGGGGGCATCTTCGGCTATAATATCGGTGACGAGGCGGGAATACTGCGTGTAACTGTCCATGTCCCCCCTGAGCACAATAGCCTGAGGACATAAGCGCAAGGCCATTTTCATCGGCATGGCAGAATGAACACCGAAGCGGCGGGCTTCATAGCTGCACGAAGCGACAACACCCCGGCTGCCGTAACCACCTATAAGCAGGGGCTTACCGGCAAAGCTGCTATTTTTCAAACATTCTACCGAAACAAAGAAAGAGTCCAGATCCATATGTAAAATCGCCCTGTCAAACATGATATCCGCAATGTTGTATAAGAAATGAAGGTTGAAAATGGCATGATCATCACCCATGGCCCTGACCATCTTCATTAAAAATCATTGCTCCACCCTCGTACGTCGTTTTATTCGTCTATAATTGAGCGGTAAAGCCGACAAATATCAGATATTTTTTTATTTTTGTCAAGACACAAACGATTGATTTTTTTATAAAAAATAAAAATGATGATAACCAAAAATCTGATATACCTGCGTAAGAGGAAAAAGATTTCACAGCAGGAGCTGGCCGATGCAATGGGCTTGCCCCGTACGACCCTGGGCGACTACGAGCGAGGAAAAACAGAGCCCAGCCTCAATACACTGATCGCTCTGGCGGAATACTTTCAGGTGTCTGTGGATGAGCTTATCCGTTCCGACATGAGCCATCAGGATCTCGAGATTTTGAGAAATAAGGATTTGCGTGTATTAGCCATTTCTGTTGACCGTGAGCAGAATGGAAATATCGAGCTAGTCAATTCGAAAGCAGAGGCGGGATATCTGCAGAGTTTTGGTAACCCGGAGTACATAAGAGATTTGCCAAAGATTTATTTTCCGAATATACCGGATGGAACGTACCGGGGTTTTGAGATTAAGGGTGACTCCATGCTGCCGGTAGAACCGGGGAGCATCATCATCTGTACCTACATCGAACAACTTTCTCACATCAAAAATGACAGAACTTATGTGATCATTAGCAAAAACGAAGGATTGGTATACAAGCGCGTGCGCAACCTACCCGGCAAAAAAGCACTTTTCCTGCAATCGGATAATGAAATATACCTGCCCTATGAGATGCCGTGGGAAGAAGTGGCAGAAATCTGGCAGTATTATGCGCATCTTTCATTTTCTGATGCCCGGGCAACATTTCATTACATGCTCGAAGAAAAACTCAACGACATACAGAGAAGAGTGCGGGAGGTTCATGAAAAGATTACAACCGAATAAAAAAATTGTATGTATTGAACTGCAATTAATTAGATAATTCTTTATCTTTGCAGCCCTTTTTGAAGGATTTATTATTTATTCATTAACTTCAATTAAAAATATGCAGCAATATGAAGTGACTTTCATCGTCGATCCCGTACTGTCAGGCGATGAAATTAAATCGACAGCTCAGGGGTACGTTGACTTGCTGAAGAACGAACAAAGCGAAATCGTACACTTTGATGAAATGGGTTTAAAGCCATTGGCATACCCTATTAACAAAAGATCCTCTGGTATTTATTTCTGTATTGAGTTTTCATCACCGGTACATACCGTCATTCCAAAACTCGAGCTTGCTTTGAAAAGAGATGAGAGAGTGATGCGATTTTTATCTATTAAATTAGATAAATATGGTGTCAAATACAATGAAGACAAACGCAATGGTTTAATTGGCAGAAAGAAATCTTTCAAAGCCAAAGCAAAACCGGTAGTGGCTCCGCTTGCTCCAGTGGTTCCGCCTGCTCCAGTGGCCGCCATTCAGGAAGAGGAATAATTTGATCACTTTTCAAACAATCATAAAATGACATCAAGAGACGATATAAAATTTTTAAGCAATCCCAAACTGGGTCAGAAGCGCAAAAAGTACTGTCGCTTTAAAAAGTTTGGTATCAAACACATCGATTATAAGGATCCTGACTTTTTACTTCAATTTGTTAATGAACAGGGTAAGATTCTTCCCCGACGCATTACCGGCAACTCACTGAAATATCAGAAGAAAGTAGCCATTGCCATCAAGCGAGCCCGTCACCTGGCCTTGTTACCTTATGTAACCGACTTATTGAAGTAATAAAATTATAAAAGGAAAATCATTATGGAAATTATATTATTAAAGGATGTAGAAAAGGTGGGATCAAGACATGAAGTAGTTACCGTAAAAAATGGTTTCGGGAGAAACTATCTGATCCCTCAGGGACTGGCAGTGATCGCCAATCCGACCAACATGAAGAAACTGGAATCCCTGAAAACTGAAGAGGAAGCCAGAGAAAACGCTAAAATTGAAGAATACAAAGCGATTTTGGATAAAATAAAAGATGTTACTTTAAAAATTGGTGTGAAAGCAGGCGCTTCCGGCAAAATCTTTGGTTCTGTCAACACCATTCAATTGGCTCAGGCTTTGAAAGATCAGGTAGATGTAGAAGTTGAGAAAAAGAATATTGAACTTCCTGAAGAAGTGAAAGAATTAGGCAGTTATACTGCCAAACTGATCCTACATAAAGAAGTCACAGGAAATGTTCAGTTTGAACTGATCGAAGAGTAAAACAGACTTTTTTCAATAACAATGAGGCAGATCTTCAAAAGAGGTCTGCCTTTTTTCTTATGAGCCAAATTAGAAGGAACAGAGATTGCTGTTGGCTTTGAGCCATTTCTCACATTGCTTATATTCAGGGCAGGCTTTTTCCACCCATCCCCAAAACCTTTTTGAGTGATTCATTTCTTTGGTGTGAGCCAGTTCGTGTATAATGACATAGTCGATCACTTCCCGGGGAGCCAATAATAACCGGGTTGCCAGATTGATGTTTCCTTTCGTTGAGCAGCTGCCCCAATTGGAATGATTGTTCTTCAACCGGATATTACCGATGGCGGATTGAAAGTACTTTTTATTCAGTTCGTATACTCTCATTGATACAGGAATTAAAAATCGTTTGGCTGCATATTTCGAAAGAAGTTCTTTTATGATTTGGTTTTTTATTACTTCCGAGTGGTTATTGTTTATAGTGATTTGAATGTTTTGGGTTTTATCCCAGGTGATTTGATTCGGTCCATTGGGATGGTATTTCATTTGGATCGTGAATATTTCACCCAATAATTGAATTTCCTGTCCGGTTTGGTAAGTGCGGAGTTCAAAAGCGCTTAACACAGCTGATTTTTTTTCAGCCAAAGACACACACCACATCCTTGCTTTTTCAGTCGCTTCCTTTTCATTAAATCGTGAAGGCATTCTGATCACAACTCCTTTTTTCGTAATAGAAAACCTTAAAGAATACCTCCATTCCTTTACAATATGAAAAGGTACATAATGACTTCCTAAATCAAATGCTTTGGTGTTAACCATATTTTTTTTCAAAATCTTGCATAACATCCACTAAAACCTGCACGCCTTTCTTGTCCATTGCATTGTAAATGGAGGCCCTGAAGCCACCCGCAGAACGATGTCCTTTCAATCCGACACACCCCGCAGATTCGCATAGAGAAAGGAAGGGTTTTTCATGAGCTTCATTAAGCGCAACAAAACATACATTCATCAAAGAGCGGTCTTCTGCCACTACATTGCCTTTAAATAATGGATTGCGGTCAATTTCCCGGTAGAGCAACACAGCCTTTTCCTGATTTCTCTTTTCCATGGCACTAAGCCCCCCCAATTTCTTAAGCCACCTGAGCGTCAACATAGAAACATAAACGGGAAATACAGGAGGAGTATTATACATAGATTGATGTTCAATATGGATGGGATATTGCAGCATGGTTGGGATGATTCTGTTCACTTTACCGGTAATTTCTTTTTTTACAATGACCAGAGTCACCCCTGCCGGTCCCAGATTTTTTTGCGCGCCTGCATAAATCAGGTCAAATTTTTCCATTGGCAATCTCCTTGAAAATATATCAGAAGACATATCAGAAACGAGAGGAACAGGTGATTCCGGCCAAGTCTGATATTGTGTACCGTAAATGGTGTTATTTGAAGTTATATGGACATAGCTCAGATTCGATGGAATTTCATATTTTTTTGGAATATGTGTATACCCGGCTTCTTTGGAAGAGGCAATTATATTTATATTTCCAAAAAGTTTAGCTTCTTTGATGGCCTTGGAAGACCATGAACCTGTATCTACATATCCAGCGCTTTCATTGGGATTGAGCAGATTCATTGCGGTCATAAAGAATTGTGAACTGGCTCCACCGGACAAAAACATAACCGCATATTGATCTCTGTCTATATTGAGTAATTCATATATTATGGATTCAGCTTCATCGAATACATCAATTACCTCATTACTCCTATGGGATATTTCCAAAATAGAAAGACCCATATTATTAAAATCTATAACTGCTTCTGCTGCTTGTCTCATAACCGGCTGGGGAAGTATTGCCGGACCTGCAAAGAAATTATACTTCATTTTTTAAGATTTTTAGAAATTTTTCAATTCGTTTAAAAACATAAGACATGGGTTAAATCCATTTGAAAAGTTTGTTATATAAATTATTCCTAAACCTAAATTCATTTTTGTTACAATAATATTATGTTTTACCATTCTGAGGACAAAAGTAAGTGGATATAAAATATTAAAAATATTTTTTAGTTTCCAGGAACTATTGGAAGCAGAGGAGTGTATTTTACTATGCGCTTTTACATAAAAGGCTTTTGCAATAGCGATCTCTTAAAATTAGTTTTTCGCAAAATTATCTTTTTTAGATCATTTTTAATGAGCACAAAATAGATCTAAAATTTTTTTGATAAAACTATTGCAAATTTAAATAATGATATTATCTTTGCAGTCCCTTAGCGAAAAAGTCAGAAAAGTTGAATTTATCGTTAGGGAGAAGAGAAGAGAGAGAGAGAATCAGGAG
>DAOLDB010000045.1:0-32085 GCA_035327565.1 Saprospiraceae bacterium
TTTTCGTATTCAATCGACGGAAACAGTTTTGAAAATTTGGGAGGGATTCCTTCAGGGGATATCTTATCGACTAATGTGGCCGGTGGTTTTACCGGATGTTTGCTGGGATTGTATGCGACGAGGGCTAATGATGCTTTGCCTGAATAGAGTAGGCATGTAAAAGTAAATTGTGCATATGAAAGGGAAGCCCATGCTTTATTTTTAATGATGTTTTCACCTTGCAATTCATTCGATTCATTGAACCTGGAATATGAAAGAAATGAGCATACTATTTTATAAGATTACTCTATTATTACTTTTGACAAGGCTTGTATTGTCATTTCATCATACAAAGTTGTGTGCCCGATATGATATTGTAAAAACCCCGGTACTCTATACTGATGTGTCAGATGCTTTTATCATTCGACCGGCAAGTAGAGTTTCATAGAACTTTTACTGAATTTACCTTCATCCAAATGTCCCATTTTTTGCCGATCGGCTGTTATTAAATGCATATGCAACCATGTGTCATGGTGTGTGAAAATGGTTTTGTGGTCAGTAGAGAAGAAACCGATAATGTCTGATGCTTCATTGTTTATAGTATAGCTTACAAGGCCTTTGTGTGCCTCCTCAGGAGAATTTACCTTTGTGCCTTTAGGCAAATTTACAATATGTATGGAAGCATATTCAACTATGCCGGATAGTTTGAACATAAAGGGTCTCGCTGATAATTTTGTAGTTTTATCAAGGTAAATCTCGAGCTGTTCTAATGACTGTATGCTATCGGGCAAAGTAAGTTCTTTCCAATCGGAAATATTTGCATACCCAAAAAACGGAGCTTTAATATCATAAGTTTCTTCCACGTGCATTTCAGTGTCTGAAAGAACAGATGATTTGTAAGATCTGCCTCCTATTATGAGGATTTCTCCCGCCAAGTCTTCAACCGGTCCAAGCCCATATAAATTGTCCTTTCTGGAAATAGTGTCCAGGTAAATATTTCCATGCAATTGTCCTTTCCGCATGACATTTTTCATTTCTCCAACAACGATTACAGGATTGCCGTTTTGTTGTGCAATGGCAGAGCATGGTATCAAAGTAAATATTGTCCAGACAAACAGGGAAGTTTTGAAAATCGATTTTAGCATATTTCATATTTAGTTTCTCAATCCATTTGATATTTATTGTTCAACATGATAACCTGAGGAAAGGGATTAATATGTATTCTTTATGGAAATAAATATGTTTACCAATCGAAACTATTTAACATTTCCCATTTTCTTTTCTTTATTGATGATATAGCGCCCTATCAATTGACTTTTCCTTTCAACAATATTATCCAGACTACATCCGGTATCTATGGACTGTGGCATGTGTCTTTCAACGTACGATTTCTCTTACATTCATATTTAAATATAAATATATCAACACTATAGCAAAAATCCACAGGTCTGAAATCATGGCAATATTTTCTTTGAAAGACGTTTCACTGGTTATCCGACTCAGATGCAAAATTCCGGCCATTCCCATAAGAAAGCCTCCTGATGTGGCAACCCACCTGATAGAAGACACTTTCAAAGATACAACGCCTATTATACCAAAAAGAATATTGGCTAATCCTAACTCCTGAATCACAATCATTGCAGAAGGATCTATATGCAATATCCCGGCTGTAAGCGATGGATTCATCACCTGGCTGAAACCAGCTGTTGTTAGTCTGATGCCAATTCCCCAGAATATAAACCATTTACCAATCAATTCATAAAGAGATGACTGACTTTGCCACCTACTCTTTTCTATAATAATGCACAAAATAGGAAAGAAAAGCATGATAAAAGCGATATAAAGAGAATAGAACATATGATGAAGTTTAAATCAAAAAATTAAATCACTTCTAATTCAGAGCATACAATAACCCTGCTTAAAATTCACAATGACAAATAAAGTATCTGAGAACCTGGAAAAAAGATTTAAATAATCAATTTGTAAATTATGAATCTTACTGAATTTATAATTTTTGTTTGAAAAAGTCCATCTGAAAAATCCAAACTTTTATATCTTCAAAGTGGGACAACTGATGAAGACTTCTATATGATACATTATTAGGCCTTATATAGTTATCCATGTTAAAACAAACCTCGCTAAATATAACTTTTAGTTAAGTGATAAATATCACCTTTCAGCGTTCAATGAATCAATACCTTTACAAATCAATTATTTTATTATGAAAGTAGAACAAATATATACCGGATGTCTTGCTCAAGGCGCATATTACATCACATCGAAAGGAGAAGCGGCCATTATTGACCCCCTTCGGGAGGTCAAACCCTATCTGGAACGACTGGAAAGGGACCAGGTACAATTAAAGTATATTTTCGAAACCCATTTTCATGCGGATTTTGTGAGTGGTCATCTAGATCTAAGTAAAGCAACGGGTGCCCCTATAGTGTATGGTCCCACAGCACAAACCGGATTTGATGCCATCATCGCTAAGGATGGTCAGCGATTCAAAGTAGGTGAAGTAACCATTAAGGTGTTGCATACTCCGGGACATACACTGGAAAGCACAACATATTTATTGATTGATGGTGAGGGGAAAAATCATGCGTTATTCACAGGTGACACTTTGTTTTTAGGTGATGTAGGACGTCCCGATTTAGCTCAGAAAGGGAATGATATCACTCAGGATGATCTGGCAGGAATGTTGTATGACAGCCTGATGACCAAAATTATGCCACTGGAGGATGATCTTATTGTCTATCCAGCCCACGGTGCAGGAAGTGCCTGTGGTAAAAATATGATGAAAGAGACTGTAGATACCCTGGGACACCAGAAGGAGATCAACTATGCTTTGAATCAGCCGGATAAATCCAGTTTTATTCAGGCGGTTACCGAAGGACTTACAGCCCCACCCGGTTATTTTGGTGCCAATGTCCAAATGAATAAATATGGATATGAGAGCATAGATGAAGTACTCAATCAGGGACTTACTCCTTTGTCGGCTGATGAGTTCGAAGTAGCTGCTGAAGAATTGGGGGCACTTATCTTAGATACACGTAAAGCAGCTGACTTTTATACTGCCTATGTGCCCCAATCCATCAATATAGGTTTAAAGGGTGACTTTGCTCCCTGGGTAGGGGCTATGATTGTGGATGTCATGCAACCCATACTTCTTGTAAGTGAACCAGGAACAGAGGAGGAAGCCGTTACAAGACTTAGCAGAGTGGGTTTTGATCGTGTCATGGGCTATTTGGACGGTGGAATAGAAACCTGGATCAAAGCAGGCAAGGAAACAGATAAAGTACGGAGAATTAAAGCTGCACAATTTGCAAAAACCTACCATCCTGAAAAGATTATTTTTGATGTAAGAAAAGAATCGGAATATGCCGCCGAACACGTGGCTGAGGCATATAACCGACCATTAGCATCCATCAATGAATGGATCAAGGATATTAACCCAAAACAGCATTTTTACATTCATTGTGCCGGAGGTTATCGAAGTATGATTGCCTCCAGCATATTGCAGGCAAGGGGATATCGCAATTTTTCTGAAATTAATGGTGGGATAGGGGATATTAAAAAAACAAAAGTGCCCATCACAGATTTCGTTTGCCAAAGCAAAGTACTTCAGAAGAGCTAATTTATTTTTCCAAATCCAATTCATATGCTTTGTCAATCCGGAAGTGACACACAATCGATTTCAATAATAAGTAAACGAAAGGATGGGTTGACGATACTCATCCATTGTACACTAAAAAATAATTCATTCGCAATTCTTTAATTATATGTTTCAAACAATAATGAATCTTTTTAAATCGGAGCTTGACGAGGAAATTGTATCCTGGATAAAGGACAAAGCTATATTGATTGATGTAAGGTCGGAAAAAGAATTCCGAACCGGATATGTGGCCGGATCTATAAATATTCCACTACCCGAGCTAAGGAAGCAAATAAATAAACTAAACAGAAAAGACAGATTCGTGATATATTGCCGTAGCGGGAACAGGAGTGGGGCCGCCATCGACTTGATGAAAAGTCATGGTTTCCAATATCTTAAAAATGGCATATCATGGAGATTGGTTGATAAAGCGTTGCATTGATGGATATATACGACACAAAATCTCATAAAGAACTTTCACTTGGATTTTGGAAAGAAAGATGGAAGGAGGGTTTGTGTACTACCTCAAGTAATGCGTACTGAATATGTGAAAAAAATATATGAACTACATACTGAAAGAGATATATTGGCAGGAGTTTTATTCAGTAAGGAATTTGATAAAGTGGGTTCACCATTTGGAGGAACATATGATGATTATCAGAAACGATTTGCTTCGTATTTCATTGTCAATACTATGGAAAATAACGATTTGAGTATACCAGGAAGAAAGAATTAAAAATATTTGTTCACCTGTATAAAAAGGAAATTATGAAAAAAAACATGGGAAAGATGGATAGAGCCATTCGGGTCTCTGCTGCTTTAATGATTGCCATTTTATATTTTCTTAATGTGATTAGTGGAAATTTGGCGCTCATTTTGTTGATTGTTGCAGGTGTTTTTATCCTCACCAGCTTTATGAGTTTTTGCCCGCTATATGCACCATTTGGTTTTTCAACCTGTAAGAAATAATACAGTGTTCTACCAGGTTTTTAGAATGACTATTATAAGTTATTCATTTATTTCAAAGGTACAGATTCCTAAAGGATTGTAATTGAATGGTATATAAGCAGTATTTTGTTAGTTCCATTGGACAAAGCTTTAGTAAAATATACACCCATGCTTTCAGGTGAAGTGTTTTGAAAGTATCGGAAATGTTTTTTGTACAATAGATATATTATTAGAATTGAAATTTATCTGATATTGACTCCAAAGAAAATTAATTCTTTATTTACCCATCTGAAACTCATTCAAGGATGGTTTGATCAGGAAGCTGCTTTATTGCTTTCCCTGGTGGACTCATTTCAAAAAAAGAATAATGTTTCAGGTAATATTTTTGAAATCGGTGTTCATCATGGGAAAAGCGCCATATTCCTTTCACATTTGTTAAATGAGGATGAGCATATTGATGTTTGTGACATTTTTGACCAGCAACAAAATAATGTTTCAAATTCCGGATTTGGAAGTCAAACCATCTTTTTGAATAATATGGAATCATTAGGTAAGAAAATGCCCAGAAGCATCCATAAGAATTTATCTTCCGAATTGGCAGAATCAGTGATGCTTCCACCATACCGGATATTCCATATCGATGGAGGCCACTTATGTGAAGAGGCTTACTCCGATTTGATATTGGCATGTAAATTCCTCCATGATAAAGGCGTGATTGTCCTGGATGATCCTTTTAGAATCGAGTGGCCGGGAGTAACAGAAGCTCTGGTCAGATTTTTAAATGAAAACCAGAACTATACAGGATTTCTTGGGGGTTTCAACAAATTATATATATGCAAGACAGATGTAGGAGATGACTATTTATCCTGGGTCAATGATCTGCAAAATATAAGAAATTTCAATCTGGATTATCCGGTACAAAACAAGCAACATGACTTCTTCAATAAACCAATCAAGATTTTTTATTACAATTTGAATCAAAATCCCAATTCCCTGAAGGAAGAGATTTGGAGGAGACTCAAGAGATATAAGAAATAGCTAGCACACAAAAATATAGTATTGAATTTGAAGTGAGTGTTTCAATGCATGCGTTATTGTAAGCCTGTAACACCTTGTTTTTTGAGTATTCCTTGGTTATGCTTATTGGTTGTCTGTCGGTTTTACCATGGTTAATTATTAATTGTAACATTTTAGCAGCGAGATCATTTTGGCCTGTATAATGTATGATCAATTTGTTTAAAGAAGGGTCAATATTGTAATATGAAGGAATCAAACATGGTTTTTGAAATTTAATGGCATCACAAACGGATCCTGAGATTTTTGAGAGTCCATATATTTCATCATAAATTGTGTGGCGTGTTACATGAGGAAATGGTGCAATAAGTAAATGAGTGTATTGCATTACATTCAAAAATTCATTTTGACTTACATAGTTTTTGTAAAACACAACTTTAAATAAGTCACTTTCAATACGCTTAAATAGTTTTTCGATTCTTCTTCCATATACAGAATCTGAGTCTCCCAAAATATGTAATGTAACCGGTTTTGGAAAGTGTACAATTATCGATTCAAAAGCGGCAAAAACTTCTTCATAATTTCTTGTACGTTTATCTACCTTCCCTGTGATGGTCATTTGAAAATAATCTTTTATTTCCTGGGATTTGTCAGTAAACTGAGAAAAAGTCATTGGAACCACATGACATTTATTTTTTGGAAGGTGAAATACATTGATAGCATATTCCTTCATAATTTGATTATGAAATACAAGGCCCTGAACTTTGGATAACATTTTTTTTCTGTAAAACCAGTCCAATTGCAATATAGTCTTCCGGAAAATATGACTCCAATCCTTCCATATTTGATAGAAAGACGCCTTTGGGTTGTATTGGGAAAAGGGAGTTCCAAAAAATGTATTGCTATTGTGTATTCTTACTAATATGGGACAGGGCCAATCAAATTGATTATATTCTTTAAAATGGGAAGCCATAGTATTGAAAAATATAACATCCTGTTGTTCAAGAATGGGTCTATGAAATTTCAGGATATTAAATAATTTTCCCGAACCATCAAAAAAAATTAATTGGAAATGATCATCCAATTCATTTATGGAAAGATTGGTCTTATTCCAAATTTTTTTTGTAGTGAACAAAGTTATATTGTGAGTTGAATGGGAAAGCAGAAGACATGTGTCCCTCAATACTTCCGGATGGTAATCTAATTCAATCAACAGGATGTTCATTGGTAGTTATTTCGAGCACAAAGTAAATAAAAGAGTCCGGAGATATCAAGCATTTAAAAGATAGGAAAGTTGATCAATACACATGTCAGAATTTAATGGAAATTTACATAATTAATGAACTGACTACCAGGCGAAAAGCACTATCTTAATCATGATTCTGCACACTATTTACTGAGAAACCCAGAATATTGATATTCTATATTGTAATTTGTGTTTTGCTAGTGAATATTTTTCTCTTGGAATATCCATTTAAAAAGAATGATTTGAAATATTCTGTATTATATATATCTAAAAACATCCCAACACCTAATAAGCCTGAAAATAAAGTAATTCTTGCTATTGCTGACCGGCTTTTAAAATATTTTGATATAGAAATTATATATCCAAAAGAAAAATATTTCTTCTTTCTCCGTCCTTTCAGCAAGTACAAGTATTTAAGGAATTTGAAACCCTGGAGAATAGGTGAGGTTGATATCAGGATATGGAGTTATTTACGCCTTCCTGTAAAAAGTTCTGCTTTCCTTTTGACAAGGATATTTTTAAAATTCCCCAGAAATATCGATCAGAATCATTTAATCCATGCGCATTTCCTGCTTCCTGATGGGCTATTGGCATATTATAGTTATCAGAAATATAAAATGCCTTATATCATATCGTTGAGGTCTTCAGGTGTCAGGCTAATAATGGAATTAAAAAAGCACAAAAAGGAAAATTCTGATACGTATCAAAAATTAATCACTATCATCCATCATTCGGCTTCCATCATTTGTCACAATGAAGCTTATGCAAAATTAATACATAATGAATTTGGTAAAGTATGTGAAGTGATACCACATGGAATGAATTCAAATTACAGATTACTGAAGACTCCGACATACAATCAGAGAATCCAAATAGTAACGGCCGGAAAAATTATATCGATTAAAAGAATAGAATGGGTTATACATTCATTTATTGAAGCAAAAATGCATTTTGATAACATTGAATTATGGGTAATGGGTGATGGTCAGGAACTCCCTGGATTGCTTAAAAAATACAATCATTACAATGATATTGTATTTACAGGCTTTGTTGAGAGAGAAAAATTGCTTGATAAATTGACTGAGTCTCAAATATTCATACTTCCATCAAAATGGGAAACCTATGGATTAGTATATAATGAAGCTGCCAGCCGACACAATGCCATTATTGGAACGAGAGGGCAAGGTATCTACGGAATTTTTGAAGAAAATAAAGAAGCATTATATTGTCAAAACCAGGGTGAGTTAACTGAAAAGCTAATACTTTTATTGAAAAATTCAGAACTTAGAAAATCATTAGCTGATGCGGCTTTAGAGAAAATACAAGGCTTGAGTTGGGAAAGGATTATTGAAAGATATAAAGCACTATATGAACAATGCATCACTGAACACAATCCTGATTATGCAAATCATTAACAATACTGACTGATTCCTATCTTCCAATTTGTCTATGAACCTTTATGTAAGTGCACATCCATTTGAGGAAATGGGATGCTAATACCATTGTTATCGAATGCTTTTTTAACTTCCTCTTGCATAAAGAAATGAACTTTCCAAAAATCATCGGTTTTACACCATGGTCTTACTGTAAAATCCACTGAATTATCTCCTAATCCACTTACAAAAATATCTAAGTCTCTTTCTTGAAGAATCCCCGGACACCGGCTTGCAACTTCCTGTATCACTTTCCTGGCTTTGTCTATATCATCTCCATAAGCAATTCCAAAAGTCAATGGGACTTTCCTTATGGGATTTTTAGTAAGATTCTCCAAAGGGGCAGAAGTAACCATGGCATTGGGTATTATGATAACGCGGTTGTCCAATGTTGTCAATTTAGTGTTGAATATCTGGATTTCATTTACTCTGCCTGTGTACCCATTGGAAACTATGACATCTCCCACACGAAATGGTCTGAAAAACAAAATCATAACACCTGCGGCAAAATGAGACAAATTTCCTTGTAGAGCCATACCAACAGCAAATGCCATGGCACCAAATATAGCAATAAAAGATGTTACCTCCAATCCAAACATTCCTGCCGCACTGAGCAGCACCATTATTTTAATCCCAATGCTAATAAATGATCCGAAAAACGGAATAAGGGAAGGATCAGTTTGTTTTGATTCCATTAGTTTCCTTGACTTTGCTGATAAGATATTGGCAAGCCAGAAACCTAATATGAGGGTTATTAATGCTCCTAGTATTTTTGGCGCAATTGCCAGCAGCAATTCCCAAATTGCATTGGGGTCGAACAATAAATACAACATGATTTAAAATAAAGTGAATAGATACCATTCTAAGGGTCAACCGATTGAAATTGTTTAATAAATTCAATCAAAATTGAGTGATTAACTGTTTATTTCAGGTGATCTCAATATAATACACATCTTTCTCGTTTCTGGGAATTCCTCTGACCACAAAGGCTCCGTGTTCATTGTTACATCGTTCGATAAGATCAAATAATGTGCAGGATTTCGGTAATCCCGTAAAAATCAAAGTAAAAAAATAATCACCCACAGGAGTGTTCATCCATTGAGGATAAAAGGTGATATTCTCTGCATGAACCAAAGAGGAGGTATGTGCTGAATGACAATCAAAAAGATACGTTGTAGGCCATATCCGGATTCGGTTCCACAAAGACATACTATAGAATAAACAATGAATGATCACCTGACCTTCTTCATGGGTTTGCTCTTTTATGGCTTGCAAAATCTCAGGACTAATTTTGGTGGCCGGATCTTTTATAATGACAGTCATTCTATTGATTTCCTCCTGAGTTGCGAATTTATTGGGTCAACGTGTCAATTCAAAGCAGGATCCATATTTTTTATACATTTGAGACTTAAATTGATCTTATATGAGTACTGAAAAGTCCCTGGTTTATTATGTTCCAGTCAAAGGAAATTTAAGTAATTTGATTGAAAAAGAAGTTTCTCTCCCTGCGCTGAAATCCAATGAAGTTTGTATTTGCATCAGGAACATTGGTCTCAACTTTGCAGATATTTTTGCTATTTTAGGACTGTATAGCGCAACACCCAAAGGCGGCTTTGTTCCCGGTCTCGAATTTTCCGGTATCGTTGAAGGAGTGGGTCATGCTGTAAGTCATATTGCCATAGGGGATCGTGTAATGGGGGTTACCCGCTTTGGAGGATACACGAATCGTTTGCATATTGATGCGCGTTATGTAATGAAAATTCCGGTACTGTGGAGCTTTGAGGAAGGAGCGGCATTTCCGGTTCAAGCATTGACTGCTTATTATGCACTGTTTACATTAGGAGAATTAAAAGCAGGACAAACCGTATTGATTCATAGTGCAGCTGGTGGGGTAGGGTTACTGGCCAACAGGATGGCAAAATCGGTGAATGCTTTTACTATTGGTACTGTTGGACGAGCCGAGAAAATACCTTTGCTGCGAAAGGAAGGTTATGATGCTACCATTGTCAGAAGCAGAAATTTTTCCAAAGATTTAAGAGAAATTCATAATGGACGTAATCTGCATTTAGTATTGGACAGTATAGGTGGTAGGATTTTTAAAGAGAGTTTTAAAGCTTTAGCTCCTATGGGGAGGATCATTGTGTATGGCTCTGCTGTGTATGGGAGCACTGGCAACCGACCCAATTGGATTAAAATACTGTATACTTATTTGACAAGACCCCGCATTGATCCGCAAACTATGATACAAAATAATGTCAGTGTACTGGGTTTTAATTTGATCTGGTTATATGAAGAGGTAGATCTTATGTTAAATATATTTGACAATATTGCACATATGAATCTTCCTTCGCCTTATATTGGACATAAATTTTCATGGTATGAGTTGCCCCAGGCTTTGAAACTGTTTCAATCCGGTAGCACAGTAGGTAAAATTGTGGTAGGGGTAACTATATAAGTCATTCACAGTATGAGCATCCTGGGCTCATTAAGGAAACTTAAAAAAGTCATTCCAATTTATAAACTTTACATGAATATGGTGAGGTGGATATATGGTATGAACCATTACCTGAACAATGAATCTACAAAGGCCATTTTATTGAACACCTGGAGTTGTTCTATTCCTTCACCCACTCCAATATATTTAATGGGTATTTTAAACTGGTCAGAAATCCCTAATACGACGCCCCCTTTTGCCGTACCGTCCAGTTTAGTTAAGGCCAGAGCAGTCACCTGTGTGGCTCCCGTAAAATGGTGAGCCTGTTCTATGGCATTCTGACCTGTAGTGGCGTCCAATACCAATAGTACTTCGTGTGGTGCACCTTGTAATTTTTTGTCAATGGATCGCTTAATCTTTGACAATTCTTCCATTAGGTGTTTTTTTGTATGCAATCGACCTGCTGTATCAATGATAGCGACATCATAATTGTGCTGGATAGCGTATTGCACGGTCTCATAAGCAACCGCTGCCGGATCTGTATTCATTCCTTTAGAGTAAAAAGTGGCCCCTGAACGGTCCGACCATATCTTCAACTGATCTACAGCAGCTGCCCGAAAAGTATCTCCGGCGCCAACAATAACTTTTTTATTTCTAAGGATGTATTGATGAGCAAGCTTTCCTATAGTGGTAGTTTTTCCTACTCCGTTTACGCCAACAACCAGGATAATATAGGGTCTGGGCTCCGATGGAAATATAAAATCCTCAAGATCTTCTGTATTATTTTCAGACAAAATGGAGGAAATCTCATTTTTTAAAATTTCGTTCAGTTCGTTGGTATTCAGATATTTATCTTCAGCTACTTTCTTTTCTAATCTTTCTATGATTTTTATGGTGGTATCTAAACCTACATCAGCGGATATCAGGATATTTTCCAGTTCATCCAAAAATTCAATATCCACTTTGGATTTTCCGGCAACTGCACGGGTGATTTTTGAAAATATATTGCTTTTGGTCTTTTCAAGACCTTTATCTAAATCTTCTTCTTTCTCTTTAGTGAAAAATTTTTTAAAAAAACTCATAGAAATGGGTTTAAACAAAATAGGTTTCCCCGGAGAGAGAAACCTATTTAAAATTTTTGAGTTAAAGTAATTGTCGTTTTATTTCTTCTCAGCGAAAAAATCCTTGACCTTGTCTTTATGCACCATTACTTCTTTATATGAGTACTTGCCGGTAACTGGATCCTTAATGCTTTTTACTACTTTAACGAATTCCCTTCCGCTTCCGGCATTTTGTGCTCTTTGTGCCACTCGGGCATTCTTTGATACTTTTGCCATGATTATTTAATTTCTTTATGAACAGTATATTTCTTTAAAATCGGATTATACTTTTTTAGTTCCATTCTGTCAGGAGTATTTTTTCTGTTTTTCTGAGTGACATATCGGGATGTCCCTGCTTGTCCGGTAGCTTTATGTTCTGTACACTCTAAAATAACCTGAATTCTATTGCCTTTATGCTTCTTTGCCATAATTCGATTATTAAAAAAAATTATTTATAACTTGACTCCGGTGTCTATACCTTTAGCCTCTTGTTTTTTGATAAACTCGTAAATCCCCATTTTATTGATGGATCGCAACGCATGGGATGATACTTTTAGAGTGATCCATTTTTCCAATTCAGGAATATAGAACCTTTTTTTATGAAGGTTAGGCAGAAATCTTCTCTTCGTCTTGACATTGGAGTGCGAAACCTTGTTTCCTTTCATAGGTTTCTTTCCCGTTAACTGACAAACTCTGGACATCGTTATTTTTTTTTTAAATCAATGTAAATTGTGACTCCGGAAGGATTCGAACCTTCAACCGCCTGATCCGTAGTCAGGTACTCTATCCAATTGAGCTACGGAGCCTTTACGTTTTATAATGCCTCCCCGAAAGTCTTTTTACAAACAGGGTGCAAAGATAATTCTTCTTTTTAATTCTACAATCAATTTTATTGTTTCTTTTTCTAAATATTTATTTATCATATCTAATTGAATGAAATATATAAATAGATCATTTTATGAATTTAACGTATAAATAATTTTTTGCTTGCTATTTCATTTTTATTGCCATTTCTCAAAGACAATATATAGATTCCCGTATTGAGATCCAGTGATGGAATTCTGACGATTCGTTGACCAAATTGAACGGGAACAAATGAAAATTCTCTGAGTTTATGCCCACCTAATGTGAAAATTGAAGCTGTATGTTGCCCATCATCATCTGTGATATACTCAACAATGATTTCATTTCCAGCAGTTGAAATATTCAGAATGGATAATTTCCCAACATTTTCCTGGCATAGCGAGGCAAAATGAGCAATGGCATTTTTCATATTGACCAATCCACCCGTGGATGTATTATCCTGAAAGGAAGATTCCTTTTTCACTGAACCCAGTATGACGTTTTTGATGGTAAACGCTGCGAGATCCGGATTACTTAAGGTCATGTTGTAGAATAAATCACAATCAAGAGTATATAAAATACATGCCAATCCGGCTACATGAGGAGCAGAGGCTGAGGTTCCTGAAAAATTTTTATAAGTGTCACCAATAAAAGTAGACAATATATTAACCCCAGGAGCTGCCAGGTCAACGTACGTTTTACTTCTGCCGGAAATTGCCCTTTTGCCCTGTTCGTTAGAATTAGTGACTTTAACTATATAAGGGCTTGTACATGTAGTGGGCATATCTCCGATTTTATCAATATCTATATTTTTGTTGGTTACGGCTGAAAAACTGAGAATACCTACACTCCCAAGCAGATCATACATACTGCACCATATGGGATGATCTTCAGCAAATGCATTCTCCAAACCACCTGAAAAATTAGTTACAACAATGTAGGCTCCTTCTTTCCCCTCTGTATCATTAAATTTTTTACGCATTTTATACAAATAGTCATATGCCCGGATAATATCTCCTTCTGTTCTGATGCCACTTACCGGCAAAAGAAAAGTATTCCATGTTATTCCTGCAATTCCCAATCCATTATTCCCTTCTGCACCGAGGACACCCATTACATTGGTACCATGTTCACTAACTATATGTTCTTCATTTGGAAACCTGATATTCACCCCATAATAGTCGTCAATATAACCATTGTTATCATCATCAATTCCATTGTTTGGAATTTCATCCGGGTTGGTAAAAATATTATTAAACAAATCTTCATGTGTAATATCAAATCCATCATCCAGTATCGCACAAACAGGCCTTCTGTTTCCGGAGTCCCAACCTCCTGTGCTGAATTTCCATGCTTCAAATGCCTCAACCAGGCCAAGTGAATATTGTTCATGCAATAATGCATCATTAGGTATATTCCGATACTCAATAAAGTGATCTTTCCAAACAGAAAATCCATGCATTTCCAACCATGCTTTCATTTCACTATGGGTAGAAGAATCAACATTTACATGATAAACATTCAAAGTAGCGGATAAAGTGGGCAAGTCTTCAACACCGTTGGCTCGTATACCGAGGAGTCTCCCACGATTCAAAGTCAACAAAATTAATTCTTTATTCCCCTGTACAATCAGATGTTCATAATTTACCGGTTTCTGACCATTCAAAAATATCAGGCATATAAAATGAAAAGTAATTGTTATGAATATGAACCTCACTTTATTAAAGATGTATTACGTCTTTAACGATTTACTCTATGTTAGCGTTTCGTGAAAATGCTCAAAATAGGATCTTAACTTTAAAATCCGGGTGCCATACCATGAAAATGCCTCCCCATCTACCAGTACGGTTCGGCTTTTATCAAATTTTTCAGTGAAAGTTTCTATATGTTTTTGATAAAATGGGAAGGGCTCCGAGGATAAAAAAATATAATCCGGATTAGCCTTTCGGATGTCTTCTTCTGAAATAACCGGATATCTGGTCAAATGACCAAAAACATTTACAAATCCCTGATTTAGCAGCATATGGTGAATAAAAGTATCGTGGCCTACCGTCATCATAGGTAGATTCCATATGAGGTATACAACTTTGTGCTGTTTAGCAAGTTCCTTATGGAATGAAGACATAATTTCAGAAATCATTGGTTCTGTTAGTGCTCTTTTATTAAACAGGTTGCCCATATTTCTTATGAATTGGGTCAAATCCGAAATATTTTTAATATCTGAAATGTACACCGTGAAATTTTTGCATAGCATTTCAATTTCTTCCTTAGTATTTTCCTCTATATTGGCAACGATCAGATCAGGATTCAAAACTTGAATCTTGTTGATATGTACATTTTTCGTGCCGCCCACCTTTGGAACAGAATCTATCATCCCTTTTGGGTGAATACAAAACTTGGTTCGTCCTATGATAGAATGACTCAGTCCAAGATCAAATAAAGTTTCGGTCAATGAAGGAACCAGAGATATAATCCTTTCTGGTATTGAATGAAAGGACAAATTTCTTTGCAGTGCATCTGTAAAGTTGTACTTATTCATCTGTATTCACGACAGCCAATCTCCCAGCAGACAATGTCAATCGGGTTATATTGCTAATACCTGAATCAGTAAGATCATCAACCCATTGCCACCCGGAATAGTTTTTTTTATACCGGTATAAAGATGAATCTGAACCCATGAGGATAGAGCCATCCGGAAGGATTTCAAAATCTTCTTTTCCGGGTAATGTTGAAGTGATCAACGTACTTGTACCTGTAGAGAAATCGTATGATTTAAGATACCAGGCGGATGGAGAAAGTTTATGAACAAAAAGCAATTCACCATTTCCATTCAGTTTGAAACAACGGCCAATGTGGGTTTGAAATTGAGTTACTTCTTCTGTTTTGATATTGGCAAGTACCAATTGGTTTGGATTTCCAACTAAAAATAATACCAGCTCATCATCTGCAATCCAGATGTGATAACCAACATTCTCGAGTCCAGGGAATAATCTATGCCCCGCAAATGAACGATCAATAGGATAAAGCCACAAAGACTGATCCCTCTCATTTTTTTCAATTCTTATACAACTGATGTGTTTTCCGGAAGGTGATAGGGTGGGAGAGAACTCTTTTTCATAAGTATCGGTAACTCTGTATACATTTTTTCTTGACAAATTCAAAAATACGATTTCCATTCCTGAAGTATCGAAAGCATTGCTGGAAATATACAATTCATTCTCTGTAACAAAATATGGTTGGTTATTGTAGCCATTGACATTAAAACCAGATAGATATTGTACATTGTATAAAAACAAACTGTCATTTTCAAAATCAACATCAAATAAATACAAAGAAGTGGAGGGATATTGTGAAGAACAAAATTCCGGTAACAGAAAAATGATTATTGAAATCGCAATTTTTAATGAGGTTGTCATAATTAATCCCATTCATTCATTCATTGAACATCGATCTTAATCTACATTTGCCGACTTGAAAATACGATCCCATCGAATGCCATTCCCAATGGATCCATCCTTAGTACTAAACCAAATGAGTAATGGTCTGCCGACAATGTGATCATGGGGTACAAAGCCCCACATGCGGCTATCTTCCGAATTGTGCCTGTTGTCACCCATTGCCCAATAATAGTCCTGCTGAAAGGTGTATACTTCTTTTACTTCCCCGTTGATTATGATTTCATTATCTTTGATTTCAAGAGAATTACCTTCATAAGTTCCTATGATTCTTTTATAAAGTGCAATGTTGCTTAAATTTATGGATACAGTCACACCTTTTTTAGGTATCCAAATAGGACCGTACCGGTCTATGCTCCAGTCAGGAAAATGATTCGGATCATGGGGAAATAGATTTATAGGATCTTTGGGGTGGCCTGCAATGGTCAATATAATATTAGGATCTAAAGATTTTAGTTTCTCCGCTTGCTCCATATCAAGAACATAGCCTCGATTTGTAGCATCAGACCAGAAATCACTTTTTTCACCAATTCCCCATTCCGACAGTTTTCTCTCATTAATATTGATTGGGCCAGAGGTGTTAAATATATAGTTAAATTGCACTTTCTTCGGAAAAGGCTGTGCAGTACCATTAATGAACATTTCTCGATTTCTGATTTCCAGTGTATCCCCGGGTAGAGCTACACATCTTTTGATATAATGGTCTTTTTTATCAATCGGCCGGGTAATGATCTCCTTTTTTTCTACTTTTTTAATCAATTCTCTATCATATGCTGTATACCCTCCGTAACTCAAACGTACCTGGTTGACGCTATATGAACGGGCAGATGTCAGATAAACGGAATCTCCGGCCGGCCAATTAAATACAAAAGGCTTATTCCTTTGAATTTCTCTCAAAGCGGGCAGTCGGACTGAAGGTATGTTAGGTTTCTTAATGTAGGATTCTTTATTTAAAATGGGTATTCTGTTATGCAAAAGTGGGATCATCATTATGGTTTCAGGAGTACGTATACCAAAACTCGATTTCGAAACAAACAGAAAATCACCAACTTTTAGTGAACCTTCCATGGATGGAGTAGGGATAACGAATGCTTCTATAAGAAACATCCGGATAAAAGCTGCTGCAAATACCGCAAAAATGATAGACTCGACCCACTCTCTTCCCGGACTTTTACGAAAAGGACTGTTTTTATGTGCTTTCAGGAATTCTGCCTCCTTTCCTGCTTTAAGCGCTGCTTTTCCTTTACTTTGATACTCTTTTTCCTGTACGACTACAGGTCCACTATATTTAGCATCCTTGTTCCTCGAGATATACCAGAAAAAAAAAGGCGCATATATTACTGCCCCAACACTATGCCAGAAACCATGGTATCCAAACGATCGTACCAAATCAATGGCCAACCCTGCATAAATGAATAAATTTATAATCGGTAACAGTAAAAGTGCTGCCCACCATTTTGGCCTCCCAATGATAGTACACCAATCTATAAAATTAACTCCTGGTATTAAACCATTGATTGCTTTCTTATCCGCTTTTGGAAAAAGCAAATAGAGGCTAACACTTAATAACACGTATGAAATAATCAGAAAAATCAATATTGCCACAACTGTCTATTTTTGCAGCAAAGATAAACGAATTCCAAAACCACCATCGATAAGATTAGACTAAGTTTAGAAAGAACGGTACCAGTGATAAAAGACTTGAAGTGTCCATCAATCACTTTTTTTATATCTTTTGTCGTAAATTGAATACAGTTTGTCGTTGAAAAAAGACAAAAAGACTTCTATTACAGTCGATTAGACTGATCCTGTTAATTAGTTCGGCATCCTCCCAGCATTCTGTCTTTAAAATGCTTGTCATTCTTTAAAATATCAAAAAACTGGGATAAAAACTTTTCAAGATCATTAAACTCTTTGGGGCTCATCCTATCTTTTTGAGATTTAGCAATTTGAGATAATGTACTTTCCATAGCTAAATACTCATCTTTTACGTGCCGGAATAAACTTTCATCCCTGCAAAAACCTCTGTAGAGTCTTTCGCGTACAGAACTTATAGAAAGTTCTTCATTCACAGTGGCATAAGGTGCATTAACCATTCCAGCCATGTCAAAATCATAGGGTACAGGTATTAATTCGCCGGTTTCAAACTGCAAAGCCTTAATATTGTGTTGAACGTATACGGACCAATCAGTATTAGCAATCATGTATTGAAAAAAGTCCTGTCGAACAGAGGCGGTATCCTGATACCTCATCGGGTGAAGATTTCTCCCTTTAATTACTTTTGCATTGTGTCTTTCTGCCACCTTCTTATCATCTTCAATTAAAAATGCTATCAAATCATAGCCTTTATCTTTTTTATCTGTCTCGTAAAAATAAAGGTTTACCAATCGGGTCTTAAAATGGTATGGGCTGATCAACTCAAATAACTTATAAGCAAGATATTCTTTGACAATTAAGTCGTTGTTATTGCCTTTTGTTTTGCACGGAAGTACCAGTTTCAAAGTCTTATCCTCATCAAAAAGAGTATTCTTACGAGCGCTTTTTTTAGTCTTAATTTTTATTTGTGGAAGATAACATTGTGCCTTTCTGAAATTGCCACGTGCAGTCAGATTGACTGATAAGCTTTCCCACTCTCCATCCGTTTCCATATATTCAAGGTCTGAAACCAGAAAGACGGAGTCATTGGTTTCCTTTTTGAAATCTTTAATTACGAATCCAAGCTTCATAGATAAGGGATCCTGGGAGTTGAAAAGCGGAGATAACTTATCCTGCCCATTCAAAGGAAGGTGTAAAACTAAAATACTTAATATAGTTGCAAGCCCAATAAATCGAATTTTAATCACTAAATGAGATTTCATTTCTATAAATATTTAATTTTTAATAATTTTCAGGTATGTAGATAGCATATAAAATAGAAATATCTTATAAAGTTAAATAATACAGGGAAAGAAGTAAAGATTTTAAGTATAATTTATGTTATTATGTACATTTTACCTAATAATTGAGCAATCCTATGAATCAATTCTTTCACCTATAAAATGGTTGGTAGGAAGAGGTGTAATAAGTTTATGCCCCGGACTATGGTCAGATGATTTGAATAACGAATGAGAAAACGCCTGCCACAAACCCAAAGAGAAAAACAGCATAGGCGTAGGCAATCAATTTATATTTCTTGTCGAGTACAACGCCCTGATGATACAAATCGACTATCATGTGTTGATAAATATCTCTCTGAGAAAGCAGAAGATTTTCCATGCTTTGGACGTATTGGTCCTGGGTATATTTGGCAATTTCTCCAAAAAACAATAAACTGAATTTACTCGGGGGTGCTTTTCTCTTGGATTCCCGAATAATGCGTGGCCTTACAGCCTGAATCGACAAAACAGTGGAGGTAAGGCATGTAAGAAGTATAAAAATTACAGGAAAAAGCATTCCTTTTCCATACGATTCCAGGCGATTTAAAACTACACCATATCCTATAATGGCAATGATCGATGAAATGATCATCGTATTGATCCCAATAATCATGTTTGCCTTGCTATCGGCAACTCTGATCAGATTATTTTGATTTCTGTAAACCGACCTGAAAAGTGTCTGTCTTTCCCTCCCGGTTAGTTTTATAACTTTCTTTAGTTCTTTTTCTTCCATATAGATTTCAATGACGATGCAAGGTACAAAAAAAAAGTATGGGATAATATGATAGATTCTTTGTTGATTTACCTTGTAAAAAGTAGTTATTATGCTATTGTTTGTATTTGAAAGTTGGTATTCATACTACGGGTAAAACTTAATCTTAATAGGAAATGTGTAAGTTATTGAATTTTTCCATTTTATTTTATCCATTCTCAATGATTTTAAGCGCTTTTTCATAATCTTCTTCTAACACTTTGATTATGATTCCTGCGCCACTAAGTATACCGGGATTAATTAAGACTTCCTGATCGTTTTCAATAATCGCTTCAATACCATTGTTTTCAAGAAGGGTTAAATGAAGATTGGCTTCAACCCTGTCACTATAAGTTCTTAATGTTACAAGATTCATATTATAAGTAGTTGATAAATTCTATGCCAAAAATGCGTTTGTACTAATGATAAAAGCCATTAATCAATACACTAAGGTAAAATTTTCTATTGAAATGAATGACAATCTATTGGCTGATTGCATAATATAACCCAGCAAATTCCTGGTCTTTAGCTGAATGACACAACATGAAGGACATAAAAAAAGCCCGTGAAGACGAAAACACGGGCATTACTCAATTTAATAACCAAAACTCATATACTCTAATACCATCAACAAATTACATGCCAAATGTTAAAATAACTTATAATGTAAAATTATTTGATTATCAATATATTTAATACATTTTTCCCTGAATAAATGGAATAATGATTATACGTTAGTTTTGGTTCCAATACATTTATTAAAATAATATTAATACACAGTTAAAATGAAGGAAATCCAAAGTATGCATAAGGATATTTGAAATATCTGAAAAATTTTCATTATTATTGATCGCAAAATTTAATGAAAAATTTATGAGTATACTGCGATATTTTTTAGAGTGGGAGAGTAAATTTCCTAATAAAATTTTATTTAATCAGCCTGTGGATGGAAAGTACATTACATGGACTTTTCATGAAGCTGGAAATGAAATAAGAAGAATCGTATCAGGAATTCAATCTCTCGGATTAAAACCAGGCGATCATGTTGCTTTACTTTCCAAAAATTGTGCCCATTGGATCATGGCAGATCTTGCCATGATGATGGGTGGGTATGTTTCAGTACCTATTTACCCCACTTTGACTGCCAATACCATTCAGAAAATTCTGAAACACAGTGATTCAAAAGCCATTATTGTAGGTAAGCTGGACAATTATAACGCTCAAAAACCCGGAATACCCTCCGAAGTTCCAATTATCGCTATAGAATTGTTCCATGTAGATGAAGATATTATTTGGGAAGACTGGGTAAAAAATATGCCTCTAAGCAACTATGTACATCCCTGGGAAGACGAAGACATGTTTACCATCATTTATACTTCAGGTACAACGGGAAGGCCGAAAGGTGTCATGCATAAAATTGGGGCAGTAGATACTACCATCAAGGTAGCGGTAGAAGACTTAGGCGTGATAAATGATGGAAGTGGAAGAATGTTTAGTTATCTTCCTTTGAGTCACATTGCAGAAAGGGCAGGAGTAGAAGCACTTGGAATCTTTACAGGTGCTTCATTTACATTTGCAGAATCATTGGAAACCTTTCCTTCCAATCTTGCGGATACTCAACCTACTTCTTTTTTTGCCGTACCCAGAATTTGGGCAAAGTTCAGAGAAAAGATTGAAGAAAAATTGCCCCCTGCCAAATTACAGAGATTACTTAAAATTCCCATTCTGAATTCGATTATAAAAAAATCAATCAGGAAAAAACTGGGATTGTCTATAGCCACTCATATATTTTCTGGCGCTGCACCGATTACTGTAGATATGCTTAAATGGTTTGAAAAATTGGATATACAGATTTTACAGGCATATGGTATGACAGAGGACTGTGTTTATGCACATTTTAACCGACGGAATGCCAATAAACATGGCACAGTTGGGCTGCCATTGAAAGGACTTTTGAGGAAAATTTCGAAGGAGGGAGAAATCAGAGTTAAGTCACCGGCTTTAACTTTGGGATATTATAAAGAGCCTGAGTTAACTAAAGCCCTTTTTGATGAAGAAGGATATTTACGTACAGGAGATCTAGGTGAAATTGATCAGGAAGGTTTTTTAAGTATCACCGGAAGGAGCAAGGATCAATTTAAAACGGAAAAAGGAAAGTATATTTCGCCGGAACCTATTGAAATGGAGTTGATTTCTCATCCGGAAATTGAAGCAGCTTGTGTGGTCGGAATCGGAATTCCTCAACCCATTGCACTCGTAACACTCAGTCAAACAGGTAAAGAAAAGAATAAAGACAAAGTAAAACAGAATCTGAATGCATTTCTCAAAATTTTGAATTCAATGCTGGAAGGACATGAAAGAATTGCAAAGGTGATAATAATGAAAGAAGATTGGACTATTGAGAATGACCTTCTCACCCCTACCATGAAGGTGAAAAGAAACCTATTGGAGCAAAGGTTCAATAATCAGTATTCCTTGTGGTATAATATTAATGACAATATCATTTGGGAAGAATAAAAGTATATCCATCCTTGATAAAATTTAAGATTAAATAAACTTTAAAATGGATAGTTAACGGCAACCTGCAAATTTCCTAATCCTTGATTTCTGATTCTGCGCCAGGTGTACCAATGCGAACCTGTTTCCCTGTCTGGAAAGGGATCCCTAACTCTATACCCAAAATCAAAGCGAATATTGAAATATGTAAAGTCCCATCTGAAACCATATCCTGCTCCGATGGCTATTTGCTTATAAAAATTACTTGAAAAATTTGATCCTGGCCTGTCGTTATCTACCTGGAGTGTCCACACATTTCCTGCATCTACAAAAAAAGCTCCTTCCAGTAAAAAGAATAATTTAAAGCGATATTCTGCATTGAGTTCAAGCTTGATGTCACCCTGTTGAAAATAAGCCTGATTGGATGGAGGATTTTCAAGAAAATCTCGATTGCCACCAGGACCCAGCTCTCTTTGATCCCAGGCTCTTAAACTATTGGGACCCCCTACACTGAATTGTCGAATGAAGGGAATGGCCTCTGATCCACCAAAAGGGATCGCTATGCCTCCATTAATTCGAAATGCCAGAGAAGAATTCTCATTGATCTTCCTGTAAATGCGAGAATCAATTTCTGCTCTCACGTATTTGGCAAAGGAAATGTTATTGACAAATGCCCATTCTTTACGTTCGTTTGTGATTAGATTGTAAGCCTGGTTAAGAAGGAAAGTTTCCCAACCGCTCAATTCAAAGCTTCCCAGCAAGGCACTTGACCAGCCTTTTCTGTCTGGCAACCCAGTGAAAAAGAAAGATATGTCATTAAAAAGATATCCAGTGATTAAATTATCTGCGAATGAATTGATAATTAATGGATTATCACCTATGATTCGTACAAACATATCTTCCAACCTGAATGAATTCAAAGCAAATGAAGCCTGCCTTACGATAAAGCGTTTTCGGGGACTGGGTGTGTAATTATAGGAAAGGGATGCCTTGGCAGAATTAATTTGGTAAAAATCTCTGATGGAAACCAAATTAAAGCCAAGTGTTATATTGGTTGTAGTTTCGTCGACTACACTACTATACCTTTGCCTTGAAATAATTCCCAGTTTTCTAAGCATTTTAGGCCCATCGAAAATGGATATATACTTGGGAATTTCCAGATTGTTGGTTATACCAAAAGTAAAAGTTCTTAACCTCACAGTATCAAGATTAAATTCATATCCGTTATCAATGGCAAATGAATACTGTTCACTCCCCTTAAGAAAATTCCTGTTGATCAGTAATCCACTGGCTGAAAATCCAAATAACTGGCGTCCGGTAGGGGTATTGACAGAAGAATAGTTGACATCGGTTCCAAAGTCAGAAATCCATTTGTGCGCCTGTGGTGTAAGAAAAATATCATAATGGATAATGGTATCCTGAACAGGATCCTGTAAAGGGGTCATAGATACAAAACGGTAAGAACCTAATTCTGATAATTTTTTAAATGTTTTAATTCGCTTCTCCCGAGATAGAAGTTCACCTTCTTCAAGAAAAATTTTGCCTGCAATGATGTCAGGTCTGACAATGAATTCTTCAGATTCTCTTTTGAAAACCATGCCATCAAACGTATCCCTTGGAATGTTTTCAACATTTTGTTCATTATAGTGATCGGTAAACACTCTGATAGACCCTACCCGGTACTTTTTATGAATGGTGTCCGGTGCAGGAGGATATACTTCAAAGAAGACATCAACTGTAAAATTTAAATTCGAGCTATCCCCCTTAATATCAATATAATTGGGAGCAAAATTAGCAAATCCACGATTTTGTAATTCAGTGATAATCCTCGTTTTTTCCTCTACAAAAAGTCCGGCTTCCATTGGGGAACCCACATTGATATGTGATGAAGGTCGTATTTCTTCCAATACCTGATATACTGCAGTATCCTGACATAAATACTGAATAGACCCCACTTTGTATTGTCTGCCGGCCTCAACATCATATTGCACTTTGGTTCTATGTCTCTCCGGCTTATGGTGATGAGTGACTTTTGCATGATAATACCCTTTGCTGTTCCTGAGAAACTGCTCCATGGTTTGTGCGGTCTCCATTCCGATCCTATCATCATAAAAAACAGGGGGTTCACCTAAAGTGTTTCGTCCCCATTTCTTAAACCAACTGGTATCTCCGGGTGCTGAATTTTTAAAATAAAACCATTCACGTGGAATCACCCAAAACAATTTACTGTTGGGTTCCTGCCGGTAAAAGGAAGAAAGTTCCTGCTTCAGATTGCCTCTGTTCAAAACATTTTCCTTATCTGCAATTTCAATTCTGTTCTCCTTTAAAAGAAACTGATTGGATTCAACAAATTTTGCGGTAGAACATGCAGATAAAATCAATAATGACGATGAAAAAAGAATAATATATTTATCTTTTAAAAGCAATTTTTCAGTATTAATTCCAAAATAGTTGTACTGTGATCTCCAGAAATGATATAAAATATATCCGTTCCCTCAAAATGGGAAAATTCCGTCAAAAGTATAACAAATTCATTGTAGAAGGTCAAAAATCCTGCCTTGAATTCCTCAGGAGCAGTAAGTTCCTTGTTCATACAGTTTTAGCCTATGGTGATTGGTTGGATCAGCACCAAAATTGGGTTTCAAGAGCCCAGAAAACCTATGTCATTGACCATAATCAAATGGCAAATATTACACAGCTAAAAACGCCTTCTCCTGTTCTTTTAGTTTGTGAAGTTCCTGACAGCCCTGAAATTGAAATTTTACATAGTAAAACAAAACATGTTTATCTGGATGATGTTCAGGATCCCGGCAACGTGGGAACTATTATCAGGGTGTGTGATTGGTTTGGGATAGAAGGAGTAATCAGAAGTGAAAAAAGTGCAGACTTTTATAATCCAAAAGTAGTTCAATCCAGTATGGGTTCATTATGCAATGTATTATTAGCAACTTTACCTCCTGATCAACTTTTGTCTGGATTTCCATTTCATACTAAAATAGCTGCTATACCTGAAGGCACCCCAGTGGACCAAATAAAATTTCCAGAAAAGCACATCATTATTATTGGAAATGAAAGCAAAGGCATTAATGAAATTTTATTATCACAATCTACGATAAAAGTAGGTATACCGGGTAACACATTCCGGATTGCCGACTCATTGAATGCAGCCATTTCTGCTGCTATTTTATGTAACTACTCCTATTCGAGCTCTATAAACCTGTGATTGAAAAAAAAATATATGATAAAAAGCTTTAATGTGCAGTGTATGAAGAGTAATATTTTTCAGGGACTTCATAAGGTAACCCATTCAACCATAACCTTGTAAATCGCAATGAAGACGGCTCAGCTTAGTGGTGAGATAACCACCACACCTATAGCATTCTTTTTAATTCCTCTTCCAAATTAAATCGTGGATTAATGGCAGCAATCTTTCCTTCCCTGTCAATGAGGAAAGTTTTAGGAATGCTTGTCACCCCATAATCTGCAGCAGCTACTGAACTCCATTGTTTAAGATCACTCACGTGCCAGTTCCATTCCAGCTTATCCTGTTCAATTGCGGCAACCCATTTTTCTTTAGATCTTTGTAAATTCTGCTGGTAGCGCTTCTCATCCATACTTTGCTTGCTTCTTTCATTTACCCCGTCAAGAGAAACACTGAAAACGGTAAAACCTTTTTCTTTATATTTTTTATAAGTACTCACCACCTTTGGATTTTCTCTTCTGCAAGGCCCGCACCAACTTGCCCAAAAATCCAACAATACTACCTGACCACGAAGATCACTCAATTTCATGGTTTTACCACTGGGGCTCTCCAAAATAATATCAGGAGCTGTTTCACCCACTCTGATTCTTGATGAAGCCATCATTTGTTTATATTGCATAGCCAAAGCTTCAGCCATGGCGGCATATTCTTTACCTGTATCCCATTCGGGAAATTCTTCAATTAATCTTGCAGCGATTTTACCATGCAGTTCAGCAAACTCCGGCCGGTTGCCAAGTGTTTTCAAAGCAACCATCATGGCAAGTAAAGGTTCTTCATTTTCCAGCTTCTCACCTAATTCTGTAGGTTGTAATTCATTATTTCTGACTTTAGACATATATTCCACATATTTGGATGTAAGAGGGGAACCTTCCACATGATAATTGTCCTCCGCAAAACCATTGACATCTCCTTTAATACGGATGTGAGAACTTTCTCCATTTATAATAAGATGTGCAGATCTGGCACCTGCTCTGATTCTGTATAAGCCTGCGGGTAAATTTTCGGGAAACTCAAATGAAAAAGAACCGTTTTTGTCACTTTCTACTTTTTCCTTTACCATGGTATTTTGAATTCCTAATTCATCCAAATAAACACTTACGGATGGACTGCCTTCTACAATACCTGATATTTTTAAACCGGTTGATTCTTTACAACTCATTAGCAATATCGTAAAAGATAAAAGAATAAAAAACGACAACCATTTGAGGCTTTTCATATTTTGAAAAATTTAATTCTATTAAACCATGGCACAAAATTCAATATATAAGTCATGACAAACAAACACTTCTATGGAATTTTGAAAAAATTAACGATTCTTTAAGAAAAACGACTAATAACTTCAAAATCATTGAACTATATTAAAGCCCACTATTGTATCAGGTAATTCGCTAAAAAAAATATAACCAGGTAAATCCACAGAAAATCTAAAAAATGCCAGTAAATATTAAGAAGTCGGAGATTTCTTTGTTTGGCTACATCACTAAAATACAATAGCACGCTCATAGGGCTTTTCATTTCGCGAAATGCCATCAATACAAACCAAAATAAAAAAGGAACACCGGCAAGTACATGCAAAAAGTGTAAGCCAGAAATCACATACAAATAAGCAGCCATGTTGGAGTAATGAATAAAAATATCCTGATTCTGAAGCTGCATCCATGCCTTTACCTGTGCGACGAGAAATAAAACAGTAAGTGTCAGTGTTGTAAGTAATGCATACTTATAAGAATCAGTCTGGTCTTTTTTATATGAATTTTTAGCATAAATAAGAGAAATGCTGCTGAAAATCAAAAACAAAGTATTCCAATAGAACATGGAAGGCAGTTTAACAGGTGGAATCCCTTGTTGTATCCTATTGTAAAGATATGCTGCTGAAAAGCCAAGGAACAAGGCTGTAATGCCTGCCAGGAGCAAAAACATAATGATATAGCTGGGATGTATTAAAAAATTTCTTTCTTTTGCCATACATACATTCAAACGAATCCGATATGAGAAGGTTGATATTAATTCTTAAAAATCCTTGATTACCGACCAAACTATACAAACCAGCCGCCGTGCTCATGTATTTTCATTGGGCCATAACATTTCTGATAGCAATGCAATTTGGATTGCTGCCCACGGATATGGACAACTGGCAGACCGTTTTATTAAGAAATTTGACCGGATTAACCTACAAAGACATTTTGTTATTGCTCCGGAAGGACTTTCCAGATATTACCTCGAAGGAAAAGAGAGGATTCCTGTTCCATCCTGGATGACTTCCCGATTTCGTTTGGATGAAATCGAAGACTTTTGCGATTATCTTGATTCTGTATATGCTACTTTTATTAAAACCAGTAATGCAAAGATTATTTTGTTTGGATTTTCTCAGGGAGCTACCACCTTATATCGATGGATTCAGGCAAGAAAACCTCATTTTGATTATTTTATCAACTATGCCGGTGGGTTTCCTGAAGATATCCAAATGAATCAGGTTTCCGATATGTTGAAAAACAAACACTTTTTGATTATAGGTCAGGATGATCCATTCTTAACGGTTGGCAGGAAAGAAATCATGTGTACAATCATGCAAAGAGAGGGATGCACTCCTGTAACAATTGAATACCCGGGGAATCACTCCATTGACAGGAATATATTAGATCAGTTAGTCCAACAATTGAATGTATGATCGTAACCATAGAAATCAGCCATTATCCTCTGAAAGATGAATATGAACAGGATGTTTTGGATTTTATTCAATATATAAAATCACAAAACAAAATACAGGTTTATACCAATGCCATGAGTACTTACATGAAAGGCGATATCCACGATGTTTTGGAACTTGTAAAAAAAGGATTACTTAACATTTACAGTAATGGGAATCCGAGTTCTACCGTTCTAAAAATAATCCCCAGATCTTTGCCGGTGGAGGACGGATATTTGGAATGGTAGAATTTTGTATTGATTAAAGGTCTGTGGGCATATAACATAGATTACATTTGCAGGAATAAAAGTTAAAGAAGTATGAAGCAATTGATTACAAAAAATATACAAATTCATTTACTGGCACTGATCATTTTCCTATTGGCTTCATTTATTTTTTTCTATCCTCAATTTCAGAACAAAGTACTCGCTCAAGCCGATTCTGTTCAATATAATGCAATGGTCAAGGAAGCCGTAGATGTCCAAAAATCTACGGGTCACCATATATTATGGACCGGATCATTATTTTCTGGTATGCCTACATTTCAGTTATCAGCCCCTCAGCAAAATAATTTACTTAAATATTTTGAACCGTTGTTGAATCTTTATTTTGACAGGCCCATGGGTATTTTTTTGATGGGATTGATTTGTTTTTATATTACTCTGTGCCTCCTGAAAGTTCCACCGGGAATTGCCATTATCGGTGCTTTAACGTTTGCCTACTCAACAGGGATTATAACCTTGCTCGAAGCGGGACATATGAGCAAATTGAGGGTTTTGTCTCTTAGTACACCGATTATTGCCGGACTTACATTTATTTTTAGAAATAAATACATCACCGGTGCATTGATTTATACTTTATTTTTTGGCTTGAGCATCAGAGCCAACCATCCTCAGATGACCTATTATCTGGGTATGGGTTTAATGATCTACTTTTTTATCCATGTTTTTCAACAAATCAGATCCCGGAGTTTTATTCCGTTAAGTAAGCAAATAGGCATTCTTGCCATATGCACTCTTATTGCGATGGGATCTTCTGCCTCCAAGCTCATCACTACTTATGAATATTCAAGAAGTACCATGAGAGGAGGATCAGCTTTAGCCAAAGACATAGATCATGAAGCTACAACTGCTTCAGCAAAAGGTCTGGACTGGGAATATGCCATGAATTGGAGTAATGGCTACAAAGATCTTCTACCTACCTACATACCTATGGCAATGGGGGGAAGTACAATGGAAGTATTGAAACAAAACTCACCACTCATTCAGATGCTTCCTCAATACAAATCTGAAAAATTTCCTCTTTATTGGGGTGAGCTACCCAGTACTTCCGGTCCATTTTACTTCGGGGCCGTTGTATTTCTATTGTTTGTCTTTTCCACACTGATTGTTAAAAATCACTGGAAATGGTGGTTGACTTCAGCGGTCATATTGACTTTCTTAATATCTCTTGGTTCAAATCTGGAATGGTTCAACAAGGCACTGTATAATTATCTTCCTTTTTTCAATAAATTCAGAACTCCTAATTCCGTACTAGCCGTCACAGGAATTTTTATGTCAACTTTAATGGCTTTAGGGTTAAAAGAAGTTGTGGTTTCAAGTAATAAAAAGTCATTACTTAAGCCTTTGTATCAATCGTTTGGTGCATTAGGTGGACTGGCTTTGATCATCTGGTTAGCTGGTCCTTCAATTTTTGAATTCAGTTCGAGCTATGATTCCATGCTGGGTCAGTACGTCGATGCAATGAAACAAACCCGGATTGAATATTTAAAATCATCGGCATTAAGGACAATTTTGTTTATGGGACTTTCTACTTTTGTGATTGCAGTATATTTGCGAGGGCGTATTAAAGAGACCATGCTGCTGTCGCTGATTGGTGCACTGGCTTTTGTTGACTTATTGGGTATTGGAAAGCAGTATATCAATGAAAGTACTTTTGTTCCCCAGCGGAAAGTTGAAAGTGCATACACCCCACGACCCGTTGATTTGCAAATCAAACAAGACCCTGATCCACATTACAGAGTTCTTGACTTATCGGTCAATACATTTAATGATGCTATACCTTCATATCATCATAAAAACGTTGGCGGTTATAATCCGGCTAAACTGAGCCGGTATCAGGATATGATAGATAAACATATAGGCAAAGGTTTTCAACCCGTCTTGAATATGCTGAATACTAAATATATCATAGTAAAAGGGCAGGATGAAAAAGAAATGGTACAATACAATCCTCAGGCTTTAGGCAATGCATGGTTTATTGATGAAATTCAAATGGTTTCATCGAATAGTGAAGAAATTGACGCATTGAATAATATTGACCCGGGTGTAACAGCTGTTCTGCATGAAGATTTTGAAAATTATACAAAAAAGAGGTCATTTTCATCTTCAGGACAAATTGGGCTAAAGAGTTATTTTCCCGATAAGATGGTATATTATACAAAAACAGATTCCGAAGCATTTGCGGTTTTTTCTGAAGTTTGGTACAGACCGGGATGGCAAGCATATATCAATAATAAGCCAGTGGATCATGTAAGAGTCAACTATATATTGAGAGGATTGATCGTTCCCTCAGGGGAAAGTGAAATTGTTTTTCATTTTAAGCCCAGCTCTTATTCAGTCGGAGAAATGATCAGCCTGATATGTTCTTCTCTAATCATCCTGTTATTGCTTATAGCAGGTGGTTTATACTACAGAAATTACAAGAAAACCTCCGATTGGGAAATCATATAGGATTAGATCCTTCAACCCTATTTTTTAAAATCAAACTAAATCCTCTTTCAATTTTATGGTCATTCATCTCATCACCGGAGCTTGTGGATTTGTCGGTAGAAACATGGTTAAAAGATTATTAAGAACGACTGATGATGTGGTTTTCATGGTGGACGATCTTTCGGCGGGAATTCATCCCTCTCTTTGGTTTCCTGATTACATCGGTGACGCGTTTAAAGATTTGGAAATATTGGATTCAAAGCGCAGGTTTTATTTTCTAAAAGATGATTTCAGAAAGCTATTATATCAGCTGAGAGAAGACCCCAATTATATACAGAAAGAGTACCAATTGTCTTTTGAGCAATTCAGTGATGTTTTTCATTTTGCTGCCATCGTCGGAGGCAGGGCTAAAATTGATGGGGACCCTATGATGGTAGCGCTGGATTTATCTATTGATGCTGAATTTTTTTACTGGCTATGCAAACATCCACCAAAACGAATTCTTTATCCTAGTTCCAGTGCGGCTTATCCTGTCAGTCTTCAAGGGAGAGGAGGGTCAGTAGCATTAAAAGAATCTGACATTGATTTTCATTCAAATTTGGGCATGCCGGATATGACTTATGGTTGGTCTAAAATGACCGGTGAATATCTCGCCCAAATTGCTGCTCGTCACTATGGACTTAATGTCGTCTGCATAAGACCGTTTTCAGGGTATGGTGAAGACCAGGATCTTACATACCCTATACCGGCCATTGCTGCAAGAGCAGCAAGGAAAGAAGATCCTTTTGAGGTTTGGGGAACCGGAGAACAAGCCCGGGATTTTGTGCATATTGACGATGTTCTTGATTTTATATTTATTCTCATGAATCATGTTTCAGATGGTAGCGGATGGAATATCGGTTCTGGTCATTTGACCAGTTTTTTACAAATCATAGAATTGATGACCGGCTTTGCCGGTTACAAACCATCCATAAAGAAATTGCTGGATAAACCTGTAGGGGTCCATGCGCGTTACGCAGATATGTCATTAGTGTATAACAGGTTTGGGTGGAAACCCAAAATTTCATTAATAGAAGGAATGGGTAGGGTATATGAAGCAGCACGTACAAAATTATCAATAACCTAATCTACCATATTGAAGGAATCACCTGCTTTAT
>DAOLDB010000046.1:0-31846 GCA_035327565.1 Saprospiraceae bacterium
ATACCTACTTTAAAGTGTTATACCAATGCAGGTCCCAATGGTTTTGGTTATGCAGTTAGGTATGGATTAGAGTGTTTTACAGGAAATTGTGTGGCTATCATGATGGCGGACTTATCCGATAGTCCGGAGGATCTGGTAAAGTATTACCAAAAAATGATGGAGGGATACGACTGTGTATTTGGGAGCAGGTTTGTCAAAGGAGGTTCTACTGAAGATTATCCCATGCTGAAATATATACTTAACCGGCTTTTCAATCATTTTGTGCGCATATCCTTTGGTTTGAAATACAATGATGTTACCAATGCATTTAAACTGTATAAAAGGGAAACCATTGAGGGTTTAAAACCCATCCTATCTCCCCATTTTAATTTAACATTGGAATTACCCCTAAAAGCCATCATCAGAGGGTATTCCTATACCATCGTGCCCAATTCATGGAAAAACAGGAAACATGGAGTATCCAAACTCAAAATAAAAGAAATGGGTAGCCGGTATCTGTTTATCTATTTGTATTGTCTCATTGAGAAGTATTTTTCTAAAGGAGATTTTAAAAAGTAAATTTATTATTTCCAGTATGCCCAACCCCAGTTTCCATGGTGCCCCGGTCTGGGCATAACTTCAAATAAATACTGAATAGTAGAGTCATTCGGGAGGATGATATACTCAGTTAAAACTCCCTGATCGTGCGGGTTATTCATAGGGTCTATACATTTTTCGAAAAACAATTTACCCGGTTTTTCATCATGAATAGAATATAATCTGAAACATGCTCCCTGGCATTGATTCCCATCTGAATAGGCATGATCGAAAATTCCAAAATTGAGTTGAAATTCTTGAGTTTCATCATTTATATAAGGTTGAAGATGTTCATATCTGGCAGTAAAGGATGTCCCTGTATGACAAAATATAATAGGCTCACCTTTGTATTGAGAGAAAGAAAGATGGTTTCCAGTTTTTGAAATATTCAAAGTATCGTTCAATATATTTTGTATTCTAAGCTCTGTCATTTTTTTCTGACGGACATTGGATAACAATATGAGTTCAAATGAATTTTTTTCTGCAATATTATTGTCAATGATCATTTGAAATGTATATGAAATATTTTTCTTATAAAAGATTGGGAATTGCGTATGAATTGTGAATTCTTTGGGATACATCGAAACTTCATTGGACAGATAAAGCTCTAAAAAATCATTGGTGCCCCGAATAACCGGTGATATAAAAAAGCCATTATTCATCATTCCAGGTATCATTCTAAAAGTTGCCGTATTTTCGTTTTCAAACTTGTAAGTGATATATACATAAGGTAGTTTGAAAAAGATGTTCATCATTTGTCCAAGTAGAGATTTTTTCATTTCAAGTTGTGCATACAATTTTCCTGACGGAATGGGTAATGGTTGATTAATTTCAATTACTCCTTGAGCTGAATTTTTCAATTCCCATTTTTTAGATTGAGGAGATTTTTTAAATAATATATGATTGTCTTGAAAATGCACAATTTCATATCTGGACATGATTTCGAGCCATGAATGGCCATCCATCAATGCCGGAAGCCGTCCATCTATTTCAAAAACTCCGAATAGAATATAATCCGGGGCGTCATTACCAATTAAATGATTTTTGTTTTGTTGTAATAAATATTGAGTGTAAGCACTGTAACTCTGAAATATCGGACGAGGTTTATAATTTAATCCATGAGCAAGAATATAGGTCTGTTCATTCGGATATACATCTATGGTTCCATCAGTAGGTGCAAATTCAATAGGTAATTGATCTTTCACTTTTTCAACTGCCAGATCATATGCTTTGTCCAATTGTGAAAGTTTAGAGGGATAATTAATGAATGATTTTGCACTTTTATATTTATTTAGCCAGGATGTTGTCATAGAGGTTATGGTAGTATATCTGGCTTTATCAAGTTGCTTAATTTTCATAAAGAACAATCCACTTCCGGTAATAGTAAAATATAATGTCAAAAGATAGAGGCTTCTATTAATTAGGGATTGAGAAATTATCTCCCTGAAATATATAGGAATAAATCCTGCCGTGACACAAAGTCCGGAAAATGCAATTAAAGCATGACCATCATGACGGGTAAATCCATTTTTAAAAGAGATATACAGTGAAGCTGATAAAACAATGAGTAGAATCAAAGTTTTTCTGAGCTCTTTGATCATCGATGAATTGAACAGGGAGGATATCAGGCACATGGATAACAATATGAATACAATGGGTTGTTGCAACTGTTTCAAAGGATTCCAAATTTGCATTGCCTCAGAATAACCCGACATGATTTGAAGACTACCATAAATGTATTTTGGGAAATGTAATATGTTTTGCTTTAGCAGTACAAAAGTTAAAATTAAAAAAGCAAGAAATACTAATAGAAATTGAGGTATTAGCCTTTTTCTTCCCATAATATTATCCACATCTAAGAGCAAGACAACCAGAAATGCTGTTGGGAAGTATGAAAATTTGATTAATACTGACAGAGCTAGCAGGAAAATGATGGAAGTGACTAATAACTTTTTTAAAATGTTGCGTTTAAACGAATGATAATATAAGCCTGGAAGAATTAAAGGAAACAAGTACCAAATGAAGGCTGTGGATATCAAAAGTCCCCAAACAATGGAAAAGCTTATAATGATTCGAAATGCAAAAGTTTGCTTTTCAAGCAAATGATATAAACTGGTACAAATTATAAACACTAAAAGAAATGCCAGGAAAATCGTATTTCCCATGGCTTCTCTAGAATAAAGAAAATACGGTAAATGGAATATTCCAGCAGGACCAAATGTGAAATGAATGTCTTTTCCAAACTGAAAATTGTGGAAGTAAGCATGACTAATCACATTCACCCAACCAGCATCTAACCCTATCCTTGGTACATCCGGCTGGCCTGGAAAAATTATTATGAAAAGAATAAAGAAAAAAATTAAATAAAATAACTTTTCAAGGATAAGTTTTCCAGAAACCAATTTCTTTAATGTTGCTGGCATTTTTAAAGATTCTAAAAGTACTTCAGTAAATGTCTGACAATTTAATTCAATTATTTATATTATTTTTTTAATTGCTTTGAAAATTAGCATGTTTATATTATGGCAAGATTATAGATTATTAAATAATAGATATCATTAAGTGAGAATTACACATCCCCGTCGACATGCCTTGAACCGATATGGTTTTGATATTGCTATAATATTAATCTTAACCTTATATGTCATTTTCTGCCTGACGCCTTCCTCGTACGGTTTGGTTTTGAATATTTTTGGTTATGAGGAGGTAGGATTGTATTGGGGAAAACCCAGGCCGATTCGTTCAGATGAATGGGTCGTATCCACGCCCTATTTCCAGGCTGCAGTCAATAATGGTTTTGAAAGATATAATCTCAATTCTATTTACAGAGAAGATTTCAGGGGGTTTTATTCTTTTCCCATCGCAGATTGGGGACTTATTTTCAAACCGTTGGTCTGGCCTTTCTTTTTTCTACCCTCAGATTATGCGTTTTCACTGCATCATGCTTTAGTGTTTCTATTATTTATTTTAGGATGGAAAAGACTCATTGAAGAGGTGTGGCCAGAAACCAGGGATAGATATATTTCAGCTATTTTGTCTCTGTTGTTATTTTTTAGTGGCTTTATGCAAGGGTGGTTAACCACTTACGGTCCATTGCTGGCCGTAACACCCTGGTTATTTATTGTCCTTTTTAGTTGTAAAAACTTTACGGTCAGGAATGGACTGGTCTTTTTTTATGTTGCCACTGTATTTATTCTGTCACATTTATACCCCCCCATTATCATTTCTACTGTTTATTTCGGTCTGGTTCTGGTCTGGGTATACAAAAGGGAAGTCTTCAAGGTTAAGACATTATTAGGATTAGGAATTGCGGGTATGATGGCACTGCTTACTGTATATCTGTATTTGAAGGAACCCATAGCCATTATGTCACAAACGGTGTATCCGGGTCAGCGTTATTCGAATGGAGGTGGGGTAGACTTTCTTCTATGGATATCCACCTTTTTTCCATATATTAATCACACCAATCTTCAGCCATTGGGTAACATTAACATCTGTGAACTGGGTGTGGTTACAAGTTACTTGCCTTTAATGGCATTGATATTTTCAAACCACCGGGAATGGGGGTCGATAAAGACCCGGGTATTCTGGATTTTCTCAGCGTGTATTATCTTAATGTCATTATGGATGCTTTTGCCCGTTCCACAATGGGCAGCAAAATGGATTTTGCTGGATAGGGTGCCTGGTGAACGTATGCTTTGGGCCTTTGGTCTTACAGTCAATTTTCTGGCCATACATATACTTCTTCATAGTGCCATTCGTTTTTCAGCATTCAGAATAGGATTGTTTATACTGTTACTGTTAGCCGGTTATACCTGTGCTTCCTATATCCACAACATTCCTATTGGTCAGAAATCCGGATGGGAATTGCTTGCAGGGGTACTGCTTTTCATACCCTATTTACTTCGTAAAAGTGTATTCAGAGATCAGAATTCCCGGGTTATGTCTCTTATAGGCACAGCTATGATCATCAATGTAATCTATTTTGGATTTTTCAATCCTGGCCAGTCTGCACAGCCTATATTTTCTTTAAAGAATGATCATCAGGTGGACTTGCTCAGAAATTATGCAGAGGATCAACCTGAGAAAAGTTTGGCAGCGGAGGGCTTTCCGGGAGCAATATTGCAGGGTTTAGGAATACCCTCAGTATCCCACGTGCTTTTGATGCCTCAACTGCATTTTTTTAGAAATTATTTCCCCGACATTCCTGATGAGGAGTTTAATTTAATTTTTAACAGGTATGCACACATCCATCTGTCCGATGTAAATAAACCCCAATTAGTGAGAACAGATGGAATCAATATACCCAGTCATCTCTTTAATCCTATGTACAAAAAGGCACAAACAGAAATCCAAATGTTGGAATCTGAATTTACCCATACACCTGCCGGGGGACATATTGATGGAATGATTGAGACTGAAAATCACTACATATTATATGGCTGGGGGATGATGGGAGAGGATGTGCCTGAATTTTATAGCAATGCAGATCGAAATATCCCTTTAGAAATTCGAAGATCATTTCGCCATGATGTATCCAGGGCTTTGAATGACGATCGTCTACTTACGTCTGGTTTTCAAATATATATACCCAAAGCCTCAGTCCATGGGCTTACCCATTGGTGTCTGTTTAGTAAGGATAATGAGTTTGGAATGTTCAAACTGAATCATAGCAGGACAATACCATTTCAATGTGATGAAAATGCGCAAAAATGAATCATCTTTTACTGGTTTCAAAAAGGTAAGCATCAGGGCCCAAATAGTACATCAAAAACAAAAGTAGTTTAGTATAAAAAGGAGAAAAGTGTGATTTTCTGTTTATTGAAACGAAACTTTCCATTCAATTTCCCTTTCGAATCGTTCACTGAATTGTCATCACTGCTATTTAAACAATATTTTTGTTCTTATATTAAATATTAATTTTATACTTAAAGTCATCATTCATTACGTTTTTTCATACTTTCACATTACAGTATATTTTTTCATTATATGGATTGAAATCTATTTTCTGGTGCTGAATTCAAAATTTTCTTTATGGTATTATTTGTCCAGGCCCCAAAAGGAAAGGGTAAAAACATCTCTCTTTTCCACTTTTGCCTTTTTATTTTCAGGAAATCCAAAATATGAACATTGGAAAGGAAGCAGAAGGTTTATCAATGAATCGCTGAAAAGAAAATTATTTAACAGGTTTTTTATTTTCTCAAAAAGTTCATACCAATGGGCTTTCCCTACACTCACACCTACCCAAAATCCTGCTCCCATAGAAAATGTAGCTGTACATATACATGTATATTATGTTGACATATTTGCAAAAATTCTCCATCAACTAAAGAATTCAGGACTTCCCCAATTGACTCTATACATCACTTGCCAGGAAGAAATTGCCTCCAAAACTGAAGAATTGATGACCCCCACTGGCATGAATAATAAGATTTACATACTGCCCAACAGGGGCAGAGATTTGTATCCATTTTTGCATGTTTTGCCAGACCTGTTAAGCTCTGGTTGTTCTCTGATCCTGAAATTGCATACCAAAAAATCCACACACTTAAAAGGTACCCGAATCTGGTTAGATGATATTTTGAATAAATTGACGCAACCCAATCAGGTCGTTAAGATTCTTAAACTGATGGAACATTATCCCGAAATTGGATTGATTGGACCTGAAGAACATGTCTTGCCGGTATATTTATATTATGGTGAAAATGCCATTACCCTCTCAGCTTTGTGCGAAAAAATGGGATTGCCTGATAAAGATTCAGGTCAATTGCATTTTGTGGGAGGCACCATGTTTTTTGCCAGACCGGAAGCATTAAAACCTTTGATGGATTTAAATCTGACACTAGAAGATTTTGAGAAGGAGAATGGACAGTTAGACGGTACGATGGCACATGCCATGGAACGCATGGTGGGAGCCTCTGTCGTAAAGGCCGGTATGGTGATTGCCGATACGGGCTCTGAGCTGAACGATGTACATTTTACTGTTCAAACTTCCTATGCATTTGCCAGGTAGAACAGTTATTTAATATTTCTATCCACCTCCTCCTATGCATAATGGTAAAAAGCACAAAGTTTAAAAAAATACTTATTTTCCTTAAATCCTGTATATTTCCTTTTTAATACTCTTGCTGTGAAATAAACTTTGTTCATGGACCATCCTACACTTTCTATTGTCATGCCGGTATACAATGCCGGGAGCTACATATCACAAACCGTTCATAGTCTCCTCGCCCAAAGTTTTCAGGATTTTGAGTTGATAATAGTGGACGACTCGTCAACGGACAACAGTGTCTCTATCATCCATTCATTTTCAGATCCCCGGATCCGATTCTTTCAAAATAATGAAAATCACGGTATTGTATACACCCGAAACAGGGGGATGTCCCATATGCAAGGCAGGTTTTATGCCCCATTCGATGCGGATGATATCGCTATGCCTCATAAATTTGAAAAGCAAATCCAATTTCTCATAGAAAATGCAGATTATGGAATGATTGGCTCATGGGCACAGCTCATTAATGAAGCGAACCAGTTATTGAATAAAAAGTGGAAATTAAATGCCTCTCCGGAAGCCATACCCTGGATTCTGTTATTTAGAAATTATTTTGTTCACTCTGCAATGGTTATCAGACGTGAAGCCATACCTGTCGGAATGTATACCGCAGGATTTGACCTGGTAGAAGACTATAAGATGTGTTTTGATATTTCACGAAAATGGAAGGTATGGAATACCCCGGAATATCTCGTCAAATACCGCATTCATAAGCACAGTCACTCCCGGAGAGATAGGGACAAGATGATAAATGCAGAAAGGAAAGTTTTTGATTATGTTTACCAAGAAATGGGATTACAGTTTGGTGAAGAAGTTTTTGAATGCATACAACAGTTCAGAAAAGGGAACAAAGATATTTCATTGACGGATTACCGGAAAGTGGAGCGATGGCTCTATGGATTGTGGAGGGATATGATCACACAATATGGGTATTCCCGGGCATTAAAAAAAGTGATTTATTATCAATGGATAAAGTGGGTATGGTCATCGCGTATGACCATTATTGAGGCCCCGTGGCAGTTATTGAGATCTCCATTTATAAGAGAATGAAATGAGCAATGAAAAACCCGTGATAGATGTGAGTGTGATTATTCCTAATTATAATTACGGGAGATATCTGGGTGCTTGTCTGGACAGCATCATTGCATCGACAGTATTGCCATTGGAGGTGATTGTGGTGGATGATGGTTCAGAAGATGATTCTTTGGCGATATTGGAAGATTATAAAGAATGGTCCTTTCTCAAAGTCATAGCTTTCAGGGAGAATTCAGGATTGACAGCTGTACTGAATATTGCGTTGGATCATGCTCATGGGAAATACATTATGCGAATGGATGCCGATGACATCATGCATCCGGAAAGGATAGTGAAGCAGTATGCTTTTCTTGAAGAGCATCAGGAAGTGGATGTGCTGGGATGTAATGTGATCTACTTCAGAGTAGATGTGGGCCAGGGCATCAACCGGTCGAATTTTCCTACTGATCATGCCGGTATAGAGAAGAGATACAGGATAGGAGAGCATGGCATTCAACATCCAACGGTGTGTATTCGCAGTGAGGTTTATAAGAAGTATCGCTACCAGAAGGATTTTCCCGGAGAGGATTATGAAATTATGTCGAGGATGGTTCTGGATGGGTATATATTTGCCAACCTTCCGGAAGCTCTGCATTTTATGCGTGTACATCCCGGCAGTTCAACAAGTTCATTGAAATATTCCGGGATTCTAAAGACTTTTAGGTTTCGGGATAGATTGTTTCATACGCGGACGGGGAAGCTCAGGATGTTTTTATATTTTCATCACATCCGGTTTTATAGAAAATTTCAATTGACCGATCATCGTGTATTAAGGTGGATATATCTTTTTATTTCGTCCATATTATATCCTAAAAAGTTGATCAATAGGCTATTACGGTGGTTACCGGGAGGCATTGTAGCAGGAATTTTCTTACAGATTTACGCAGATGATGCGCAGATGTTTGTTTTAAGTTTAATAGTGTAATCTGGTCAAAATCCATTATTCTTCAATTGTTTTCAATTCTAACCGTGAATTCAAATGATTGATGACCCGCATGACATCCGGATATCTCAGGGGATTGGGGATGGATTGGAGGACTTCAAGGGCTTCCTGCTCCAAATTTAAATTCAATAAAATGGCGGCAAGGTCGTAATTCAGCTTTTTATCCCCGGGTACGATTTCTCTTGCCCTCCTGGCATAGGGCAGCGCTTTTTCAAACTCACCCATTTGGAAATACAATACGGCTTTTTGATTCAGCATGCGAGGTTTTTCTGGAAACAAAATCAAAGCCTTATCCAATGCTTCCATTGATTTTTTGTAATTGCCCATACGTTCAAGTGAAAGCGCGATCATCTCGTCTGCTGACCTCGAGGCAATATCCAGCTTAATCATTGGATTCCTGCTCTGTTCAGCAAAATACAGGGCTTTACTATATTCTTCCCGATTCATGAGAAATTCCCATTGGGCCATGTTTTTTTCCTGCTCAATCCCTTCCACACTGTAGTAGAATCCAAAAAGGAAGAATAGAAGCGCAGGTAGGAATACAAGTCTTAAAGAATTAATTTGTTTGTTTCTACCAAATAATTTATGATATTCTACAATGATACCACTGCTTACGATGCCAATATATACGATATTGTTAACCCTTTCTAATGGAAAAGCAAAGAAAGATATCACTATATAGGCAATCAACGCACTCAAATACAACAAGATCATTATGACGGTATCTCTGTCACTGCTGCGTTGAACGATTTGCCATCCCATCATAAACAGTGCGGCAAAAAAGCTGCAAAAAGCCAGGAATCCAAATACACCTTTCTCAGCAAAAACCCATAAAAAATCGTTGTGTGGCCTGCCCCAAACAGTTTGAGTCATATCGCTAAATGCACCCGATAAATAAGGAAGGAATAGGGTTTTCCACATGCCAGGACCGATTCCCCACCAGAAGTGGTCTGTAATTAAATTCCATGTTCCACTCCAGACTTTCAGTCTGAAAATGTTATGCGGAGACTGGGTATCGAAAAATGAATATAATCTACCCATGATGGAAAAATCGTCAGCAGGCTTTCCAAGCAGGTATATTACCAGTAAACTAAGAGGAGCGGCAATCATTCCGGTGATAAGGATCTTCCTAAGTAAAGAGGGGATATGAATTTTTTCGTGAAAAATTACCATAAGTAGAGAAAACAGGTAGGATGCTGTAAGAATACCCAACCATACAGCACGGGTTTTCAACAATATGATCAAAGTGATCAGACTGCATAATGCAAAAATCCCAAAGACTTTAAGGGGTATTTTCCATTTATATACACCATAAGAAAGAAACGGGATCATCCACATCATCGCATTAGAAAACTCATTTTTGTGCGACATTCTTCCCGTTACAGCATAAATGGTGGGCCGGCCATCAGGAAGTAACTGATCCGGATTGAACACCACTTCATTCAGATATTGGATGGTGCCCATACTGATTGCAATGAAAGATGCAATGAGAATAATAATGGGAATTCTGGTTTGCCAGTGTTGGGTATTGTGCAATATAATGGTAGAAATCAGCACCATGCCTGCCAGTAATGTACTGCGCACCCAATCTCCCAAACCTTCTGTAAACATAGATGATAATAGCATGGCAAGAAAAGAGATGACAAGGTATGCTCCTAAAATGATAAAAACAGGATTGCCTACAGGTGCAAAAGACCGGGGCTGAACAGGGCTGGGATAATAAAATAATACAGCAATCAGGCCTAAAAAAAGACTGAGTGCAGACATTCTGGGCAGCAGGGAATAATCCAGAATAAAACTCAACTGAAAATTAGGAATAAAAATCAAAACAAAAAGTCCAAACAGGATGAAGAAGTATTGAGGCAATCCGGTGTCATTGCCATGGGTTTTATCCTGAATATCTTCTACATCATTTAATTTCCAAAATCCCTTGATCAAGCTATTGTATTTTTGGGCGTTTTATGCTGGCGGGTGAGCACAAATAATGTAATTGCAATAATAATTAATTAACCATTCAGCTTTTACCCGAAAAGGATGTAAGCTCGTTAACCATAAAGACAAATATAGTTATTATTTATTTTACGTATGTTAACAAATTCAAATATTTGGAAAGAACCTCGTATTCGTTGCTAATGCATAGCATTAAAATACTTTGCAAAAATTATTCTTTAAGATTATTTAAAAAAAATGAGACATATTTCAGGGGTACCGATTAAAAGGAATATTTGACCTTATGTTCATTTTCATTCATGTCCATGGGTAGGACTTGTCCTGATTCGGATAAAGTGGATGGTTTTCAGTAGGGTAGCAGTTCTATTCCGGCAATATCACATGAACACCCTGCATACGCCTCGGATTTAACCGAACCGGGTAAAATCCTTAAATCTGACACCCCGTCTATTATAGCAAAAATTTTTTTCTAAAAATCAATAATTATTTTATCTCAGCCGATTATGGATCATTCAATTATTTAATATATCTTTGACTTTCATAACTATCTACTATTGTTTTAAAAAATATATAACTGGGAGTTCATTGCTATGTATTCAGGTTAATGGAAAGAAAATAGAGAATTTTTGAAATCGCATAAACATTTATGTCGAATTTACTTTTCTTCCGGGTGGCTTTGTTCCTGTTTCTTTTATTGACGGGGTCGATATATGTTTCGGCCCAAAGAGCACACGTCCAGATTTTCAATGAAAACCAGGGTATGCAGTCCAGGTTGGTTTATGCTGGAGTGCAGGATTCTTATGGCTATATATGGCTGGCTTCCCATAAAGGTTTACTGCGCTTTGATGGGCATCAATTTATTTTGTTTGAATCACCTCTGTTTCAAAAAGGTAGGGTTAAAACCATACAAGTGGTGAAGCAAGGGGATTGGTTGTTTTTGTTATACGGTGAAGAAGGGGTGAAAACCAAATCTACCTATCAGGTCGATGTTTTTAATGTGGTGAACCACCAATACTTTACTTTTGATTTTTATTTTAAGCATCCATTGTTAACCGAATCACGCATTGAGTGGATGGCCCCTGACCCGGAGGGGAATATATTTTTTCTATTAAGTAATGGAGAGGTATGGTACCTGAATGATGAAGGAACATTTACATATTGGGCCCATGTGCCTGTGGAATACAGACACTTGGTGGTAAGCCATTTAGGTCATGTATTTACTGTACCGGTTTCTGCTTTTTTTCTTCCTGAATATAATAAGTATCTGTTCATCAAGCCAAAGGAGGACATGTCCAATGAAATTGATTCAAGGATATGGGATGGAGTACCCGTATATGACAATGGTTTGCTTGCTATTATTTATACTAATCATGCATCCCCAAATATATATAACCTTGTAAATCCTTTTGATTCACATAATATTAAGTATATAAAAGTAGATCCAACCCTATACCAAAGAAATTTATATCAAAGAGAAGATCCTTATACTGCGTCCAATATTTTTATATACAATGATCTGGGTAGTTGTATAATCAAAGATAATGAGTTAAGGATCATTGAAGGTACAGGGATTGTGCAGGTCCATGAAGATCATATCAATGGTTATATGAAAGACAGTCAGGGTAAATTATGGTTATTTTCTTCTGATGGTCTGTTATTAATTGATGTAAAAGAAGATCATTTTCAAACTTTTTTATCAGTATTGCCTGAAAGCAATATCCGGCTGGAAGATCAAACGAGGGGCATAGCACAAGATCAGGATTCCTTTCTTTTTGTAGGATATTGGAGGGATCTGGCTAAAATCAATTTGCACACTCATGCTGTTCAATTGATACCAAATCCGGAGAAAGAAATCATTTATGCGGTTAACAATCACTTTGGGGAAATTTATTTTGGAACCCGATCGGTGTATCATCTGGTACAGGAAGGAGAAATTGTTAATAAAGCCTCATTGACTGGCACACAGGTCTGGAGCATGCATTCCCTGGACTCTAATTTATTACTGGTAGGCTTGTATAAAGGGTTGGGCATATTGCATCTTGAGAACAATGATATGTTCAGATTTGACTTCGAACAACAAGGTTTGCCCATACCCACCTTCATTTATAGATTTAAAAAGGATTCTAAAGGGCAGCTTTGGGCTGCCGGTGATGGAGGTCTGTACAGAGTAGGAAATGATGGTTTACCCATTGAACATCTGGGTGTCTCTTTTTTTCCCACTGATCGTTTTCATGATCTTCATATTGATGCTGACGGAATATTCTGGCTTGCCACTGCAGATCATGGATTAATTAGATGGAATCCACAGATTGATCAAATGGAAGTACTTCAAATGGAACATGGATTAACATCCAATACACTTTACCGAATTGAAGAAGATGGTCAGGGCAGATTATGGATAAGTTCAGTAGATGGGCTCCATTGTATTCACAAGCAAAACATGCAGATAATCAGGATATTCAATATGAATGACGGTCTTCCTTTTAGTGAGTTTAACCGGATAGCGTCCTATAAAGATCACAGTGGGAATATCTATTTTGGCGGTTTAAATGGTGTAGTTTATTTTAATCCTGAATTGATTCAGCACTCTTCCCCAACTTTGCCTACAAAGATTGCCGTATCGAGAATCAGGAAGTTTTCTATCAAAGAAAATATTTGGAAGGATGAATTTGTGTCTCCACATGATGATAATATAATCATCACATTGAATTCGCGTGATGGACCACTCAATGTTGAATTAACCATGCTTGACTATTGGGTTGGCGACTATAAGTATTATTTTAAAGTAGAAAAAGGAGGGGAATGGATTCTCGTGGACAATCATATTATTCGATTCAACCGTTTGTCATTTGGAAAACATAGGATTTTTGTGAAAGGCACGAATCCGGCAGGATTACAAAGTCTTCCTGAACCATTATTTACAATACATGTTTTGTCTCCATTCTATTTGCGTTGGTGGTTTATTTTATCCATAATACTGGTCATATCTGGGCTATCTTCTTTTTTTAATTTATTTCGTTTGCGAATGGCCCATCGGGAAAATCAAAAGTTGGAGCATTTGGTTGAGAACAAGACGAATGATTTAAAGCAAGCGCTTGAAATGAAAAACATGTTGCTGAGAGAGTTGGACCATAGGGTGAAAAATTACTTGTACATTATTGATTCACTGTTAGAACTCCAAAAAGAAGAAATCAATGACCCAAAGGTTGGAGCAATCTGGGAAGAAAGTCAGAAAAGGATTAAAAGCATTTACCTGATGCATCAAAATCTTGCATTTACTGAAGGGTCTGACCATGTCAATCTGAAACAATTTTTATTGGATTTAATCCAACAATTTGATGATTTTATCTCTTTAAAGGAAGTTCATATTCAAAAGGAAATTTCTCTTAAAAATAAATTATATAATTCAAATGTAGCTATGCCTTTGGGACTGATCATAAATGAATGGCTTACCAACTCTTTTAAACATGCATTTAATCGCAAAGACCCATTGACAATACTTTTGAAAATCAATGATGAGAATGAGTATCTGGAAATCCTTTATGAGGACAGTGGAACCACTCTGAAAACTGATAAATTTTATCAGGGAAGCTCAGTTTTTGGTATAGGAATGATTGATTCACTGGTAAAACAAATGGATGGGGAGCTTCTGATAGAGAATACGAACGGTATTAAGTTTTCGCTTAGAGTTCCTCATGGTAATTCATTGATACAAGTAAAAAATGATTATTTTTAAACTTCAGTTATGGATGATATAGTTTTTCAAAAAGAAAATAAAAAAGTGCAAATAGCTATCATTGAGGATGAAAGTGTGATTGCTACCAGCATTTATAATTCATTGAAAAATAACGGATATGAGCCTTTAGAGCCAGGATTTACTTATGAAGAAGGTTTGAAATTGATTGAAAATAATTCAGTCGACCTTGCATTGATCGACATAAGATTGAAAGGTGCCAAAACGGGTATTGACCTTGCACGAAAAATCAATGAAACCGTAAAAATTCCAGTTATTTTTATTTCTGCATTCTCTGATCAACAAATATTAAAAGAAGCCAAGGAAACGATGCCCGTTACATTTTTAGTTAAACCTGTTAATAAAAACCAATTGCTTGCAGCCGTGGAAATGGCTATTGGTAAACCCGTGGATTTAAATGAACTGATCCAAAAGGTGAAAAATGACTCTTTAACCATTAAAGACGGATTTAAACTTTTCCATGTGGAGATCAATCAAATTCTTTATATAGAGTGTGACCGGAATTATATGACTTATTTTCTTAATAATGGAAAAAAAATCATGGAACGTATTACCATGAAGGAGTTGGAGACAAAACTTTCTTCCTCTGGTTTTATAAAGATCAATCGGAGCCAATTGGTAAATGCCGACAAAATAAAGTCCATGGATAAAAGTATGATACAAATAGGTGATGTTACTCTAAAATTTTCAAAAAAAGCAAAAAGCTTACTAAAGAAACATTTCAATTTAATTTAATCAGCCTACCCTATGATACAAGACAGTTTTTCACTTTTTCTTTGTAAATGTACAATGGTTGACACCTATGGTGAATGTCTGCACACATGTTATTAGCTTTTATTATTCTCTGCCCCCGTTTCCTATAGGAAATACCCATCACATAACCATACGCTGTGTTAACAAATCTGCTTGTAGTGATCCGTTTAAAAAGGCCCTTAAGACATCTGCTATTGGCAGAACCAACCCATAGTTATACGCCTCCGTGTCTTAAGTTACGGTATATGCATGAAACCTGAATGAGGCAAAATTTACATTACGTACATAATATTCCTGCGTTGAAAATTTGAAAATTCATGACAGTAGAAATTTTATTTGATGGCCCAACACTCTCATGGAAACCTTTCATTATAATTTAAACAACTTAAAAACTTTGCGTTTTTTTTGACGGCCATGAGAAATTACCAGAATATAGACACCGGACAACCATTCACTGCAATCGATGGTTGCATGCCGGGATAGATTTCTAAAAGTATTTAACTTTCTGCCATCGACAGCATAGACTTCCAATGTGTAAAAATCCCAATCTGAGTAGACGAAAAAATGGCTTTGTGCCGGATTGGGAAAAGCTTGCATCCTGTCTGTTGAATATGTGGAAGTGGAGGTAGTATTTCCATCAGTCCCATCGCAGTTTTCATCTATTCCGTTTCCAGGTATCTCGGTAGCGCCGGGATTAATATCCGGATTGTTATCATCACAATCTGTGTTATCCAGTACATATCCATCTGGTTGCATGCATGATACAATGCTGTCGTTTGGATTACCATAACCATCTCCATCATTATCCCTGTACCAGGTAAATACTTCACCGGTAAAGGCCGGGTCATTATGGTCGATCAGTCCTGAACAATTGTTATCTGTTTTGTCGCAAATTTCAGGTGCATCCGGGTGAATGTTTGCATCACTGTCATTGCAATCCTTATTATTCAATACATAGCCTTCTTGTGGATGGCAAGATACTATTTGTTCGTTTGGATTACCATAACCATCTCCATCTTTATCGCGATACCATATGAATGCTTCACCGGTGAAAAGCGGATCTTTGTGATCTATGAGTCCGGAGCAATTATTGTCAATGTTGTCGCAAATTTCAGGAGCATCCGGATGAATGTTTGCATCACTGTCATTGCAATCCTTATTATTCAATACATATCCATCAGGCTGCATACATGATATAATACTGTCGTTCGGATTACCAAAACCATCTCCATCATTATCTCTGTACCAGATAAATACTTCACCGGTGAAGGCAGGGTCTTCATGATCGATCAATCCTGAGCAGTTATTGTCGATTCCGTCACAAACTTCAGGTGCACCGGGATACACATCCGGATTATTATCATCGCAATCAATATCATCAGGAAAACCATCACCGTCTTTGTCTTCCGGTTGACGATATGCATCAGAAGTAAACACCCCTCTTCCATGGGTAGCAACGATTACCTTTCTGTCCGAGGGTCGTGCCTTAATCATGTCGCAGCGCACATTGGCCAGTCCTTCATTGTCAGGCTTCCAAAAGGTTTGCTGACCATTCATTTTTACAGTACTCCATACTCCCAGCTCTGTAGCAAGGATAGCGCCTTCTGAGTTGGAGGGGTGAAAAATACCCCATCGTATGGGCATATCTGGCAAATTGCCTTCCACTGCAAGCCATAAAGGATTTCCGGCACTTGCATTTTTCGATTCATACACACTGGTAACTCCGTAATTACTTAAAATTACCATTGCATGTGATTCATTTCCATTTTCAATCTCAATACACGAAACAGTCCCCTGTGTTTCACTGAAAACCAACACCCCTGCTCTGATCAGACCTGCGTTGGCCTGATCGACCCGAAACACCTGGCCATTGGAAAATCCAAAATAAACTCTGTTGGGCACATTGGGTGATATCCTTACTGCTGTGATGTCTTGTCCTTCAGGGAAAGCGCTTACAGTGACCCTTTCTGCAGCAGCAGCTGAAAATGTAGTGGGTCTCCATCGAAGATATTTTTTAGGTTCAATGGAACCATACAATAATTTGGAGGAAGAATCATAATCTGTTGGATTAATAAATAAACCCTGGTCAAGTGCCACGTTTACCCGGGTATTGGATTGCCATGCATTGTTGGTTACCCAATATGAATTATAGACAAAAGATGATATTTGGATGTTGGGATTCAATTTGTCAATGTGTGCAAATCCACCGTCTCCACCACTGATGGTAGTAGTGGCGTTCATTCCCTGATTCTGAAACAATTGAGTGCCATTGTCCTGTGTACCTCCCAGCATCCAATGAGATTCCGCATCAGGATGATAGTCAATCGAATAAAACTGAGTAACATTGTATCCATTGGAAATAAATTCAAATTGCGGAACATTTGCCCGGGCATTCGCTGTGTAATACACCCCCCCATCATTCCCAATATACATTTTATCAGAATCCAGGAGTATTAATTTATGTTGATCTTGATGCATATATGGAAAACAGTTTTGTATTGTCCTCCATGCTGAAATTTGTTGCCAGGTATTTCCGCCATTTCTCGATCTGAAAAGGTCAATAGCCCCAATATATACTGTATTTTCATCAAATGGGTCAACGGCAGCAATCAGGTTATACCAGGCTTGTCCTCCTCCCCAGTCTGTCGAGCGCTGAGCGCAATTGTTGCTGTTGTTCCATGATGGAGAAGGAAGGCTGAACCAGGAAGCCCCACCATTGGTGGATTTCTTAATGAAGGGGGGAGCGCCATCCTGAATATTTTCAATTAAAATATATAATACATTTGGATTGGAAGGAGCCACTGCCATTTCAATCCGGGATTCACCGGGCAGGGCACTGTAGATCAGACTCCACGACAATCCATCATTGACGGACTTGTAAATACCATCATTATCACCGAACATTCCGAAGCATGCATACAATGCTCCCTCAGGACCTCTTTCAAGATCTGTAGCAAAATTGAAAGTGTTAGGAACCGTGCTGCAATTATCGTCATCGATAAATTTTGACCAGCTATTACCTCCATTGCCAGACCGTAAAATACCCCCCCGGTTGCAAAACCGACTTTGCGTAGCTGCAATAACAGTCCCAAGAGGAGTCACCAGGAGATCATTAACATAATCAAAATCAGCCAGTCCATGGGTGGATTGCAAATGAAAAAAACTATTACCTCCATTGGTGGACTTCCATATACCCAGTCCGCGTCCGGCTGAAGCTCCAAAGCCCTCCCCGGTTCCAAAATAAATGATAAAAGGTAGGACGGGATCCTGGGCAATGGCTCCTATATTGATGTTTTCAAAAAAATCATTCACGGATTGCCAGTGAATACCTCCATCCGTTGTTTTCCATAACCCCCCTGATACTCCCCCGGCCCAAATCGTTTTTCCGGAAGGATCCCGAATATCTACCAGCATAGCCCTTGTCCGGCCAGAGACATTGCTGGGTCCTCGTTCTTCAAAGACCATCGATGAGGATCGCGAATGGGATAAAAGTGACCGGGTAATTCTTTTTGCTTCGATTAATCTTTCAGTGGGAACAGTTCCGGTATTGGGATCATAGGTCATCAGGAATTCGTGTTCAGCCCTTCCTTTGGCTTTACCCATTGCTGAAATAGTGGATGCCGGTTGCTTGTTTTCAGTAAAGTGAATGACAAGGGAAAATACAGCAACTGTTAAAACAATAAGGATAAAAAAGAAGGCTTTATTCATGTCAAATTTACAATATCAGAGATAAATATATAAAATATATCTATATGTATTTAGCCTTTTTGATCAGTTTTTCATTAACTTATTGGCGCTGGATTTTTTTTTCAGGTCCATTTCTCAATACAATCGAATTGTGACATTGATTGACATAAAATTGAAAATAGGGCGACTCCTCATGTAGTAAATCATTGCGCATGACAATGCTCTTTCCGGCTGGAATTAAAATTCGACCGTCATTAGGAATTCAAAACCATTGGGGATTGTATTCTTTCATCATATCCAGGGCTTTATTTACTACATTTTCCGCCGTGGGCTTGATGAAATAATCACCATCCGAACCGAAAGGTGTCCTGTTGGGCGCCGCTGTGATGGTAACAGGAATACTATCCAGATAAATAAATGCATTTTGATCTTCCAAAACACATTTCATCATGTAGGCACTGGCTCCTCCGGGAACATCCTCATCCATAAATATTACTTTATGTGTCTTTTTAATTGACTGAACAATAAGATGTTCCAAATCAAAAGGCAGCAAGGTCTGTACGTCGATTACTTCTATTGTAATATTGAAATCCTTCAAAAGGTGATATGCTTCCAGTGCTTCTCTCACACAACTTCCATAGGTTACCAGTGTTATGTCTCTGCCTTCTGTAAGAATTTCAGGCATACCTACCGGGATGGTATAATCTCCGATATTTGAAGGTAAACTTTCTTTCAGACGATATCCGTTGAGGCATTCAATGACCACTGAAGGATCATCGCTTTGAATGAGTGTATTATATATACCTGCGGCCTGTACCATATTTCTGGGAACTGCAATGATCATACCCCGTAAAGCGTGAATCAGCACTCCCATCGGAGAGCCTGCATGCCATATTCCTTCCAACCGGTGTCCTCGCGTCCTTATGATGGCAGGAGCACGCTGAATCCCATTACTCCTGTACCTGAGTGTTGCCAGATCGTCGGTTAATGGTGAAAAAGCATAAGCGATATAATCAAGGTATTGAATTTCAGCTATGGGTTTAAACCCTCTCATGGCCAAACCTATAGCAAATCCCACAATGGTCCACTCGCGGATACCTGTATCAAATATTCTTTCACTACCAAAAATTTTCTGAAGCCCCGCAAATCCCTGATTAACATCTCCGATCTTCCCGACATCTTCACCGAATGCTAAAAGTCTGTTGTCCTGAGCAAACTTGATTTCAAAGAATTTATTTAAAACCTGATAACCATTGATTTGTGGTGAGTCATCAGAATATTCCGGGGGGATATACGGAACATTCAAGGCTGAACGAGGACCTTCAGAATATAAATGCGCCTGATAACGCTGAAATGAAATCTCACCGGCTTCATTTATATAATCCTCCAGTATAGATGGGATCGGAGATTTTTTAGATAGAAGATAAAACCGAAGTCTTTCTGCATTTTGGACAAGTTCACTATAAAATGGATTGACGGAATTGTGAATATCCTGTTCCATTTTATCAATTTTTTCATCCTTGGGAATATGGTCGTAAATGGAAGTTAAAATAGATTTTTTCTGTTTAACAAAGGTGATGTGTTTTTGCCATGCCTGGTTTCTGGCTTCCTTCGCAACTGCTTTGGCATCGTGGCGCATTTCAGCCAGTTTACCGGAGGTAATAAATCCCTGTTGTAGCATCCATTCTGCCATCTTTTCAATGCAATCATATTCTCTTTCCCATGACAGTCTTTCTTTGGATTTATATCTTTCATGTGACCCTGAAGTGGAATGACCCTGAGGTTGGGTCATTTCGACAACATGAACCATGGCAGGAATGTGTTCACTTCTGACCTTGTGAGCGGCTTTTTCAAAGGTAGCTACCAAACTTGTGTAATCCCATCCCTTTACTGTATACATGTACATGCCCTCGTTGTTTTCATCGATAAGCATTCCTTCCATTGCTCTTGAAATACTTCCCTTCGTAGTCTGGAGCTCTACCGGCACCGATATGCCATAACCATCATCCCATACTGCTACGAGAAGAGGGATTTTATTGACGCAGGCAGCATTCATGGTTTCCCAAAATGCACCTTCGGAAGTGGAGGAGTCACCAATGGTACAAAAACAAACTTCATTACCATCTTGTGAAAACAGATGCCGATCCTCTACTTCTGACAACTTTCTGTACTTTCTCGAAGCCAGTGCCAATCCAGCAGCTCTTCCCATTTGTCCTGCCGTACAGGAAATGTCTGAAGAAATATTTTTTAAATCTATATGATTGAGCCATTCACCGGTTTCGCTGTTAAAAGTTTTGGTGGCATAATGACTATTCATCTGACGACCTCCTGAGAACGGATCGTTTTCTGAATCGGCGTACAACTGGGCAAAGAAATCTTCAAAAGTCGATAATCCGGTAGCAAACATAAATGTCTGATCCCTGTAGTAGCCAGCCCTCCAATCCCCATTTTTGAATGCCCTTGCCATAGCTACTTGTGCCAGTTCTTTGCCATCTCCTAAAATTCCAAATTTTGCTTTTCCGGTCAGTACTTCTTTCCTTCCCAGGTAACTGATTTCCCTGCTCACCAGAGATATCCAAAAATCATGGATTACCTCTTCCACATATGTTCTTTGAATTGAATTTTCTAAGCTTGATGGTAAAGTCTCATTATGGGCTTCAATCATTGTCAGGCTGCTTTGAATTGTAAATATACAAAATTTTATTCCTTTTCAATTCTTATAATATAACTGTTTGAAATAAAGTTTTAACATATCATTGCAAAAATGATTGAACAACCTTTTATAGAAAAATGCGTTTATTGTACAGTTTTTTATTTATTTTTGCTGTAATAATCATAACTTACCCCAAATAGATATCATTATAATTTATAGAAAAAAATTATTGCAAAAATGAGAGTTCAAAAATTTTTACTTCCTCTTGCTGCTTTTTTAGTTATTGCCTGGAATGTTCAGGCACAAAATACACCGGCACCCAATGAACCCTTCAAGCTGGATGTGCTGTCAGGTCCTGTAATGGAGTTGGAAAGCACTGTAGTGGATTATGGTACGGTTGAAAAAAAATCTGAACCCCTGAGAAAGGTTAAATTTACTAATACGGGTACAGCGCCTTTGGTCATTCAAAGTGCTCGTGGTTCTTGTGGATGCACGGTTCCAAAGTGGCCTAAAGAACCCATCCTTCCTGGTGAGACTGGTGAACTGGAAATCAGATATGACACAACGAGACCCGGCGCATTCAATAAAAAAGTAACTATTGTCACGAATGAAGGTGCTCAAACCCATACAATAACGGTAAAAGGAAATGTGGTTGAAGAACAGGAAAGTATCCCTTCTTCCAAACCCAGTATTTTAAAATCCGACGGTTAGATCGGAACCTTACAAAATCTAAGAAACCCTGGTTTTGAGATTCCAATCCAGGGTTTTTTTATTTTTACGGGGACCATGGGTACAGATTTACTGATAGTGAATTAATAAGGTTTATGCTGATTTTGACCTCTCCTTCCAAAACGCTGAAAACGGACATTAAAACTAATATTTCAGAATTTCATATTCCCCATTTTAAAAAAGAAGCACTGGAATGGGCTGGGATTTTGAGAAAAATGGATCCACCCACTTTAATGAAACTAATGAATATCAGCGATAAACTGGCAAAGGAAAATTTTGACAGGTACCAAAATTTTTCTTCTGATTTTACTTTAGAAAACAGCTTCCCCGCATTGCTTGCTTTTCAAGGGGATGTGTATCAGGGACTTCAGGCGGACAAGTTAAATGATGAAGATCTCCGATATGCGGATCATCATATTCGAATTCTTTCAGGACTTTATGGTGTTTTGAGGCCATTAGACATCATGCAACCCTATCGGCTTGAAATCGGATTAGGATTGAAAAATAAAAAAGGGGTGGACCTGTATACATACTGGAGAAAAAAAATTACCGGAAGACTTAATGAAGAATTAAAAAATTATGGATATCACCAGATAATTAATCTTGCTTCCAATGAATATTTCAAAGCTGTTTCTGCTTCTTCGATCAAAGCGGATATCTTCCAGGTGCAGTTTAAAGAATTCAAGAATGGAAAACTGCAATTCTTTTCTTTTCATGCAAAAAAAGCAAGAGGTTCATTGATGAGACATATTATTGTAAATCGACTTTCTGAGGCAGAACAGATCAAAAGTTTTAATATGGAAGGTTATGAGTATTCTGATGAATATTCCTCAGATCGGAATTATTTGTTTATCCGGTGAGATAAAATCTATTCTATGATGAACCCAACATGGTCGGATCTCATATTGAATTTTTACCGGAATTTATCATTGGATTGGAAGTTGCCTGACGGTTATGCTCTTCTGACACCTCATGTTGATGAGGAGGTTATGGTATATATGCATACGTTTTATGAAAAATTCTATAAAGATCAAAATCCTCGTATTCTCCTGTTAGGAATTAATCCCGGACGATTAGGTGCAGGGGTTACAGGGATACCATTTACTGACCCCGTCCATCTTGAATCGGAATGTGACATTTTTAATTCCCTTCAAAAAAAGCAAGAACTTTCTTCCATTTTTATCTATGAACTCATTCAAAAATTTGGAAGCACCATTACTTTTTATAACCATTTTTACATCCATTCAATCAGTCCGCTGGGGTTTGTGAAAAACGGAATCAACGCTAATTATTACGACGAAAAGGAATTGTTTCAAGCAACGAGACCCTATATTATTGATAATTTGAAGTATATAGCTTCAATGCCTTGTATAAATGATATCGTTTTCAGCTTAGGGAAAGGGCTGAATTACACCTATCTTAAACAACTCAACAACGAATTAAAATTGTTTAAACAAGTAAAAGCATTGCCTCATCCCCGTTGGGTTATGCAATACAAAAGAAAAAGTAAAGATAAGTACCTGGCTGATGTGGAAGCAATATTGAGACAAGCCGCAAATTCTTTTTTATTCAAGTAACATCCTCTGAAGTATGAATATAGTCCGAAGTATTATAAGTTGTCGATGCCCAAGATGCCGGAAAGCTGACCTTTTTATTCGCCCTTTTCACTGGCGTAAACCTTTGGATATGCCAGAAAAATGCCCTGTTTGTGAATTAAATTTTGAACCGGAACCTGGATTTTACTGGGGCGCCATGTTTGTTTCCTATGGCCTATACTCTCTGACTCTGACTCCTTTTGCCCTTTTGCTTGTGTTTGGATTCGGTTGGACAGGTACCCAGGCAATAACTTTTGTTTTGCTTTTTACACTATTTACATTCATTGGAGTAGCGCGTCTGGCGCGTTCGGTCTGGATTCATATTATTATCGGGAAAGACAGTCAAATTAAATAAACAGGTATTAATTGAAGGCAGGATCATGAAAATTGAATTGTCAGAATCTGCAAATCATTTTTAGAGGGAAAGTCTTATGATTTTCATAAAAAACTACAGGTGAATTAGTGTAAAAATGACACTTTTAATATATTCGGCTTTTTTTTTGGAAAAAGTTAATAACATGACAATAGAAAATAGAGATGGATCAATATGGCAGCATCCTTATAAATATGCAAAGAAATACTCAAAAAGAGTAGCATACATGTGTATGGAATTTGGGATTGATCAATCCTTGAAAATTTATTCCGGGGGATTGGGATATTTGGCGGGCTCACATATGCGCAGTGCAGCACAGTTGAAGCAGAATATGATCGGAATCGGAATGTTGTGGAGGTATGGCTATTATGATCAAATCCGGGACAGACAAGGCAATATGTCAGTTTTGTACCGGAGGAAATTCTATACGTTCCTGCAGGATCCCGGAATTTTGGTGCCGGTTACTATAAAAGGTTACCAGGTTATGGTAAAAGCTTTGTATTTGCCTCCCCATATTTTTGGAACTGTTCCCATGTATTTTCTTACCACTGATATACCTGAGAACGATCCTCTATCCCGGTCGATTACGACGAGACTTTATCATTCCAATGATGCTACCCGTGTAGCTCAGAATATTGTATTAGGAGTGGGGGGCGCAAAAGTGGTTGAACGCCTGGGAGGTACAGATTTGTACCATATCAATGAAGCGCATGCCCTACCGGTAGCTTTTTATTTGTACAATAAGTATGGGAATATAGATGATGTAAAAAAGAGATTGGTATTTACTACTCATACGCCGGAAAAAGCAGGAAATGCAGTACGCAGTATCTATCTTCTGAATGATATGGGCTTCTTTTGCGGCACAGAACTCGAAGAAGCCAGGAGATTGACGGGTATGTATAGTCATGATTTTGAGTATACTCCTTCGGCTCTGCGCATGGCTGGAATAGCTAACGGAGTTTCCGAGTTGCATGGTCATGTTGCCAGGGATATGTGGAAAGAATATAAGGGGACTTGCGAAATCAAATCCATTACGAATGCCCAGGATGAAGTCTATTGGAAAGATGAAGCTTTATATGAAGCCATGAAGAAGAATGATGACAAAGCACTGGTAGCCAGGAAAAAAGTTTTGAAAAAAGAGCTTTTTCAAATGGTTGCAGATCAGGAAGGTGATCTTATGGATGTGAATGTGTTAACGATTGTGTGGGCAAGACGGTTTGCCGCATATAAAAGGGCCGATTTGATAGCAAGGGATTATGAACGATTTTTACGCATTGTAGAAAATCAGGAAATGCCGGTGCAAGTGATATGGGCGGGCAAACCTTATCCCGAAGATATGGACGCCATCAATCAATTCAATGAATTGAGTGAACGAACTTATAAGCATCCAAGAATCAGTATTCTAACCGGTTATGAATTGCATCTTTCCAAATTACTTAAGCAAGGAGCAGATATTTGGCTGAATACTCCCAGAAGACCCCAGGAAGCCTCCGGTACGAGTGGGATGACCGCAGCGATGAACGGTGCCATCAATGTGTCAACTTTTGATGGCTGGATACCTGAGTTTATCAGGCATGGAAAAAATGGATTTACCATTCCTCCGGCAGATTTGACATCCAGTATTTATGAACAGGATTTGCATGATCAAAACCATTTGATGGATATGCTTGAGTTTACCATTATTCCAATGTATTATAAAAAGCAGGAAGAATGGTTAAAGATGATGAAGAACAGTATGCGGGATGTTGTGCCAAAATTCGATTCCAGGAGAATGGCACATGAATATTATGAACTTTTGTTTAATCAGGTGTAACATCAAGGACCCTCCTGATAGTGTGATCTGATTATTCGTGAAAGAGAATACTGTTTTTGTCTTAATTAATTACATTCTGAAGAGACTATGTCCGAAGTCTGAATCATGGGTTTATGTTAAAACTGCCCTGTATCTCATTGTCGGAAAAAACATGATGCTATTCTGAATAACTAAAAAATTTACCAATAAAAGAAAAATCTGGATATTGATAAGAAGGCGTTCTTTTAAGTGAACAGTATTTTAAAAGTCAACTTATTGTATTTAATTGAACAATTTTTTACATTTTAAATTCTGATTCTACTTTTTTCATTGAGTACCGGCTTAAAACCTGATTACTAAAAATTGGTTTTTCTTATGAAATAAATTTATGAATGATATGAAAACGCTTACAAAAGAAATTCAGAGTAAAATCACTCCTCAGGATGCCATCCGATTGTTGAAAAATGGAAATAAAAGGTTTGTTGACAATTTAAAAGTGAACCGAAATTTGTTACAACAAGTGAATGAAACTTCTGATGGCCAGTTTCCGCTTGCTATTATTCTGAGTTGCATTGATTCAAGAACTTCTGCTGAATTAATCTTTGATCAGGGTCTTGGGGATATATTTAGTTGCCGCATTGCCGGGAATGTATTGAATAAAGATATCCTTGGAAGCATGGAGTTTGCCTGTAAAGTAGCTCGTTCTAAAGTGATTGTTGTGCTCGGGCATTCCAAATGCGGAGCCGTTAAAGGTGCATGTGATGGTGTGCAATTAGGGAACTTAACAGCTCTTCTGGATAAAATTAAACCGGCCATTGAGGCTGAAAATACCATAACAGAAAATAGAAATGCTTCCAATTCTGATTTTGTAGAAAAAGTAGCTGAACTGAATGTTCATTTGACTATGCAGGAAATTGTAAAAAGAAGCAGGGTCATTGCTGAAATGCTTAATTCAGGTGAAATTGCTATCATTGGAGGTATGTATGACGTTGAAACCGGTGTCGTGGAATTTTACGAAGATGAGATTATGACCGGGGATAATTTTGATATTGAAGAATTTGAGGGTTAATGATCTGGTTTTCTTCTTTGATAATATCCTTTTAATGCTTTGAAGCGCATAGCCAATACACCGGTTATGGCTTCAAAAACGATTTTGCCGTGCATCTTGCTTTTACCGCGTACCCGGTCTTTAAAAACAATAGGCACTTCTTTGAGCCGGAATCCCAGTTGATATGCATAGTATTTCATTTCAATCTGGAAAGCGTATCCTATGAATCTGATTTTATCGAGATCCATAGCCTTAAGCACTTCTGTTTGGTAGCAGATGAAACCGGCCGTCGGGTCTTTGATGTTCATAAAGGTAATCAGTCTTACATATAGTGATGCTCCGTAGGAAAGCAGTTTTCTATCCAATGGCCAATTTTTAACTCCACCTTTATCAACATAGCGAGAACCAATGGTTACATGACAATTCCATTCGGTTAAAGCATTTTGAAGACGGGTAAGATCTGCAGGATCATGACTGAAATCTGCATCCATTTCAAATACCCAGGAATAACCGTTTTGGAGTGCAAAGTGAAAACCTGCAATATAGGCCGTACCCAGCCCAAGTTTTCCTTTGCGTTCTATCAGGTAAACACGATTGGGGTACCCGGGTATCATTTGTTTTACCTTTTGGGCGGTCCCATCGGGAGAATGATCATCCACCACCAATACATGATAATCCGGATTCTGTGCAAGTACTTTGGGAATTATCAACGAAATATTTTCAATTTCATTGTAAGTGGGTATAATAATGATGGATTTGCCCTGATTCAAAATGCATTGGATTAAAGGATAAATGTAATGGATAAATCATACTTACAAGTAATGATTTTTTCTAAAAATTATTGGATGAAGAATTTTGAAAACACAAATAGAAGAGAAGGTTTCATTCATAGTATTTCTTGTTTATTTCTGAGATTGCTTAGTTTTGGATGATGTAGAAAATAATAATACCCCAATGATGATCTCTATTAATGATATTTCAAGGTTTGCAGTGATAGGCAGTGGTACCATGGGCGCGCGTATAGGCCTTCAGGCAGCCCTTTCCGGATTTGAAGTCACATTGTACGACATAGATTCTAATGCCTTTAAACGAGCAGAAAAAGAATATGATCGCATTTCCACTATGTTGATCAAATCCGGGAAATATAAGCGGACAGATTTGGAATCGGCTCGTAGGCAAATACATTATACAACCCTGCTTCCGGAAGCGTGTAAAGGTGCTGATTTTATCAGTGAAAATGTATATGAAGAAATACATTTAAAGAAAAATGTCTGGAATGAGATTTCTTCTCTGATAGGGCAACATACCATCTTAACCACTAACACATCGTATTTGCTTCCCTCCGATTTTGCTATGGAATGTGGAGCCCCATCCCGATTTTGTGCCTTCCATTTTCATGATGTATTTACAGCCAGGGTGGTAGACATAATGCCACATCCGGGAACGCCTGCAAGTTTGATAGATTTGTTGTATGCTATGGGATTGAAACTGAATCAGATTCCTGTCATTATACGTAAGGAAACTCATGGATATATATTCAACAAACTGTTTGGAGGTATATTACTTCAATCGGGTATTATGCTTACAGAAGGAATCGCTTCGGTAGAAGACATCGACCGTTCGTGGATGGGTAATTTTGGGATGACAATCGGTCCTTTTGGAATGATGGATGAAGTGGGTTTGGATACATTATACAAAGTCTTGCGCATGTTGCAATCTCCCGGATCAGAAAAGTTTATTGAGTTAGTGAGACAATATAATTCGGAAGGGAGGTTAGGTGTGAAAGCAGGAAAGGGTTTTTATCACTACCCCAATCCGTCATTCAAAAACAAAGATTTTTTATAAAAGAGATAAAAAACTTTACTCTAAGTTAAATTAATTGTATTTTTCGTGCGTTGGTTTGTAGGCATGGGGAGATGCCATTTTACAGATTTGCATCCATTCATTATTTAATAAACAAGTAATTATGGCTGACTATTTGAGCATGGAGCATTTAAAGTTTTGTCTTTTTGATGTTCAAGGCTTCAATGATTTGCTCCAATATCCGTACTTTTCAGAATATGATGAAGAATCGGCCAACCTACTCCTCGATGGTGTGAAGGATTGGGCCGATACGGAAGCCTATCCTTATTTTAGGGAAATGGATGAAAACCCTGTTACCTATCATGAGGGTAAAATCAAGGTACATCCTCAGATAGGTAAAATAATGAGTGATGCTGCCCGGAATGGATGGATTGGTGCCGTTTTTGACTATGAACACGGAGGTTTGCAAATGCCTCATATGTTGGTCTCTTCATTGTACCATATCATCGAATCGGCCAATAATCATATGAACGGGTATGTCGGACTTACTTCAGGAGCTGCTGACCTGATCCGCACTTTTGGTAGCAGAGATTTGTTTGATCTTTTCGTTCCACCTATGATGGAAGGCAAATGGGGTGGCACCATGTGCCTGACAGAGCCCCAGGCAGGTAGTTCGTTGTCAGATATTACAACTACGGCATACAAGCAGAAAGATGGGAAGTTCAAGGTCAAAGGGCAGAAAATTTTTATTTCAGGAGGTGATCATCAGTTCTGTGAAAATTTTGTGCATTTGACTTTGGTGCGAATTGAAGGGGCTCCACCAGGGACTAAAGGTATTTCATTGATGGTCATTCCTAAGTACAGGTGGAATGAAGCAGGGAATCTGATATATAATGATGTATATACAGCCGGTGATTTTCAAAAGTTGGGTCAGCGAGGATATGCTACTACGCATTTGGTATTTGGTGAACAAAACGATTGCTATGGATGGTTGGTGGGTAGTGAAAATATGGGTTTGCCTTATATGTTTCAAATGATGAACGGGGCCCGTATTGATGTGGGTCTTACTGCCGCCTCCACTGCATCCGCTGCCTATTATGCATCTTTACAATATGCCATGGAAAGACCTCAGGGCCGAAAATTATCACGGGATGGGAAAAAGAATCCCGAAGAAGAACAAACGTTGATCATCAACCATCCTGATGTACGGCGTATGTTGCTTTTTCAGAAATCAGTTATTGAAGGGTCATTGTCCTTATTGCTGGAATGCACACGCTATGCAGACCTGGCTCATGTTGCTGAAGGGCAGGAAAAAGAAGATGCACTGGACTTGCTTGAATTTCTCACTCCCATAGCCAAGACTTATCCAAGCGAAAAGGGAATTGACGCTGTCAGTCAGGGAATTCAGGTTTTAGGTGGCTACGGTTACACGATGGACTTTCCTCTTCAGCAATATTACCGGGATATCCGGATTATGACTTTATATGAAGGTACCACCGGTATACAATCATTGGATCTGTTAGGTCGAAAAATGACCTTAAAAAATGGCCGCCTTGTACTGCTGATGATTGAAAAAGTGTCAGCAACTCTCAGGGAAGCAAAAACTTATGATGATTTAAAACCTTATGCTGCCATACTTTCAGAAAAGCTTAATGACATTGAAGCGGTAATGAACCATTTGTTGCCCTTTGCTAGAAAGGGAAATTTTGAGCGTTTTCTGGCCGATGCAACGATTTTTATGGAAATGGTATCTACAGTCATCATTGCATATCAATGGTTAAAAATGGCTGTCAAAGCAAAAGAATGCCTTATAACAGGTAACATGAGATACAGTTCAGACTTCTATGAAAGTAAAATACATACCATGAAGTATTTCTTTAAGTATGAGGTTCCCAGAGTTGATTCCTGTAAAATGACAATATTAAACCCTGAAGAGCTGACTCTGCCCCTATCCGAACAGAAAGTTTTTATTTAATCATAATTAACCGTTTCAAATAAGTAAAATGGAAATAGAGCAAATACTCAATGGATTACAAAGCCAGGCTGCCAATGTTGATGCCATAGGTGCCAAAATTAAGTTTGTTTTGGGTGAGGATGCCATAATGATCGATGGGACAGGAAGTGAGAATATCGTGTCCTCAACGGATTTGGAGTCTTCAGCAGATTGTATCATTTCTACCAGTAAAGAAGATTTTCTTAAATTAAAGTCCGGAGAGTTGAATCCCATGATGGCTGTTATGGGAGGAAAAGTAAAAATAAAAGGAGACATGGGTCTTGCCATGAAACTGCAATCCCTGATTTGATTCTATCCTTCATGTCTTCAGATGATTGGGTACTTGTTGTTTTGAAGTATAAAATCAGATAAGAATTGTAAGAAGCTCCTGAGATTGAAAGGGATTACCATGATTGGCCTTCATCCTCCTGGAAGGAGAAAATAGTTCCGGAGATAGTATTGAAAAAGGAGTACATTCTGCATTTCAGGAATCCTATGTTTTAACCCGGAATAGATTTTTTATTGCATATTCCGGGTTTAATATATAAACATAATTTGGCGTTAAAGAGAAAAGTTTACATGATGAAAAAGGTAGAAGTGGAACAGTATGGCCCCATTTTTTTTAAACCGTTTAAATGTAGGAAATGAAAGACATATACGATTTGTTGGGAAGGATATTCATTTCCATGATATTCCTGTATGAAATGCTGGATATCCTATTCTTTTGGGCCAATAATAAGGAAACCATGACCTTTTATGGGATCACCTGGCGCCAGGATCTTTTATTGACAGGAGTATTAGTGCTCTTATGCATGGGATCGGCATTGGTCATTATAGGATATTATGCCAATATTGGCGCTTTTTTATTGCTTATGTATTGGCTTCCATTTACCCTGGTTGTACACTCATTCTGGAATGAGCCCATCGAATTGCAAAGGGCCTCTACTTTAAATTTTATGAGTAACCTGGCAGTATGTGGGGGATTGCTGTTATTGATGGCAAATGGAGCAGGGAAATATTCCGTTAGGAGGCTGATTCACAGTTTACGGTTACCCAGGTGATGGACTACCC
>DAOLDB010000047.1:0-31306 GCA_035327565.1 Saprospiraceae bacterium
GGAAGGAACCGCAAGCACACCTTGCGGCTGCGTGGGCAGTATGAGTCTTCCTCGATCTGGAGATGAACCTGGCTACGTACAGGGGACTTGATCCTGCTTTGGGGAGATGGTGTCAGGTAGATCCGAAAGCGGAGGCTAACTACGGGTTAAGTCCATACAACTCCATGAACAACAATCCGATTCTGTATAATGATCCGGAAGGAGACTTGGCGTTCTTGCCTATTTTAATTGGGGCTGCAGTTGGTGGAACTATAGGAGGTATCCAACATGGATGGGAAGGTGTTTGGAAAGGAGCATTAGTTGGAGCTGTAGGAGGAACTTTAGGACAGTTTGGAGGAGGATCGCTTTTGAATGATATTGCTTGGGGTGCAGCAGAAGGAGGCATTACTGGTGGAATTGGAGCTGAATTGAATGGAGGAAGTTTTGGTGAAGGATTTTGGAAAGGAGCACTTATTGGTGGAGGCGCCACTTTCGCATATAATTTACCAGATGCAATACAAAACTCAAAAGCAGGGTTCGGATTTAATACAGATATAGGTTCATTCCAAAATGCCGCTAAAGATGCTGTGAGTGGAGGTTTTGTTGATGCTGCAAAAGCTCAGAGGGCATTAGATTTTTGGACTGATCGCTTTGGTGGGCCAAGTTTAAATTACATTTCTACAACAAGTAGCGTAACAGGGAAGCTTCAAGCTTCTCATGTCAATCAATTTACAGGTGATGTAAATATATCAGGGGTTAATTTCATTCAAGGCTCTAAACATGTTACGAGAACTATTGTGCATGAAACAGCTCATTATAATAAAACACTAATTTGGCATGGAGGAAAGGTTGGAGGAAAGCCCACCGGAAGGATTCATACTGAAGGAGTGGCAGCAATGGGAGGAGCTCCGCACGGTACAATTGGATATTATGATGCTATAAGAGGAGCTGGTAAATATAATATGGGATATAGTGCTGTTGCTAAAGCTTCAGCAAATGGATTCAGTTCGCCTTTGGCACCAGTTGCTTGGAAGTCGTTTGGTTGGAAAAAATGGTTGTATCAAGTTCCAAGAAGATTTTAATATAGATAAAATGATGATAGCTATATGCATATTTCTTATAATCTCTTGTTCAAACAAGATGCATCAATCTAATAATATGAACGATGTAAATATTACGGTTCTACCACTTGATTGTATAGACAATGGAACTTCTGTTGCACAACTCAATATAAGCAATAGAAGTAGTGAGGCAGTTAAATTTGATGGAGATAGCTTTATTTTCAAAGGACTATACGATAGAAGTGGCAATCTGGTTGCCCCGAATGTCTTATATGATCCAATTAAAGAGGTGAAAGGAAAAACATATACAATTAAACCTGGAGAAGAAAAGGTGTTGAGCATCATTTTTAATGATCTTCAATACTTTGACCTCAATGATGAGGAGTTTGTAATCGAGTTTGAATATTCAAACTTGATTAGAAAGTCTGACCAAGTTTTGAGAGGTACAATTCCAATAGATAGAATAACAGCTAAAGTTTGTAAATAACAAAAAGCCTTCGAGAGATCGAGGGCTTTTTTATTGCAGCACCGTTTGAGAAAGGTTTTGCTTGATAAAGGCATCAAGCATAGCGAACACGTGCTCGCGATCTTTAGGGCTCATTTTGGTGACTTGCTGAATACGTTGGATCATTTTTTTATCGAGTTCAAGATCAGTATGCCCTACGAGCCAATCCAAAGAGACATCCAATAGCTCAGCCATTTTAGCAGCCGTTTCAATAGATGGCTTCATGGCATCCCTTTCATACCTGCCGATGGCAGGCCCCTTAGTGCCAAGCGATTTTGCCAGTTCTTCCTGTGATAATCCTTTATTCTTTCTTGCCTGTTGTAGTCTGCTTCCGAAACTCATATGATCTATTTTGAACAGTAAACCAATAGTATTTACAAAGATACGGAACGTAAAAGTTCAAAACAAATAGAAAAAAGTTTGTCATTTAGAAAGTATCCGTTACCTTTGGAACGGATTTGTTCTGATAAACTTTTTTTCAATGGAGATACAAGAGATCAAAAATAGGCTCACACTGCAAGAAGTACTAAAGCATTACAACTTATCACCTGATCGCAATAGCCGCCTATGCTGCCCATGGCACAACGACAAAACCCCAAGCCTGCAGATTTATCTATAGACCAACACCTGGACCTGCTTTTCTTCTAACCGCGATGCCGGCAGTGGCGATCAAATTGATTTCATCCTGCGGATGGAGTCCGTAGGCGGACAGCCAATAAACAAATACGAAGCCATCCTGAAGGCAAAAACCTTACTCGGGTACAGCATCATTAAAGAGACAAAGATCAAAACCAAAACAGACTACGAGAAACTCTTCCAGCAACTGTAGATAAATTTTAAGTCAGGGCAAGCGGTAGAGTATTTAGAACAACGGAATCTGGACAGAAAGAAAATAGAGATCGGTTACAATGCGAACACATGGAGTTACCAAAAACACTGCATCATCTTCCCGCTCAAAAATGAGCAAGGCGAAATCGTCTCATTCTATGGCAGATCAATCCATGATAAAGAGAACGCCAAGCACTTCTACTTAAAAAACAGATCAGGACTGTATCCGGTTTATCCAACAACAGAAACGCAAACTTTAATCCTGACTGAGGCAGTGATCGATGCAGCCACATTAATACAACAGGAATTAGAAATCGAAGTATTGGCCATGTACGACACAAATGGACTTACTGAAGAACATCAGGAGGCGATCAGAAACCTAAACCACTTACAAGAGGTCATTTTCTTTTTTGATGGTGACGAACCTGCCAGAAGGGCAATAAAGAAATGGACACTGGTATTAAGAGAAATCAATCCGGTAATAAAGATCAGTTATGTAGCTACACCAGAGGGAGAAGATGTAAACAGTCTGAGTCAAAGCCATGAGTCTGAAATATTTACTCACCTACTGAACAATAGAATCGAAATTAAAGCAGAATCACAAGAATTATTTTTTTCATCTGAAAAATCAATTGAGTCGGGAAGCCCCGACAGGCAATTAAAAAACTCGAATGAAAAAATGAACGACCGATCCTCGCAAGAGGTGAAGTACGACAGTACTTCAAGGGAGAGAACCGCGAAAGCGGGTGGGCATGCCGACAATGGCAGGTTCGTAAAACAACAAAGGGACTTTGATAGCAGCAACCCAAAGAACTTACACTACAAAGGCAAAGCAGCAGAATACTACATCAAAGGCGGTATCAAAAATGGATTAGACTCCATGAAAATAGCTCTACAAATCCTCAACGCTCAGGGAGAGAATTTCAGAAGCAAACTCGATCTATACGAATACAAGCAAGTGTCTGCAGTATCGAAGATTGCAGCGGAGAAATTACAGATCAGTGAAAGCCAAATAGATACAGATCTGGCCATGTTAGCGACCCATTTAGAGCAGTGGCGGCAAGAAGAGTCAACAGAAATAAATATTCAACAGACGACTATCGTCCCACCGGAGACCAGTCTAAAATGCATCGAGTTTTTGAGAAGAAAAAACCTATTGCAAGAAATCAATAAACTGATTGGCAAAGCCGGAATCATAGGAGAAGAACAAAGCAGAATCTTTTTGTTTGTCATTGCATCGAGCTACAAAATAGAAGATATGTTGCATGATTTAGTGCAGGGAAGTTCCGGGAGCGGCAAGACACATCTGATCACCAGGTTGGCCAGCATGATGCCCGAAGAAGATATGATCAGCCTTACGAGAATTACAGACAGCAGCTTGTACAACTATGGAGAATATGAGTTGCAAAACAAACTGATTATCCTGGAGGATCTGGACGGCTTAAAAGAAGATGCATTTTTAGCATTTAGAGAATTACAAAGCAGAGGTCTACTATCGAGCAGTACGAGCATTAAAGATGATCACGGAAATATCCGTAGCCAGATCAGAACCGTACGAGGTCCAATTACCACCCTATCAGCGACCACGAAAGGAGATATCTATAAGGACAATATGAGCCGGGTATTTTTAGTGACAGTGGATGAATCGGCACAACAGACCAATAGAGTAATCAACTATCAAAATCAGATTGCCACAGGCAAGATCAACAAGACAGAACAGAAGAAAATCAGATCCTTCCTCCAAAATTGTATGCGATTAATCAAGCCGATGGAGGTAATAAATCCTTTTGCAGATAAAATAAAGCTACCACCAGAAGCACATAAAATAAGACGACTAAATGAACTGTTCCAAAGCTTCGTCAGACAAGTAACCTTGATCAATCAGTACCAAAGAGAGAAAGATGGGCAAGGGCGACTGATCACAGCGAAAGAAGATATACAGGTGGCTTGTGAGATCATGTTTGAAAGTATTGTGTTGAAAGTAGATGAATTAGATGGAAGTCTGCGGCAGTTCTTTGAGCAGTTGAAGCAATACATCCAGGCTAAAAGAACGACGGAAAATAAACGCCAGTCCGGCTCGGACGAATTTATACAAAGAGATGTGAGGCAAGCATTACGCATCAGTAAAACACAACTCCACCGCTATACCCAAGATCTTTTAGAACTGGAATATATCCGGCAGTCAGGCGGCACTGTCAATCGAGGTTACACTTATGAAATAAGCTATTGGGACAACATCGAAAAGCTGAGAAATCAGATACAAGAAAATCTACAAAACCAACTGGCAGAACTCTAATCTAATAATTGTTCGAGCGGGGCTTCCCGACCCAGCGTTCCAAGTGCCTGGAACACTTTTGGAACGCCAGATGGAACACCTAAAGCTGAGACTATCAACTAATTAAGTGCTGGCGTTCCAGCATTCCAACAGAAGTATATAATAGGGCTTTTAAAAACATTAAGGTATGGATAAAATGATCAAAGCGTATACAAGCTATTTGCATCAATTAGGTTATGCCGATAGTAGCATCTACGGCAGACACAAAAGAAGCATCAAAGAATTTATAGACTTTATGAGAAAGTATGGTGTCCAGGAGTGGCAACAAATTACAGTCCATCACATCAGCGATTATCTGAACTATTTACGAGGCAGAGAAAATAAAGTAGTCGGTGGAAAGCTTACAGAAAAGACGGTATACGATCAATACCGGAGTCTGCAACTACTCTATGATCTGTTAGCAGCAAAAGGCAGAATAACAATTAATCCAACCAGTCAGATCGAAGTGAATGTACCGCCACGAAATCAAAGGCGAATCACGGTTACAGAATCAGAAAGAAAACTACTCTACGAGTCATGTAAGGACGATAAAGGAAGAGCGGTACTCAGCCTGAATTATGGCTGTGGTTTACGAGTGGGAGAATTAGAATCATTAGAAATGCGAGACTTAAAATTAGATGACGCTTACTTGATCGTGAGGAAAGGAAAAGGCAACAAACGGAGAGCAGTACCGATGAGTGTAGGTGTAATCAATGACCTAAGAAACTATCTAGGAAATGAGCGACGGCGACTAACAGCCGAGCGACACTACCGCCGAAATAATCAATCCGTCATGCTCAATGAAGTTGGACGACCGATGAAGGAATGGACATTTAATAAAACGCTGCAAACCATCGCCATGAGAACCGAAAATCAAGACTTGATCAACAAGAGAATCACGACCCATATCATGCGACACAGTATAGCCACACATTTACTTCATCGAGGCTTGGACATCAATCAGGTACGACAATTTTTAGGACATGTGCTTCTGTCCACGACACAGATCTATACTCATATCAATAACAAACAAGTATTACAAATATGAAATCACTACGACAATATTTAGAGGAAAATTATAGCTCAAAAGGCATCTATCATTATGAAGATAAAATCAGTAAATAAAACTATAAAGAATTAATATGACAGAATTATGGAAGGTAAGCTTTTCCTGTCATAATTCTATCAATATTATTCAACTGAAGAAATTGATTTTGGAATACATTCTTATGGTGTGAATACAATACAAGGTATTTCATGATAAACACAACACGCTATTGCATGGCTAACAACACATCCCCACTGAAACATGAAATTCTCCACACTACTCCACCTTAAATGGGTATCCAATGTAGCAATTTATAAAAGCTTTAGTTTAGGTAAAAGCTATTAAATTTCAGTGAAATTCTACAACTAACAGATAATAAGGATCCGAGCCATCACCACGAATGTCTTTCATAACTTTCCATAATTGGGCATCGATGATTTCTGTATTTTTGATTCTTTCAGATTCTCTTTTTAAATAAAACCATAATTCTTCATCTATACTATATAAGAATTTTTGATTCTCTATGCCTTTGACCGGATTAAACTTAATAGCATTTTGTAGCAAACCAGGTGTAAGTTTATCCATCAAGATTAACTTTCCTGAGGAAAGTGAATATAAACCATTCTTTATTCGATTATACTCCTGATACGCAAAAAATAAATATTGATCCGTTGCTCGAAAGTTTTGCTTTAAATAGGATAAATCCTCAGGCAATGCACTGGCTTTATTCCAAAACGCTTCTATATCCGTATGATCTTCACACTTCCACATATTTTTACCTAAATCCATTTCAAATGCTTTTTCACTAAAAACCTCACCCTCAGATATTTTGATCTTATGGATATAACAGGATGCCGGCTCCGCATATAATATCATATCCCCACTCCTGGTCATACCCCCTGTAAATCCAAATGACATTTGATATCTGTTCTTTGGGTAAGGGTGCATTTTTTTAATTACTTGTCCTTTTTTGTTGATTACTAAAACGTTATGAAAATCTTCATCGAAATGATTCGAACCACATATTACAAAATCAGGATCTAACACACCTATATGACTTACTGCCGTTTTTCCGGAACTATACTTTTGTAAAAATTTTCCTTGTTTACTATACTTCAGATATCCCCAATTTCGGTTGGATAATATATATATATTACCTACATTATCTACATCAAAATCGCTGATATCTCTGAATTCATCATAACCTTCCCCCATTTTGCCTATTTGGCGAATATACTTTCCTTGCTTATCGAATTGTATCAAGCGATTTAACTCTGAATCCAACACATAAATAAATTCCGAAGTCGTTATAACTTTAGAAATTTCTGCAAGGAAATCATCCTTCAGCATTTCCAATTGTATCAATTCATAACTTTTAACCAATTGACCAATTTGAGAAATTGAATGATCCTGCTTCGATACGGATACTTTGTGTATGGAAACCTGGAGACAAACATTTTGAATTGATAATAATGCTAAAATCACATAAAGCATAAATTTCTTTAATGTTGCCTTCATAACAATCCAATTTTATATGATCCTGTTTAACTTTAGAAGAAATATATATGTGTAAAAGAATAAACGAGTATTTGGAAAAGTTTAGTGCTGTGGAGGTGGAGGACAGTCGCCTGGTACACACCATCCACCCCCGCATGTGCATATAGTTCTGTAATGATAAGTAACACCATTAGAGACACAAGCTTGGGGTTTAGGTTCCCAACAATTTTGTGTTTGGAATAACTTGAGATCATAATCATTTACTTTCTCTTTCTCAAATGAAGAAGTAATTATCACCACTATGAATAAAACAAAACCCAATGTTATTCAAATTTTCATGATATAAACGGTTTAATAATTAAAAAATATGATTTAACAGACACTAATATATATATATATATATATATATCACCAAATATTCATCCATTTTTTTTTCTAATAAATCAATAAAATTCCAAAGTGACTTAAAAAGATCCATTTTGATTCGTTTTAACGTATGAATGTGTCATGCCTGATGGGTGTAACTTACAACCTATACATATGTAAGCATTGCTCTACGCTGATTAGCTTACCTTCTATGTTTTGAGAAAACAGGCGTCTGACCAAATGATGACGCAGTTGAATAAATCCTATCGGCACTCATCCAATGGTTCCGTCGGACCTTTTCTGAAAACAGCAAACCCTCCAAAGCATTGGGCTTCAATTTAAATTTGATCATGAACGGATTTTCATCCCACCGATCATATGAAAATTCATCCACATCATGCGATAGCCTGAATTTTCCTTTCCACTGCACAGGATGAGTAAATATCCGGTCAGGATTCCCCGGCTCCTTTAACTTATATGAACATTTGGTCAAACATCGACTTTTCACATTATATAATATTCATGTCATTCACTGACCGCCTTCCGTCTGCATGCCCATTAAAAAAGTATGGCAACCACACCTCAGAACCAGGCAAAGGTTTCGTTATATTATTAATTTGCATACCCCGTCATTCAAAATGAAACTTTTTCATTCGTTCATTTCTGTTTTACTTGCTTTTTTGCTTTCAGCAAAGCCAGCTGAAGTGCTATCACAGCTTCAAACTTCCTTACACCATGCTGTTCAAATATTCAGAATTGATCCCTTCAACAACCTATACATATTGGATGAAAGCAATAAGGTACACCGGTATAGCTCCAAGCACGAATGGATGTACACCTATGCAGACAACACCTTAGGAAAAATCACTTACCTGGATATCACCGACCCTTTAAAACCATTGATATACAAAAGAGATTATGGTACCGTGATCATCCTGGATAATACTTTATCTGAAATTGACCGGTTCAATATATTTGACTATGGATATCAGGGTGTCAACATTGCTTCCACCTCTGCTGATGGTCATTACTGGATCTATGACCGGTCTGAGTATCAACTGATGAAAATCGACCGGAAAGGAAAGCGATTGGTAACCAGCATCAATCTGATAGAGTTAGGATTTCAGGATATTGCTCCACAGCAAATTATTGAAAGGCAAGGAAAAGTGATCCTCCGAGATGAAAACGCTGGCATCCTGTTGTTTGATAATTTTGGTCAATACATGAGGCAGTTTCCTTTTAACGTCCATGGTGATGTACAATTCGATGGTCAGAATTTAATCTTCTTTGAACAGGGGAAATTGATCATTTACGACACGCGTTATTACAGCGAGAAAATATTTCCTCTTCCGGATATAAATAAAAAAGCCGGCCTCCAGGAAGTGAAGGCTGGCAAGGATTTTATTTATCTGAAATATTCAAACGAAATCGACATCATCCGAAGAATAGAATAACCCAATCACACCGTCATTATGTCTTTTTCTTTGAGTTCTATCATTTTATCCACTTTCTTTGTATACTCAGTGATAAGTTCCTGAACTTCATTTTCTCTCTTCTTACCGGCATCTTCCGGATAGCCATCCTTTACTTCCTTTTTAATAAAGTCCATCACTTTGTGGCGTGTATTCCTGAGAGAAATTTTGGCCTCCTCACCCAAAGCCTTGGCTTGTTTAACTAAATCCTTCCTCCTTTCTTCAGTGAGTGGAGGTATGCTGATTCGGACAAACTCCCCATCGTTCATGGGAGTCAACCCAAGATTAGAAGCAAATATGGCCTTTTCAATGGGGCCTAACATCGATTTCTCCCAGGGCTGGATGCTGATGGTACGGGAATCAGGAGTATTGAGACTGGACACCTGAGGCAGAGGAGTGGGATGACCATAATAATCCACCATCACTCCACTCAACATGGAGGTTGAAGCTTTACCCGCCCTGATCTTAGTTAACTCTCCGGATAAATGGAAGAGCGCTGCTTCCAGTTCTTCCGCTCCCTTAATCATCATGCTTTCAATAGTTTCCATAACACTTCATTTGTTCAGGAGTGTAAATATATAAAATCCCTTGTTATTGTCGGGATCCCATAAACTTCAATAGGAAATACAGAAATACAACCAAAGAAGCCAATGCCTGAGACACATAAGTCATAGCAGCCCACCAAAGCGCATCCTTCGCTCCATCGTATTCCTTTCCAGAAGTCATCCCTGAATTATCCAACCAGGCTAACGCCCTTCGGCTCGCATCAAACTCCACAGGCAAAGTGACCAATGAAAACAAGGCTGTAATTCCAAAAGTAGCTACCAAAATGAGCAGTAATGTATTGCCCCCCATCCCGGCGCCCATACCGAATATAACAGCCATAAATAAAAACTGCTGAATTTTACTTGAAAACTGCACTACCGGCACCAACTGTGAACGTAACGTAAGCATATTGTATGCCGTTGCATGCTGCACAGCATGCCCACACTCGTGGGCTGCAACTGCTGCTGCAGCAATACTTCTTCCCTGAAATACTTCTGGTGACAACGAAACTGTTTTAGTCATTGGATTGTAATGGTCAGTCAGAAAACCCTGCCCCATGACAATATTCACATCATGAATTCCATAGTGACTTAGCATGGCTTTAGAAATTTCAGCACCACTCAAATTATTCGACAACCTAATTTTGCTATACTTATTGAATCGGGCTTTCAATTGATTGGAAACCAGCATTCCAATTATTGAAAATATGCCCAAAATGACAAAATAACCGATACTCATAACTTTAGACTTTTAATGTTCTCAATAAATTTCTTAATTTTTTTTAGTTCAACGCTAAATAACAGAAAAACCTGTATAATCTCTCAACACTTCAGGAATGATGATCCCTTCCGATGTTTGGTGATTTTCAAGTATTGCTGCTATGATTCTGGCTAAAGCCAGAGCACTTCCATTCAAAGTATGAGCCAATACTGACTTTCCTTTTTCATTTTTAAAGCGAATTTTCATCCGGTTGGTTTGAAACGTTTCAAAATTTGAAACCGAACTCACCTCAAGCCAACGCTTTTGTACGGCCGAATATACTTCAAAGTCATAGGTCATAGCAGATGCAAATCCCATATCACCTCCACATAAACGCAATATGCGGTACGGCAGTTCCAGCTTTTCGAGCAATTGCTCGACGTGGGCAATCATTTCGTCTAATCTTTCATACGATTTTTCAGGTCTTTCAATTTGCACAATTTCAACCTTGTCAAATTGATGAACCCGGTTTAATCCTTTGACATCGGCACCATATGAACCGGCCTCCCTTCTGAAACAAGGAGTATATGCCGTAAGCTTAATGGGAAAATCTGATGGATTAATCATTGTATCCCTATAAATATTTGTCACAGGAACCTCTGCCGTTGGAATCAGGTATAAATTGTCTTCATTGATAAAATACATCTGCCCTTCCTTATCGGGCAGTTGACCCGTACCTCTGGCAGTTTCCGGATTTACCAATAATGGGGGAACAACTTCTTCATATCCTGCAGCAACAGCTTCATCCAGAAAAAACTGTATCAATGCCCGTTGGAGTCTGGCTCCTTTCCCTCTGAATAATGGAAATCCTGCGCCTGTAACTTTTACCCCTAACTTAAGATCAAATATGTTTTTTTCATTGGCAATTTCCCAATGAGGTAGCCTTCCCGGCTCCGGCTGAGGAAGAGAGCCGGGCCAATTTTTATACACCAAATTTTCATCAGGTGATTTCCCACCCGGCACCAAAGGATGAGGAGCATTAGGTATTCCCAGGAGCGCTTCCTCAAGTTTTTGTTTTACATCCCTTGAACGTTCTTCCAATTCTCTTATTTCTTGCTTCCAGGACGAAACCTGATTTTTCATATTTTCAGCCTCTATATTCCTTTTCATCTGAAAGAGCATCCCTATCTCTTTTGAGGATTGATTAACTCTGGCAAGAACAGCATCCAAAGAAGTCTGAATATCTTTCCTCTCCAGGTCCAGCTGTATAACCTCATTGATCAAAAGGGCCGGATCTACCGGCATATTTCTTTTTCCAAGTCTTTCAATGATGGATTCCTTCTGTTGATGCAGCACCTGTAATTCGAGCATAGTAGCGTATTAAATGGTTTATTGTAAGTATGGCTTTAAATAATATTTCATCAAATTTGACCAAAATGAAAACTTTTTAGTCAAAAAAAATATTTTAAGATTTGCAAAGGTACTATTTTGAAAATTAAATTATATATGTATTTTTGCAGTGCAATTCAGCACATATCTTGATTTTCACACATAACAGGTGGCTGCCCTAAATTCCACTATTAATCAGAATTAAAAGGTTTTAACTACCTCAATTTACGTATAACTAATCAACTTATTTAATTTAAACCAATGTACGATATCCTGCAATTGAACGAAATGCTCGTTCCTGAACTGAGAGAGTTGGCAGAACAACTCAATCTGAAATCTTTCAAACGACTTAGCAAACAAGATCTGATTTATAAAATCTTAGACCAACAAGCTTTGAAAAATGATTCACCAAAAACCTCTAAAGAATCATCTCCAGAGAAAAGTGAAAAAACAGTAGCCGAGACTCAGGAAAATAACCAAAACAAACCCGATTACTCGTCTGAAACAGATGAAAATGGGAGAGCCAGACGTCGAAGACTGAGAAAACCTGTCCCTTCATCCGGCCCCTCACAGACCAATGGTCACCATCAGAAACAAGACCAAAGGAGTGAAAAATCTGAGCCTACTCCCCATGAAAGGAAGAGAGAGTATGTTCAAAAGACTCAGCATCAACCCTACAGAAATCCACACAGTGAAACCAGACCAGAAAAACCGGTTCAGGAAATGCGCCGTGAAGAAAGCAGAGAACCTGCCAGGGAAAATATCAAAGAACCCACTAAACCCGCCCCCCCAAAGTTTCTACCGGAACTGGATGGGGTAATTGAAGCAGAAGGTATCCTGGAAATGATGACAGATGGATATGGGTTCCTGCGCTCATCCGATTACAATTATCTATCATCTCCTGACGATATTTATGTTTCTCCATCCCAGATCAAATTATTTGGATTAAAAACCGGAGATACCGTGCGTGGAGCCGTCCGCCCACCTAAAGAAGGTGAAAAATATTTTGCACTTCTACGGGTATCAAGGATTAATGGACTGACTCCTGATCAAATCAGAGAACGTGTACCCTTTGATTACCTGACTCCATTATTTCCGGAAGTCAAATTTAGTTTGACCACACATCCAGGCGGAAAAGATTACGGCAACCGGATGATCGATCTGTTTACTCCCATTGGTAAAGGGCAGAGAGGATTAATCGTTTCGCAACCAAAAACCGGAAAAACTTTTTTACTGAAGGATTTGGCCAATGCCATTGCAGAAAATCATCCGGAATGCTATCTCATAGTCTTGTTAATCGATGAAAGACCGGAAGAGGTTACCGATATGAAACGCAGTGTTAATGCGGAAGTGATTGCATCTACATTTGATGAGCCGGCGGATAATCATGTCCGTGTGGCCAACATTGTACTGGCTAAAGCCAAAAGATTGGTAGAAAGTGGTCATGATGTTGTGATTCTTCTCGATTCCATTACACGGTTGGCCAGAGCTTATAATACCGTTGCACCTACCAGCGGACGTGTATTATCAGGGGGTGTGGAAGCCAACGCGCTCCATAAACCTAAAAAGTTTTTTGGAGCCGCCAGAAACATTGAAGGGGGAGGATCACTCACCATTCTTGCCACAGCATTGATTGATACCGGTTCTAAAATGGATGAAGTCATATTTGAAGAATTCAAAGGTACCGGTAACATGGAATTGCAGCTTGACCGTTCTCTTGCCAATAAGAGGCTGTATCCGGCTATTGATCTCACTAAATCCAGTACTCGAAGAGAAGAGCTTCTTCTGGACGAAAGCTCTTTGAAACGAATGTTTATTCTAAGAAAGCATTTGGCTGATATGAAACCGGACGAAGCTATGGAATTCCTTCGCAAGCACATGCTGGGAACGAAAAGCAATGATGAATTTTTGGTTTCAATGAATGGATAATTTTTTAATCCATTAGGATTATTCAATTATTCACATTACTTTTGCGCTCCCTTTGGGAAAAACTTATGGGAAGTTCATGTATTCAGCGTTTGAAAAAAATGCATATCAAACCTGATCTTCAGACTGACTCCGGAATTTAAAAACAGTAAAGTAAAATATTAATTCAATAAACAATGAAAAGGACATTCCAGCCATCCCGCAGAAAAAGAGCCAATAAACATGGATTCAGATCCCGGATGAGTACAAAGAACGGCAGGAAAGTATTGGCAAGACGCAGAGCAAAAGGAAGGCTCAAGCTTACTGTCTCTGATGAAAAGTTTGTAAAATAATTGTGTCCTGTAAAGATTGATCAATCCGGACGATCCAGTATTGTCCGGATTTTTTTTTACTTGTAAAAATTGTAGATTCAATATCCGAATTCGTAGAAAAGGATAATCTCCATTCAATTTCTTTCATAGATGAAAACGAATGAGAATAATCCTTTTATAAAATTTCTGACATCACCCTTGTTCCACTTCAAGGTATGAAAAAGTTAACACTGTCATCCAGGGAACGCTTAAAAGATCCAAAAACTATAGCCCAACTTCTGCAAGAAGGGATAGCATTATTTTCATATCCGGTCAAACTAGTTTATCTGCATATACCCTATGATGGTGGCCCTTATCGGTTTGGAGTAACAGTGCCCCGGAGAAAAATAAAAAAAGCTGTTAAGCGAAACACCATTAAGAGAAGAATACGAGAAGCGTTTCGGCTGAACAAAGAAATAATTAGTACTCTTGGAACAGAAAAGAATGTTACTTATGCTCTTTTTGCTATTTATGTGGCGAATGAAGAAATCGATTATAGGATTATTGAAAATTCTATGAAAAAAATTTTAAACAACATGGTCAATAATCTATGAAAAGGATAAAATGTATATTTTACAGTCCATATTATGATCTATGATCCGCTGTTATATTTTCCTGCTCATTAGTATTTTATTATATGTATCTGCTTCGGTATCCCATGCACAGGTATTCCTGCAATTGGAATACTATGACAATCCTGTATCTACCCGGTTTTTTATAGGGGATTATTTCATGTATCAAACACAATCTACCGGAAAAAAATGGTTTCATGAAAAAATAGAAGTTATTGATTATCAACAGGAATTTATATATTTTTCATCAGGAATGGTGTCTTTGAATGAAATTACACGAATTAAATTATATAAAAAATGGGCAAAAGGATTTGGAGATATACTTATCCGATTTGGAGCCGGATGGTTTGCCTTCGCCGCTGTGACTCATTTTTTAAATGACAATTGGAATTTTGGGGCCGACACTGCCGCCATTGGTGGTGGTGCTATCATCTTAGGGTTTTTGATGAAAAAAGTAGTTGCCACAAAATCCTACAACGTCAAAAAACAAAACCGGCTGAGAATTATCGATGTCAACTGGCCGGATCCGGTACCAGACCATTAACATTTCCGTTATTTATTAAAATTTCTTTGATTGAGAATACTGTTATACCAAACAATCTAAATATTTTCTGTAAAAAATGTATTATATTTTATTTTAATATGATATATTTGTTTTGACCTTTTTGAAATAACCTCCCACCTATTCATAGTGTGGTATTTAAAATGAATTAAATCGGATAACGGTATGAGAAAGTTAATTCCTGTTTTACCATTTATTTCTTTATTTACTTATTTGTCCTATGCCAATGAACCCAAATATTTTACTGCCTCGCCTAAATCCGGTGATGGAATTTATACACTTCTTAAGAGATATGGATTAAGTACGAATTCATGCCATTTGAATAAATTTTATGAGTTAAATCAGCTGAAGCCTCAAGCCGGCCTGGCAGATTATAAAGAATACAGTTTGCCCATACTTATATTTCATTATGATGGCAAAAGCATTCGAAGTACTATAGGCATCAATGATTGGGACAAAGCCATAAGGATACAAAAGTATAATGAAGGACTATTGAAATCAGGAATGCGCAATTCTCATTACACTAAGAGTAAAATACTTTGGGTGCCCTATGAAGAAATAGGTTGTGAAGTATCCGTTGAGACAGTCGGCTTACCTGCCGGTGATATTGTCAAATCACCCGCCAACAGTGAAGTGCCTTCCGGTAAAATAATAAACGAACCTTTGTTTGGGCCTGTATACGGTAAAATACCGGTTTTAGACAATTCACTGGCCAATCAGGTATATTATATTGTAAGTGGCCATGGCGGCCCTGACCCTGGCGCTGTGTGCAAGGCATGTCCTGAAGATATGTGTGAAGATGAATATGCCTATGATGTGGCAGCCCGTTTGGCTCGCAATCTGATGCAGCATGGAGCCATTGTTTATATGATCATCCAGGACAAAAATGATGGAATCAGAGATGAAAGGTACCTCAAATGCGATAAAGATGAGGTGGTAATCGGTGGTCATTCCATACCAATCAATCAAAAGGCCAGACTACAACAACGCTCCGAGGCAATTAACCGATTGTACAAAAAACATCTCCATGAAGGGATACGCAACCAAAAAGCCATCATGATCCATGTAGATTCACGAAATGAAAACAACCGGCAAGATGTCTTCTTTTATTACTACAAAGAAAGTCCAAACGGCAAAAAAATGGCCGAAACACTAAGGGATGTATTTGAAACCAAATATGCCACACATCAAAAGTCAAGAGGATATCACGGCTATGTAGAAGGCAAATCGCTTTATGTATTGAGAAATACGACCCCCCCTGCTGTGTTTGTAGAACTCGCTAATATAAAAAACAAGACTGATCATAAGCGATTGCTGGAACCTTCTAACAGACAGGCTCTGGCCAACTGGCTTTTTGAAGGAATGATCAAAAAATAAACGACTGGACTCCACTACAGGTCAGATACCATAAGGTTGCAGCCTCTGATCTCACTGTTATCCAATCGACCTATAATTGTAAAGCTTCCATCAGAAAATACTCTTCCCAAATCATCTGTAAGAAGAAAAGAGCAGGAATCGATATTAGCCAGATCAATAATTCCCATTATTCCTGCCCGATCAGTAGTTTCCGAATTCAATGGGTCTTCTGTTTGCCGGATGACAACCTTCATTGTCTTTGGCAATTTATAAATACCCAGGGAGGATGAATAAGCCTGACTCATTAATTCTGTCATACCATATTCTGAATGGATTCCTTTTACCCTCCATTTATTTTGAAGAATGTCATGCACCTCCTGTCTGATGATTTCCTTACGTCTTCCTTTCATTCCTCCGGTTTCCATTACGATAAGTTCGGGAAAATCCAAAGAATACTTCTCTGCCATATCCAAAAGTGCAAAAGTAACACCTAATAATATGGTGGGTATATTTTCCCTGGCTAATTGACCTATTCTGTTCACCAATTCATCGAAATCATTCTGAAAAAAACCGCTTTGCGGATAAAATGATTTTTGAATAAAATAACCTGACATGTCAATAAGAGAAGAATCGGACCTTTCAAGATAACCTGGCAACAATGCCAAAAAACAGTATTGCTCTACCGGTCCATAAAACAACTCAAAACAACGTTGCGCATTAGCCAGATACTCGGATCTGTTTTTTATATGATGAGAAGAAGGTAATGTTCCCGTAGTCGATGAACTTTTATAAATCACTTCAGGATTCCAATCTCCTGTTTTAATCCTGTGATGCTTGAATGCTGAAACAGGCAATAAAGGTATTTCTTCCAGTTCAGAGACCCTGAATGGATCAGGATGGATCTGCCTGGCAAACGCATAGTATATCCGGTTATATTTCAACTGGTATTGGTAAATTTTCAACGCCAGTTCATCAAAAAAAAAATTATTCTGACTACTCAGCAATCCAATGAGGGTGAATCTTTCTTGTTGGATGGCAGTGCTCTGTTGCATTTGAATCCTATGCCTTTTTATTCAATATATTTTATTCTACCTATGATGAAATGAAAACTAAAATCGACAAATTATCGTCTTAGTAACTATATAACCTGCATTCGTATCACAGTATATGAAACTCTATCCATAAATTAATAGTTTACTAATGAAAACGTCAAAGGTTTAATCTCAATAAAATCATTGATGAAGGTAGTTATAAAAAATTATGTTGCATTATTCATATTAGCCGGGTGGGTTTTTCATTTGAACTCCTGTGTAAAAGCTCCGGATTTTCCTTTAGAACCTGAAATAGACTTTGTGGGTTTCAGTAAAAGCACCATGAATCAGGGAGGCCTCAACAACGATTCAACTTTTATGACCATATCATTCCAGGATGGAGACGGAGATATCGGCCATCCTGCCAATTCAACTATGCGGAGTTTGTTTATTATTGATAAAAGAACGGGCAATATTTATAATCAATTCAAAGTGCCTGAAATACCTGAACAAGGGGTTGGCAATGGTGTTCGTGGCGAAATCACTGTGTTGATGTATACTACGTGTTGTATTTTTCCCGATCTGATCCCCCCATGCTCTGCCCCATCCCAGTTCCCTACCAATGATTTGTCATTTGAAGTATATCTGGTGGATAGAGCGGGCAATGAATCCAACCGGATAAACACTGGGATCATTAACTTGCTATGTAATTAATCCCATTGCAGTATTTCCTGAGACGTTTAAGCTAAATCCATTTTCAGTCTCGCCACAGTATCTTTACTGTTGCCATAGTACACCTCAGACCCATTGATAATAACCGGTCGTTTGAGAAATGTATATTCATTCAGTATCCAATCCCTTTGCTCTTTCTCTGTAATTGTCTTTTCATGCAGCCCCAACGAACGGAACTTCATTGCCTTCCTCGAAAATAATACACCATATCCGCCCACAATGGACGCTGCAAAATCCAAATCCGCAGCTGAAATGTTTTTTTCTTTAATATCCTGCAATTCAAAACCTTCCGTATTGATTTCTGCAAGTATTCGCCGGCAAGTACTACATGTGGAGAGGTAAAATATCTTCTTCATTTGGATTCTAGTTAATTCTTTATTGATTCAATCAAATTTATAAAACATCTTAAAATCTGAATACGCACTGGATGTAGTATTTCATCTCAGCAAAAAAAATCTTGTGAACAATCAACGGTCTGTAATGATTATTCATACTTTTTTGCTACATTGAAGGTTTGTCCTCTTTGTCATTTATGTATTATTAAATTCTATGATTCTTCACGCTTCAGAGTTAATCATTAATCCGGATGGAAGCATTTATCACCTCAATGTACATCCGGAAGATATTGCCGATTTGATCATTACTGTGGGTGATCCGGACAGGGTAAAGATGATCTCAAAATATATGTCAAAAGTCACTACAAAAAAGAGAAAAAGAGAATTTCATACGGTAACCGGTTGGATTGAAGGGAAGGAAGTAACAGTTATTGGCACCGGAATAGGTACAGACAATATTGACATCGTTCTCTCCGAATTGGATGCTGTGGTGAATATTGACATTAAAAGCAGGACGGTAAAAGAAAATAAAAGGCAACTCACTTTCTGCAGGATAGGAACCAGTGGAGCGCTGAGAGAAGATATTGAAGTCGAATCAGTAGTTGCTTCACGTGCTGCTATCGGTATGGAAGGACTTATGCACTATTACTCTTTGCCTCAGAGTGAAGATGAGAAAATGGTTTCTTTGGAGGTAAAACGAAGGATTGCAGATGAACTGCCCGCTATAGTTCCCTACACTGTAATGAGTACCTGGTCTCATTGGGATAAGATTCCATCTCAGATCATCAAGGGCATCACTTTAACCGCAGGAGGATTCTATGGCCCCCAGGGGCGATCACTAAGAATACGCCCGCGCGATCCCTCCTTTCTCAATAAAATGGAACAAGTACAATGGAATGGTATTCCGGTTACTAACCTGGAGATGGAAACTTCCGCTATTTACGGCCTCAGTCGTCTGATGGGCCATGAAGCCGTTAGTTTCAACGTGATTCTTGCTAATCGAAAAACCGGACAGTTTTGTAAGAATCCTAAAAGTGCAGTTGAACAATTGATTGAAAAGGTACTGAATATAATTTTATAATGAAAGGGAAAGGTTATAGTATGAAAATGCGGGTTATTTATTATTAATTATGTATTGGGCAGTCGCAAATTGTCAGAGGACAGTTGACAGTCGCTAACAGACAATAGTAATAAAATGATTAGGTGTAAAGGTCATTAAGTTGTAGTGCTCTTTTTTGATTTTTTTGCAACGGACTTTGTACCCCTTGCGGTAAAAAATTAACCGGTTATAAAGAATTCAGAAAATGTTCAGGTGACAAATCGTTGATTACCGCATATAATGAAAAAGGAATTCTGTACGTTTCAATTATAATTATTCAAATATAAAATGATCCGAGTATCGAAGAAAACCCTACCTTGACCGTAACATCCGGGAAATGTTGCGCCGGATTTTTTTACATTTTGATAATCGAGCCATTATGAAACTGCAATTCTTATTTTTACTCATATGTATGGTGAACTGCCAGTCGATGTTTGCACAATCACCGACAGCCGAGGCAGTCCGTCAATACAATCTTGGAGTTGAATTAGCTAAAAACAAAGATTACCAACAAGCTATATCATCATTTTCAAGAGCACTGGAATTGAATCCCGGATACACCAAAGCGTTATTCAACAGGGCTTCAATGAAAATCAGTGTGAAAGACTGGAAAGGTGCATTGACAGATTTAGACCGTGTACTTCAGCAAGAACCGGAACATCTGAAAGCTTACCTGCATAAGGGATATATTTATAATCAAATGCAAGAGCATCACAAAGCCATGCATGCATATACGCAAGCTTTAAAGGTTGATCCTCAATCTTCCGAAGCATATCTCCAAAGGGGCACCATTCTTCTTGGTCTCAAGGAATATAAAAAAGCCATTGATGACTTTGACCAGGTACTTGAAATCGATGATGAATCGGCAGTTGCCTACTTTAACCGGGCAGTATCTCACTACCATCTGGAAAAATATTATGACGCCGTCAATGATTTTTCCAGCGCTTTGGATTTTAACCAGGATCCTGGTAAAATATATCTTCCACGTGCAAAATCACTGGTACAAATTGAAAAATTCAAAGAAGCCACTTTTGATCTCAGCGCACTATTGGATATGGGTGAACAAAACGCAGAGCTTTACTACCTCCGGGGATATTCACATCTTTCACAAGGTGATACATTACCTGCTATTGAAGATTTCGGTAAGGCATTGGCTTTGGAGCCCAATCATGAAAACACACTGATAAAACGGTCGATGGTCAATATTCAGACAAAGCGATATAGGGAAGCCATCGATGATTATACCCGGTTAATTGCAAAATCTCCGGATCAAATGGGCTTTTTCATCAACAGAGGTATTGCCTATCTCAATCTTGAAAATTATGATGCGGCGCTTCTCGATTTCAACCAGGTAGTTTCCAAAAATAAAGAGGATCACCATGCTTATTTCAACAGGGCCAATGTGTACCTCCGACTCGAGAAATATGAGGATGCTTGTGTAGATTTACGGGAAGCAGCCCGTTTGGGATATAATCCGGCCTTTCAATTCATTCGTGAAGTATGCAGATGATGCGCTAACTTAAGAATCCCAATACGGTATTACTCTACTCTTTCATACAATATCGGACTATCGTAAGGAGTCAATCTCTGACTGTCTTTTTCCAGTAACTCCATGACTTCCAGACGATCCGGATACAACGTTTCTATTAGTGTAAATCTAAGTCCATTACCCAGATCATTAGGAGCAAATATGGTAAAAACCTCACCATTAAATCGGTAATCTGCAGGACTAAAGGTAGGTGAGGCTTTCAAATCTCTATAATCGAATACCAGATCCGGATTGTCATTTTTCACTACTTCCACCTCGTAAAGATCTTCCGGCCATAGAAAAGGAGTAAGCCGGACGGCAGTATCACCTATTGCTTCAAATAAAAACAAATAAGGCTTCAATTCAGTCTCTTTTCCTTCCCACGTATAATAACTCTCTTCCAGTACCCAGAAACCATCAACAGCTGGGGCATTGATAATTTTATCGTTGGCCACCCTATTGATATGTACAGCAAAGGGATGTGTGATCAATCCTGATTCTCGCTGATGTGTAATTTGATTGGCATTGGTAAAGTCACCGGTGATGTATTCTTTAAATATATCAATGGTCCTTTTCATAGGCTGATCTTGAACAGTATCTGACTTACAGGCAATTGCAATAATAATCATACTTGTAAAAAGAATTAAATGAAGTTTCATGAATGATCGGTTTTTATTGTTTTAACTATTATTCCTTCTTTTTCATAAGATTCTAATTCAACCGGGCTGAATCCTGCCCTGAGAAGGATTTCATAGGTATGTTCACCAATTGCAGGAGCGTCATTCCATGTATCCGTACGCTGCTCACCCCATTGTAGCGGAAAAATCGGCAATGGGGCCTTTACCTGGTTTTCAAGACAGGTATCCACCAGACTTCCATTGGCGTTGAGGTGAGGGTCTGTGAATAAATCCTCCGGGTGGGCAATCGGTGCAAAGGGGATTCCCGCTTTTTCCAGCATAGCTACCAAGCCACTCATAGGGAAAGATTTTATTATTTCGACCACCTGTGGCAATAGTTCTTCTTTATGGTCAATTCTCAAATTGTTGGTTCCAAATCGCGGATCGTTCAGCCATTCTTCCTTTCTAAAAATGGTACAAAATTTTGTCCATTGTTTTTCACTGATGATACCGATAAAAATTTTTTGACTATCGAGAGTATCAAAAATATTGTATATACTCCAGGCGCTGATTCTTTCAGGCATGGGAGGAATTCTACTCTCTGACAATGCACTGTACACCATATGCTGTCCCATCAGAAAAGCAGTTGTCTCAAACAGCGCGCTTTTGACATATCTGCCCTGTCCGGTCTTTTGCTTTTCAATGAGTGACAGCAATATGCCAATGTATCCAAACATGCCACCAGTAATATCTACAATGGAAGTGCCTGCCCGCAATGGATCACCACTTCTCCCTGTCATATAGGCCAATCCTCCCATCATCTGTACTACTTCATCCATTGCGATCCTGTGTTCATAGGGGCCACTTAAAAATCCTTTGAGTGAACAGTATATTATCCCCGGATGGATGCTTTTTATTTTCTCAAAGGAAAATCCCAGCTTATCCATCGTACCGGGTCCAAAATTTTCAACCAATACGTCACATTCTGAAGCTAATTCATAGATGATTTTCTTTCCTTGTTCAGATTTCAAATCAATGGCAAGACTTTTCTTATTGCGGTTGTAAAAGTAAAAATACCCCGTGCCAAAACCTTTTAACTTTCGGGTAGGGTCTCCGTCGGTTGGTTCAATATGGATAACTTCTGCGCCCATGTCTGCCAACAAGAGGCCGGTTGTCGGTCCCATTACAGCATGAGTAAATTCGAGGACCCTGATTCCAAATAATGGCAACTTTTCTCTTTCTGCTCTTTCCATACATACGTAAATTTAGATTTGATAATCACCTTTTTCTAACAGGTATTTCTCCAATCCACCACGGTGTAAAATCTCCAGCATTATATCCGGCATTTTCAATGCATATTGCTTACGCAAAGTATTTCCATACACAATAACCTCTCCTGTACTCAGATCAGCCTCAACCGTTTCGCCATTTTTAATATCATGCTTGGGAATCTCAAGAACAGGTAAACCAATATTAATGGCATTTCTGTAAAATATTCTTGCAAAAAACCTCGCAATGATCAAAGATACTCCGGCTTCTTTCAATGCCAACGGAGCCTGTTCTCTGGAAGAACCGCAACCAAAATTATCACCTGCCACCAATACATCTCCTTTCTTAAAAGTACGATGGAATCCGGGATCGAGATCTTCCATCACATGAGTAACCAGTGTACTCAAATCCAAAGTTTTGGTATACTTACCGGGAATGATGCGATCGGTATCGATATTGTCTCCATAAACATGCGCTTTGCCTGAAATCTTCATAAATCTTCATTTTGACCTATAATTACTTTTTCTCCTTTTTCATTTTCGAGAAAATTGATGTCTGCATGGAAGGTTTCGTGTAATTGGGTAAATCCATACATGGCTACAGCCAATGATAATGCTCCGGTAATTACTGCGCCTACCACCACACCCCATTGGGCGGTTAAAAATGTAAATAATAAAGTCTGTGGAATGACTGAACCCCTGATCAGATTTAAAGCACTGGTAGTAACCGTGGCTCTAATATTGGTACCAAACATTTCTGCAGCCATCGTCAGAAGCACAATAGTGTAGCCCGCGAAAAAACCCATGCACGCAAAAATGATATAATAAGTTATAACCGACAATCGACCGAAAATAAAAAACATACCTATTAAAACTCCAAATGCAGAGATATAATATAAAATGGCCTTTTTCCTGCTCTGGAGAAACTGTGAAAAGACCCCGCAAGAAAAATCGCCAAATGTAAAACCCAGGAAAAAAACCAAAAACACCGTACTCACTCTGGGAATCTCTGTCATACCCAGACCTGCGGCAATTTCAGGAGTAAAGGTCATTGCAATGCCATTGATATACCAGCCCGGAAAACCCATCAATATGATGCACAAGTATTTCTTCAGATTTTCTTTCCTGCCAAAAAGGATTGTCAGATTGCCCATGGTATCTCCATATTGTGCAGCTTTAAGAAACATTTTACTCTCCAGGACCCCAAGACGCAAAATCAACAAGGCAAAACCCATAAAACCGCCAAGTTTGTATGCAAATGTCCACTCCATCCGGCCACCAATCACCGCGCCAAAAATAGCACCCAGCATTCCAAAAGAAGCAATCATTGCAGGCCCAAGACCACGTTGCTTTTGAGGCATCTGTTCAGCAACCAGTGTTATGGCTGCTCCCAATTCTCCTGCAAGCCCCAGTCCGGCGAGAAAGCGCAAAGCAAGATATTGGTCATAACTGGTTACAAAAGCATTGAAAAATGTTGCCGTTGAATACAATAGTATGGATCCGAACAACACTGAAAGCCTGCCTTTTCTATCACCTATAATTCCCCACAAAAAACCCCCTAAAAGCATCCCTGACATTTGGGTGTTGAGCAATAATACCCCTTTTTCCAGCAAGTCATCCCCCGAAAAACCTAAATCTGTCAAACTGGCCTGACGGACAACACTGACAATGATAATATCGTATAAATCAACAAAAAAACCAAGAGAAGCTGCAATAATGGCTATTACTAAAGATAGGGTCCACTTCTGTGGATGTATTCCTTGTAGATCATTCATTTTACAACAACTCTTTGGGATGGGTGATTTCTCCGGTTACCATAGATGCGGCTACAGTAGCTGGTGCTGCTAGAAAAATAGAAGAACCCGGGTTGCCCATTCTGCCTTGAAAATTGCGGTTGGCCGCTGAAATGACTGTTTCTCCATCACCGGGAACCCCCTGGTGCGTGCCTACACAGGGACCGCAACCCGGAGTAATAAAAGTTGCTCCTGCTTCCATAAGGATTTGAACAGTACCGTCAGTAATGGCATCCATAAATACACTTCTGGATGCAGGGGCAATGATTAACCGCAAACCCCTCTTTATTTTTTTCCCCTGTAATACTTTTGCTGCACTCTGCAGATCCTCCAACCTTCCATTTCCACATGTTCCAATAAAGCCATAGTCTACTTTTTGTCCAGTATATTTCTCAACACTTACGACCTGATCGGGAGAGTGAGGTGCTGCCAATTGTGGAGGTAACCCATCCACATGAAAATGATACACCTGTTTATACACGGCATCATAATCTGCTTTTAACTCGCCATACTGATAAGGGATATCCAACCCGTCGGTATCCATAAACCCTGTTTTAGCCCCCATTTCAGCTAACATGTTTGCCACACACATTCGACCTGACAGGCTCAAAGATGCAATGGTAGAACCTTGAAATTCAACCGAACAATAAGTTGCTCCCGAAATGGTCAACCTGCCGGTTAAAAAAAGTACAAGATCTTTTGGAGAGGTACCTATCGGTAAAATGCCTTCAATATGAATCAAAATGGTTTCAGGTACTTTAATCCAAATCTTTCCCGTTTTCATTACTGCCGCTAAATCAGTACTCCCTATGCCCATAGAAAAGCTGTTTACAGCGGCATATGTAGGTGTATGGGAGTCGGCTCCGGTAAATATATATCCGGGCTGTACCCGTCCGGATTCAACCATAAGCTGATGGCAAATCCCTTCCCCTACTTCATACAAATGAATATTTTGCTCTTTGGAAAATGTACGCATCATCCTGTGCAACTCTGCAATTCGTTGGTTGGGTGCAGGAGCAGCATGATCAATAACAAGTGCAAAACGATCCTGATCCCATATTCGGCGCCCCCCCATGCGGTAAAAAGATTGAATGGCTAATGGGGCAGTGGTGTCGGTAGCCATGGCACCATCTACAGACACTACTGCAAGTTGTCCGGATCGGACAAGAGAACCGGTTCGTTCAGAAACAATTCTTTCTACCTTGGTCAACCCACTCATAATTTCTGAATTTCTCTGTTTACTGCTATCCTTGCAAAAAGTCCCGGTAGCGTTACTCCGATATGTTTTTCAACTTCCAATGATACTTTTACCAGCTTATCCACATCAATGCCTGTTTTCATTCCCATCTGATGAAGCATATTTACGGTATCTTCAGTAGCAATATTGCCGGAAGCATTTTTTATAAATGGGCACCCTCCCAGCCCTCCAAAAGCGGTATCAAAGTGCCGGACACCTGCTTCCAAACCAGCATATACATTAGCGTAGCCTTTATTTTCAGTGTTGTGCAAATGCAGACTTAAAGTTTTCTTTCCGGAAATTCTCATTACTTCACGACTCATCATATGAATGGCTTTGGGATTACCCATACCGGTACTGTCGGCTAAAGCGAGAGAGTCAACCGGTAGTGCTAAAAAAAATTCGATGTCCCCGATAACTGTAGCCGGATCCACCTTCCCTTCATAACGGCAACCGAAGGCACACTGGACACCTGCACGAACCTTCATTCCATGCTGGCTGGCTTTAATAATGCTGCTTTGAATGGATATCCGGGCCTCCTCTTTGCTCATACCTGTATTCTTCCGGCTATGGGTATCACTGGCTGAATACGATATGGATAAATGGGAAGCTCCACATGATAAAGCCCTGTCAACCCCTTTATTGTTTAAAACCAGACCGCTGAATTGGCCTTTTTTATGGTGGCAAGCTGTAAAAAGGGCTTCAGCATCCGCCATTTGCGGCACCCATTTGGGATGCACAAAGGATGACAGTTGAATGGTGGAAACCCCGGCATACAACAACCCATCCACCCAACGCAATTTCGTCTCTGTGGGTATCCATGTCGAAACGGTCTGTAACCCGTCGCGCAATCCCTGTTCCTCTATAAACACAAAATCATCCATAATCATCGGATAAGCCATGAAGATAAAACGAAAAATTGCCTTTCCGGAAGTGAAAGTCCGAAAAGGCAATGGAGCTCCAAAAATATAGTCTAAAAAGTATAGTTCAAAAATAAAAGGATCCTTCTGGGCATTTGTATATAGGCATGTCCATATAAAGGCGCCCCACTGGCATTGGTCCAATCTGGAGTTCGCTGCCTTTGTGCCAATGTTGCATCATTGTCAGCCAGACCGGCAAAGTTGTTGACTATCATCCCATTGAAAAGATTTTTTATTTGCACTCCTATTTCAAGGACATTGTTTCCAACAGGTAAATTGAATTTGCCCCCACCATTGGCAACAGTGATATCATCCAGTTTCAATACATTGGTAGCATCAGCATAGCGATTGGTGTTATGGTTAACAGAAAAATCCAATCCGAACCATTTATGTTCGTATATGATCACAGTATTAAAAATGGCACCCGGAGTTCCTGGTAATCGGTTTCCGTTGACATCCAGTGAATAATTTCCATCTCCCTCATCAATCAATGTATTGCCAAACAAATTGCCATTAATGTCGACGTTTAGCATTCCTTGTGCTGTCCTTCCTATTGGAACTTTGAAATCAGTAAACCGAGGATTCTGTAAAGTATAAGAAGCACGGGCAAATAATCCTTTAATTGCCGTCGGGGTAAAGGTCAAGGCCAGTTCTGCCCCGGTAATTCTGTTTTGACCCAGAGGTTTACTCACCAGTAAACCATCTTCAAAAATAGAGGCTAAGCGATTATCAATTTGAGTATTGAACACAGCAATATCAAAACCAATATCTTTGAATCCGGATCGGTAACCAAGTTCTGTATTCAAAATGATTTCGTTGGCCTCAATTCCATCGGGCGCTCTGAGAAACTTTCCATCCGCTCTGAGCTCCAATGATGTAAAGGTACTGTAATCAGGCATTCGAAATGCTCTGTTAATGTTTCCATAAATGGCACTTCGTTCACCCAACAGGTAGTTTATTCCCAATGAAGCAGAATAGTCACTCAAAGTTTCTATCCGGGTCAATTCCTGATCAAATGGAATTTTAGTCTCTCTCATATCTAAATTGATACGATCATAGCGCAAGCCTACATTCACTGACAATTTATTGTTGAATTTCATTTCATCTCCGATAAAAAATGAAAATACACTTTCATCATATTCACCTCTCCTTGTCAACCCTCCGGTAGCAGGTGGAGGAGTGCCGGGAGGCCCGAAAAAAGTAGCGACTAATGTCTCAGGACTATCATTTCCATTGCTGGCATATAAATAATTGTAAGTGGTAGGCTTCAGATTGATGTTAGAAAGGTAAAATCCGGCACTAATACTATGCCGGGTCTCGCCGGTTTCAAACATTTTTGTAATTCTGAAATCGTTGATCAGGTCGGTATCTAAACTTTCTCCATCAAGAAATAACCGGAGTAGTCCATTGGAACCATAAAAATTGGATAGTGCAAAACCATAGTTTACAGCGGATGTCAATTGCTGGTACCTGAATTTGTTCTCGAGGAAGAATCCGTTGCCCAAATCCAGGTTAACATTCAAACCAATATTCCCCCCCCTTCCAAAAGAACCATCTGCCATAGCATCACCTAAGTTTCGCATGATTTGATTTCCATTGGGATCTAATACATTCCTTGCACCCTGAACCACTCTGTAATTGATGTCAGCCAATTGAGGAATTTGATAAGTGTCGGTATTTCTCCAGCCTGGAGCTAATGTCAGACCGTTCATCAATACAGGAAAATCTGTCAGGTTCTGAAAAGTAAAGTTGGAATACATTCCATATAAGCGAATGCTTCCTTTATTATTATCCAGAAAATAATCCAAATTCCCTCTGATCTGCCCCCCTTCATCATTATAGCCTGTATTTCTGAATCCATTGTCCTTCAATAACCAACCCCCTACATTGAATTTTAATTGATCAGTAATTGGTCCATTGATATTGAAATCTAATTTGTAATTAAACTGTCCCTGGTCTAAAATGTCATTGTAATTGGTAATTCTCACCGCACCGTGGAGTTCATCCCCACCTACTTTACTGATCATATTTACAACACCGGCTGCAGAAGCTCTGCCAAAGATGGTCGCAGCACTTCCTTTTACTATTTCTACTCTGTCTACATTCAAGTCAAATCCAAAACCCGCATCCGGCACCTTACCTGGTGTACCAAAGGTAGGAATGCCGTCGATCAAAATTCCCGTATACACCAAACCACCCGTAGGTGAACCATCAGGAAATCCGCGGGTGGTTACCCCTCCCCTTCTTCCTTGTGCCTGAGAAGTATACATACCGGGTGCATTCTGAATGGCTTCACTGAATGCTTCGGGCTTTCTAATATTTAACTGCCGGTTATCAAAGACCTCTACTGCTGTAGTGGCTTCAATCTTCCGGATGGGTTGCCGTGTAGCAGTTACAATAAATTCATCCAATTGCACTCCGGATTCAACCATTTTTATATCAATGGATGTTTGAGAACCCACACGTATTTCTGTCTTTTTCATACCAATATAATCGAATATCAATACATCGTCATTGCCACGCACCTGAATGGAGAACAATCCGCTTCCATCCGTGATGGTACCGGTGGTAGTATTTTTAATGGTGATATTGGCGCCGATCAAGGGATCTCCATCGGCATCCGTGACCTTGCCTGTAACTGTTTTTTGTGCCTTCATTCCTGCAACTATAAACAGGAGCAAACTCAAAATGGTAATTGATCTTGTGAATGTAATGCGCATAACATAGTTTTTTTTGATTAAAGAATTTCCCAATAAAAAAGTCCCTATTCTAATGATTGTAGAAAATAAATCATTGTAAATATAGTTAATTAATTTAATTAAGTTTATATTTGAAGTGATTTTTTTTCTTTTTAGGTATTTTGCATTAGATTTTTTAATTTGAATCATGGTGCTTAATAACCAAAATGTGTTTTAAATAGAATATTGAAATATGATAGCATTACGACTTTTTCCGCAACATACAGGCATTTGGGAAGGCACATATACCCGCATCTCTCCAAGAGGTGAAGTCATATATTGGCATCATTCCAGACTGACTCTGAAATTAAATGGGGTTGAATGGTCTCAGACCAATGAATATATGTTTCCGGGAGGTAAATCAGAATTTCACGATTTTGGCATTTCAACCTTTGATCAAAATGGGATACTTACATTCGACAATCCAAGAATTTATGGTAAATCATGGGAATCAGAGAATAATATATTACTTTGGTGGGAATATAAGGAGGAGTCGGGCACAAAATTATATGAAATCATATCCCTCTTATCTGAAGGCCACCGGATGCGTACCTGGCAGTACAGCCGCAATGGTGTATTTGAAGGCCTGATGATGATTGAAGAGCGAAGGATAAAGAAGCAAGAAGAAATTTAAAAGCGTCAGAACTACTATAATGGGACAAACCATCACTGAAAAAATTATGGCCCGTCAATCCGGCAAAGATTCTGTGAAACCAGGTGAACTGGTTTGGGTGGATGTCCATACGGTGATGACAATGGATTATTTAGGCAAACAAACGTTTTTAAAGTTGCATGAACTGGGTGTTTCCAATGTTTTTGACAGGGACAGGGTCATATGTGTCTCAGACCATCTGATCCCTCCCCCCACTCCTTTATTTGCCACTATGCTCAATGAATGGAGAGAAGTAGTCAAACTGCACAACATCACACATTTTTATGATCTGGGAAGACAGGGTATAGCCCATCAGATTATGGTTGAACAGGGTCACGTGCTTCCAGGCACCATTTCTATAGGTACTGATTCACACGCCAACACATATGGTGCTATAGGTTCCATTGGCAATGCAGTGGGTGTTACAGATGCTGCAGTGGCAATGGCTACAGGCAAAGCCTGGTTCAGAGTGCCTGAGTCCGTAAAATTTTACATTACCGGCAAATGGCAACCCTATGTCATGGCGAAAGACCTTTCACTGCATATTATGGGCATGATGCAATGGAACGGCCACCTTCTGTACAAAGCATTGGAATTTGAAGGGCCTGCCATTCACAGCCTTGATATGGCCGGGAGGATGACCCTGACTAATATGACTGTTGATCTGGGAGCTAAAAATGGCATCATAGCCCCTGATGAAATTACAATGAATTATTTATCAACCCGGGCGAAAGGAAAATCAATTCCATTATTCAGCGATAAGGATGCACATTATGATGCGATTTATGAGGTGGATGTTACGGATATCGGGCCTACGGTTGCTCTACCGGATTATCTGGATCGTGTTGTGCCTGTTGAAAGAGTGGCGGGAACCCACTTCAATAAA
>DAOLDB010000048.1:0-31200 GCA_035327565.1 Saprospiraceae bacterium
ACCGGTGGGCGAAGGGAGTAACTCTCAGTTATGTAGGAATGGAGTGAGAATGACCAACATTGAAACCAGTATACAACGTAGCTAGTGAACATTAACTCCGAAGGAGTTCAAAATGAGTAACCGCTGGTGAAACCGGTGGATACAGATAACCACCGGCCGACAACTCCGAAGGGGTTGAATGTAGGGAATGGGGAATGTGAAAGAATAACATCAGCCCCCAATAGCTGCGCACGGCCTGCAATGCTCTATGCGCCTCCACATCTTAACGCATAAACAGCTAAACAGATAAAAACCAAACTTACCCAACCTACTCCCCAAAAGAGGAGGATTTTTGCAAGATGTCTGATATCATTGATTCTACATGCGGGTATAGTTGCTTGTATTTTTTTTGATCTAAAAAAGCTATCCGCATACGCCTTGCCAGTACATCTTCAGCATTTACTGCCATTTCATGTAAAAGGAAATATTCAATAATATCCTGATCCGGGTTATGTGGTATGGGTATTTCAGGGGCAAGAATGGGAATGTTTAATGAAGAAGAGGCAGCACTTGGGATCCGGTTATCCTTTATGATTTTGTCAATCGCATCCTGTCCCATTCTCCGAAAAGTTGTCCATTTGCCTCCAATGAGGGTATACAAACCGGAAGGGCTTCTCACGATCTGATGTCCCCGGGAAATCTCTTTGGTGCCTGTGTCTTTATTGGGCGCTGCTAGAGGTCGTAATCCGGCAAATGTAGCTTGTATGTCTTTTTTGCCGGGTCTGTTTACGAGATAGCTTCCAGTATTTTCCAAAATAAATTCTATCTCAGAATCTTCAGCTTTGGGTTCAATCACTACCTTTTTTGTCAATACATCTGTAGTGCCGATAACTACTTTGGATAGCCAGGGAATGATGAATAAAACTCTTCCATCGCTGGTTTTGGGGATCATGATGGCATAATCACTATTGAGAAAAGTCTTGTCAACCACTACATGTGATCCTCTGCTCGGCACGATCATTTTACTTCTGTCCGGTTCATCTTTTCTGACAACTTTGTTGGTGAAAACACCTGTTGCATTGATGACAAACCTGGCCCGGATCCGGAAACTTGTTTTGTTAACAGTGTCATTTAATACTGCTCCGGTGATAGTGCCTTCTTTATTCTTAATAAAAGTCTTAAAGGAGCAGTAATTGATACATGTACCTCCATGGTTAATAATGGTTTTTACCAGATCTATACATAGTCGTGCATCGTCAAATTGTCCATCATAATATAATATACCGCCTTGCAGCCTTTCAGATATCAAAGAGGGAATCTTATTTTGAACAGTGCTTTTCTTGAGCCATGTTGTTTTGCCTATTCTTTGCTTTCCCGAAAGCAGATCATATATTTTCAGGCCTATGTAATAGGTAATGCCCATCCACAATGAATAAAAAGGAATGATAAAAGGCTGGAGGCGCACATTATGTGATGCTTTTTCAAGGAGATATGCCCTTTCTTTCAGTGCTTCCCTTACCAGGGCAATATTCCCCTGGGCTAGATATCGGACACCTCCATGCACTAACTTGGTACTTCTGCTGGATGTACCCTTTCCGAAGTCATATTTTTCTACCAACAGTACTTTCCATCCTCTTGAAACAGCATCCAGGGCTGTGCCCAGACCACTGGCTCCTCCACCGATCACCAGCAGATCCCATTCTTCTTTGTAGTTGATCATCTGTTTGAGTTGCTCCTCCCTGATCATGTCTATGTTTTTTCTTTGATTATTCAGCCCACTTGAATGACCTTTCTATGGCTTTTTTCCATTGAGCAACTAAGCGGTCTTTGATAGAGTCTTCCAATTGAGGAAGAAATTCTTTTTCTACCTTCCATTGACTTCTTACCTCATCGATGCCGGACCAAAAGCCACATCCTAGTCCTGCAAAATATGCTGCTCCAAGTGCAGTAGTTTCAGAAATTGCCGGTCTTACCACTTTCAGTGCTGAAATATCAGCCTGTGCCTGGAGAAGAAAATTATTTTCAATGGCACCACCATCCACCCGCAGTTCTACTGGATTTCTGCCCATATCTGAAGCCATCGCTTCTGTGATATCTCTGACCTGGAAAGCTATGCTTTCTAAAGCGGCCCGGGTAATGTGTGCTTTTGTTGTTCCGCGGGTAATCCCAAATATGGCGCCTCTGGCATAGGGATCCCAGTATGGGGCACCTAATCCAGTGAGGGCAGGAACGAATACAACGCCACCATTGTCCGTTACAGACATAGCTAAACGCTCTGACTGTGATGCATCCTTTATTATTTGAAGACCGTCACGCAACCATTGAATGACAGCCCCGCCGATGAATACCGAACCTTCAAGAGCATAGGTAGGCTTACCATCCCATTGCCATGCTAAAGTGCTAAGCAGATTGTTTTCTGAAAGGATCAGGTCAGAGCCTGTGTTCAGTACAAGAAAGCATCCTGTACCATAAGTATTTTTCATCATTCCCGGTTCTATGCACATTTGTCCGAATAGAGCAGCCTGCTGATCTCCGGCAATACCATGGATGGGAATGGATGCGCCGAGGATGTCCGGATGAAGATTGCCAAAATATGCATTGCAGGACTTTACTTCTGGCAGCATGGTTTGGGGTACATTAAACATAGAAAGCAGCTCATCATCCCATTTCAATTCATTGATATTGAAAAGCATGGTTCTGCTGGCATTGGTAGCATCTGTTGCATGTACTTTTTTACCTGTTAAATGGTATACCAGCCAGGAATCAACAGTGCCAAATGCAAGTTCATTGATATCGACAGCCGGCATGTTTACGGCCAGATAGTCCAATATCCACCTGATTTTGCTGGCTGAGAAATAGGCATCGACAATCAAACCGGTTTTGCGATGGATTTTTCCTTTGTGTTTTTTTCGGATTTCTTCACAATATGCAGCCGTACGCCGGTCTTGCCATACGATGGCGTTATGTACGGCTTTTCCACTGGATTTGTCCCATACAAGGGTGGTTTCACGCTGGTTGGTGATTCCCAGTGCTGCAATGGTTTCAGGGTCGATTTGGTTATCTGAAACCACCTTCCGCAGGACTTCAATTTGAGTTTCCAGTATATCTCCGGGACGATGCTCTACCCACCCGGGTTGTGGATAGATCTGTTCGAACTCTTTCTGTGCAATCCCCACAATAGAACCTGATTGATCAAAAACGATTGCCCTTGAACTGGTTGTTCCCTGGTCAATGGCAATAATAAATTTTTTTTCTTTCATGGAACTCTAAAAATTTACGCTAAGTACAAAAATTCCAGTTAAACCACCTAAACAAATCATTAAAGAATAATGAATCTTTTGGAAGCATATCCCGAATCTTATTGAACTACATTGTTATTACTCGATTTGAGATCGAAAGGTTGAAATCATTGTTTTTTGGCAGAAACTTCAATCATCATATCTTCAACATGATGAACCAGTTCCATATAATGTGGATCTCTTTTAATGTTTCTTCCCCGGGATAAAGGCAAATCTATGTGGATGTGTTTGACGAAGCGACTCGGGGCATATTTCATTATATAAATATCATCACCGAGATAAACCGCTTCTGCTATATCATGAGTTACAAAGATGATGGTGCTGTGATACTTGGCCCAGAGCGATGACAGAAGTTCCTGCATTTGCAGTCTGGTTTTAATATCCAATGCCCCAAAAGGTTCATCCATGAGCAAAATTTCTGAATTGGCTAATAAACTTCTGGCAATGGCTACTCTCTGAAGCTGTCCTCCTGAAAGAGTAGGGTAGATGGCGTATTTTTTTTCATGACCTATCAGACCCACTTCCCGGATCATTTCCATTGCTCTTTCTTCCCGTTCCCTTTTGGGTACTCCCTGGTATAGTAAAGCCAATGCAACATTATCCAGTACGGTCATCCAGGGTAGAGATGAATAATCCTGAAATACCATACTGACTCTTGGATTTTCTTCCACCGGTTTATTTTTTATCCATACTCTGCCTTCGGTGGGTTTTTGCAGGCCGGCTATATACCGAAGAACGGTCGATTTGCCACAGCCCGACATGCCGAGGATGATCACAAACTGACCTTGCCCGGGTTTGTCTTCTACAAGGAGATTCAAATCTTTGATTATCCATGACTTGCCATCATCGTAGCTCTGCCCGATTCCTTCCAATTGAATGATGGATTTTTTTTTATTTACTTCTGAGACAGAGGGATCTGATTTTATCATTTCACATACTTTTTGAAAGCATTTTTCAACTTAAACCCAATCACCAGGATCATGATCAAATGAATAACCCATGCTGTGTCCCCAAACAAATAATTAAACAATTTGAGATTGCCAAACATTGGGAACCATTCATTTACTGCAAATACTACGTACAAGCTGAGACATATCCATGTGAATGCATCGATCATGTACTCGCTGATCATATCCCAATAAGTTACTTCCTTGAGATAAGAAGCTGCTTCATAAGAGTTTTTCACCTGGTATTTATGTGGAAAGAATGTTTTGTCTAAGTAGGCAAATATCCGGTCCTGAAATACACCAAATATCATAATGAGTATCAATATGGCAAAAGTCTTATCCACCCTGCCCATTCTTTGTCCTGTTCTGAATATCAGCGAACCCAGTCCGCCCTGGTCACCAATCCCTTCTGCCACAATAATATATGTCCAGCTTATGGCAGTTAATACCCGGATGTCATCAGATATTCTGGACATCACCGAAGGGAAATATACTGTTTTAATGGTTTGCCAGGCATTAGCGCCTAATGTATGCACTGTTTGAAGATAGACGTTGGACACTTCATCTATACGAACAACAATAACCGGGAGAAGGTATATCAATATTCCAAAAGCGAGAAAATATACCTTCATTGAAGTACCTATGCCAAACCATACTATAAATAAACCCGTGACGGCAGTTAAAGGGACAAACCGTATGGCATCGATATGGGGTTGAAAGGATCCTCGAAATAATCCCCATAAACCCACCGCCATTCCTACGGGAATGGCAATGGCAATGGCTACCACATACCCTGCAATATTAAGCCCTATGGAACGAAAGGTGTTCTGAACGAGAAAATTATCCCTATACAGGTCACCATATGCTGTGAGTACTCGCATTGGATGAGGCAAAATGCCAGGACGAACCAAAGGGTCATCACCGGTGGTGAGAATCAACCATATGATGATGACAAAGATTATACCTGCAATCCCTAAAAGCCATTTTTGTGTTTTGTTCAGGGGTTGATTGAGGGCAAACAGATTTGACATATGCTTGATCAACCGGCAATTAATTGGAATTCCGTTCTGCGATTCTGCGCCCTGCATTGTTCATTGGCGTTGCTTTCACATCCCGGTATCGGTTTGTCAGGCCCATTGCCAACGATGATGAACCGGTCTTTAGGCATGCCATATTGTTCAGTGAGATAGTCAGCTACAGATTGTGCTCTTTTTTTAGAAAGATCCATATTCATTGCGCGACCGCCGACATTGTCTGTATTTCCTTCAATTCTGACCCTTACATTGGCAAATGATTTAGCCACACCGGCAAATTGAAGATCGATGATGGTACGTGCATTTGGCGACAGTGAAAATTGACCTGTATTAAAATTGATGCTGACCGGTTTGGTGGCAAATGCCTCAGCCTCTGCCACTTCCGGAGCGGCAGGCTCAAAGGTAATCCCTTCTTCAGCAGCGTGTGAATTTCCCGTAAGGGTGTTGCTGGCAGCCAATATTCCGGCGGTATATATAACTGATCGCCATGCCGGGGCCACTTTTTCTGCATCGCCGGTTTCTACAAATTTGCGAGCCATCTTATTGTAAAGTTCAGCGCCGGTCTGGCCTTTAAATGCAGGATTCAATCCAAAAAAATTGAGATTGTCACCATGGCCTGTAAAATATACATTGTCCATCATTCCTTCCGCATCTTCGACGGGCAGGTTGTTAAATTCTGCCAAATACTTTGCCGCTTTATCCCGGTTCCCTTTGTTGGCTTTCAATTCTGCCACTCCTTTCATCCAGCCTTCATAGAACCCATGGATCATTTCAGGGTTACTGTCTATAAAATCCTGGCTGGCAAACATAATATCTGCAATGATATGAGATTGTTCTCTTGTAGTTAAAAGAATTTTACTTCCCGGAACATCACGGGTGGCAATGATATCATCCGGGCTCCATACCACAGCAGCGTCAATATCATTGGTTCGGAATAATTCAGCTGCTTTCAAATTGTCAGGGGTCTTAACTACTCTGACTTCATTATAATCTAAACCTGCAGCTTCAAGGGAGGAAATCAAAAGTGTCTGGGCGGGCGAAGGTACGGCTACCGCTATGGTTTTTCCTTTGAGGTCATTGACGGTATTGATTCCTCTTTTGACAATGATCGCATCTCCGCCTCTCGACCAGTCGACCTGCATAAAGGCTCTGGGTTTCATTGCATTGATATCATCAGGTGCTGTGTAAAGAGGAAATGCATCAGCCGTTTGTACCATTATGTCATATTCGCCGGCAAACCACGCATTCAATGCGGTGATGAGGTCATTTTCTACTTTAAAATCAACTTTAAATCCATAATCTTTGAAAAATCTGCTTCGATTATTGGGGCGGAATCCTTCATTAAAATACAAACCGGGGCCATAACCTCCCCAGGTAACTAATTGCACTCTTAATGTGGGATCTTTACCTGAAGACCTGGCGGGTGATTGGGAACCGGAAGTTCTTTCGCTTTGAGCTTGTTCTTTTATACTTTCACCAAGAGCTGTATTATCAAGGATATATTTGCCACCAAAAAAGATAGCTGCCAAAATAGCCAATGTTATCAGGAGTTTAGAAAATCCGGTAAGTCTTGCCATGGTAATTCTTTAAATTTATAAAATTATGAGAGGTTTTATTCAAATAAACTATCGTATTGGTTGGTTCTTTTGACTTTTTCAGGTTTTCGGATGGGTGCACTGAGATCCAGAACTTCAGTTTCATCATCGGCTTTATCCAGAAGATTTTGCTTTTCAGTACCCAGCAGTAGGGAGGTGCCTTCTTTTTCCCATTTCTCTAGCATTTTTAGCCCTTCTTCTTCAAAAACACCGTTTTGAAGATCTATGGACTGCATAAAATTTTGCGAAAGCTGCATGAATCGTTCCATTTCACCTACCTTTTGACTCACATCGTCCGCAATAGCTTCCATGGCCATGTCAAACATGGCCAGCTTATCCGCATCCCCTTTTATGATGGACATGGCGGACCGGATGGCACTATGAGAAGCACTGATGGCTTTGCGCTCCTGCTCTTTTACCATTACCTGGTCTTCCACATCTTCTACTAAAATGGAGGAATTTTCGTACATTTTGCCAAGCACTCTGTATAAAATTTCCATTTTGCGATACAAATCCTCCAGCCTCATATTGGATTCCTTCAACCGGCCGGCTTTCCGGCTTTTAAGTACCATGACTGCCTGTTTGTTTTGTTCTTTGGCTTTACTGGCCATAGTGAGGTTGGATTCAATGGTTTTCTTATTGTTGACAATCATTTCCTGGAGCTTATGCATCTGGCCTCTCAACTGATTGAGCTGTTTATTCATTTTCAGCAAATTGGATTTGAGGTCTGCTACATAGCTTCTTAGAATTCCGATGGGATCTATCTGTACAAATAGTCCGGTTATCCAGCGCATGACACTTTTGTACATATACCCAATCAGGGTTCTCATGTTTTTGTCGAGTGCCATAAAAATAATGCTTCCCAGTACTAACATCATGGTGACCAAGCCGAGGGTAGTACTCAAAAATGCAGCAAGAGCCCCAAGAAAACTAGCCACCGCCCAGGTGCCCGCAAATATTAGAGCTAATAGAAAAATTATCCCGGTTACCCCTTCCGGTCTGCTCCAGAAAGACTTTGATTTTGACTTAGGTATACTCTCTTCATTCATTGGATATACATTAAAATGCCCTGAATCTTCTCATTGTTACTCTATCAATAGCGAGCGATTTGGCAGTATTAACTTCAATGCACTATTATCAATTGTTAGTTATAATCGAAGTAGTCCTTAAAAAATTCAAAAATAGGAAAAAATATATTTTTCAGGCCAAGGGATATACATACAAATCCTTTTATCTACAGATAATCGTTGATCTTCTTCTTATCATCTGCTATCTGATCGTGAATTATATGGAAGGCACTGTAAAATCTTACTTTTGTCATTTCTACCCTTTCAGCAGACTCAGTGATCTGCGCTTCTATTCCTTCTAATTTTTGTTTTTCGTTTTGTATTTCCATCTGCATTTTTTCTATTTCTTTTTCTTTATTTTGTATGGCAATTCGCAGTCTTTCAATCTGTTGTTCTCTGTCCTGTATTTGCCGGGATTTTTGATTCTTGAGGGCTTCATCAAATTTTTCCTTTTCTATTTCTAATACTTTCAGATAATGTTCGGTAGCCTTGATCAGACTGTCTTTGGTCGCGCCCATAGTATTAGCCATGGCATAAGCGGATTTGAACTTTGTAGATTCATCCATGCCCATTTCAGCAAGTGACTGGAGCGCTTGTTTATATTCCAGATAGTCAAAACCATCGAGATTGTTTTTTTCAATGGCGTTCATCAGAATGTTGACCATTTTTTCATCAATTTCTCCTTCACTGCTTCCAGAATACATGGAAGGGATGTCATCGAAATTCTCTTTGGTAGAATAGGAGGAACTTCCTGTTTTTTCCTTTAAGTCGTCTTCTTTTTTCTTTACAAATGATTGCTTTTTTTTGGAATCATCCTCAACGATAAAAAGGGATTTGATTTTTCGAAGCATGCTCATGTTTTTTTATCTTTTTAACTTCATTTGAGATAAAACGTTAAAGTACTGAAAATTCTTTAAAACAAGATCTTTTATTAGATGCATTACCTGTCTTCATCTATAAGTCAGTAAGCTTTTTTCATCAGAAGGGTTAGCCTTAATTGCATATTGAACTACCTTCTCAATGACTCATTTGTTTTATTCAAAAAGTAATTGCAGTTACTTGCAGTCCGGTTCTATTAAAAAACGCTTTACAACTCTCCATTGGAAAACTGACAATAAATATAGAAACGAAAATAGAATGAAGATGTCGTTGACTATAGTCCCATCCTCCAAATACCGGATTATATCTAAATTTAGGGAGGGCAATGTTTAAGAATTACTGATAGATGATTTGAAATAAAAGTGTACCTGGATCTGAAAACAAGTCCACTTAAGCCAGTACATCATTAACAGGATGATAAGGTAATTGAAACGTTTCAGCTACTCCTTCATATACCACCTTACCTCCAACAATATTAAGACCTAAGCGCAGCTCTGCATTTTCCTTACAGGCTTTCTTCCATCCTTTGTTGGCTAATTGTATAGCATAAGGAAGGGTGGCATTCGTAAGGGCAATGGTTGAAGTATAAGGGACTGCCCCTGGCATATTCGCAACACAATAATGTACTACATCATCGATAATATAGGTAGGATCATCATGTGTTGTGGGGCGGCAGGTTTCAATACATCCACCCTGATCCACTGCTACATCCACCAGAACAGTGCCCGGCTTCATGGTTTTGAGCATGTCTCTGGTGATCAAATTGGGTGCTTTAGCTCCCGGGATGAGCACTGCTCCAACAATCAGTTCGTGAGTTCTGACCAGATCTCTTATGGTCAATTCATTGGAATACATGGTAGTTACATTGGGGGGCATTACGTCCGCCAGGTATCGGAGTCGCTTCAGACTTATGTCCAGAATAGTAACATTGGCGCCTAACCCTGCAGCCATCTTAGCCGCCTGAGTTCCCACAACACCTCCACCCAGGATGAGTACTTTAGCCGGAGGTACACCTGGTACACCTCCCAGCAATACACCCCGGCCTTGTTGAGGCTTTTCAAGGAACTTAGCTCCCTGTTGGATAGCCATTCTGCCCGCAACTTCTGACATGGGAATCAATAAAGGAAGACTGCGATCTGATGATTCGACTGTTTCGTAAGCCAGACATATGGCTCCACTTTTAATCATGGCTTTGGTAAGCGGTTCGTAAGAGGCAAAATGAAAATAGGTGAATACCAGTTGGTCTTTTTTGATCAGACTGTATTCACTTTCTATTGGTTCTTTAACTTTTATGATCATATCCGAAGCGCTGTACACCTCTTCAATGGTAGACAGAATCTGCGCTCCTGCCTTAATATATTCTTCGTTAGTAAAACCTGAACCTTCACCGGCCCCGGACTGAATATACACAGTATGGTTGTGTTTTTTTAATTCTAAAACGCCTGCCGGGGTCAGGGCAACACGGTTTTCATTTCTTTTTATTTCTGAGGGTACTCCGATGATCATGATGGTAGGGTTTAAAATATTAATTTGAATTCCGGGGCGAAAATATGGAATAATTCAGAATTTTCTTTTCTTGTTGGTCGTAAGTTAATGAATTGGGTTTGCACACCTCATTTTAGTGATGAATTGAGGAATATAAGTTAGGTTATTAAAACCTGGCCGCAATGCATTTGTTGCGATTACACAGGCTTAAAGAATATGTTATATTACAAAATATACGATCATCCTACATCAACGGAATGGGTTACATTTATCCATGGCGCCGGCGGAAGTTCATCGGTCTGGTACAGACAAATCAGGGACTTTAAGGAGTCCTTTAATATCCTCCTCATAGATTTGAGAGGGCATGGCCGGTCGAAGATGAATCTATCGTCAATTAAAAATTATACTTTTGAAGTGATTTCTAAAGATGTGTTGGAGGTGTTAAACCATCTGAATATCTATTCCTCTCATTTTGTTGGCATTTCATTGGGAACCCTCATCATAAGAGAACTGGCTCAACTCAATAGCAATGTAGTAAAAACCATGATATTGGGTGGAGCTGTTATGAAGCTGAATGTAAAATCCCAGATTTTAATGAGAATGGGAATGGTATTAAAATCGGTTTTACCCTATATGGTATTGTATAAAATATATGCGTGGATCATCATTCCCAACCATAAATACAGAGAATCAAGATACCTTTTTATCAGGGAAGCTAAAAAATTATATCAAAAGGAGTTTCTACGATGGTTCAAGTTAACAGCTCAAATCAATAAAGTATTAAAAATTTTCAGAGAGGAGATGAGTGGTATACCAGCATTATATATAATGGGAAGTGAAGATCATATGTTTCTGCCTTCAGTAAAGGTTGTTGTTCAACATCACACCTATGCTACTCTTCATATCATCAGCCAATCAGGGCATGTGGTCAATATTGACCGGCCGGAAGAATTTAATTCTGTAAGCATTCAGTTTATCAAAGATCACTATAGCAGTTAAACCAGATAGCCAGATAGATGAATTGTTAGATCAGAAAATCTATAAGTGTGTGATTTGCTTCGTTGTCATTAATGTGAAAGACCGTTTCAATCAGGGAAAATATATAAACAAAAGGACTTCATTTACATAAAATTATGCCATTAAATAATGATATTTACTTAAGGTGGTTATTTTTATCCAAAACATAGCCATTGCATGTTCATTGTTTCCAGTGATCTTGCTCCTTTTGATTGGTGCACTCCCAAGAACGATGATTTATGGGATGGAATCAATGGGATTAATAAACCCTGCCCAACAGGATATAGGGTTCCTACTTTGGCGGAGTGGGAGGCGGAGCGAATGTCATAGAGTACTGATAGTACTGACGATGCTTTTGATTCGTCGATTATATTCCCATTAGGGGGATCCAGGAGTGGCAACTCTGAATTTTTTTTTATTTACAGGTACTGATGGTCGTTATTGGTCCAGTTCTCTGCATATGACTTTTTCCTATTGGTTCAGGTTTGGTGTGGTTTCATCTGTTTTTGTAGATGTTCAGAGAAGATTGGAGGCTTCATTACATTGTATACAGGATTGATATTGGAATAGGTTACTTTTCCCCAATATCTTCATTCCAGAGATCGGGCCGGGATGCTATGAAAAGCTTCATCATTTGAATGCATTCTTCATTGTTGAGATCGACCACTTCGACTCCATGGCTTTCCATAAATTCCTTTGCACCCGGGAAGGTTACAGATTCTCCAACAATGACCTTTGGAATTTTAAACTGTACCACAGTGCCTGCGCACATATAACATGGCATCAATGTGGAGTATATCACAGTGTCTTTGTAGCTTCCGATTCTGCCTGCATTATTCAGGCAATCCATTTCAGCATGCAGGATAGGATTGTCCTCCTGAACTCTTTTATTGTGGCCTCTGGCAATAATCTTTCCCTGGCGAACCAATACAGAACCTATGGGGATCCCTCCTTCATTCATACCTTTTTTTGCCTCTTTAATAGCCGCTTTCATAAATTCATCCATATTTTTTTCTATTTATTTTGATTGAATTTGAGTCCATGCTTCCAATGGGGTGGGGATGCGATGATGCAGGCCTCCCGCCAAAGGATCTTCAAAATGAACAGGCACATCCCCTTTCTGAGTTCTTTCATCCCATGTTACCTTTTCTTTTCCATCATCACGACGAACCATAGTAATACATTCTTCAACCGGACATATCAAAGAGCACAAATTGCATCCTACACAATTTTCTTCAATGATAGAAGGTATACGATTGCCATTTTCCGGTATGGCAATGGCTTGATGAGCTCCATCTTCGCAAGCAATGTAACAAAGCTGGCAGCCAATGCATTTGCTTTCTTCAATTTGCGCTACTATTTTATAATTCAGGTTTAAATCTTTCCATTCTACTGCATTGGGCAGTGCTTTACCTGCAAAATCATAAATAGTATCAAATCCTTTATCCCTCATAAAAGATTCAACTCCTGATTCAATTTCTCTCACGATGCCAAACCCATAATGCATTACAGCGGTACATACCTGAACCGAAGTGGCGCCAAGGAGTATGTATTCGATGACATCACGCCAGTTTTCAATCCCGCCTATTCCGGAAAGCGGTATATGTCGTGTCGATGGATGTTGAGCAAGTTCTCTGACCATTTGCAGGGCTATTGGCTTCACCGCCGGGCCACAATATCCTCCATTGGTTCCCATACCATCCACTGAAGGCAGTGGAGCAAAAGAGTCAAGATCTATGCCGACAATACTTTTGAATGTGTTGACCAGAGAAATGGCGTCGGTTCCTCCTTCAGCGGCAGCCTGGCCCGGGTCGGTGATGTGACTAATATTCGGCGAAAGCTTGGTGATGATGGGAACATTGGCAGCATCCATTACCCACTGTACAATGGTTTTTAATACTTCGGGTTCCTGACCTACAGCAGAGCCCATACCTCTTTCGCACATTCCATGAGGGCAACCAAAATTGAGCTCAATCCCATCGACGCCGGCATTTTCAACATCTTTGATGATCTGTTCCCACTCTTTTCTGGATTCTACCATCAAAGAAGCAATGACAGCGTGATGAGGAAAGTATTTTTTAACTTCCTCGATTTCTTTTAAATTATGGGATAAAGGCCTGTCTGTAATGAGTTCGATATTATTAAATCCTGCCATACGGGTACTTCTGTATTGGACAGCGCCATACCGGCTGGATACATTAACTACAGGAATCCCCAGAGTCTTCCACACAGCGCCTCCCCATCCCGCATCAAACGCTTTCATTACCTGATAACCTGAGTTGGTTGGTGGTGCCGAAGCTAACCAAAAGGGATTGGGTGCTTTGATTCCGGCAAAATTAATTTTTAGATCGGGCATATATTAATATTTATTTCAAGGTTTTGACGAGTATTTTCACACGGCCATCTGTTCATTCAAATATTGATGAATTCCCCTCGCAGCCTTTTTACCTTCATAAGCTGCATTGACAACTTCTGCTCCACCATTGACAGCATCTCCACCGGCAAAATAAAAAGGATGTGAAGTTTGAAACCTTTCATTGACGATCAACCTGTTTTTATGATCGACCTGCAGGCCCGGGATCAGGTCAAAAAACTCCAATTGTTTCCCTTGTCCCGTGGCTTTGATCACCAAATCACAATCCACTGTAAATTCTGTACCGGGAATGCTTTCCCATTTGTCTTTCTCTCTTTTAGTTCTTATAAATTTTACGCCTTTGACTTTCTTTTCACCCACTATGCTTAAAGGCTTTACGTTAAACAAACTTTGTACACCACTCGATATAGCTGTATGATATTCAAATTCATATGCACCCATATCAGCTTTTGATTTCCTATAAGCCAAAAGTACAAAATCAGCTCCCATCCGGGCCGACTCTGAGGCGGCATCCATAGCAGTATTCCCCCCTCCAATGACAATCACTCTTTGGGGAACGGTTATCTGATGCTGAAGGATTTTTAGATCTTCAATAAACTCCACTGCACCCACTACATTTTCCAGATTTTCACCGGGAATATTTAAACGGCCTGTACTTCCCAAACCTACACCAAGAAAAGTCGCATCATATTCCTTTTCCAGAATGGAGATGTCCATTTTACTTTCAACAGGGCTGGAATATTGGATAGTGAAACCCAACATTTGTTGCAGGTATTTAATTTCTTCGATGGCCTCTTCATTAGTAATTTTGTAGGGCGCAGTACCATATACCGTTAATCCGGAAGGGAGTTCCCTGGATTCATATAGGGTTACTTCATATCCCAGGACGCGCAGTTCGCAGGCACATGCTATGCCAGAAGGACCGGCACCAACGATGGCAACTTTCTTTCCATTGGGTTTTCCTGCTTTGTAGAGAAAATTGCTTGTATGGATGGCATGGGAAGTAGCGAAGTTCTGGAGCCTGCCGATTTCTATAGGTTTTACTTTTTGATGATTATATACGCAAGCTCCTTCACATAATACTCCTGTGGGACAAACCTTACTACATGCATTGCCCAACCAGTTGGAATCGAATATGGTGCGGGCAGCGCCTTCCAAATTCCCTGAATGAATTTGTTTGATGAACAAAGGTATGTCAATTTCGGTAGGACAAGCTGTAATGCAGGGAGCATCATAGCAGAATAAACATCGTGCGCTTTCATAAAAAGCCTCAGTTGAATTCATTAATGGCTTTTTCTGAGCAAAATTGGCATCAAACTCTCCTTTGTTTTCCGGCCTTTTATATTCTGCCATATTTTCTATCATGAGCACTTATTTTTATTTGATCATTCAATGATGGTTACCTTTTGTAAAAATAATAATAAAAGTAACTGTTTGTGTATTCGAGTGATTTGCTAATTTTTCTAAACTATCTGCTCCGGGACTTAAAATATTTGCTTTAGCCCGGGTTTAATGTCCGAGACACTGCTATCCGCAGTCAGAAATATACCCGGCAATAAGTTATTTATTTTTTTAAACTGCTACTTAAGATTTAAAGTTGGTAACTTCAATCTCCATTCAAAATTTTAACTTGGATGTCTTAAGATTTTAAACCTGCTCATAATTCTACGATTTTACCATAGGTTTCAGGCCTTCGATCACGGAAAAACTGCCATGTGGATCTTACTTCATCAATCATATCGAGGTCAAATTCAGCCACAAGTAATTCATCCTTATCTCTTGATGCAATGGCAAAGATCTGGCCACGAGGGTCAACGAAGTAAGACTGACCATAGAACTCACCTAAGTTCCAGGGCTTTTCTTTTCCTACGCGATTGATACATCCCATAAAATATCCATTGGCTGCTGCATGAGCGGGTTGTTCCAGTTTCCACAAATATTCACTTAAGCCTGCTACAGTGGCTGAAGGGTTATAAACAATTTCTGCTCCATTAAGTCCCAGGCATCGTGCACCGTCAGGGAAATGTCTGTCATAACATATATATACACCGATTTTTGCATATCGGGTTTGGAATACAGGATATCCCAGATTGCCCGGTTTGAAAAAATATTTTTCCCAGAATCCGGAAGTATGAGGAATATGATTCTTTCTGTATTTTCCGAGATACTTGCCATCAGCATCTATCACCGCTGCAGTATTGTACAACACTCCTGGTTGTTCTTTTTCATACAATGGAACGATGATGACCATATTGTATTTTCTGGCATAAGCTGCCATCCGTTCTGTGGTGGGACCCGGTACGGGTTCCGCTGATGAATACCATTGGCTATCCTGGCCGGGACAAAAATAAGGGGTATTAAAAATCTCTTGCAGACAAAGGATTTGAACTCCTTGATTACCAGCCTTTTCTATAAAGGGAATGTGTTTGGAAATCATTGCTTCACAGATTTCCTGTATACTACCATCCCCCTCGGAAATGGGTAAACTCATCTGAATGAGTCCTGATTTAATCATTTTGGCCATAATATCCGGTTTTTAAATTTATTAAATAATGGATTTTATTTTCTTACGTGGAATAAATTGACCATAACCCGGAGTAAGCAGACATTCATTTTTATGTATGGCAATTTTTCCTCTCAATATAACCGTTTCAGTTTTGCCGGTAACTTTCCATCCTTCATAAGCAGAGTAATCCGTACGCATATGATGGGTTTTGGCAGATATGGTATGTTCTTTTACAGGATCAAAAATAACTATATCGGCATCACTTCCAATGGCCAGGCTCCCTTTTCGAGGAAACATCCCAAAAATTTTAGCAGGTTGTGTGGATGTGATTTCTACAAATTTTGGTAAGGAAATCCTGCCTTTCAATACCCCTTCGGAATATAAGATTTCCATTCTGTGTTCAATGCCAGGATGACCATTAGGTATTTTAGAGAAATCATTCATTCCCATTTTTTTTTGTTCCCATGTAAAGGGACAATGATCTGTACCGACCACCTGGATCAACCCCTGATTGATGCCCGACCATAATGCATGTTGATCTTTTTTCTCACGCAATGGCGGACTCATAACCCATTTAGCACCCTCAAAATCCAGTTTATACAGGGATGCATCCAAAACAAGATACTGGGTACAGGTCTCAACAAAAACTTTTTGATTTCTTTGTGTAGCTCTTCTTACTGCATTAAGCGCTCCTTCACAAGTCAAATGCACGATATATCCTATGCATCCGGTATGATGCAACATGTCACAAAATCTGGCAGATGCTTCGGATTCAGTGATTTCGGGTTGAGAAAGATAATGGTACAAAGGTGATCGGTTGCCCTGAGCCCGATGCAACGCAATCAGAGCGTCGATCATATCCCCATTGGTAGCATGAACAGTCACTATACCTCCATGCTTTCTGACTGTATTCATTAGCTTTATCATCTGACCATCGTCAATCATCAATGCACCTTTATATGCCATAAAGGTTTTAAAAGAAGTAATTCCCTCAGTTTCTATCATCGAAATGACTTCTTTTTGCACTTCATCGTTATAATCAGTCACCGCCATATGGTATGAATAATCACCAATAGCTTTATTGTGGGCCTTTTTTTGCCACTTTCCAAGTGCATTATACAGCGTGTCTCCCTGCGTCTGCAGTATAAAATCTATCACAGTAGTAGTGCCCCCAAAAAGCGCAGCACGGGTTCCGGTTGTATAATCATCACTCGAAGATGTACCCATGAACGGCATATCAAGATGAACGTGAGGATCAATTCCCCCGGGAAGTACCAATTTTCCCTTTGCATCAATTACTTTACCGGCCTTCTTTCCCAGATTGCTTCCAATAGCAATAATTTTATCATCTTCAACCATCACGTCAGCAGCAAAAGTGTCGCTTGCAGTTACGAGCGTTCCATTTTTTATCAACAATGACATCACTTTGTAAATTTAGTTTTTAAAATTTGTTTTAATTCTTATAACTCATGACCGGTTTTCCGGGACTCCAAAAACATAATTTATATCGAGCCAAATTAAAATCGCAACCTTGTGTAAAGAAAGAGGTGTAAATCGATCATTATCCTGTAGAAAAATTTCTCTTCATAAGGATATAATACATAATAAATGACACGCTAAATCCAGTAAACCATGAAAAAGAATACAAAAAGTCCAATGATTCAATCCAGAATCCAACCAGAGCGAGACTTATACCTGCAAATAAAGCAATAATAGCTGCCGGATTAAAGCCTACCAGATAAGAATAAGCTCCATCCTCTTTGTATAGGGCGGTCAGATCAATTTGTTTCTTTCTTACCAAAAAATAGTCGGAGAGCATGATACCTAAAACCGGCCCCAGCAATCCGCTGACGAATATCAAAATATTGCTGATTTCATCCAACAACCACCAGGGACATATGACGATCCCAATCAATCCTGTGATAATCCCCCCTTTGCGAAAGCTAATCTTTTTGGGCCAAAGGTTAGAGAAAGCATTGGCAGGGGCAATTACATTGGCAGCGATATTTGTACTCAATGTTGCTATGATGAGGAAGATTTGGGCAATTATCACTATAGCAGGATGATCAAATCGAGCCAGTAAATGTACGGGATCCCAGGGTGCATCATCACCAATGAGAATATCTTTGAAGTTAATTACCGCAGCACATGTAACAAATATGCCTACGAAAGAATAGAGCATCATAGTACCCGGTAGCCCCAGAAACTGACCGTAAACCTGGGATTTTTGACTTGCAGCATACCTTGTAATATCGGCTATACTGAGTGACATGGTGGCCCAAAATCCAACCATTGCTGTTAACCATAATATATAACTCCATATTTTAGGTTTCGACTTTACTTTATCATCCTGAATTGTGGCTCTGACTTTTGAAGAATATACCCATTTTTCATCCACTTTTTTTCTGAACTGTACATAGATATTGTCAGTTGTGCCGGGATGAAGTGGTATGGAAGCTTTGATCTCTGTTGGACGCCAGACGACATGAGGATCTTCTTTGCTATAAAAAATGGCAAATTCATGGGCTTTCACCTCCTGGTGGGTTTTATCCTTAAGAGGATTTAAATGGAGCATCAACGTTTCATTGTCGTTGCTGATCAAAGCGGTAGGATTTTCGAGTTGGCTGCTCTGCTTTAAAACAATGCTAAAACCTCCTGCCTGACGCATGCCCCAAAAAATTAGTATAACGCCCATAATCAGTAATATAGGCGCTGCCATTTCTTCTAATACTTTAATAGTTTCCACTCCTTTCCAAACAATATAAACATTAATAACCCAAAAAATGGCGAATCCGGCAAACTGCCCCGGAGTCAATCCATATGAAGGTTCATTTCCTGCAAGAACATTGTATATGGCATAAATCGCCAGGCCTCCAATCCACGTTTGAATGCCAAACCATCCACAGGCTACCAAACCCCTGACGATGGAAGCTATGTGAATACCCTTCATTCCAAAAGAAGATCTTCCAATCACAGGAAAAGGAACGCCATATTTTACACCCGCATGGCCGTTTAAGACCATTGGTATGGTTATAATCAGATTGGAAAGCCCGATGATCAAAAGTGCTTCCAGCCAACCAATGCCTGACTTTATCATATATGATGCCAGTAAATAAGTAGGAATGCACACAGCCATACCGATCCAGATGGCTGCTAAATTCCAGGTACTCCAGGTTCTTTCCTCAGGAGGAACCGGGGCGAGGTCTGCGCTGTAATAGGGTGATGAGGAGACATCTTCAGTCAGAATATGTATCTCTTTTTCTATCATTTTTGTGGTTCTTGTTCCTTTAAATGGTTACTATGATAAGTATGATCTTTTGAATCTGTGATCAATAACAGTATTCATCCGCTATATTCAGAACCTGAGATAAAATGTTAAGGCCTTCATCCATTTCATCCTTGGTAATGCAAAGTGGAGGAGCAATAAAAATATAGTTCCAGCGGACAAAAGTGAACATCCCCAGAGCTCTTACTTTAGCAGCCATACGGTGGGTGGCTTCCATTTGTGAGGGTTTTGCATTCCATGGTGTCACCGGTTCTTTGGTTTTGCGATTTCTAACCAGTTCAATACAGCCCAGAAGACCTGTATTTCGAAAATCGCCGATAGAAGGATGCTTTTCTTTCAGGTTTTCGATTTCTGTTTCCAGGTAATTTCCCATAGAAATCGCATTGTCAATCATATTTTCTTCTTCCATTATGGACAGGTTCTCCAGGGCAGCAGCGCAAGCTACCGCATGAGCTGAATATGTAAGACCTGCCACAAGGGGGTGATCGTCAAAATGCCGGGCAATTTTTTCGGAGATCGTCACAGCTCCTAAAGGTATATAACCTGAAGTGATGCCTTTGGCCATGCACATAATGTCAGGAGCAATTCCATGATGATCAATCCCGAACCATTTTCCAGTTCTGCCAAAGCCACTCATCACTTCGTCATCAATGAGCAAAATGCCATATTGATCTGCCAAATGTTTAACTTTCTGGAGATAAAAAGGCGGATATTTTATGCATCCTGATGAGCCTGATTCCCCTTCCATCAATATGGCAGCTATTGAATCCGGATTCTCATATTTGATAACTTTTTCAAGATTAGCCAGGGCCATTTCACCACACACTTCTATTGAACTGCTTTTCCAGGGGCATCGGTAGAAATATGGATTTTCAATACGGACAAAATGAGGTGCAGCCGAAATATCCACTGCATGTCTCCGGGGATCACCTCCTGATGAAATGGCTCCATAAGTCGCACCATGGTAGGACATATACTGACTGATAATTTTGGGCCTTCCTGTATACATTCTAGCTATTTTGATAGCATTTTCTATCGCTTCTGCACCACCCAGTGTAAAGAATGTTTTTGTGAGATTTCCCGGAGTAATTTCTGCCAGCTTTTTACCCAATTGACCACGTGCTTCCGTAACCATACCCGGATATACATAGCTTAAATTCTTCATTTGTCTGGAAACAGCTTCTGTAATTCTTTGGTTACCATGGCCGATATTGACATTCATCAATTGAGACGAAAAATCAATATACTTCTTTCCATCCTGATCCCACAAATACACACCATTCGCTTTTAACGCTTCTATGGGAGATAATCCGGTTTGTTTGCTCCAGGAAAAGAGGGTATAATCCAAATTGTTTTGGACAACTTGAGAAAGCAAAGTTTCCGTATTCATGATTAGAGTTGTTTGTAGTTTTTTAAATGAAAAATAATCAATAATGCTAACTCATCCAATTAATTCGGGCTTCCGGATTCCATTTGACCGTAGTCTTTTTATTTTGAGTCCAGAATTCAATTGAACTTCTGCCGGTGATATCTCCGACGCCAAATTTGGATTCATTCCAACCCCCGAAGGAAAAAGGTTCGCGTGGAACCGGAACTCCGACATTTACACCAATCATGCCGGCACTGGCTTTATCCATCACCTGCCTGGCCAGACCACCACTCTGAGTAAAGACAGAAGCAGCATTTCCAAAAGGATTCTGATTTTCAATTTCAAGAGCTTCTTCAAGATTTTTAACTCTGATAATGCAAATGACCGGTCCAAATACTTCTTCATGAGCAATTTTCATATCCAACGTAACATAATCTATGATGGTGGGGCCAACGTAATACCCATTATCTTTTCCGGAAACGGTAGCCCCTCTGCCATCTACCAGAATGCGGGCGCCGGCCATCTCAGCTTCAGTGATGTATTTTTCAATCCTCTCTTTAGCTTCTTTGCTGATTACTGACCCCAGATTTTTGCCGGGGATAATTTTGTTAGCTTCTTCAATCATTTTTTCGACAATGGGGTCTATACGATCAACTCCTACCATGATGGCTGCGGCCATACATCGTTGTCCGGCACATCCCGACATAGAGGCCACCACATTGGAAGCTGTCATTGCAGGATGAGCATCAGGCAACACTAACAGGTGGTTTTTTGCCCCACCCAAAGCCACACATCGCTTTAAGTGGGACGTCGCTCTTTTGTATACAATTTTTGCCACAGGTGTAGAACCGACAAAGGATATTGCCTTAATCCCAGGATGATCGCAAAGTGCTTCCACCACTTCTTTTCCTCCATTGACTACATTGAATACACCGTCAGGCAGTCCTGCTTCAGCTAATAATTCAGCCATTCTCATAGCGCTAAGGGGGACCAATTCCGATGGTTTCAAAATCATGGTATTGCCCAAAACCAATGCATTGGGCATAGTCCAGTGAGGTACCATATTAGGAAAATTAAAGGGTGTAACAGAAGCAACCACACCTAAGGGTTTTTTTTCAATCCTGCATTCTACTCCACGGCTCACTTCCTGAATTTCATTGCCTATGATTTGTGGCATTGAAACGGCAAATTCACACAGTTCCATGCTTTTTTCAATCTCTGCTTTTGCTTCGTCATAGGTTTTTCCATTTTCGATGTGTACAAGAGAAGTCAATTCTTCCATATGCTTTTCGAGTAAGTGGCGGTATGTGAAGAATATCTGAACTCTTTCTTTCAGGGTCATAGCTGCCCATGCCGGAAAAGCTTTTTGTGCCGCTTTTACCGCTTTGTCTACATCGGTCATGGTTGACAATGGCATTCTGGAAATTACATCGCCTGTCAAAGGACTATACACATCAATGACGCTATGGCCATTTCGCTCAAAATGACCTCCAATGAAATTGCTTACTTCCGGTTTTATTGGTATGGTTTTCATCTTTTTATTTATTTTCTGACATTTTTAAATATCAATTAATGAATGTGTGGTGGATGATCGCAAAACATACAAATATAAAATAAATAATACGATTTATAATATCAATCTTTTTCCCGAAATAGAATGGTTTTTCAACTACACAGGATGAATGCTGAGAACTCCCAAATACCCGTAATTTGGTATTATTTGTTGGAAGGGTGGTGAACTTTTTAACGTTTGATTACATTTGCGCCACAATTGATTGCATTTGGAATTATCATGGATACAGTGGGGAGTATATGGTTTGGCAGCATTTATGTTTGGACTTTCCAAATCTGGAGTCAAAGGTTTGGCAATTTTTACCATTACCATCATGGCCATGGCATTTGGAGGACGTCCATCTACAGGAATCGTTATGCCTATGCTGATGGTTGGGGACATATTTGCAATAACCTACTACAGGCGCCATGTTATGTGGAAGCATTTACTTATATTATTGCCCTGGATGCTTGCAGGAATCCTCACCGGTGCCTGGATGGGTAAGGGGATTGAAGAAGATTTATTTATTAGAATAATGGCCGTGTTAATCATTATTAGTGTAGGTATCATGGTATGGTGGGATATTAGAAAATCATTTTATATTCCTGAAAGTCGTTGGTTTGGTATTGGATTGGGTGCTGCGGCTGGAATATCAACCATGCTTGGAAATCTGGCAGGTTCGTTTACTAATTTGTATTTTCTTGCATTACGGCTTCCAAAGATATCTTTTATTGGAACAGCGGCCTATCTGTATTTCTTTACTAATCTTTTTAAATTGCCTTTGCATATATTTATGTGGGAAACCATCAGTATTTCTACAGCAATGATGTATTTGTTCGTTTTTCCATTTCAGATCATAGGATTGGTCACAGGTGTAGTATTCATTAAGAGGATTAATGAGGATTTCTTTAGAAAAATGATTCTGTTATTAACAGCGCTTGGTGCTATACTTATCATTTTGAGATAACTTTATTAATACTTGTAAAGTAAATCTAATCGGGTGGAGGAGGTTTGTCCTTTACATGTTTAGTGTTCCTGATCGGAAATATTTTATTTTTTCTTTCATTAAATTGAACTGCTTCAGGTAGCCACTGATCCTCTTTTTCCTCATCCGATAACCGGATTGCATTTTTTATATACATAAAGTGATTATGGCTTCCGATGGTATCCATCAACCCCGACCTTTTCAGCAAATCCCTGATGGGACCTGTAGCGCCACTGATGATTAACTGGATATCCAATTTTTTTAAATAGTTGTAAATTTCCTTTAATGAATATAACCCTGTGCTGTCCATATCGTGTATATTGCTGGCATCCAAAAGGAGGAATTTTGGAAGTATTTTTCTTGTTTCCAGCATTTTTATTATTGTATCCCTGAAGTAATTGGCATTACCAAAATAAAGCTGATCATCAAACCTTATGATCAAATAATCCCTGACCTGTCTGGCTTTATGAAATCGTTTGATATTACGGTAATGCGTTGTACCAGGTATATTTCCTAATTCTACAACCTGAGGTCTGGAGCTATAATAAATGATGATGGCGAATGATAATATTATCCCAGTAAGGACACCCTCATCAATACCAAATATCAAGGTTACACTGAATGTAAAGAGAAGCACAAGAAATTCCCTTCTTTTGATCTGCCATAAATAGAATGCATGTTGAAAATCAATGAGGCCCGCCACCGTAATCATAATGACAGCAGCAAGCACCGCTTTAGGAATAAAAGTAAACAATTGAGTGAATAACAAAAGGCTGATGGCAATAATACCCGAAGTTATCAGTGATGAAACACCAGACCTTGCGCCGGAACTATCATTTAAAATTGATCTGGAAAAGCTGGCTGATGTAGGTGGAGATTGGAAAAAAGCGCCAATCATTTTTGAAATTCCCAATGCTTTTAGTTCTTTACCTGGGTCCAGTTTAAATTTACCGCTTTTCATTTCTAACGTTCTTCCAATACTCATACATTCAACAATGCTGATAAAGGTGACAGTGAAAATGGTTGGAAGTAGCTTTTGAAAACTTTCAAAACCAATGAGGGGAAGGGCAAAAGCTGGCAAGCCGGAGGGTATATCTCCCACAACAGCTACTCCTGCTGTATCCCATCGAAACAAAAAGGTTAAAAGGGTGAAAAATGCTAAGATGATGAGCGTGGAGGGAAAGTTTTTATTCCATTTACGGAATAAAATAAAAAGTATGAGAGAAACGCAAAAAATTCCAAAGGTTAAAAAATTGATCTCATTCAAATGGCCGGGAATATAAATGAAGAGATCCATACTGCTTAACAGCGACGGGATGTTCATTCCTAAAGCATCTTTCAGCTGTGTGAAAATTATCAGAATTGCAGATGCTGAAATAAAACCTGAAATGACAGGTAATGAAATAAAATTTACAAGAAAGCCCAAACGGAAGAATCCCATTAGCCATTTAATCAAACCGATAAATAGCCCTGCGGCTATGACCAATGCAATGTATTCGTCTGTAAAAGGTTCAGCAATTTGACTGATTCCACTGAAAATCAAAATCGAGGATATTGCTACCGGCCCAATACTGAGCGGAAATGCCCTTCCCATGAAAGCAAAAATCATCAGCGGTATCAAACCACCAAATAGTCCATACACAGGAGGGACGCCCATTAATAGTGCATAAGCAATTGCCTGAGGGACATAAATCACACTTACCGTGCTACCCGCAATCAAATCATGGATAAAATCCTGTCGGTTGTATTTTTTTAAGTTGTCAATAAGTGGAAAATAACGCTCATATACCCATGTGAACATTTTCATTCAAACTTTATTAATAATTACCCTATATATTACAGTTTTTTTAACTGAATTTATATTTGAGAATTCTTTAAAATGACAGCATAACCCTGACCGACGCCAACACACATGGTAACTAAAGCATACCGGGCATTTTTTTCAATCAACTCTACAGCTGCAGAGTAAATGATTCGTGCACCTGACATACCTAAGGGATGGCCCAACGCTATGGCTCCTCCATTGGGATTGATGCGTGGGTCATCATCTTTCAGACCCAATTGACGTGTACATGCCAATACCTGGGCAGCAAAAGCTTCATTAATTTCAATGATATCAAGATCCTTAAGAGTTAAGCCGGCTTTTTTTAAAGCTTTATCAGAAGCATGAACCGGGCCAATGCCCATGAATTTTGGCTCCACACCTACTACAGCACTGCTTACTATTTCCGCTAATGGGTGTAATTGGAGTTTTTCTATTCCGGGATCAGAGGCAAGCATCAGGGCAGCAGCTCCATCATTTAAACCGGAAGAATTTCCGGCTGTCACCGTGCCATTCCTTCGGAATGCCGGACGCAAAGAGGCAAGGATTTCTAAATTTGTATCCGGGCGAATAAATTCGTCTTCGGAGAATAAAATGCTTTCATTCTTGCTGGATTGGATTTTGACAGCAAGTATTTCTTTTGCAAACCGGCCTTTCTCTCGCGCTGATGTACCTTTCATTTGGGAATGGTATGAAAAGAGGTCCTGATCATTCCTGGTTATTTTGAATTTTTCGGCCAGATTTTCTGCAGTGTTCCCCATACTTTCTGTTCCATACAGTGTTTCCATCTTTGGATTGATAAACCGCCATCCAAAACTGCTGTCATGCATTTCAACATCCCTGCCAAATGGCCTGGAGGATTTTGAAAGTATCCATGGTGCTCTTGTCATATGTTCTACGCCCCCCGCTATGAATAGGTCTCCATCTCCATGATGTACAGCACGGGAAGTATGAATCACTGCACTCATGCCGGAAGCACATAGACGATTGATGGTTTCACCGGGAACCGACCATGGCAGTCCGGCAAGAAGTAAACCCATTCTTGCCACATTTCTATTGTCTTCACCGGCCTGATTGGCACAGCCTATAATGACATCGTCAATGGCATATCCGGGAATTCCGGGATTTTTATCCATCAATCCTTTTATTACATGAGCTAACAGATCATCAGTTCTTATTGATGATAAGCTGCCAGCAAAACGGCCGATAGGTGTTCTGATGCCATCGATAATATAACATCGTTGACTTTTATACATTATAAAATTCCATTGTTATACTGTGTGTAGTGTATCATTTTCAAAGGTATAGATTTTTGATTAGGTGATCAATGAAACAAATCCATTAAATCTCACATTTGGTATTTTAAGTTAAATTAATATACTAAACAATGATTTAATTATATATTTAAGGGTTTTATATGTTATCATAAAATTCAATATATTATTGAAGAAATGAGAAATTTTTTCTTTCCGGAAAATGTAAATATATTTTCTATTACATTAAGGTTGAATATTATTTTTTTTAAACTGGTGATTTGTGGTGGTTTACTACAAGGCCAGGATACATGGCCGGAAAGAAACCTGATTCATTTTGCAACTCAATCTGAAAGTGAGAAACTTAGGTCGGTTACTTATGAGTTAGGCCGCCAAAGTTTGGAAGGCATTTTTCGCAATGTACCTCGTTACAGAGAAGCGGTTATTATTGGAAAAACTGAGATCAGTTTGATGGATGCCCACGGGAAAGAGGTGCATCTTTCATTAGAGGAGGCACCGGTCGCCGAGGACTTTTTGTATGAACAATATCCTTCTAACAGGACATTCAAAGTGTCAGGTAATGGATTTTCCGGAAGATTAGCATGGTCAGAAGAAGGTTTAACAGGATTGGTTTATACTCCTGAAGGCCATTTCTTTGTACAACCCATAGACGAATTGTATCATCAAAGTTATATGATTGAAAATGAAGTTTTAAAGTCTTTCATTTGCGAAACCGAAGATACTGGCAGTGGCCTTGATAGGAGGGATGCGGGCACCTACAGAAGTATATTAACCCATGGAGACATCTTGAGAACATTCAGAATAGCCATCTTGTGTACCAATGAATTTTGTGAAAAGCGTAATAACAATTTAAACAATATAAATGCAGATATCTTTTCCTATTTAAGTGTGCTGAATGCAATGTATGAGCGAGAGTTGGCCATTTCCTTTATTTTGGTAGCCAACAATAACCTGATAGTATTCAATGAAAGTGATGATGGAATAAATCCCGGAGCGCCATCAGGAAACAGATTGACTGCAGTTCACAATGCCATTACACAGAATATAGGTTCTGCTCATTTTGATATAGGACATGCATTTCATGAATTGGATGCACCGGGTGATGGGGGTATAGTGGGCTCCGGTGTAGCATCTATAGGAACAATTTGCAACGCATCCCAGAAAGGAAGAGGATGGAGTAGCGCCGGTGGAGATTACGATGCTGCATTTTTTATGTATATTTTTGGACATGAGGTAGGTCATCAATTGAATGCCAGACATACCTTTTATGGTACATCCGGTAGTTGCGCTGGGACCAATCGCTCGCCGGGGAATGGTTACGAACCTGGTTCCGGTAATACCTTAATGAGCTATGAAGGCATTTGCTTACAGTCAGGAAGTTGTACGCATAGTCATAATATCGAGCCATTCGTATCTACTTTTTATCTGCATGCCCATTCCATACAGCAAATATTGAACTATGTTGTGAATGAAGTGAATTGTTATCAATCCGCTTCAACAGGTAATTCTCCGCCTTCTATAACTGTTCCCGGCGGTTTCATCATTCCTGCACACACTGCCTTCCAACTGGAGGGGAGCGCTACAGATCCGGATGGGGATTTAATCAGGTACAATTGGGAACAGTTTGATACAGATATGTTAGTGCTCAACTGTCCGGACGGAGAACCACTTTTTGCCGGGAGTCAAAATACCGGGCCTGTTTTCAGAAGTTATGACCCCTCTCCACAAGGATTTTCCAGAATGTTTCCTGCACTTCAGGTGGTGTTGACTGGCAATGAATATGCTGGAGAGGTGTTCCCATTGGTAGGAAGAACAATGAACTTTCGCCTGAATGCCAGGGATTTTAACCCTGCAGGGGGTGGTTATTCTTACAGTTCTGTTCCAGTTACAGTCGATGGCAATAGCGGCCCTTTCAGAATTACGATGGGAAATTTACCTTTAGGTCTAATGTCTGGACAAACTCTCATCGTAACATGGGATGTTGCAGGAACTAATGCTCCACCGGTATCATGTAATGATGTCGATATTTATTTTTCGACAGATGGTGGACTTACATTTCCCTACCTATTGGCTTCTCAGGTTCCCAATGAAGGCTCTGCAGAGGTAACATTACCTATAGCTGAAACATCTCAGGGACGAATCATGATCAAAGCATTTGGAAATATATTTTTGGATATCAATAAATCTAACATTACCTTAATATCAGACTGCAGTGTAGCAGGCGGGACTATAATATTCAATGATCCGGTGGTGGCAGCTTTGGGTGATGAGGAATTGGTGCTAAATTTAAGAACAGGCCTAAAAATGAACCAATATTCAGCTACAATCAATGAATCTGATTTGTCAACCGGTTTGATTTTTGAGAATGGTGAAAATTCAGGGCAATGCGGAAGTATAAATGCTATTCAACCCAAATACCATCAAATAAAATTTATCCCTGATGCCGACGGGGATTACACCATTTTGAGAAGTGCAGATTTTTTTCCGGTGATAAATGTGTATTCAGGTGACTTTAATCCGGTGAGTTTATGTCAAAACTGGATTGCTTCGGGAAATTATTTAGAAAGTGGGTTTCTTTTTATCCGGTCTCCTTTTACTGTCAATTTATCGCAAGGTCAGGAATACACATTGGTGATATCTGATTTTGATGGGAATGACATACCAGGAACTTATACATTAGAGTTTATTCATCCTAACGAAGGAAATCTGTTCAATACACACCCTTTTCCAGGTCCGGGAATGGTTATCACTTATATTACTTCAGACGAAAATCAAAATATACTGGACATAAGCGATGAGGTTGATTTAAGCAATTCTTCTTTATATCCTCCCGGAAAATATGAAGTTATAAGTTTATCATATTTGTCATCCCAGAATCCTGCAGTTTATATTGGACAAAGCATTTCAGACCTTCAGAATTCCATCAACAGTCTTGAATTTTGCGGCGCTCTCTCCGAGAATTGGGTTGAAGTGACCATTCAGGGTTGTATACCTGGTATACAAATTGTTACAAATACGTCTTCTGAGTTTGTGCCGGGCTCTTTATCATTTATAGTCGAACAAGCCTGCCCGGGTGATACCATTTATTTTGATACCGGACTTTCCGGCGAGACCATTGTAGTCCAATCAGAGATTGTATTGGACAAAGATCTGAATATTAATGGATTGGGCATGAACCATCTCACTTTATCAGGAGACAATTCCCACCGTATTTTTAATATACAGTCCCATGTGGTTGTATCACTAAAGAATGTATCTCTGAAAAATGGGGCTTCAGCGATTCATGGTGGGGCATTAAGAAATATGGGCGAATTGATTTTGGAAAATGTACTTTTTGAAAATAATTTGGAAGGAAGTTTACCTAAGGCTTTTACCAATCATGAAATAGTCAGGATGTTTGGACAAATCATCATACAGGAGTAGACAAATGTGATGGTTGATTCAAAACTACACTATTCAATCAGATTTCATTTAAGCAAGAGGTGTCACAATGCTCTAAAATAGTGTGGCACCGTGGCAACTCACTTGGGATAAATTTTTATATTGGCTCGATCCTTATTTTGAATTGGACATATTGGATCCAAAAGATTTAATTAAAAAACCTTTAATACATAACCAGAATGATGTATACACATTTACTTTCACCTCTCGACCTGGGATTTACACAACTCAAAAACAGGGTATTAATGGGGTCTATGCATACAATGCTTGAAGAAGTACCCGGGGGACATCAGCGGGCAGCAGTGTTTTATGGTGAGAGAGCACGCGGTCAGGTAGGATTAATTGTCACCGGTGGTATTTCACCCAATGTAGAAGGATGTGTAGGGCCCATGTCAGCAAAATTATCAGACTACAAAGAAGTTGCTCATCATCAAATCATCACGGATGCAGTACATAATGAAGGAGGTAAAATCTGTATGCAAATACTCCACAGTGGCAGATATGGATATCATCCGCATATTGTATCGCCTTCCCCTTTACAATCGCCCATTACTCCTTTCAAACCAAGAGAGTTGAGTATGAACGATATTGAACGGACGATTGAAGATTTTGCACATTGTGCTTATTTAGCAAAGGAAGCTGGGTATGATGGGGTCGAAATTATGGGGTCTGAGGGTTACCTGGTCAATCAGTTTATTGTCAAAAGGACTAACCAAAGATCAGACGAATGGGGAGGGTCATATGAAAACAGAATTCGATTTCCGATAAGGATTGTAGAAGAAGTCAGAAGAAAAACCGGTGACGAATTTATAATCATCTATAGGTTGTCTATGTTGGACCTGGTCGAAGGGGGGAGTATATGGGAGGAAGTTGTACAGTTGGCAAAAGAAATAGAGCATGCGGGAGCAACCCTTATTAATACTGGAATTGGTTGGCATGAAGCCAGAGTTCCTACCATTGCCTCTATGGTGCCTCGCGGTGGGTTTGCATGGGTCACTAAACGATTGATGGGTAAAGTGAATATACCATTGGTAGCGACCAACCGGATCAATATGCCTGACGTTGCAGAAGATATTTTGAGATCAGGCTGTTCCGATATGATTTCTATGGCCAGACCCTTTTTAGCCGACCCTGAGTGGGTGTTAAAGGCAATGGAAAGCCGGGAAAGAGAAATCAATACATGTATTGCATGCAACCAGGCATGTCTTGATCATACTTTTAATATGAAAGTTTGTTCATGTTTGGTCAACCCCCGGGCATGCCATGAGTCCGAGCTGAATTATCATCCT
>DAOLDB010000049.1:0-30842 GCA_035327565.1 Saprospiraceae bacterium
TGCCGGTCAACAACACGATCAGCAAATAGATTCATGGAAGTATATGCCTGCTCGAATAAAGCCCAGAATACTACTGAAAATACCATTAGGATTAACAAAACCGCCATTCTTCCTTTTTCCACAGGATTGCACTTCATGGTGATGAACCAGATGATATATATAATGACCAAAACCGATGTAAATGCCAGCGAACCTCCCACCACCTGATGGTTTTGAACCATTTGCCAGCAAATCAACACGCCGAGGATGGAAAGAATATAGATGGTATACTCTTTATTAATGCCTAAAAAACTTCTTTCCTTCAGTAGAGATGCATCAGGAGGTTCGGCTTTGCCCATCAAAAATTTTTGTCCATATAAAAATGTTGCCAACCCGAATAACATACCAATGCCCGCAGCACCGAACCCATACTTCCAGCCATACGTTTCCCCTAGATAACCGCATGTGATTGTTGCAATAAAAGCACCCATGTTAATTCCCATATAAAAAATGGTAAACCCGGAATCTCTCCTGGGATCGTCTATATCATAAAGCTGACCTACAATGGTGGATATATTTGGCTTGAGGAAGCCCACACCCATTATGATCAGGCTGAGGGAAAAGTAAAAGGCCTGAAGCGCAGATTTATCCTGAACAATTTCACCCAAATCATTGATAGTGGCCTGAGTTCCTTCATAGGCCAACCCCAAATGGCCCAGCACCAGAAGAATAGCACCAAAAACTACCGCTTTTCGGAAACCTAAATATTGGTCAGCCAAATAACCACCCAGTATAGGCAATGCATATACCATTGCTGCGTAACTTCCAACAATATATGCCCCGGAAGCGTCGGAAAACAAATGGTACTTCGTCAGGTAGAAGATCAACAGTGCCTTCATACCATAAAAACTGAACCGCTCCCACATTTCAGTGAGAAATAAAATAAATAACCCAACAGGGTGTCCAAGTATGGTTCTTTCACTACTCTTGGCCGGTGTTTCAATCATATCAGATTAAATTCTCATTGCTTTATGAATCTCAAACCATCACTAAAATAGTTTTTTTCATTAAACGCATGGACATTTTGGAATAAAATGTCAGATTTCTATACTGATTTCAATCCAAACGAACAGAAAGAATAGCCGGGCAATGGTTTTGTCAACCATTTCAAGTGTGCACCCTGATTTTTTAATTTATAAAATTATATGGCTATCCCTTACCCTCTGTAAAATAACCACTTTGACAATTCTTTGAAGGTGACTTTTTTTCCATACATAAATATTCCCACCCGGTAAATCCGGGCTGCGAGCCATACAAAAAAGATGATAGAAGCTACCAGGATGAGAATAGATAGAAATACCTGCCATAATGGTGGATCAAATGGCAGGCGGGCAGGCATAAGAATGGGCGAAAGTAATGGAAACAAGGAACCAAAAACAGCAATCGGCCCATCCGGATCATTGAACACCGATGGAATCATTACAAATGCAATAATGACGGGAATTATAATGGGAATCATAAATTGCTGCGACTCACCAAGATCGTCACTGATAGTACTCCCTATGGCGGCAAATAAAGATGAATATATCATATAGCCTCCAAAAAAGAATATGATAAAAACCGGAAGAATAAGCCACCAATTCAGCGCTTTAAACTCCTTTACAAAAAGTGCAATCTGATTTTCTCCACCTCCGGATTCAGCCATTAATTCACTGGCCATTTGCATGTCTTCCTGTGAAATTTCTGTTCCTCCAAAAATGGTCACCACCACCATAAGGATGATTGGAATCAATATCAACCAAATCGCAATCTGAGTTAGCCCTACCAGCCCTACGCCCAAAATTTTACCCAACATCAGCTGAAACGGCTTAACACTGGATATGATCACCTCCACTATGCGATTGACCTTCTCTTCCATCACACTGCGCATCACCATACTTCCAAAAATAAATATGACCATATACATTAAAAATCCCATCACGTAAGATAAAATGGTTGAAATGATGGTTGAATATTTACTGGCTTTGCTTCCGGCAGCTTCTCCATCATCCACATCCCCGGAGGAAAGGGCATTTTCAAGATCCACTTTAGTATCCAAAGCTGCCAAAGCATCTTTATCAATGCCGGATTGTTCAATTTTAAAGGAGCGTATAGCTCCGGATAGACTTCTTTCTATCGATTCAAGTGTAGGCAGACTGAGTTTATCCTTTGCATAATATTGTATCAATACTTTTTGTCCAGGAATCAAAGTTTGCTTCTTCATGTGAAGCACTATGTCAAACCCATCATTGATATAGTTTCGCCTCAATTCATCAATTTCCTTTTCGGAAAATGTAAACTGTAAAAAGGTTGATGATAATATATCTTCATTCAATATGCCGGACTCATCTTTAATTACTATATTTTTGACGGATTTGCCTGCCTGGCTGGCAAAATATCCGGACACCAATCCAATCAAACCTATGCCAATAGGAGTGAGAATGGTCGCAAGAATAAAAGTTTTCTTGGTAACTCTTGTAAGGTATTCTCTCTTAACGATAATCCACAATTTATTCATGACTTTCTCCTTGAACTTGTTTAATAAAAATTTGGTTGAGTGTGGGTAATAATTCCTTGTAAGTCTTAATCCGCACATCCGACTCTATCAAAATCCGCAGAAACTCATTGGAATCATGCCCTTCTCTGATTTGAATAATCCAGTGATCTGGAGCTTTTATAACTACTTCAAATGTGTCTCGATGTGCAGATTCAGGAATGTTTCCCTCAAATTCGATAAAATATTTATTTTCTTTAAAATTTTCTTTGATGTCTGATACTCTCCCTTCCAAAATTTTCTTTCCATGATTGATCAAAACGATTTCCTCACAAATCTCTTCCACTTGCTCCATCCGGTGGGTTGAAAAAATAATGCTCACCCCCTCTTCACGTAATTCAGAAATCTCTTTCTTAATCAGATTGGTATTCACTGGATCCAGTCCTGAAAAAGGCTCATCCAGAATCAAAAGTTTAGGTTGGTGCATGACTGTTGCTATAAATTGAATTTTCTGTTGCATTCCTTTTGACAATTCTTCCACCCTTTTATTCCACCAATCTCTGATTTCAAACTTATCCATCCAGGAAAGTATGGATATTTTGGCTTCTGTCAGTGGCATACCTTTCAATTGTGCAAGGTACAGCAACTGATCTCCAACTTTCATTTTTTTATACAACCCTCTTTCTTCAGGCATATAACCGATTTGTGAAGGGTGATTACTGTTCAATCGCTCTCCGTTGAGTAGAACTTCACCCTCATCAGCTCCTGTAATCGTTGTAATGATCCTGATCAAAGATGTTTTACCAGCTCCATTGGGCCCTAATAATCCAAAAATACTGCCTTCCCTGACATCAAAACTTACTCCGTCTACAGCCGTATTATTGTGGTAGCGTTTTACAACCTCTTTTAAAGTCAATATACTGGTCATTCATTATGATTTATAGAAATGAAAATAGAAATTTACATGAAACAAGAATGTACTTTCATCCTTATTGTCTTTGTTAATGATGGATTCACAACCGGAATACCAGAACTTTTGCGAAACTTTTACCGTTTTTTAAAAAGTTGTCATTCAACCTTTAAATAAACATTGTTGGCATTTTGTTGGTTAAAAGTATACAATTCAAAATTTTTACATTTCTTTTTCTACATAAATGCTGGTTTTTCATATGAAATGCTGGTTTTTGTTATGAAATGATTGATTGTATTGGTGAAAATGGCTACCATTATTTGAATTTTACAAAAAAATATCCATTACCTGATTCATAAAATTTAGAAATTCTAATGAAAAATTCAAAACTTTGTATCCTTCTGATCGTATCCTGTTTCTTTTCTTTCATATTAAATGCTCAGGAGTTGGTTGAGCAAAAAGTGGTCATGAGTAAAGGAGCCAACATCGGGTTTTATCAGGAACTTCATGGTGCAACAAAAAAAGATGCTGAAAAACTATGGAGAGATCATCTCAAATCTTTTACAAAAAAAATCAATTCAAAAAAAGGCGAGTTTACCACAGAAGGTGCTGTAGTCCCTCTGATCAATGGAACTTCAGCATTATCTCTTATCGCACGTTTTGATGAAGGCATCAAAATGACAACTATCTTTCTATGGGTCGATCTGGGGGGTGTTTATCTCAATTCTGAAGATCATCCCACACAACATACAGGATTACAAAGATTTATGACAGAATATTACAACAATGTTCAAAAAGAGGTATTCCTTAATATGTTAAAAGACGAAGAAAACAATCTGAAATCCCTTGAAAGAGACCTTGATCGGTTGGAGAAAAGAAATGAAGGTCTTCATAAGGATATACGAGATTCTAGAGAAAAGATTAAAGCGGCAGAACTTAGCATAGAACAAAATCTGAAAGATCAGGATGACGCTAAAGAAAAGATCCGCAAGCAAAAACAGAAAATTGAAAAAGTTATCCAAATGGCAAATAATGTCGGAAAAGAAACATGACATCATATTGTAAAAATAAATATATAAAAAAATCTCAACACCCGGATGAATGTATTATTATCCGGGTGTTTCTTTAATACGTGAAATAAACCAACTTTCGAATCTTAAATCCATGTTCATCTTCCCAAAATTTCATATTAAGTAAATCCTTAATTTTATTTATATTAAGGAATTAAAACATGTTTTTTTTCATTAATGTATCTAACTACTCATTGAAATGAAATGACGGGATCAATGATTGGGAAATTAATTTATCCACACCTTTCCCTGGTTTTTCAACATGCAATGTGGATGACGGAAAAGAAGTTGAAAAATTTATTTCAAATGAAAATGTAGATTTGTAATTACGTTTTTTTTTAATACGTTGGCAGGAACCAAAAAACCAAAATGGCAGAAGAATTAAAATCAATGAGACCATTGAGCGCCCTGACGGGTGGGAAGAGAGACAGGGAGGATATGCAGAGCCTTATATATGGTAAAATTCAGCCTCAGGCCACCCCATTGGAAGAAGCTATTTTAGGTGCCATTATGCTTGATAAAGATGCTTTGCCTTCTGTGATAGAAATTTTAAGACCTGAAACATTTTACCTTCCTGCACACAATATCATTTTTGATGTTATGCTTCAACTGTTTGGTAAGTCTCAGGTTATAGATTTACTCACCGTACATGAAGCTTTACACAAATCCAATCAACTTGAGGAAATTGGTGGAATTAACTATTTGATTGATTTAACACAAAAGGTTGCTTCTGCCGCCAACATTGAATACCATGCAAGAATTGTAGCCCAGAAGTTTATCCAAAGGGAATTGATCAGAGTTTCCTCCATAGTGATAAAAGACGCTTTTGAAGACACTAAAGATGTATTGGAGCTATTAGATGAAGCGGAGAGAAATTTGTATGATATCACTGATAAAAATCTCAATACCGGATATGAATCCCTTAGCGCATTGGCAGCGAAAGCACAAAAAGAAATTGAAATCATCAGCCAGAAAGGATCGGAATTAACCGGGGTGACTACCGGATTTCCGGATTTAGACAAAATTACTCATGGCTGGCAATCTTCCGACCTGATTATCGTTGCCGCCAGACCCGGTATGGGAAAAACGGCATTCACATTATCGCTGGCCAAAAATGCTGCAGACCATGGGAATCCCATTGCTATTTTTTCTCTTGAAATGGCCAATACTCAATTGGTCCAAAGACTAATTGCCATGGAATCAGAAATTGATAACTCAAAGTTAAGAAATGGACAGTTGGAAGAATATGAATGGGCAAAACTCCATAAATCGGTAGAAAAGTTATCTAATCTTCCCATATATATTGACGATACACCTGCCATCAATATATTTGAACTGAGAGCAAAATGCAGAAGACTGAAGCAAAATCATGACATTAAGCTCGTAATTATCGATTATTTGCAATTAATGACTTCAGCGCCTAATGAAAAAAGAGGAAACAGAGAACAAGAGATCAGCTCCATTTCCAGAGCATTGAAAGCGTTGGCTAAAGAGTTAAGTGTCCCTGTGATCGCACTCTCTCAGCTTTCCAGAGCAGTGGAAACCAGAGGTGGGGAAAAGAGACCGCAACTCTCTGATCTGAGAGAATCCGGTGCCATCGAACAGGATGCTGACATTGTAACATTTATTTACAGACCTGACTACTACAATTTGAATGACGACTCCTTCAAGGGTCCTCCTGACATGACCGAAATTATCATAGCCAAACATCGGAATGGATCATTGGACACTGTCAACCTGAGATTCATTAAAGAATTTGTCAAATTTACCAAGATGGATGTGGGTGGTTTTAATGATTTACCGGATTTTGATCCCAATCCATTTGCTTCGGGTGTCATTACCCGTTCTTCACGAATGAATGATGACAATACAGACGATCCAAACATTCCTTTTTAATTCCATCATTTTTGAATGAGACTAAATAAATTCATAGCTCATTGTGGCGTGGCCAGTCGCAGAAAAGCAGCTGAATTGGTAAAATCGGGCCTTATCGCTGTAAATGGTAAAATTATAGACAATCCCTCTTATGAAGTAAAAGATCATGATACTGTTGCATTCCAAGGTAAAAAATTGAAACCTGAAACCAAAATGGTCTATATGCTCATGAATAAACCTAAAAATACAGTGACCACTGTAAGTGATGAAAAAAACCGGAAAACAGTGATGGATCTTATCAAAAATAAGGTGGATGTGCGTATATATCCCGTGGGCAGGCTGGACAGAAATACAACAGGTCTTTTATTGTTAACCAATGACGGCGATCTGGCTAAAAAATTATCTCATCCCAGTCATAAAGTGAAAAAATTTTATGAAGTCACTTTGGATAAGCCGATTTCTCCATCTGATATTGAAAAAATTAAAAAAGGCATCGAATTGGAGGATGGGATTGCACTTGTAGATAACATTGGATACATGACTCATAAACCTGAAAATGAAGTAGGCATTGAAATCCATACCGGTAAAAACAGAATTGTTCGAAGAATATTCGAACATCTGGGCTATGAAGTAGTAAAACTTGACCGAACGTATTATGCCGGACTAACCAAGAAAAATTTGCCCCGTGGATGGAGCCGGTTTTTAACTAAAAGAGAAGTCATCATGTTAAAACATTTTATTTGACCAGAACTTAAAGGTAGTTGGAACTCCTCATTTATTTATGTAACCAACATAAGTGCAAAAAACTGAGAAAACATTCCGATAAACAAACCTCCGAAAATTTCCTGACGAGTATGAATGCCCAATAATAATCGACTGCTTAATACCATCCCGGTGATTAAGAAGACCAATGCCAGAATTAGAATCATGCTAACCTGGTATACCCCTAAAAGAGGAAATTCTATTAAAAATGAACCGTAACTGAACTTCGACGCTATAATAAAAATACCAAAAAGAAATCCTCCCATTCCCACACCATGTAGAGAAATTTTTTGAAATATATTGATAAAAAAAGAGAGAAAAACAGCAATGACCGTCCCGAAAACCACAAAGGTAAAGGCACCGGGTATATTCGTATTATCCTTAATATTGATATAAAGCCATAAGTAAAAAATAGCCGTAACGATCAGAGGTCCTGTCCTCTCATGTCTGCTTTTCATATGAAGGCTTTCAACCAGCCCCAACACTCTCATCAATATAATGGACAAGCCCGGGAAAAAAGTGGTCAGCATAAATGTTGTTATGAGCAGGAGAATCACATGGTGTCTGTCCTGCATCCCAAAGAGATATGGATTGGACATCAACAGGATAGACAACATATAAAATAAAATGAACAAAGGATGGGCAACTATGGAAATTAATTTGGCAATTCGGTATATCATACATTCACTAATCTCAGTGGACAATGATTTCTACACGGCGATTCTTTTTCCTTTCTGCTTCGTTCGAATTATCAGCTATGGGCCTGTCTCCTCCAAAACCAGCGGTCTTTAACCGGTGCTCATCAATTCCTTCTTTAATCAAAAACTCTTTAATGGACATCGCCCTCAACCTGGATAATTCGAGGAGATCCAATCTGCTTCCAACATTATCGGTATGCCCTTCAATCGTGATTACTACTTCCGGATTGGAATTCAATGCATTGGCCAATTGCCTGAGTGAAGAATATGAGTTTTTCAGTACTTCAGGACTGGACCTTACAAAATATATATTATCCAGAACAATCCTCTTTTTTTCAAGAAGATCAGTGGTTAATGGATCCAGAGTCTTCACTGATACGGGTTCTGTGTATTCAGCTACCTGAGTCCATTCAGGGGCATTGTAAAATATGGTTATTTCGTTTTGGAATCGTTTTAATTGCCGGAGTTCCTGAATGTTAAAGGAAAACTCTTCCAGCAAAATCCCTCTCTTACTTACCCGGATATTGATGGGAATATTCTCTTCTATCGTAATGATATACTGACCGCTATTTGCTCTGAAATACCCCAAATCCTCCCCTGTATAGGCATTGTCCCATGATACTTCCCCTTGAATAAATTCTCCCTTTTGATCCTTAATACTTACTATAATATTTACCGGCCTCTCTTCTGCCTCATCATTATATATATTGGCGGAGAATAGATCGTAATTACCCTCCCGGTCAGATGAAAAGTATATCGTGTTTTCATCAGAACTCACAAAAGGATGATGATCATTATTTTCTGAATTTATGGGATAAGGAAGGAGCTTAGGTTCGCTCCAGTTCATATAGGTATAATCAAGGCGCTCACTGTAATAGATATCCAGGCCTCCATAACCCCCTGGCCGGTTTGAAGCAAAATATAGTCTGGATTTATCCCTTGAAAGAAAAGGAGTTGATTCGCGATGTACAGAATTGACCAATCCAGGCAAACGCTTTGGCTTACTGTACCAGTGATCAGTCACTTTAATGCTGATATATAAATCGAGATCGCCGTAAGAATCCTCCCCCCGCATAGCAATGACCAACAAATAGCCGTCAGAACTCATATTCAAATGAACCGCATCACCCCTGGGATTAAAATGATTGATCCTTATAGGTTGTGGAAGGGAATACTTGCCGTCATTATTGATCTCTAAATAAGAAAATCCTGCTTTAATTCCTCCATTGGCAGGGAATTCATTTATGATTACATATCCGTTTTTGTAACTGTGTTGTGAACAAATACTATTGGGAAAAGCATTGTTCAATGGCGGGCCGGGATGATACACCTTTCTTGGATCATCAGCCCTGGCGACCCAGATATCCTGATTAAAAGCTGAAGCAACAGGATCAAAAATTTCTCCACCTGAAATTTCACTGTAAATTTTACGGAGTTTCTCATGATATGCTTCAGGAGACAGCACTTTTGCCAGTTCAACTTTCTGCTCCATCAAAGACTTTTCAAAATCCGGAGATCCTATTCGTGTAAAAAATAATAGTTTTTCGTCGTGAGAAAGAATGGGGCAAATCTCATCATATTCTGTATTGACCTCTGAAGGAAGCCGGATAAGGTTATATTGAGCCTGTAAAGTGAAAAGTGGACAGAAAGCAATAATTGTAATATGCAAAAATATTTTCTTATTTATCATACCTGAATAGTCAAATCAAGAACTAATATATAAATAAAAATTAATATTTGTCAAAATAATGGCACAGTCCCGATGCTTAACAAAGGTAAATAAAAAATTTAAGGGAAAAAGTAATAAGTACTTCTGATAATAAATTAAGGTTTATAAAGTAACTATTAATGCCATTTGCACGTTAAAAAACTGTCGATGAAGTGATGAAATATATACCTTGATGAGATTAATCTTTATTTTATGTATTCTTATGCAGTCTTTCTCCATAGATGGCCAGGAAGTCTGGAATATGATTCGTAAAAATCAACCCAAGATCGAACTGGACACGCTGGAAGAATTGCAGTTAGATACATTGCCTGTCATTCAAAATCGGGAAGCAAGAACCACTGTAGATGGTAAGGTCTATTCTGCTATAGTTACTGCAGAAGGCGATACCATCATCATTGCCAATGACCTTACATATATAAGTATTACCTCCATGCGATCTTTCAGCTCTGATGAAGAATACCGCAAATATATGAAGTTCCGTAAGTATGCCTCCCAGGTATACCCGTATGCCAAAGAAGCCATCCGTATTTACAGAGAACTCGAGTATGCAGAAGCTCATTTTTCCAAAAAGGAAAAAAAGAACAGAATCAAAGAGCTGCAGGAGGAACTTAAAAGTGAATTTGAAGATCCTCTTTCCAGACTTACCAAGTTGCAGGGGAAAATCTTACTAAAAATGATTGAAAGAGAACTTGATCTGACCACACATGATTTGATCAAAGATATTAGAGGAAAATTTACTGCATTTTACTGGAATAATTTCAGTAAGTTATACAGTTATGATCTCAAGGAAGGTTATAATGTTGGAAAATACCCTATACTTGATGCGGTTTTAAAAGATTTTGATCTGGCTACAAAAATAGAAAGCTCAAAAGATCTGAAATATGTTCGTCTTAATTAATATTGGGTTTGAAAAACTAATATGAATCACTGCCATTGAATATTGTAAAGGAAAATGCAGGATGGCAAAGTCCTTCAAATCTTGCCATTATCAAGTATTGGGGTAAATATGGTGACCAACTTCCACAAAATCCCTCGCTAAGCATCACCTTATCCCATTCGTTTACAGAAACCATCATAGAGTATACTCAGATGGAGAAAGGATATGGCTTGACTTCAGACTTTTATTTTGAAAATCAAAAACTGCCCGCTTTTAAAACAAGAATTGATCAGTTTCTATCTAAAGTATCCGGCAAGTTCGATCATCTCAATAATTTACATCTTAAAATTGAATCTAAAAACAGCTTCCCTCATTCTTCAGGGATTGCTTCTTCCGCTTCATCAATGTCATCCCTTGCCTTATGCCTATGTAGTATAGACGAATCATTGGCAGGTTCCAAATCTCCTTATTATGACTTCCTGAAAAAAGCTTCGTTTATTGCCAGGATCGGGAGTGGAAGCGCTTGCAGGTCTGTTTATCCCTATGCCGCCATCTGGGGGCAAACGACCACTCTACCACACTCCCATCAGGAGTATGCCATCCCTTTTGGTGATGAAATCCACCCCATTTTTCGTACATTGAATAATGATATTCTTATCGTGTCTTCTGACCAAAAAAGTATATCTTCCACAGCCGGTCATGAATTGATGAAGAACAATCCCTATGCTCAGGTTCGCTATGAGCAGGCCAGAACTAAACTGGAATTACTCATGAATGTTATGAAAGAAGGAGATTTTATTGCATTTGGAAATATCGCTGAGAATGAAGCCCTTACACTACATGCTTTGATGATGTCTTCAGATCCTTCATATATGCTCATAAAACCGGAAAGCCTGATTTTAATTCAAAAAATCCAGGCCTATCGATACGATACCGGATATCCTGTGTTTTTCAGCCTTGATGCAGGACCCAATTTGCACCTTCTTTATCCTGCTGATATTTCCGATGCAATAAAAACCTGGATACACGATGAGTTGTTACCCCATTGTCAAAACAATTATTTGATTCATGACAAGGCAGGCAAAGGTCCATCAAAAATTGAAAATTTTTCAATATAGTGAACAGAAGAGCCGGTTTCTAACCTTGCTAATTCAGCGTATAAAAATGGATAAAACACTGATTCTGATTTTATTAATCCCAATGAATATATTCAGTCAAATGGAGGGCATTTCCCTTGATTTTAAAAAAACGATTGATCGATACCTGTCAGGCAATGTGCAATATATCTATGTGGAAGAATTAAAATTATTGACGAAATCTTCAGAAGAACTCATCATATTGGATGCCCGGGAAGAAAAGGAATACGCTATCAGTCACATAGAAAATGCTTTACTGATTGGGTACAATCCATGGGATAAAAATCTGATGAATTCTCTGGAAAAAAATAAAACTATAGTGATTTATTGCTCTATAGGATATCGAAGTGAAAAAATAGGCGAGAAATTATTAAAAGCCGGGTTTACAGATGTAAGGAATTTATACGGAAGTATTTTTGCCTGGGTTAATGCCGGGAACCCTGTGTACGATCAACATGGACAGATTACTCCGTTCATTCATGGATATAATAAATCATGGAGCAAATGGATTTCCAATCCTAAGTATCAGAAAATCTGGTAAGTTATGCAGGAATTGGGTAAATGGATCATTGGAGTTGCTATAATACTTTTCATTTTGGGTATTTCTTTTTATTTTTTTGGAGACAAACTCAATTGGATGGGTCGTCTTCCGGGAGACATCCGTATTGAAAAGGAAAATGTGAAAGTTTATATTCCCATCACTACGATGATTCTTTTTTCTATTCTGTTCATGATAATCTTCCGGCTTTGGAAAATATTTTTTTAACTTTAACTTTTTTTATTTAATGCAACATAGTTGCATGTACTCATTAAAAAATTACTGCAATCTGAATGATCAACCGCAATAACATGATTAAACACTCTTTTTCACTATGCTTGACTGTTTTTATATGTATAGGAGGAATCATTGGCCAGGACAAATTTGCTCAGCTTTACAGAGAATTGCCAACACCCAATAGTTACAGAACGGCTAGTGGCGCTCCAGGTCCCAATTATTGGCAACAAAGAGCCGATCATAAGATTAAAGTGAGACTGGATGATGAGAATCAACGCATCTATGGGGAAGAAATGATCACCTATTATAATCAATCCCCGGATCCTTTGACTTACTTATGGTTGCAATTGGATCAGAATATCTGGGATGCTGATAGCGATTCACGCAAAATTAGAACCGAATCGATTACTGATAATACTAGGTTCGGATCCATCAGAATGATGGAAATGGAATTTGACGGTGGGTATAAAATAGAGTTTGTAAGAGATGCTCAAGGCAAAGATTTACCTTTTACAATCAATAAGACCATGATGCGCATTGATCTTCCTTCAGTACTTTTACCCGGACAGAAATATTCCTTTCAAATTAAATACTGGTATAACATCAACAATACTTCATATGTGCGTGGACGCACCGGTTATGAGCATTTTGATAGCGATGGAAACAATGTATATGTGATTGCCCAGTTTTTTCCACGAATGTGCTCTTATAATGATGTGGAAGGATGGCAAAATAAACAGTTTCTTGGAGCAGGAGAATATACATTGATCTTTGGTAACTATGAAGTGGAAATCACTGTCCCTGAGGATCATTTGGTGGCTGCATCCGGGGTACTTATGAATCCTGAACAGGCACTTTCCAAAAAACAACGCGACCTTCTTAAAAAAGCCATAAGTGAACATGTGCATCCAGTAACGATTGCTACACTCGAAGAAGCTCAGGATAGAGTAAAGACAAAAACTACCAAAGAAAAAACCTGGAAATTTAAAGTTGATAATGTCAGGGATTTTGCCTTTGCCTCATCTCGTCGTTTTATCTGGGATGCTATGGGCGTACCCATGAGTGATGGACGAACTGTGATGGCTCAGTCAATGTGGATTCCCGAAGGAGATTGTCTGTGGAAGAAATACTCTACCAAAGCGACTGCACATACCATTAAATGGTACTCCCACTATACATTTGATTATCCCTATCCGGTAGCTTGGTCTATCGATGGAAATATGGGTATGGAGTATCCTATGATCGCCTTCAATTTTGGTCGATGTGACAGCGATGGCACATACACCCCAAGGGCTAAATATGGCCATATAGGCGTGGTTATTCACGAAGTAGGGCATAACTGGTTTCCTATGATTGTGAATTCAGATGAAAGACAATGGACATGGATGGATGAAGGATTAAATACCTTCGTTCAGTATCTTACAGAAGTGCAATGGGAAGAAAACTACCCGGTCAGAAGAGGTCCGGCTCACATGATCACAGACTATATGGGAGGAGACAAAAGCAGGATTTCTCCCATCATGACCAATTCTGAATCGGTATTCCAATTGGGGCCGAATGCTTATTCTAAACCTGCAACCGCTTTGAATATTCTCCGTGAAACCATTATGGGAAGAGAGCTTTTTGACAAAGCATTTAAAGAATATGCCAACCGGTGGAAATTCAAATCTCCTTCACCGGCTGATTTTTTCAGAACCATGGAAGACGCTTCTGCGGTTGATCTGGATTGGTTCTGGAGGGCCTGGTTTTTTACCACTGACCATGTGGATCTTTCCATTAATCGCTTTAAAGCATATCAATTAGATTCACAAAATCCGGATGTAGAAAGTGCCGTTGCTAAAGATAAAAGAGCTAAACAGCCTGAAAACATAAGCACGATCCGCAACAGAGAATCCATTAAGGAATATTATGCTGATAATGATACGACTTTAAGGGATTTCTACTCAACTTATGACCCGTTGGATGTAAATATACTGGATCGCGAGGAATATGAACAGTTTAAATCATCACTCTCTCCGGCAGATATCGAAATACTCAATCAGGGTAAGTATTACAATCAATTGGAATTTGAAAATTTAGGGGGAATTCCTATGCCGGTCATTTTTGAGTTTGCATATGAAGACGGAACCACTGAAGTGTTCAGGATTCCGGCTGAAGTATGGAGATTTGATCAAAAAACCATTACAAAGGTGATTCCTTCAGATAAAAAAGTGGTGAGTGTCACTTTAGATCCTTTTCTTGAAACCGCTGACGTGGATACTTCCAATAATTACTATCCACCCCGTCAGGAAGTAGACCGTTTTGATGCTTTCAAAAGAAAACGGGAAGTGAGTAATCCCATGCAAAGAGATATAAAAGCTAAAGAAAGAGAGAAAACGATCAGGCCATGACCTGATTTTATATGAGCCATGATATGAAAAGGAAGATTTATACTCATCCGGTTTTTTACCATGATAGGATAAATTCTCCCACCTGTTCATATGTACATAGGATAATAATCATGGGGTTGGCTTGTCTGTTTTTATTATCATGCAAAAAAACACCCCCCGATAGATTGCCTAATATTTTACTCATCGTAGCCGATGATCTGGGTTATTCCGACCTGGGATGCTTTGGCAGTGAAATCAACACTCCCAATCTGGACAATTTAGTAAAAAACGGGATCAGGTTCAGTCGATTTTATACGTCTCCCTACTGTGCTGTCTCCAGAGCAATGATACTTTCAGGCAATAACAACCATATTGCGGGTATGGGAAGTCAGGATCTGAAAACGGGAACTCAAGGATATGAAGGAAGGTTGACCGATAGAATTATTCCATTTACAGAACTCCTGCTTTCAAAAGGTTACCATACATATATTACAGGAAAATGGCACCTGGGAAATAGCCCAAACGATAATCCTCACCACAAGGGTTTTGAACATTCTTTTGTAACTCTGGAAGGTGGTGCCAATCATTACCTAGGCAAAGGTATTTTTTACAACATTCCTGAATCATTGTACACTGAAGACGGTGAAACAACTAAGTGGAGGGACGGTGATTATTCAACTGATTTTTATACAGATAAATTAATTTCTTTCATTGACAGGTATGAAGATGATGCCAGACCTTTCTTTGCCTATGCCGCTTACACTTCTCCACACTGGCCTTTACAGGTTGATGACAAATACTGGAAAAAATACATAGGAAAATATGATGATGGATATGAAAAACTGAGAGAAATCCGATTTCAAAATCTGAAAGATAAAGAATTGATTCCGGAGAATGCCGTTTTACCTGCCAGTCATCCCGGCATACCTGTGTGGGATAGTCTCACAATCAAAGAAAAAAAGATTGAAGCCAGAAAAATGGAAATTTATGCAGGAATGGTTGAAAATCTAGATGAAAATATTGGCCGGTTAATTCAATATTTAAAAAAAGTTGGCCAATATGACAATACCATGATTGTATTTCTTTCGGATAATGGCGCAGCTGCAGAAGATTTTTACTATCATGATGTTTTTGGTCCTTTTTTACAACAAAACTACACGGACACCTATGAAAGCATGGGTAAGCCTGAATCGTTTATATCTTATGGAAAAGCCTGGGCGGAAGCCGGAACAGCTCCATTTAAATATTTTAAAGGTTATACCACCGAAGGCGGGCTGCTGTCACCTATGATCATTTCCGGTCACCTTGTAAAATATGGCAATCGAACATCCTCAGCGATGTCCACATTAATGGATTTGGCACCCACTTTTTATGATTGGACCGGGATTGAATACCCGAAGCTCTACCATGGCACTGAAGTATATCCACTACTCGGAAAATCACTTCAGCCCATCATTCATAATCAAAGCGAAAGAATTCATGATGATGAATATGTTTTTGGTCTTGAGCATAGGAGTTATGCAATGATTCGTAAAGGAGATTGGAAAATAATTCAAATACAAAGACCTTTTGATGAAAATCATTTTGAACTCTATAATTTATCTGAGGATTTGGCGGAAGAATTTGACCTTAAAGATATTCATCCCGATAAATTCAGTGAAATGTTGAAGGAATGGGAAAATTTTTATAGAAAAATGAAAATTCGAATTCCTACACCGTTAGAAGGAGAAGATTTTTAATGGGTAAATTTACAATTTGAAGGTTTTTAATTTAAGCTTCTTATTCTCGTAAATATAAAAACCCAAAATGCGTTTGAGTTTCTTCAATTTCGCATTTTGGGCTTATAATTTACAGGGGGTTCAAAGCTTGCAAAACCATTTCCCAAGGTGCAGTCATCTGATTTCAAGACCTTCCAAAATTTATTTTTTTAACGAATTATTGAAAGGATGGTATTAAAACCTAATCAATACAGAAGCATCTCTTTTTCTCCGGCCAGCTTTCTCATGTTGATCAAAGCATAGCGCATTCTTCCTAAAGCAGTATTGATGCTTACTCTGGTTAATTGTGCAATTTCCTTAAATGACATGTCTGCATAATGGCGAAGAATGACCACTTCTCGCTGTTCAGGAGGTAGTTGGTCTACAAGCATTCTGATTTTGAAGTGTGTCTGATCCTTGATCATGGAAGTTTCCATGTTGTCATCTGCGCTTTCAAGCACATCGAAAATATCAAATGTCTCAGAGGGAGAAACCTTAGTCCTTCTCTTCGATCTGCGGAAATTATCCACGCACATATTATAAGAAATTCGCAAAGCCCATTGAAGGAACTTTCCTTCATGGTTATATTTTCCTTTACGTAAAGTATCTATAATTTTAATAAATACATCCTGGAAAATATCTTCGGCTTTCTCGGTATCTTTCACAAAGAGATATATAGATGTATAAATCTTTTCTTTGTGGCGGTTCAATAAAATCTCGAAACTGGAATCATTACCGTTAAGGTAATTGTTGATAAGCTGCTGGTCCGTTAACTGCATACCATCCATAACTGTCTACATTTTTGATGAATAAATCGTTAAAAATCTTCGAATTAAAAAAGTGTAGATGTTATGAATCGATATCCAATATTTTAATTTTGATAAATATTTCTGATCAAATATATAACAAAAGTCTTTCCAAGTTATACTAATTTCAATTTTTTTTGAAAAAAATCTATATTTTATATTTATTTAAGAAAAAAACATGGCCTTCCTTATAATGATTCCAACACCAAAAAGGAACGCATAATATCCATTTTGATCACGAGAAAACATAAACATATATAGTTACACTGCGTTTGTAGAAAATACGAATTATACTTAAAAGCAAGATTCATGTCTGACATACAAGGCTCAAATGATTACTTTAAAAATTCTATATATATAAAAGGAGCACGATCCAATAACCTGAAAAATATTGATATTGTCATTCCCAAAAAGAAACTGATATCTGTGACCGGACTGTCGGGCTCCGGTAAATCCTCACTCATTGTTGACACATTATTTGCTGAAGGACAGCGAAGGTATGTTGAAAGTCTTTCGAGCTACGCTCGTCAATTTCTGGATCGGATGAAAAAACCGGAAGTGGAATACATCAAAGGGATTTGTCCAGCCATTGCTATAGAACAGCGCGCTGCCTCTGGTAATGCCCGTTCTACAGTAGGTTCTTTAACCGAAGTATATGATTATTTGCGGTTGCTTTATGCTCGCATTGGACATACATATTCGCCCATTAGTGGAGAAAAAGTAAAAAAAGATCAGGTGACTGACGTAGTGAATTACATTATGAGCTTTCCCGCGGAAGCCAGATTATATTTATACATATACTTTCAGGGAAGAGAAAATCGCACAATTGAACAATCCATGTTGCTATATCTGCAAAAAGGATTCAGCCGCGTATTGTATCAGGATAAAATTACTTACCTTGAAGATCTGCTTAAGAATTTGGCAAATGATCACACTCGGGAAAAAATATTTATTCTCATAGATCGATTTACTGCTGAACCTTCTGAAGAAAACAGAAAAAGAATAGCAGATTCTGTAGGTATAGCATTTTCGGAGGGAGGTGGTGAGTGTCTTATATGTGATGAAGAAGGCATGATGAAGGTGTTTAATCATCGATTTGAGCGGGATGGCCTAAAGTTTCCTGAACCTTCACCGCATCTTTTTAACTATAATAATCCCTACGGTGCCTGTCCCCGCTGTGAAGGCTATGGCCGAATTCTCGGCATTGATCCCGAAAAAGTAATCCCGAATGACAATTTTTCAGTATACGAAGAAGCCATTGTATGCTGGAAAGGGGAAAAAGGTCAGTATTATTACAATTTGTTGATTGACAATGCACACTATTTTGAATTTCCTATCCATACACCTATAAAAAATCTTACTGATGAACAAATTTCACTGTTGTGGAAAGGAAATTCCTTTTTTATTGGATTGAATGACTATTTCAGGGATTTGGAAGAGAAAACCTACAAAATTCAAAACAGGGTGATCCTGGCTCGATACAGGGGCAAGACCCAATGCACAGAATGTGAAGGAATGAGATTAAGAAAAGAATCCTTCCATGTAAAAATTGGGGGTCGGCACATCGGTGAATTGATCAATATGCCTATTGGAAAAATGAAACAATGGTTTGAAACTCTTTCATTGCCTGAGTTTGATTTTCAGGTGGGGAAAAGGATCATCACTGAAATTTACAGCAGACTTGAAATCATGGATAAAATTGGGCTCTCCTATCTGACCTTGGACCGTTTGGCTTCTACTTTAAGCGGAGGGGAGACCCAAAGAATTAATCTGACCCGAATCCTGGGATCCAATTTAACGCATTCAATGTATATCCTTGATGAACCCTCCATAGGTCTTCATCCCAGAGATACACAAAAATTAATTTCAGTATTGAAGAGTCTGAGAGATCTCGGCAACACGGTCATCGTAGTAGAACACGAAGAGGAAGTGATCAAACAATCTGATCATATTATAGACATGGGGCCAGGGGCTGGAATATACGGCGGTGAAGTGGTTTTCAATGGACCCATTCAGGCTTTTTACCTTGAACCTGACAATTTAACCTCTGCTTACCTCACACAATTAAAAAATATCCCTGTTCCCGAAATTCGCAGAAAAGTGATCAATACAATCACACTTACCGGTGCTAAACAACACAATCTCAAAAATATAGATATTACGATTCCGCTCAATGCCCTTACCGTGATTTCAGGAGTATCCGGTTCTGGAAAAACCAGTCTGGTCAGACATATACTATATCCTGCGTTGAAAAAGCATCTGAGCGAAGCACTGGCCTCCTCACCCGGAAAACATGATGAACTGAGCGGTGACATTTCCAGAATATATTCGGTAGAATTTATTAACCAAAATCCTATTGGAAAATCATCACGTTCCAATCCTGTAACCTATGTAAAGGCTTACGATAGCATAAGAAATCTGTTCTCATCGCTTCAGTTATCAAAAGTGAGAGGTTATTGTCCAAAATACTTTTCCTTCAACGTGGACGGAGGAAGATGCGATACATGCAAAGGGGATGGTGTCATCACGGTTGAAATGCAATTTCTGGCGGATGTAGAGTTGTTGTGTGAAGAATGCCAGGGCAATCGATTTAAGGATGAAATACTGGAAGTAACATATAATGATAAGAATATTGCCAACGTACTCGATCTCAGTATCGATGAGGCAATGTCGTTCTTTAGTGAGCAAAAAGACATCGTTCAAAAACTTCAACCCTTGTATGATGTGGGATTGGGATATATCAAATTGGGACAACCTTCCAGTACACTATCCGGGGGAGAAGCCCAACGAGTGAAACTGGCTTCCTACCTGGGTATAGAAAAGAAACAGGATCCTATATTTTTTATTTTTGATGAACCTACCACAGGGTTGCATTTCCATGATATTGTTAAACTCATGGAAGCTTTAAATGCACTCATTGAAAAAGGGCATACTGTCCTGATCGTTGAACACAACCTGGATGTCATCAAATCGGCAGACTGGTTGATCGATTTGGGACCGGAAGGTGGAGATGCTGGTGGATATTTATTGTATGAAGGCCCTCCCGAAGGGATCCTGGAATGTTCAGCATCATATACCGGAAAATTTCTTTCAGAGAAACTGTCAGGAGTTTCCTTTCAGGCCATATGAAATGAATTTGTCATGATGCCATAGCTTCTTTGAAGCCCTAAATGGGCCGACCTTGCTCTGAAGTCATACAATTAAATCGTTCCTATGAATTACTTCACCTCAAACGAAATCTTCAGATTTACTCTGTATTCAGCTATTTCTCCTTTCTCCACCGTTACACTCTGGCTTTGAACAAAAGCAGAACGAATCCCTTTGATCGTTTCTGATGCTTTTTTAATCCCTTTGGCCGTAGCATCTTCCCAGCTTTTCTCTGAGTCTGACATAATTTCGATCACTTTGATCACAGTCATTTTTTATGAATTTTAATGTTTATAATCTAAAGGTTACAACTTTTTAAAGAAAACGTCAATAATGAATATAATAATCAGGTGCATTTTGTTCAACCCCCAGGCATATAATCAAAACTCGCCTGCAAACCCAGAGGAATCCCTAACGCCCAATACAACAGTAAGAAGATTGTCCAGGTTATTAAAAAAACAATGGAATATGGCATCATCATGGAGACCAAAGTACCAATTCCTGTATCTTTTACATACCTCTGACAAAAGATTACTACCAATGGAAAATAGGGCAGTACAGGGGTAATAATATTAGACACAGAATCACCCACCCTGTATGCAGCCTGTGTCAAATCAGGTGATATACCTAATTGCATCAATATAGGTACAAAAATTGGTGCGATCAATGCCCATTTGGCAGAAGCCGAACCAACCAGTAAATTAATAAATGCCGTTAAAAACACGATACCAACGATAGTAACTTCTCCAGGCAACATCAGACTCTTTAGAAAGTTGGCTCCCTTCAAGGCAATTAAAACACCCAGGTTGGATTTGGCAAAAGCATCAATGAATAAGGCACAGAAAAAAGCCATAACTATGTAATAAGACATACTTCCCATCGCTTTAGACATACTTTTAATCAGATCCTGCGATGTTTTAAAGGTGCCTGACATGTAGCCATGCACAACCCCCGGAAGAAAAAATAACAGAAAGATTAAAGGTACAATAGCCTGCATCAATGGTGCCGCAAAAGATACCAGAGACATCACTTCAGGGTTCAGGTGGTCCGGTCCTCGCAGTGAAGAACTCATTGGTATTGCCCATATTATCAAAGCAATAATACCTGCAAACATGGTTATAGTGGCAAAGCGAAAGGCCTTGTTCTCCTTATGGCTCACTTCTTCCATGACAGGTAAATCAGAGATGTCCGCATCCACTTTAATTTTTTTCAATCTGGGCTCAATGACTTTATCAGTCAAAAACCATCCCAATCCGATGATCAAAATAGACGAAATGCCTGTAAAGAATATATTATTTAATGGATTGAGTTGAATATCAGGATCAAGAATCACTGCAGCCGTTTGTGTGAATCCCATAATCAAAGGATCAATACCGGAGGGTATAAAATTAGCACTAAATCCTCCGCTCACACCAGCAAATGCCGCAGCTATACCTGCAAGAGGGTGTCGACCGGCAGAGTAAAAAATAACACCTCCCAAAGGAATGACGAGTACATATCCGGCATCTGCTGCTGTATGGCTTACTATACTGACAAGGATCAACATGGGTGTCAGAAGCGATTTGGGAGTTACTCCCAGTAATTTTTTCAAACCTACATTTATGAATCCTGAATGTTCTGCAACACCCACGCCCAACATCGCCACCAAAACGATTCCCAATGGAGCAAAATTCATAAATGTCTTTACCATACCAGCTAAAAACTCAGCCAAAGAAGTTCCCGTCAATAAATTTTTAATTCTTATCGCCTCTCCAGACCTCGGATCAATCTCGTTGAAAGTCATCCCGGCAAACATTGCTGATATGATCCACACCAGAATCATCAGAATTAAAAACAAAATCGCAGGGTCAGGCAATTTATTTCCAGCCCTCTCTATTACATCCAGGAACTTGTCTATAAATCCTTTTTTCTCAATAGATTTAGCGTTTTCCATGGCGGTTTTAATTAAGATAGTTGAATTGATTTCTCAAATAAATCATCGATCAATATATACATTTTTATGGATTCCTTTGAAGACTGCATAAAGATTCTTTTCATTCAATAATAAAAATCAAAATTTGGGTTGAACCTCTTAGAAAAACATTTACCTTTTTACATGCTGTTTAAATCACTTTTATCAGACTAAATCGGGATGAGGTAATCTGTTCAACAAAGCATGCAACTTAATCCAAATCGGCGTGAATGTTTATCTGATTGAACAAAAAAATGGAAAGATTTTTGGGTGAGGTTTATTAAAAAAGCTTATGTTTTAAACAATATTTCATTCAACCTTTTTTTTCTTGTAGAAAATTAAACAATAAATCATTGGGATTCTTTATGTTTGTACCTGATTATGAAACAGTCCGTTTTTACATATAGCTTTTATTTCTTTTACTTCTTTAACAAAGAGTAAAGGGCTTCTATATGTAGAACATAGAAAAGAATATATAAAGGAGTCCGGAGAAATTTGGACTCCTTTCTTTTTTAACCAATATCATCCAATGATGAAAGATATAAAAGTGGCAATTCAGGGCTATGCAGGGTCTTTTCATGATGAAGTGGCACAACTTTATTTCAAAAAAAACTACACCCCTGTTCCCGCAGATTCTTTTGATGAGCTGGCTGGCAAAATCTCATTCGGTGAGGCAGATTATGGAATTATGGCCATAGAAAACTCCATAGCCGGAACCATACTTCAAAACTACCGGATCCTGCGTGAACATGGATTCTGGATTCGCGGAGAAGCGTTCCACCGCATTGAATTGTATTTGCTGACCAATGAGCCCATTGACCTTTCTCAATTAAAGGTCGTTGAATCTCATCCAATGGCACTTAACCAATGCCTTCAGTTTTTGTCAACATTACACGGTATTAAAAGAGTGGAATCACTGGATACAGCTTTAAGTGCACAATCACTGGCTATGAAACCCAACAAGAAAAAAGCAGTGGTTGCCAGTCGCTTAGCTGCAGAAACCTATGGACTGCACATTCAGAAAGAATCCATTGAAACCCATAAAACCAATTATACCCGATTTTTTATTGTCTCTAAGAATAAGGAAATTTACGATTCCCGAAAAGCCAACAAGGTTTCTGCCTTTATAAAGATTCCTGATAAAAAAGGGCAATTACTTAAGGTACTACAGAAAATTCAGGATCACGATCTTAACCTGAGCAAATTACAATCCTTTCCTGTGCTGGGTGCTTTCAGGGAGTATTTTTTTCATATGGATATAGAATTTGATCACCTGGATCAATACTTTAATTTAAAAGATGACATTTTAGAAGTGACCTCAGAGTATGAAGAATTAGGCATATATGCACGGGCGGATATTTCAGAAATCTTATGGAAATCTAAAGAATTGAAAACATGATTATCAAACCGGCCGATCGATTGGGTGGGGTCAAGACCTACTATTTCGCAATCAAGTTAGCTGAAATAGATCGCATTAATAAGGAAAGTCCAGTTAAAGTGATCAATTTGGGAATAGGCAGTCCTGATCTCCTTCCCCCACAGGTAAGTATTGATAGACTCAACGTTGCTTCAAAAGACCGAAATGCACATAATTATCAGCCCTATAGAAGCATTTTATCCCTTAGGCAAGCTTTCGCCCAATGGTACCAAACTCATTTTAATGTCAACCTATATCCTGAGACCGAAATACTCCCTCTTATAGGGTCTAAAGAGGGAATCATGCATATTTCTATGGCATTCATCAATCCGGGAGATCAGGTATTAATTCCCGATCCGGGTTATCCGGCCTATGCAGCCATTACAGAATTGTGCCAGGGAGAAAGTATTAAATACCCATTGACTGAAGAAATGAATTGGTGGCCTGATGTAAAGACTTTATCCCAGTGGGATCTACGTACTGTAAAAATGATGTGGATCAATTACCCTCATATGCCTACGGGTGCAAAAGGAGATCTTACACTTTTTCGTGAACTGGTAGATTTTGCAAAAAAGCATCAGATTCTCTTATGTCATGACAACCCTTATACTTTTATCCTGAATGATAAACCATTGAGCATATTCCAGGTGGAAGGCGCAAAAGATGTAGCCCTGGAGCTCACATCCCTCAGCAAAAATTATAACATGTCGGGTTGGAGAGTAGGTAGTTTAACCGGCCGCTCTGATTATATCGATACCGTGCTTACATTTAAAAGCAATATGGATTCAGGAATGTATAGACCTATTCAGGAAGGTGCCGTTGAAGCGCTTCAATTGGATAACAATTGGTTCAGATCATTGAACGACATATATACTTGGAGGAAAAAACTTGCCCATCGCATCATGGATACACTGGGATGCACTTATAATCCGGAATCAGCTGGGTTGTTTGTTTGGGGAAAGATTCCATCTCATGTCGAAAGCGCAGAATACCTATGTGATCAGATTTTACTTGACTCAAAAGTCTTTATTACACCTGGCCACATTTTTGGAGATATGGGTATTAAATACATTCGCATATCGCTTTGTGCAGATGAAGAGACATTGGATCAGGCACTGAAGAGGATAGAAAAAATTTATAAATTTCAGAAGATATGACCATTGGAATTGTTGGTCTTGGTTTAATCGGTGGTTCGCTGGCATTGGATTTGAAGTCACAGATTCATGTACAGATATTGGGGGTAGATGATAATCCTTTGCACTGCAAGGAAGCCATCCGATTGCAATTGGTCCACGAATTGGTCAATCTGGAAGAAATGATCCGGAGAGCAGAATGCATTATCCTTGCCATTCCGGTAGATGCTATTGAAAATCTGCTTCCTGAAATATTAGATCAACTTCGGGAATCTCAAATGGTCACTGATGTAGGTTCTACCAAGAAAGAGATATGTAAAGCTGTCGAAAACCATCCGTTGAGAAATCGATATGTAGCAGCACATCCGTTGGCAGGTACTGAGTTTTCGGGGCCTTCTGCAGCCATTTCTCAATTGTTCAGAGGGAAAAAAAATATTATTTGTGAAAGAGAAAAATCGGATGCAGATGCAATTGAAATGGTAGAAAAAGTATTTTCATCCGTTGGGCTGACCACCTTTTATTTAAACCCCGACGAACACGACAAACATTTGGCATATGTTTCTCACTTATCCCATGTAAGTTCATTTATGCTGGGATTGACAGTACTGGATATTGAAAAAGATGAAAGACAGATTTTTAATCTGGCCAGCACAGGATTTTCCTCAACGGTAAGGCTGGCAAAGAGCAATCCACTGACCTGGTCTGCCATATTTAGTAAAAACCGCCACCATCTGGTGACTGCTTTAAACTCTTATATTCAGTATCTTACTCTATTCAGAGATGCCATTAGAGATAATGACAGAGGTGGAGCAGAACAGCTGATGAAAGAAGCCAATGACATTAAACGAATATTAAAATGATTATTGATAAAAAATAAAAAAAATTAAAGAACATGAATACGCAAACCATGGAAATTAAGAAAACCAACTGGTTAACTCAACACAACCGGCCCGTTTTAATCGCAGGCCCTTGCAGCGCAGAAACCGAAGAACAAGTTTTGCAAACGGCTACAAGATTATTCAGAACCGGAAAAGTGGATATTATCAGGGCGGGAATTTGGAAACCGCGTACGAGACCAAATTCCTTTGAAGGGGTTGGAACCCGTGGATTACCCTGGATGCAAAAAGTAAAAGATTTGACAGGTTTGCCCGTCACCATAGAAGTGGCCAAAGCATCGCATGTTGAACTGGCGCTGGAATTTGGTATGGATATTTTATGGGTTGGTGCACGTACTACAGTAAATCCATTTGCCGTACAGGAAATAGCCGATGTATTGAGAGGGGTAGACATTCCTGTATTGGTGAAAAATCCCATCAATCCTGATCTGGCCTTGTGGATGGGAGGTATTGAAAGATTTGAAAAAGTTGGTGTCAAAAGGCTAGGCGCCATTCATCGGGGGTTTTCCAATTTTGGTGAACAAATTTACAGAAACCGTCCTCAATGGCAATTGGCCATTGAACTGAAAAGAAGACTTCCTGATCTGCCAATGATCTGCGATCCTTCGCACATCTGTGGCAGACGTGACCTCCTGCAAAAAGTTTCGCAAAAAGCTATGGATCTAAATTTTGACGGGCTTATGCTGGAATCGCACATCAACCCGGATCAGGCCTGGAGCGATGCTTCACAACAAATTACCCCGGAAGTATATGGAACCTTGATTTCTGATCTGGTCATACGCCAGGAAGATCCTGAGTTATTTACGGATCATGCCAACTTGTATGAGTTAAGAAAACAGATCAATTTCATTGATGATGAATTAATCAATATTTTGGCCAGCAGAATGAAAATTGCCAGGGAGATCGGCAAGTTTAAAAAAGAAAATAACATCACCATTCTTCAAAATAAAAGGTGGAATGAAATATTAGATAAATATGTAAACCGGGGCATGGAACATGGGCTCAGTGAAAAATTTATCAAAAATTTTATCACCACTGTCCACGATGAAAGCATTTCTCAACAGGAGCAGATAATGATGGATGAAAAAGATTCAGAATAAAGGCAGTGTAAAAAGCTATTGCAATAAGTTTTCTGTTTATTAACTATCCGATATATCGTTTTCATACCAAAAGTATGAGTGAAGGTGAATATAAAAATAGTAAAAACAAAAATAAGTAGAGTATTGTCTTTTGTCAGATTATTCCAAAAATGAATATGAAGGAAAACAATCTAATAGATACAATGGATTGAGATAAATTTCGATCACCTTTCATGTTTTTATACTGCTGAAAGGTTAGTTACCCAGCTTCCAAAACAGTAAAGGAATGCCAAAGCCAAAGGTAGCTGAGAATGGCTTAATCGAGGGAAGAAATGCTCAATGTCCAAAAAGGTTGCCTGACCCATAGTAAAATCACATCTACCGGAGTCTGAAAAAGTTCTACTCCCAATGGTTAGAAGAAAAAGTTACATTATCCGCTTACATTTTAAAAATTGGTAGCCTTGAAGTATCTAATTCCAAACTGAGAACAAATGTCAAAAGGAGTTTATGACATTCATTCTGCCAGAGAAAATAGAAATCATTGCATATCGTTTTATGTACTGTGTATAAGAGTTACTACAATCTCAATATAATATTCTGCATGCATTCTCCGCAGAACTTTGCTTTAATTGATTATTTTTACATTTCAGGTAATTCTCAATGAAATACACTTATTTGCATCGGATACCATCTTCAAGTTATTGGGTAGTAATCTGTTTAAACACCATTGTTGCCACACTCAATGGTCAAACCATTCCATCATTGGATTGGGGCACATACCACGGAGGCATTATGAATGATGATGCCAGGGATATGGCTTATGATCCGGTTGGATTTATATATATTATTGGTTCTGCAGAAAGTCCTGATGGCATATCTACCCCGGGCAGCCATCAGGAAGGACATTCAGGAAGTCTGGATGCATTTGTTGCAAAATATACTCTGGAGGGGGTAATGATTTGGTCTACTTATTTCGGAGGACCTGAAGAAGAAAGAGGTCAAAGCATACATGTAGATAATGATGGAAATGTAGTCATCACAGGTATAACAGCCTCTACAACTGGGATAGCTACCTCCAATGCCTTCCAACCTGCTTATCAGGGAGGAGGGGATGCATTTGTTGCCAAATTCAATTCCGACGGAGTACTTCTCTGGTCTACTTATTGGGGTGGATCGGGCCTGGAAAGGGCTAACAGTATTTTCACGGACTCAAACAATGATATAGTAGTAACTGGTTGGACTGAAACTGAAGAAGGACTGGCCAGTACTGGAGCCTATCAGGAAACATTTGGTGGCGGAAGAGATGATGCATTTGTTCTTAAATTTTCTTCCGAAGGGGATTTAATTTGGTCAACCTATTATGGCGGATCGGGAGGAGAACAAGGATTGCAAATCAAAGTAAATAATCAGAACGAAATAGTACTGTTGGGTTTTACCAATTCTCCCGCCAGTATGGCCTCTGCCGATGCCTGGCAAACTTCCTTTGGTGGGGGGAATGCTGATGTATTTTTAGCCGTTTTTGATGAAAATGGCCAAAGAATCTGGGGCACCTATTACGGTGGGGCTCTAGACGATTATGGTGATGCTCTTGCCCTCGGTACAGACGGAACCATATACATAGGCGGCCCCTGTAATTCAACCAATGCCCTCACATCACCGGGCGTACACCAGGAAACTATTGCCGGAGCTTTTGAAGGGTTTATTGCAAAATTTACCCCTGAAGGACAAAGAATTTGGGGATCCTACCTGGGAGGTGAAAGCGATGATGCCCTTTATGCTCTGGATGTTCATCCAGGCGGTGATGTATTCGTAGCAGGATATACACGCTCAGACAATGGCATATCTACTCCTGATGCATTTCAAACCAGCCGCGCGGGAGATTGGGACGCTTTTTTGGTGCGATTTACTTCAGATGGGCAACGTGAATGGGGCACTTATTATGGAGGAACCCAGAGCGATCGGGCCTTTGGACTTAAAAGGGATAGTGAAAATCGCTTGTATTTGACGGGCCATACAGGAAGTCTTGGAGGCATCTCTACACCCGGTTCTTTCCAGGAAACATTTGGTGGGGGAAATGAAGATGCCTTCATAGTACGCTTTTCAGACTGTCAGGATCCTGAACTGGAGTTACTCAATGGTGGATACATATGTGAGCCGGCTGATGTGGTATTGGAATTACAATTTACAGGAACCCCGCCCTTTACTTTTACTTACAGTATTGATGGCGAAATACAAGATCCGATTACCACAGAAGAATCTGTATTTGTTTTGGAAGTTTTACTACCCTGGAACGATTCTATAAAGCTACTCACAGTAAATAGTGGCGATTGTGTAGGCATCATCACCGGAGAATTTGCCTTTGCAAAAGCTGTACCAGAAATCGAATTGACCCCTCTCAGCTTTGAGTGTAACAATGATGAACAGACCTATATTTTATTCATTGGGCTATCTGGTGGAGTTTTTAATTATATTGCTGCGGAAGGGACTGAAGGTTTTATAGACGGTGATGTTTTCACAAGTGCGTCTATTCCTTTTGGAGTCCCCTATGATATTGGAATTACAACTTCTTTAGGATGTGAGCCTGCCACTATTCAAGGAGAGGCGCCACCATGCTTTGATTGTCCCGATCCAGTAGGTACTCCTCCAGATGATACTCTGGTTTGTCTGGGCGACGATGTGGTCATCCGCGCTTCCGGAGGAATTATTTATCAATGGTTTGGCCCCAATAATTTTTTTAGTGAAGAGGATAGTATAGTTTTTAATAATATTAGTATAAACGATGCAGGAGATTATGTCATTATCATCCAGGATGAAGAGGGTTGTGAAGAATTTTATGAGTTTACGGTGACTGTATCTTTGTTTGAACCTTCTGTAGAAGTTCCAGATCCGGTTTGTGAAGGAGACTTATTAATATTAATGGCCTCCGGTGGCGATTCCTATCAATGGGCAGGTCCTGAAGGGTTCAGCAGCATGTTGGATGAACCTATTCTGGAAAGCATTTCCATAGTCAATGCCGGCACCTATACTGTTGATATTTCCAATTTCGATGGGTGCAGTACCCTGTTCGATATCGAGGTAATGGTAAATCCTTTGCCGGTTTTTTCTCTATCAGCCGAAATGGAATGGTGTTCCGGTGAGGATGTGCAGATTTTTTTGGAAGGCGAGGGAGAGAGTTTTGGATGGAGAGGTCCCGCCAATTTTATAGCAAGTACAAGAAACGTATTGATTCAAAATGCAGGGGTTAACAGAACTGGTGTTTACACCGTTCGTGTAGTAAGCAGCGATTTTTGTTCAGCATTCGATTCCATAGAATTGACAGTGTTTATGACTCCCGTAGCAGTCATAGAAGGGCCTGACAATATATGCAGTGGTCTGGAAATGGTGTTAACGGGATCAGGTGGAGAATCATTTCTATGGAATGACGGTAGCACTTCAGGGCAATTTACTGATATACCCGCTGCAACCACCACATATACCCTTGAGGTTTCTAATGGGCCTTGCAGTGATGAGACGGAATGGACAGTAATCGTAAATGAATCTCCTGATTTGATGATCAGCGGTGATGTCTCTATCAATCTGGGATCAACGGCCCAGCTCAATGCCACTGGAGCCGATCTGTATCTGTGGTTCCCTTTTACTGATCTGGATTGTACTGATTGCCCTGATCCGATAGCCTCTCCAAAGGCTACCACTCAATATTGTGTGACCGGAGAGTCTAACGGATGCACCCAGGATCTTTGCCTCACAGTGTTCGTTACTGCTACATGTGATGTGACTTTGGCCAATGTGTTTAGTCCCAACAATGATGGATTCAATGATGAATGGTGCAGTTCTATCAGGGAATGTTTCTCTTTTCAAAGGCTTTCTATTTTTGATCGATGGGGAAACCGGATCTATTTCCAATCCGGTGAGGAAGTTTGCTGGGATGGTCGATTCTCAAATC
>DAOLDB010000050.1:0-1324 GCA_035327565.1 Saprospiraceae bacterium
GAGGTAGAATGTTCAATTAACCACTTCACCCGCCATTGAGCCAAACGCCTGTTATAGCCAGTGGTTATTTGTCGTCCGTTAGTTTTCATTGTATCCAAATTGTCTGCTTTGTAAAACTTCTTTCCACCAACTTTCCCTATCAATTATGATTTGGTCGTCCGTTGTTGATTTGTAAATGTCGAGGATTGAATATTTAAAATTTTGTTTTATGTGGTCAAAAGTTAGTCGTTTAAGTCCAACGTTTCCACCGTGTCCAGTTGCGATATATGCTCTCCAACGTCCTAAAATCATATTTTCTCCATAAGCAGAGCCCACATACATTTTCCCATTTGATTTGTCAGTCAGCAGATAAACGCCTTTTTGATTTTGTAATGCAGTTTTCCAGTTGTTTTTCTCTAAAACACGCTTCATCGCGTCCCACGAAATATTTACTTTTTCATAACCTGGGAATAAATCGTTGTCAAAAGTGTCTGGTAAAATTTGAGATACATAACAGTCTTCAATTACTGATTCAGCGTTACGAATCATTGTTTGAGCCTTGTTCTTATATTTTATGATTAAACGACCAACGTATTTTTCATATTCGGGCAAGTCTTGATATTCGTAACCGACACCATTCAGTATATTCAAGTCTTTAGTCACTTGTCCAATGTGAAAAAGTAACCAAAGGTCTTCTTTTGGTTTAATTTTAACGAGTCCAATAGTTATTTGTCCTTCTTTGTATGATTTGTTTTTGTTGTAATTCCAGTATTGTCCGGCAAGCATTGTTGAAATGTCGCCATTTTTAAAAAGTTCGATTGGATTCCAATTTTGAGCAAACATTAAATTGAAACGAATTTTTACGTTTGTAAGATTGTCCAGTCGTAATATGTCGTTTAGTTTAATGCTGTTCATTTTCTAAAATTCTTTCGTTGGTAGTGTCGTCTTACCATTGGCTATAACTCGTTTATACCCGCTACTCTATAGCGACTATACAACCATTTTCAAGTGTATAGGTGTACTTTTGTGGCGGATTATTTATTACTAAAATAATAAATTTTTATTATCAGATGTTTCTATTATTCTGTTAAGATTTGTAGAACCATACTTGTTTATAAGATAAAAGTCCAACATATTCTGAGCAATAAATTTACCATATCTATTATGTTGAGATGCTGTCCAGTTTTTTATTCTAAATAGCGGATTATTGTCCATTTCAGATAGATTTCTATGGATTAAATTTGTGTAATATATAAAACAGAAAGTATAGATTAAAAACTTATTCGGCTGGCGGCGTGCAATTACTCGGGGGTTCGATTCCCTGAAACAAAAAAACCCTCGCAAT
>DAOLDB010000050.1:1424-30504 GCA_035327565.1 Saprospiraceae bacterium
ATTCCCTGAAACAAAAAAACCCTCGTAATGCGAGGGTTTCAATGCAGCCCGTAGGGGAATCGAACCCCTGCTACCAGGATGAAAACCTGGCGTCCTAACCCCTAGACGAACGGGCCTTTAAAAAAGCAGTGCAAATATAGCAGGATTCCTAAAATATCAAACCGTAATGGCAAATAATTTGCACAAATGTTGAATGCAAAACCCTCTATAAAAGTTTCATTTCGATTGGAAAATTTCCCTGTGATTTAATCAACTCACCTTCTATCAACTTCCATTTTGGAGCCGGGCAATCTCTTCTTCAAGGATTCTCATCCTTTCTTTTCCGTCACTCAACTTCTTTCTTTCTTTATCAATCACCACAGCAGGAGCATTATGGACAAACTTTTCATTGCTCAGCTTTTTCTCCACCGAAGCCACAAAACCTTTCTGGTATTCGAGCTCTTCAATTTTTTCAATTAATAATTTTTCCAAATCCACATCTTTTTCTAAAAGAAAAAGAAACTCTTCATTATTAATTATTACTTGAGTCGGCGTTGGAGTTGGTATTGGGTTCCGTGTTGAGCTTGGCGTTGAGGTTGATGTTGAGGATAAGGCCGGTGTTGGATGTAGGATTATAAAAAATTCAGTTTCAGATAAAAACTTAAGACCCTCTTTTTCAAGGAATTGATACAAAGCTTTGTCTTTTGAAAATCTATTAAAAGTAAATGGACTTTTTACAGTAAACTTAATTGTCTTATGTTTGGATACATTATTCTTTTGTCTCCACCTTCTTGATGCCTCTACTATGGATTTATAATATTCAACTAATTCATATTCGTAAGTAAAAAACTCTGATATTGAAGGATATGCACTCATCATACAATCGTCTCCTTCTGTCCGCTCTCTTAAGCGGTGCCATATTTCCTCCGTAATAAAAGGCATAAAAGGATGCAATACAATACATATATTCTCCATCATTGCAATAGCTTCCTCCCTGACAGCTCCCGAAATCGCAGATCCATATTCCGGTTTGATCATTTCAAGAAACCATGAACAGTAATCATTCCACACAAAGGAATACATATCCATGATCACTTCGGAAAGCCTGAATTCATCAAAACCTTTTTGAGTAGTAGATATCAGCCGGGAAAAACTTGATTCTATCCATTGTATCGCCAGTAGGTCTGACGCTTCCGGTGCTCTGTCATCATGACTCCATCCCTGGATCAAACGGGTCGCATTCCAGATTTTATTACAAAAATTGCGTCCCTGCTCACATAGTTTTTCATCAAACAACAAATCCCCTCCGGCCGGTGAACTCATCAACATGCCAAAACGGACACCATCTGCACCATAACGGTCGATCAAATCCAGAGCATCGGGTGAATTGCCCAGAGATTTACTCATTTTCCGTCGAAGCTTGTCTCTTACCATACCGGTAAAATACACCTGACGAAATGGACGTTTCCCCTCCCATTCGTATCCGGCCATAATCATTCTCGCCACCCATAGAAAAATAATATCCCAACCCGTCACCAGTACAGATGTCGGGTAGTAGTAGTCCAATTCTTTCCTGTCATAAAATCCATTGAAGACTGAAATGGGCCACAACCACGATGAAAACCAGGTATCCAATACATCCTCATCCTGATGAAGATCATCCGTCGTCAATGCGCTATTTTTCATTTTCAATCGAGCTGCTGCCAAGGCTTCTTCAGCAGTGTTTTCTACAAAGACCTCATCTCCACAATACCAGGCAGGGATTCTGTGCCCCCACCACAATTGCCGGCTGATACACCAATCGCGAATATTTTCCATCCAGTGCCGGTACAGGTTTTTCTGATTCTTTGGGAAAAACTCTACCTCATCACTTTCCACAGCTTCCAGAGCCGGGGCAGCCAATGCCTTCATATCGACATACCACTGCAAGGATAATCGCGGTTCCACTATGGTGTGGGTGCGCTCTGACCGGCCCACATTGTGTACCAATTCCTCGGTTTTTAACAGCAGTCCTGACTTTTCCAGATCTTCGACGACAAGCTTTCTCGCTTCTTCTTTAGCCATTCCTATATACACAGTAGCATCTTCACTCATGGTGCCGTCGGGATTCAATACATCTACAATGTCCAGACCATGCCGCAATCCGATTTCATAATCATTCACATCGTGGGCTGGTGTCACTTTCAAGGCGCCTGTCCCAAATTCCATTTCTACATAATCGTCAAAGACAACAGGTACTTCCCGCCCTACAATCGGCACGATCACCTTTCTGTCTATAAGATGTCCATATCTGGGATCTTTGGGATGAACAGCCACTGCCGTATCTCCCATAATGGTTTCAGGGCGTGTGGTAGCAATGGTGATAAAATCATCACTACCCACTATCTTATATTTTACATGGTACAGTGTATCGGTTTCCTCACCGTAAATGACTTCTTCATTGGAAAGAACGGTCTGGGCTTCCGGATCCCAGTTGACCATTCTTTTACGGCGATACAGCTTACCTCGTCTGTATAAATCGACAAATGCTTTGATCACATGCTTTGACCGGTCTTCATCCATTGTAAATGCCGTCCTGTCCCAATCACAAGAAGCCCCCAATCGCTCCAGTTGTTTCAAAATGATGCCTCCATATTCTTCCTTCCATTGCCAGGCATGCTCTAAGAAACTTTCTCTGGTTAGATCTGACTTGCGAATGCCTTTCTTACGGAGGAGTGCAACCACTTTGGCTTCAGTGGCTATCGATGCGTGGTCTGTACCTGGTACCCAACATGCATTTTTGCCGTCAAGGCGGGCCTTTCGGATAAGTACATCCTGAATGGTGTTATTCAACATATGACCCATATGAAGAACTCCGGTTACATTGGGTGGGGGAATGACGATGGTGAAGGGCTCCCTACCGTCAGGCTTGGATTTGAAATATCCTTTTTCCTTCCAATAGGCATACCATTTTGCCTCCGTTTCCTGAGGTACATACCGGTTGCTTAATTCCATGATGATTTAATCTTTATTTCAAAGTATATCTGAGGGGCAATACTTCTTTATTGTCATCCTGATCCAGGATGATCACTAAGTTGTCGTAATCGGATTCATCCCATGATTGGTTAAACCATTCCTTATCCCCTAAATAATTGACAAAAGCAGGCAGGTTATTGGAATGCCCTATGACTACTATTCGTTTTGCACGGGTACTGTCCACTATGGTTTGATACAATTCCTTCATTTTCCTGGATTCGTAAGGTCTCATTTTCAAACCTTTCCCATTGGCCAGGGGTTCACCGGTTGCCAGAGTACGCATAGTAAGTGTAGAATAAATATCATCCACACGCGTTCCTTTGAGTATCTCAAAAAGTCTATCAGCTCTTTTTAATCCTTCAGGAGTAAGGTCAGGATCATGCTGGGGAAAAGTATCTTTCTCAGCATGACGAACGAGATAAAAGACACGGGTCTCAGGCTTAACATCTAATTCGTAGGTAGATCCATCCGAAAAATGAATGGTCTCCTTTCTTATTTCTTCGATATATCTGCCTTCAACAGGCTCTTCCTGCTGGTCGCTTTTGCATCCCCACAGCAGGACATTTCCAATAAGGATGATAAACGCAATTCTTTTATGCATGTTCTTTTATAAATAAGTTTTGTTCAATTTGATTTTTAACCAGATCATCAAATGTTTCTCGTTTGCGGATAAGATAATCCTTTCCGTTCAGGAGCATCACTTCTGCCGGCCTGTACCTGGAATTGTAGTTGGATGACATCATATAACAATATGCTCCTGCATTAAAAAATGCCAGTATATCTCCCTCCCTGATTTCAGTGATGCGTCGATTGATTCCGAAAGTATCGGTTTCACAAATATAGCCCACTACCGTATAGATTCTTTGTTTTCCTTCCGGATTGGATACATTCACAATTTTGTGATAGGCATCATAAAACATAGGTCGAATCAAATGATTCAAGCCCGAATCGACCCCGGCAAAAACGGTGGAGGTGGTATGTTTGACGACATTAACTTTTGTCAGAAATATACCTGCTTCACTCACCAAATATTTTCCCGGCTCTATGATGAGCTGCAAATCATATCCATAGTTTTTACAAAACTCTCCAAATCTCCCGGACAGTCTCATACCCAGCTCTTCCGTATTGGTTTCAATACCATCGTCCTTATAGGGCACTTTAAATCCACTCCCAAAATCGATGTACTCCAATCCATTGAATTCTTCTGCCGTGTTCAGGAGTATTTCAGCACCTTTGAGATAAACATCAACATCGAGGATTTCGGATCCGGTGTGCATATGAAGTCCATTAATTTTAAGACCGGTGGCCTGAACAATTCTTTTTACCAATGGCATCTGATATACAGAGATACCAAATTTGGAGTCGATGTGACCGGTTGAAATTTTCGAATTGCCTCCAGCCATGATATGTGGATTTACGCGTACACAAACCGGATATTTCGGATACCGTTGGCCAAATTGTTCAAGAATGGAAATATTATCAATATTGATTTTTACTCCTAAATCCACCGCCATTGATATTTCTTCCAGGGAAACGCAATTGGGAGTATACATAATATCATCGGGTTGATATCCTGCTTTTAACCCTAAATGAACCTCCTGGATAGATACCGTATCCAATCCGGCTCCCAGATAATTCATGAATTGTAATATATTCAGATTGGATAAAGCCTTACATGCATAGAATATTCTGGTATTTTTCCAATGAAATGCACCGGTCAGCTTCCGGTATTGTTCTTCGATCTTTACGCAGTCATACACATATAATGGACAGTCATACCTGGAGATCAGGTCCAGGGGATCTATTCCATCAGATAACCGGTATTTTCCATCTGATATTTTCATTTGTACCAAAATTTATTTTTCAAAAATTGATTAAAAACTACTTATTGTATCAACAAAGATGGCAACAGAATGCAACTGTGGAGAATGAAAGCAGTAGAATTCTTCAACCTCCACCCTTTCTGACCGCATCTCTTCCAAACAGAACTCTTTTCAGGAACCATCCTTTGCGAGAAGATGTAATGTTTAAAATAATGCGCAAAGATATTGTTTTTAGGCTTTGGAAGCATTTCAGGAGCTTTTTTTATATCTCATTTGAATAGACTAACACCAATTCCTATGATTAACGCATCTACTATTTGTAATCCACAATCATGACAAACGACCTGGATCATATCATACAAGGTTGTATTAAGAATGACCCACAGGCTCAGAGCCAATTGTATGAAATGTATAGTCCGGTTCTTTATGGGTTGTGCCTTCGCTATTTAAAAAGGATCGACAGGGCGGAAGATGTGCTCATAGAAAGTTTTTACAAAATTCTCACACGCTTACATACTTACCAAAATCATGGGAGTTTTGAAGGGTGGATGAAGCGCATTACAATCAATGAAGCACTCATGGAGTTGAGAAAAAACCATGCATTAAAGTTGTTTGTAGAGTTGGATCCGGGCATTGAGCAAACGGACACTAGTAACATCCTGTCTCAACTTCAGTTTGAAGAATTACTTGGTCTGATTGAAGAGCTCCCTGATGGCTACCGGACCATTTTTAATTTGTATGTCATTGAAGGCTACAAACACCGGGAAATTGCGGAATTGTTGAATATCAGCATCCATACGAGCAAATCACAATTAATTTTGGCAAAAAGGAGATTGAAAGAAGCCATTGAAAAAAAAATAAATAAAGTAAAGCGTTTCCAATGAACACCCCTTATCATGAAAATCTGGAGAAAATAAGAAGTTACCGGGTAACACCACCAACCTCGGCCTGGAGAGTAGTAAGAGAGAAAATGGCCCGTGACCGGTTGAGACGAAAGGCAGCCATGTACAGAAATATTACTATTGCTGCCTGCTTCCTTGCTTTGCTATCTACATCAGGCATTCTATTTCATTGGATTCATGAAAAAGTGGATAGGCCATTAGTTTCATCTGCCATGATCATTGAAGAATTGCCCTTCATTGAAAATGATCCATTTTACAATCATGAAAAGATGATTATGATCAAGGATGGGAAATACAATTTTCGTTAAAAGCATTTATGCAACGAAATACATGGCAATTTCTCCCATATTTTTAGCCTCTATGGATCCTCTTTCAATAAATTTGTATTTGTCCTTGACTATAAAATAAGTATCCTGAGACACATTGATACGCCCACTTTCACTGTATTGCTCCATACGGGCAGCCACATTAACGGTATCCCCCCAAATATCATAGACAAACTTCTTTGATCCCACTACCCCAGCGATCACTTTTCCGGTATGAATACCTATCCTGATTTCAAAAGGAATTTTTTCACTTTTTTTCCGTTCTTTATTCCAATTCTCTATAAAGGAAATGAACTCCCGTGCCACTTCGATGACAGTTTCTGCATGATTGGGTAATGGCTCTGGCAATCCGGCAGCACAAAGGTAAGCATCGCCTATAGTTTTTATTTTTTCAATCCGGTATTTACCGACTATTCTATCGAAATTTCTGAAGCAGTAATCCAAATCATTAATCAGTTCTGTTGGAGTTATTTTTTTCGCTATCTGGCTGAAATTGACAAAATCCGTAAACAATATAGTGGTGTGATCAAATAACTGGGTCATTACCCGGCCATTGGACTTCAGTTCCTCGGCTACATTGAATGGCAGAATATTGAGTAAAAGGTTCTCTGCCCTTTCTTTTTCTCTTTCTATGATTTCATTCTTTTCTTTTAATTGTCTATTGAAATTCCTCATGTTACGAAACATGAAAAACAATAAAATCGTAATAATGAAAATAATGCCGGCCACAGCCATAGACAAATTGCGCTCGGTTTGCTTTATTTTTAGTTCATTCTCTCTGTTTTTCAGCAAAACCAGGTTATTTTCATTGATTACTGAGTCAATTACATGTTCATACTTCAGAGAATCAATCACTCTTTTGTTCATTTGAAGAATGGCTTCTTTTATGGCATTTTCTTCATTCATATTGCGGATCACCTCTTCGTTATGGCTCAATGTAGTTTTCAGCCGGGTTTCAACACTTCTCAGACCCGAAACTACTGAAGCCAGTTGTTCCCTTTCTTTTTCCAGAGATTCCACTTTTTGAGGAATGATTATGGTTTGTTCCTCGTGTTTTTTTATAGCTTCTTCTTCTTTCCTGATACGTTCAGTAAATGCAATGTGCTTAACTGCAGCCTGTGAAATGACTGTTTCAAGATCTTTATTGGTTAAAGCATTCTTTCCACTGTTTTTCACTTTATTTGCAAATTGGTATATGCGCGAGTGTACCGTTTCATCATCCGTCAGCCTGATCAAATTCCTTAAATCCTTACCTAATTTTTTATGAGAAAAATATAAATAATTATTGTCCGACTGACATATGTCATACACTTGCAAATGAACAACAGCTATGCCGGTAGGTTGGTTGGTTGTCTCAATTTTCCTGATTGCTCTTTCAAAAAAATACTCAGCATTTTTGTAATCTTTATTAAGGAAAAATTGCTTGCCAAATTCAATCGCTTTATTCACGTATTGACCAGTACTGAGTGTCTTTAATTCATTCTCCATTTCAGTGATGGATGAAGTCTGTGAATGAACCATTGTGTTGATCAGCAAGAAGATACTTAAAAGAAACGGCAAAAGTTTCAAAATCTTCATAAAACTATTTTATCAAGAAAACATCAATCATTACTGAAGGTAAGTAATCCTATAATAGAATGAGATGTAAATATATAAGAAAAAACCACAACAGATTTGATAATAGATGAATTTGTGTGTAATTCAAATTGCAAAATTCTTTAAAGTTTGATTTTGTAAATTTTCCAATGGATAAGCCATTGTGATGATTTTTAGGAAATCCGAATTTGATGGGTTAATACATTTTTTGTCTTGTAATTCGTTTAAATACTTACGACAAAGGATACCTTTGCGGTGAATGTCTACAGAAATAACCCTGTATATTTACTTATAACTTCTTCATCATATAATATTAAAGGAATTGCTCTATTGAAAACTCTCATCATTTTAGCTATAGTTACTATCATACTGGCAATTCCTGGCTGTCTGTCTGAAAAGTCAGGAATACGCAGCAATACTTCCATAGTGAATCCAAATGGAGATAGTGAACTTGCTTTGCTCATGAGGAAAATGTATGATGAAGCACAAGTGTATAAAAATAAGCTGGCTGACAATCACCATTTTCAATTCACATACCAAGTTCAGGATATTTTTACTGCCCAGGCTACGGATCCTTCAAAACCTATTTCTAAAGAATATCAACAAATGGGAAGGGCTTTTGTACAGTCATTGGAAGCTTTACATCTTGCGGAGCAACAAGACAAAAAAAGTCATTTTCAAGGTATGATTCTTACTTGTGTTGCCTGTCATGAGAAAGTATGCAGGGGTCCTCTGGAAAAAATCCAAAAGTTGTATCTGGAGGAAATCGCTTTATAAGATATTTGAATAATATCTTTTAAATCAGCAAAGTAATATTTAGTTTCTTTTGATGCTATCTTTTTTATTGCGTCTAATACTACAAAAGGAATCCATTCACTGCCTGTACCGGCTTAGGAATTTCTTCATCATTCAGCATTTCCCTCAAATCAATTTCAATGGCACGTGCTATTGAAGTTATAGGCACATCATTGTATGTACCCTCAAAAGGATTTTCAGAATAATCACCAATTTTTTCCATCAGAAAAAACACCCAGGTGGTCAAAGCAGATATAGGGATTGCCATCCATACAGCCATCCCGTTATTTTCAAATGTATTCAAAACACCAAAGGGTAAAACAGCGCAAAATACGAAAGTAAGCCACAATGCGGTAGAGGCATATTGTCTGGGAAAAGGGAAGTTCTTGATCCGTTCACACATACCTTGGTCATCATACAAAAAGCTGATAATTTCATGCATTCGCTTGTATTGAAATCCATCAATCCAATGATCCTTATAAAGGTCAGTAATTTCCTTCATTTGGGTAATTAAAAGCTGGGAGGCCATATTGGATTTTGATTTATATTGCTCCAGTTCATCCCTATCAATATATTGCAAAATATCATGATCAAGGCGGGAAAAATAAGCTTCGCATATATTGGGTATATATAATGACATAAGACGATCTTCTTTATGTTCCCACTCTCTTTCCAGCCTGAGCTGATGCCTTAAAGCAGTCAACCAGGCAATATGCCGGTAAATGAGCCGCTTTTGCCAATAATATTTATTGTTCGGGTCATCGATCTGAACAAAGGATAATACCGCACTTGCAAATGAACGGCTATGATTGACAATGGCGCCCCAGATTTTTCTGGCTTCCCAGGTGCGATCATATGAGCTATTGTTCTTGAAGCCCAGGTAAAAAGCAACAGCAATGCCCAGTACAGTAATGATCTGCCAGGGAATCGTGAAGGTACTACTAATCAATACATGGAATGAAACAATAACAGATGCATATATAAAACCAATAATGAAGGGCATTTTTGACCACTTCACCGTCATCCAAAATCCATAGTTTCTCTTTACATACATATATCTTAGTTATAATAAATAATAAAAAATCTTCTGAAAGAAAGATAGGACACGAAGATAAAAGAAGTACTATGACCGGTGTGTCCAGAAGCATTTTTTCCTTCAATAAAATGATGTAATTATGAATTTATTTTGAAATATTAAAAACCAGAATACAATTTTGCTATTTTAGCAAATCTGTAATTTATTCCAATCCCATCGTTCACTTGAATTTAAATTCCTGTCCACCATTTATACTTTTTTTATTCATGTTAAAATATCTATACCTGATCAAGCTACCTAAAAAAGCAAGTATTTTCTGTAAGTTGTATATATGTATATTTTGCTATGCGAGTTGCTTTCAAATTGGAAAAGCTCAGGCTATTAAAGCTTTTTATATCGGTCATAGCCTGAGTGATCAGATTCCAGACATGACAAAATCACTTTCTGACAATCATAGTGGGGTGATGATGGATTGGGTATATCAATCCATTCCCGGTGCGCCCCTTCGTTGGCAATGGGACCGAAAAGATCAACAAGATTATGGTGAAAATCTTCCCTATTTTGCTGGGTTCTACAACAGTAATCATGGGCTGCCCTCAGGAGATTTTGATGTTCTGGTGCTGACAGAATCTGTACCGAGACATGTGACTCCATGGGGCATTTTCGAGACCTATCAATATGTTGACAGCTTTTACCACTATTTCATCCAATTCAATCCGGGCAAACAAATATATTTATATGAAGTCTGGCATTGTCTGCAAAGTGGTACCCCCAATGGATGCTCCTATGATATCGATTCGTCTCCATGGCGACAACGTCTTGATGATGATCTTGCCATGTGGGAGAGTGTACTGGACACCATCAACTGCCGGTTGCAACCAGAAATACCGATTAGGATGATTCCAGGCGCCCAGGCATTGGCCCGTTTACATGATTCGATCCAGGAAGGTGCCATTCCAGGTATTCACCAAATTTCCGATTTGTTCACTGATGATATACATCTTTCAGATCAGGGAAAATATTTTATAGCCTGTGTACATTTTTCTGTTTTATACGGTATCAGTCCGGAAGGACTTACCCATCAGACACAAGTATGGTGGGGAGGAAACTTTGATCCACCGACACCAATCCAGGCCTTAAAGTTTCAACAAATTGCATGGCAAACCGTCACCGATTTATATCGTCTGACGGGCGTATTTCCCGATGGAAAGCATTCCGACCGGATGGTATGGAAAGGAATACGATCTGATTCTGCAAGCAATCCATGCAACTGGGACAATGTGCATACTCCTACGATAGAAAACACCGTGATTGTTCCGGGTCAAACACCTCATGGTTTAACCATTGATAACCATCTCACAATAAAAGCCCTCCACGCCTTGCCCCAGGCTCATATTATATTGCCCGCGGGAATAATACTGGAAATAGACCCATGAATGCGAGTCCTGTCAGAATGATACAGTCAGGGATTAACGATTCTTAGGTTTTCCGAAAAGGTCTTTTTGCCTTCTGTCACCATCCAACACCGGGTTTGGTCTGGGTGGGGTTTCAGAAATCTGGTGATACACTTTATCCACATAATTCCAGACACCATTCTCCGGGATATAGCCCCGGTAAGAACCATCAGGAACCCACGTGGGACCCTGCCCTGGTCTGGTTCCCATTCTAGGAATCAGATTTTCAAAGAATATCATTCCGAGACCTTCATGGAAATTCAATGTCACCTGCGCATCAGAAGAGTATTGTATCACAATGCGGCTTTTTACATCTACCCTACTTGATTCATCTTTTGAATAAAATACCTCCTTACCAAAAACAACCTGATCACCGGGAAAAGATAGCACCTCAGCCGTTTTCCTTATGGTAAAAGGATTAACTCTGGTAATTCCATACAAAATGAAATAAGGCAATCCCTCGGCACCTCGATGGGAGGTAACATTGTAATACATAGCTCCCAACCACTCACTCGGACTCAATTCCATATACTCTGAATCTCTCACTTCATACCCGTTATTAGAAAGAGGAATCACCCCCAAAGTCCGGCTGAGAATATATCCAAAATATTCGAAGTGCCCATTTTCAACCTCCAAATGCCAGGTATATACTTTAAATCCATGACCCGCATCCCCTTTTTCTGAAATCCATGCTTTGTTTTCCAGAATGACATTGAATGCATCCGGATGATGAATAAATAGGTCCATATAGTGCAAAAGACTGTCATTGGCTCTTAATCTTGTGGAAATTCTGGATGCATTTGCAGTTATGTCGCTATAAAATTCAATGTTTTTAACCATGACATGAATATCACTCTGAGAATTGCCGGAACAGACAGCAAAAGAGAATAACATTGTTGTCAGTATTTTTATAAATCCTTTATACATAAGATTGAATGATTAAGATAATATATGCATAACGCATGAGACACCTTATTCATTTTACTCAAGAAGATGTAAAAAAGGAGAATAACTTACGCTGCACAACAGGAAATGATATCATCATAATCCGGTCTGTCAGAAGCCGTTCGGTGAATGTAACTATCGATAATTCTTCCTGATTTCAACATAAAAATTCCAGGCATCTGAAACCCATCACCGATTTGTTTAATAGATATGGGTGTACCCAAAGTGGTTATTTCTGCAGCTCTTATCCAGTTTTTCAGGCCAAAAAGCTGGGAAAATGTACCTTTTGCAAGCCCAAAAGCAGCATAAAATTTACACTCTGGATCAGAAATATGGTCTACTCCTTCCAAATTGAATTTCTTAAAATACTTTCCGGCAGTATCTCTATCCGACATATGTACAAATACCAGATGAACTCCCTTATCTTCGAATTCTTCTCTTTTAAAAGAAATATCCTTCAATGCTTCCCTGCAAAAAATACATCCAAAATGTCTTAAAAAGACAAGCATTACCGGTTTTTTGTTGCTTAGAGTTTTGATGCTTTCTTGCTTATCTGTAAGCATCTCAGAAAGAATGTTATTTTTGTTAATCATACACAATTTGAATCTGTTCAAAAGTAAAAAACACCCTAACTATAAAATGGTTTATCAAAAAAACTAACACCTTTCTATCATGCGGATAGATGTTTAAACAACAAAATAAACTTTACGAATACCATACTGCCAACGCCACATTTTGACCCTCCCATTAGAAAAAGTATATTTGCATATCATCATGAATCAAATGAGTAAGTTAGCGGATGACATTTACTTTACCCTCCAGGAAACTTCTGAAGGAGTTTACCGGGACAGGGGAAGTAAATTTATAGCTATTGCTTTACCTTTTACTTCCGAATCACATTGGCAGGGTATCATTGATTTTTACCGTAAAACACATCCTAAATCCGCTCATGTTTGCGCTGCCTATCGCCTTGGGCCAGGAAAGAATATTTTCAGATTCAATGATGATGGCGAACCTTCGGGTACAGCAGGCAGACCTATATTATCCGCTATAGACAGTGCCGGTGTGAGTGATGTAATGGTAGTTGTAGTGCGCTATTTCGGAGGTACATTGTTAGGCACATCAGGGCTGATCAAAGCTTACAAAGAAGCAGCAACTTTAGCGCTGGCTCATGCCATTATCGTTGAAAAATTTCTAACATCCTCAGTAAAAATTACATTTGAATACAGCCATATGGGGGTAGTGATGGATGCTTTAAAAACTATCGAAGCAGACATTATAAAAAAATCCTGGAATGAAAAACCATTTATTATCGTTCAGGTGAGAAAATCAGAACAAGCGACTTTTAGAAGACATTACCATGCTATTCTGCTGGGAAGAAAGCTGGATGAAATTGATGAGGATACTTCATTGGATTACTGTGACATAGAGTTTATCAACTCTTGAATAATTCATTGTGTAAAAGGAAAATGAAAAAACTTTATGTTGAGAATTGGACTAACCGGAGGAATTGGAAGTGGAAAAACCACTGTAGGTAAGCTTTTTGAAGAATTAGGTATACCGGTTTATTACGCAGATCAAAGAGCAAAACACCTGATGAACTATGATCCGGATCTTAAAAAACAGATAAAGTCATTATTGGGGAGTGAATCTTATTATGACAATGGCCGACTAAACAGGACATATGTTGCTTATAAAGTTTTTAATGACCGTTCGTTACTGCAAAAAATCAATCATTTGGTTCATCCGGCTGTTCATAAAGATGCTGAACGCTGGTATCAAACTCTTGGGAATGTACCATTTACTATATATGAAGCCGCATTGATTTTTGAAAGTAATGGTCACAATCGTTTTGACCGCATTATCGTGGTCAGTGCTCCTGAAGAAGTCCGAATACAAAGAGTCATGGACCGAGACGATGTAGTTAGGGAAAAAGTTGTCGAAAGAATCAATAATCAAATCCCACAGGAAGAAAAAGATAAAAAAGCTGACTTTCTGATTATCAATGTTGATCTCCATTCTTTAAAAGAGCAAGTGCGGGACATATATTCTAAAATAGTAAATTTGACCCATGTATCTCATTTGTAAAACAGATCTATTCCTTTTCCGATTTTAGAATACTTCGCAACATGTTTAAGGAAGTAAAAAAAGAATTAGAATCCAAATCCGTCATGTTGGTAGCGGTCACCAAAACACAACCGGTTAAGGTGATTATGCAGGCATATGATGCCGGATACAGAGATTTTGGAGAAAATCGCGTGCAGGAATTACTTGAAAAACATGAAAGCCTTCCTCAGGATATCCGGTGGCATTTGATTGGATCATTGCAGCGCAATAAAGTAAAACACATCGCTCATTTTATATATTTAATCCATTCCATCGATTCTTTGAAATTATTAAAAGAAGTGAATAAAGAAGCGGGGAAATTTCAGCGAATTATAGATGTACTGCTTCAAATAAAAATTGCTCAGGAATATACAAAAAATGGAATGTCTGAGGCTGAGGCGATAGAATTAATCTCTTCTGCGGATTACCTGGAGATGGAGCATGTTCGCATTTGTGGATTGATGGGAATGGCTACCCTAACCGATGATAAAGACCAGGTACGTAAAGAGTTTCAAAACCTAAAAACATTTTTTGATCTTTTGAAAAAACAATTCTTCAAGGCTGTCACTGACTTTAAATATTTATCTATGGGAATGTCAGGTGATTACGATATAGCCATCGAAGAAGGATCCAATATGGTCAGAATCGGTAGTCTCATTTTTGGAGAAAGATCCTAAGTCCATGAAAGAAGAGAATAGAAAATACCTGAATCCTACATCCTTATCACTTTACGAGTAATAATCGTGTGATCGGTTCTGATCTGCAGGATATAAGTTCCTGGAGAAAGTAGTTCCAATTGTGGTTCGAATGAAGTAAATAGGCGTTGCCCGGATAAATTAAAAACATCAATTCTCCTTACCGGAGAGGGAGAGTCTATAAAAACTGTTCCAGGTGTTGGATTGGGGTAGATGACAATCTCTCTATCCCACTTAGCTTCATCTGTATGAGTAACCACTCCATCATTACGGATATCTGTAGAATAGAAGACAATCCCCCCTCTACCATTTCCTACTACCAACTCAATAAAACCATTGCCTGTAAGATCTAAAGCCGTCACCGTAGTATTGGTTCCAACTTTATATGGCAACAAATCCTCCTGAATCAAATCAAACATTCCAGAAAGATTGCCTTTAATATTCCGGTACAAACGGAGGCGACCACTTTCGCTTCCAGCAAAAAGAAGGAAATCATCCTCTGTTTCAAAAAATGCAGGACTGGTAGAACCTACAACAAAACCAGGATCCCTTGTAAACACGCCGCCCAACACCGAAGTGTTCTGCATGGCAGAAGTATTGGAATCAAAATGAGGCTGACCTGATGCACCTATATTCTGAAAATAGTTAAGCCCTCCAAAAACATCTCCTTCCCTATTGTCATTCCTTTCCCCGACCACTAAATCCATTAGTCCATCACCATTCAAATCCACTATAGTTGGTTTGGCATGCTGTCCAATTGAAATACCCATATAATTGGGTACAAATGCTTTAAATTGGGGCATGTTGCCTGCATCTGCAATATTTTCAAAAAAAATCAACCGGCCCCCCCGGTCACCCACTATAAGATCAACATCCCCATCCCCATCCAGATCACCGGTAGCGGGTGCATACCTGCCATATTGCTGTGTAAACTGCTTCATTGACAAATAATCTCTGTCAATCAACCTGAATTTCATTCCCTGGGAATCAGAAATATTTTCAAATAAATATAGTGTACTTTGAAACAGTCCCTCTTCGAGCAATCCATTGACCCCGACAATGAGGTCAAGATCCCCATCATTATCTACATCCAAAAATGCCGGATGGGAAAAATTGCCAATCACCAAAGTTTCATCAATCAGGAATTTTTTTGTTGCCAATTCATACCGTATGGTGTCTGTCCCCTTATCCAAATACAGCCATACATGATCATAATTCTGGGCTGTAGTTCTGTTATTGGGAGCAACAATCAAATCCTTTTTACCATTGTGTTCAACATCGACATGAAAGGTCCCATTGAATACTTCAATATCCACAGGCACATTATAGGAAGGAAAGCGGTCATGTACACGAATCATCCATGCATCGATATTGTCACCCCCATTTTCAAGATAAGTAATTTTTGTCCCGTCTATATCACCGATCAAAAGATCCCAAACTCCATCCCGATCTTTATCCAGAAGAGAAAGAGTAGTGCCTGCATGCCTCTTTGATCCTGCATCTCTGAATCCGGTTGCACATGCATTTGGATTCATACTCAGTGTAATTTTGGATGAAAAGTCATCTTCAAAAAATTTTCCCCAGCAACGATCGGTCAAATCAAAAATAAAAGTATCCCGTCCATAACCTTCTTCCACCGAGTAATTCCTGTATAAGCTCGCATAACTGCCCCCAGGATCAAAAGTGATTACATCCAGGTCTCCATCCCCATCAACATCTTCAATGGCTGGGATATCCGTAAAAGCGACGTAAATATTGGTGTGTATATTACTGATAGGAAAAGTTAAAATATCAAAATCCCTTTCGGGAAATCTGACCAAATCAAATGAAAGCTTTCCATCCACTCGTTTTCCTTTATGCACCTCGATACCTGGTATGCCTGGAATAGTCGGAGCAGTAAAAATATCCGTTACACCATCTCCGTTGTAATCCCTTAATAAAACCCAGGTATGTAGAGTTTTTGGAAATATTGAAATATACTCTGGTGCAAATTCATACTGAATTTTACCATTTGAGCTTTTATTCAAAAAAGTAAGGATGGTATTTCCACTCCTGTCAAATACAAATAAGTCCATTTTACCATCACCGTTCAGATCTATTTCAGAAAACTGAGGCGCCACAAGGTTTCCTGCCTCAGGATAGGTGAGTACTTTCCCTTCTACTTCAAATTTTACAGGTATGGGTATTAATGTTTGAGAAAATAAACTGGATGTATCTGGTGGAAAGAATAAAAAAACACAGAGGTAAAATTTATACTGCATTATTCGCAAATTGTAAACAATTTCTGTCTTTATAACTAAAAAGGTATTGCAATGATTATTCCATTTGTTTATTTTATTTAAATTTCCAGATTCACATGAATTAAATTCATTTTTCGATAGAAATAAATTGAAATTCTATTAAAAAAAAAAAGAATAATACCAGTGATGAAACGGATACATTCTTAATGAGACAAACATCATTAACATTATCAAAAACTTATTTAAACCTATGGGAAAAACCAATTGTTTGAAACCGATTTTGCTAAGTATGTTGATGCTGTCTTTCATTTTCCAAACATATGGCCAGGATGCATCCCTGGAAAGATTGCCAATCAAAATTTTCGAAGTAAAAGCCGGTAATTCCGGACTATTCATTCCTGTTGAATTGGATTCACAATGGTATGGCATCTCAATCAATGGAGTGGATCATACCTTTTTTTCAACTAATCATAAGGTCCATTTAGATATTCAACCGGGATATAAAGGGAGTTTGTATTTTTTTCATGATGCCGACAATCTTGCCTTATACCATATTTCTCAAAAAAATGATCTGCCGGTACGTATCCGGAGAATACCGCTTTGGCTTTCTCTCCTTCCTCCATTTGTAGCCATCATTCTTGCACTTTTGTTTAAGGAGGTATTGATATCCTTGTTTGCAGGGATATGGACCGGAGCATTTATTGCCGGAGGTTTGCGCTTTGAAAGTTTCTTATATTATTTTGAATCTTTTTTTACAGTGGTTACTCACTATATTTTAAATGCACTGACTCATGCTGATCATATTTCAATCATAGTGTTTACATTGTTGATTGGGGGCATGGTGGCCATCATTTCAAAAAATGGAGGAATGGCAGGCGTTGTACATTCATTATCAAAATATGCAAAATCAAAACGCTCATCGGCTTTTATCACCTGGTTGCTGGGTATTGCGATATTTTTTGACGATTATGCCAATACACTCATCGTGGGAAATACAATGCGTCCGGTTACTGACCGCTTTAAAATTTCCAGGGAAAAATTAGCCTACATAGTCGATAGTACTGCAGCACCGGTAGCAGCCATTGCTTTCATTACCACATGGATCGGTGCAGAATTAGGTTACATTGCAGATGGAATTGACACTCTGGGTCTTCAGGCTACACCCTATGCTTTGTTTTTAGAATCACTTAAATACTCCTACTATCCCATTCTGACTCTCTTTTTTGTTGCGCTGATTATAATAAGTAAAAAAGATTACGGAGCCATGTACATTGCTGAAGAACGGGCTTCAACTACAGGGAATGTTTCCGGCACCATTGGCTCAGAGGAAGGGCATATCAAACTGGAAGATCTGTCGCCTGTCAAAGGCGCTCCTATTCGTTGGTTGCATGCAGTTCTTCCCGTTTTGACTGTGATATTGGTTACCATTATTGGTTTGGTACAGACCGGAATGGAATCTGCTTATACTTCCATAGTGGAAGGGACAATAGAAATTGGACAATCGTGGTCTGCTGTATGGCAGAATTTATATTTGATCACCCCTTCGGATCAACCGGGCTTCTTCAGTAAACTGGGTTTCATCATTGGAGAGTCGAATTCATTTGTGGCACTGCTTTGGGCATCGATGTCCGGTGTGCTGGTGGCGATCATACTGACGTTAAAAAACCGGATAATGAACCTTTTCGACACAATGCATTGGTTGATTGCCGGATTTAAAACCATGATTCCTGCTTTGCTCATTCTTACTCTGGCCTGGTCATTGGCAATAACCACCAAAGAATTACATACAGCAGAATATCTGAGTAAAATTCTTTCGGGCAACTTACACCCTTTTGCCATTCCCGCATTGGTATTTGTTCTGTCCGCATTAATTGCATTTTCTACCGGATCGAGCTGGAGTACCATGGCTATTCTTTATCCTATAGCGATACCAATAGCCTATGCCGTTTGCCAATCCGCCGGATTTGATCATGAAATGACAATGAATGTGATTTTAAATGTCATAGCCACTGTATTGGCTGCTTCCGTATTGGGTGATCATTGTTCACCAATATCTGATACGACCATCCTGAGTTCGCTGGCTTCCGATTGCAATCACATTGATCACGTGCGCACGCAATTGCCCTATGCACTGACCGTGGGTGCAGCCAGCCTAGCATGCCTTATGGTCGCCACATGGATTGGTGGATCCTGGTGGATGAATATATTGATACTATTAGCCGGTATGGGCGTGTTGATCTTAATTGTTTACAAATGGGGGAAGCAATATTAAGTTAAGTTCAAAAATATAAATAGGTGATGTTGAAAAATTTATTGATCAGAGCATGGAGTACAATTTGCATTATAACAGTTTCTACAATCTACACTTTGACCATTGTCACCACATGTGCAACTTGCTGATGCAGTACCGCACCAAGGACCACTACATTGAATTCCGCAATATGTACATTCACATGAACAATTAGAGCCAGATCTTAATAACAAGTCAGATTCACTACTAAATATTGTTGAAACAAGGCCGTTTCCAATGATGGTACTCTTTAATTCTTGAATTTCTTGTGGAAAACCTTCCACAAGAAAATAGAAATATTTATTCTTCTTTAAATCATTGATCAATAAATTTCCACCAAAATAGATAATCCTTCCTTGATCAATTTGTTTTGGGATATTTACCAGGCCTAATTCTTTATCAAATTGAAACTTGTGTTGTCGAAAAATCCCTTCACCAATGCTTAGCATTTCTATGAAAATCTGATTGTCACGTTCGTCGACAGTAGTATTTATCGAAGCGTCAAATTGAATGGCTTCATGTTTTGCAGAATTAGACTTACTAAGTTTGCGATTGTATTCATTAATCCTCTCTTTAACATCAATAATGGATAAATCAGAAGTTTCCTCTTGTAATTCGCAGGAAAGAAGTACTATACACAATATTAACAAAGAACTCAAAAAAATGTAATTTTTCATTTTCGTGAGGTTTAAGTCTAAAGGAATTAAGTATCTTACATGAATAAATCTAAACTGTATTTTAAAAAAAAAAAGAAATCTTTTTAATTTTTTAAGATAATTTTAACTTATTTTAAACTGCCGAAGAAATATTATAAAAACCTAGAATAGATCAAAAATACATTTTCAGTTTGTTTTAAGTTTGTTTTTTATTCCAATAAATCAATAGTTTAATATAGAATGTATTTATTAATTAATGATCAATACATTTCCAAATGTCAGTCAGTTCACAAATTTTATACATAACGTGTGAAAAGCTAAAAATCAAGCTTTTGAAAAAATTAGTTTTTAAAACAACTCCCTGATGATATCCTCCACACTTACGCCTTCTGCTTCAGCTTTGTAGTTTCTGACTACTCTGTGCCGGAGTACCAATGCCGCTATGACCTGGACATCTTCAATATCGGGAGAATACTTGCCTTGAATGGCAGCATGGCATTTGGCTCCTAAGACAAGATATTGTGAAGCTCTTGGGCCTGCACCCCAGGAAATATACTGGTCTACCATACTGGTGGCTTTACTTGTACCCGGTCGCGTTTTTGCAGCCAATGATACTGCATATTCCAACACATTATCTGCAATCGGTATCTTCCGGATCAACTTCTGAAATTCCAAAATCTGAAGACCGGTTAATATATTGGTTAAATTAGTGGTTTTAGCGCCTGTGGTACTTTTTACGACTTCAATTTCCTCGGAATAGGAAGGGTAATCGAGATGAATGTTAAACATAAAGCGATCCAATTGGGCTTCCGGTAATGGGTATGTCCCTTCCTGTTCAATGGGATTCTGGGTAGCCAGAACAAAAAATGGATTAGGAAGGCGATGGCTGGAACCAGATACTGTGACTGAACGTTCCTGCATGGCTTCCAGGAGCGCAGCCTGGGTTTTGGGAGGAGTTCTGTTAATCTCATCCGCCAATACAATATTGGAAAATAAAGGTCCTCTGTTAAAAACAAAATGTCTGCTTTCATCAAGAATCTCAGAGCCGGTAATATCTGATGGCATCAGGTCAGGAGTAAATTGGATTCTTTTAAAGTCGAGATCCAAAACCTCAGATATGGTACTTACCAACAATGTTTTGGCCAGACCCGGCACCCCTACGAGCAAACTATGTCCATTGCTAAATAAAGAAATAATGACCGCTTTCACAACATCTTCCTGGCCAACGATCACTTTACTGATTTCATTTTTCAAGTCTTTATACGATGAGGCCATGCCATCCACAGCTTCAACATCTGATTTATACATTACCTCCATAGAGTTATTAAAATATTTAAAATTGCAAGATAAAACGATATTCCGGTTTCCCTATACCTGGTAGAATCCTTGCATCATTGCAACTTACAGATTCTTTTACCCAATCGATCGGCTCTTCCGGGTTATCCACATAACGGATTTGTAACGATGAAAGCCCTTCCTTTGTTTTAACTTTTGAGAGAATAGTGTTATCTGTATTACTCTATTGTAGTAGTTTCTTAGTACTTGGAAGTATGTTATGTGCAAAGAAGACAATGAATATTTGCAACTTGCCAGAAACCAGTTGGAAGTTCCGGGTGGGCAGCAGACGGCCAGAAGAAAATGTTGAGTTGTTGAGTCGTTAAGTTGTTGGATCGTGTTTTAGCCAGAATATCACCTGAAAAATGTTAAGCGTTTATTTGTTTTTGTTTAGAAACGTTGATTATAGTTCTTTGTGATTTTTGTATTATGATCTTTTTGGACTTATTAGTAACGAAAACATAAAGAGCATAGAAAGTATTCAGGTGATTGGGGGAGTTTATGGAAAAGCAATTAATTTTGCAGGATATGCCTATGAATCAAAAGATCTGTTTCTATATCTTTTCCCTACACCTATTTTTACTGAGGGTCACCCATGCACAAATCATCATGGATGGGTTATTTGATGATTGGCAAAATGCTTTTTATGTAGATGACCAAGGGGATAATGTTGCTTTTGATATTGAAAAATTGTGGATCACCAATGATGAGAATTTCCTGTATTTAAGGATCGATACCGATCTGGTTTTTGATTTACAGGAAGATAGTAATTTAAGACTGGCCATTGACATGGATAACCATTCAAATACGGGCATTCCCATCAATGGAATAGGAGCAGAATTAATTTACAATTTCAGACAGAGATCAGGTCAACTGCACACCGGTCAATCGGTAATAGCCATTAATCATTCCGTTCCAGGGATTTTCGCTATGCCTTCATTTACTTCTAATTCATTTGAAATTGCAGTATTGAGGACATTTCTCTTTAATAACATACAATATAACATGTCAGGGAGTATTTCAATCTATATTGAAAACGATATAGTATTGAAAGACAAAATCCCTAATGGTACAGGGGGTGTAATTTACAATATGGACAACTCCATCCAGTCAAAATTACCCCCATATCAATTAGATAAACCCAAAACCGATGCCATCAGAATCCTGAGCTATAATGTTGAAAATGATGGCCTGTTCGACAACGCAAAAGGATCCATGCAAAGAAAGATTATCCAGGCATTGAATCCGGATATTATCGCCTTTCAGGAAATTTACTTCAGGCCTTCAACTTCGGTGGCACAGGTCATGAATTCCATATTGCCATTAAGTCGTGTTGATGGTTGGTATCATGCAAAAGTGAATCCTGATATCGTTACAGTATCAAAATATCCGATTTTAGCATTTAATGCGATTGATGGCAATGGAGTTTTCCTGATCGATATCCCGGGTGAAGAGGTTTTAGTGCTTTACAACCTCCATTTACCCTGCTGCAATAATAACGAAGGCCGTCGTCGCGAAATAGATAAAATATTAGCCACTTTGCGTGATGGCAGAAACCATCCTGCTATTTCTTTTTCAATCCCTGAGGGTAGTCCTGTTATCATTGCCGGCGATCTGAACCTGGTGGGTGACAAAAACCAATACCTGTCTTTGAGAGATGGAAAAATTTCAAATCCTGCAGAACATGGATCTGATTTTTTACCAGACTGGGGCAAGGGTTCACTGAATGATGCATCTCCTATAGTAACAAGTATGCCGGCTACTATCACATGGTACGATCCGAATTCATCGTATATGGCAGGCAAACTGGATTATTTTCTATACACTTCCTCAGTAGCTCAATTGACAAATTCCTATGCTTTATCTACCGAATCCATGACCGATGAAGAGATGGCTTACTTTGGTTTTGATGATCCCTCAATGACAACCAAAGCATCTGATCATCTTCCTCTGGTTGCAGATTTTGTTTTTTCCCCCAATGGAAATACCACTTCCGTGAAAAAAAAATATCGAAGTGAAATCCAAATTATCCCTAACCCCGCTGAAAATATAATTTTCATCTCAGGCTTGAAAGGACAGGCCGGAATTCAAATTTTCAATGGTAACGGTCAACTCCTCCTTTCAAAAAACCATTTAGATCCCCTTGATCAAATCAATATCTCAGGGCTGAACCCTGGTAAATACCTCATATGTATCAATGAATCTATCCCTCACTGTCATTGGTTAATTAAAAATTAACAGGAATCAGATTGATTGAGCGAGCTATTGATATTCATTAGAACCTATTATGATTTTTTCATTTTATTTTATTCTTATTTAGATTTAATAAAAATAAAGATATATTTGCAGGTATTCGTGAGAAATATAATAAGTGTATAAAATGACAAAAAATCAATTAACGTTTATTGGACTGATTGCCGGCACTCTTTTATTTTTATCATGTAGCCAGGAGGACCAGGTAGTGAATGTATATACCCATCGGCATTATGAAGCGGATCAGAAACTTTTTGACCGGTTTACGGAGAAAACGGGAATAAAAGTCAATGTGGTCAATGCCAGCGCTGATGAGTTGATCCAAAAGCTTGATCTTGAAGGAGCACTTTCCCCTGCGGATGTTTTAATAACCGTTGATGCAGGCAGATTGTCAAGAGCTCAGGAAAAAGGGTTGCTTCAACCTGTAAACTCTGCCATACTTTCGGCAAACATTCCCGAAATGCTGCGTGAAGAAAACGGACATTGGTTTGGCCTAACGAAACGGGCAAGAGTTTTGGCATTTAGTAAGGAAAGAGTTAATCCTGCCGAACTCTCCACTTATGAAGACCTGACAGATCCCCGATGGAAAGGAAAATTATTGACAAGGTCTTCAGAAAACATATATAATCAATCCCTTTTGGCATCCCTGATCCATGCAATAGGTGAGGATAATGCAACACAATGGGCTTCCTCAGTATTAGGCAATATGGCCAGAACTCCTAAAGGCAATGATCGCGATCAGGTAATTGCTGTTGCAGCCGGCGAAGGTGACATTGCCATTGTCAATACATATTATATTGGTATTATGCTAAATGATCAAAATGAAGAAATGCGCAAAGCCGCAAGCAGTGTAGGCATATTCTTTCCTAATCAGGAGAACCGGGGGACCCATATCAATATATCCGGTGCAGGAGTTACGCGTTATGCCCCTAATAAAGACAATGCTATTCGTTTTATAGAATTTCTTTCAGAACCGGAATCCCAATCTTTTTTGTCGAACATCAACTATGAATACCCTGCAAATCCCTCGGTCCCGTTCTCTCCATTATTGCAGGAATGGGGATCATTTAAGGAAGATTCCATAACTCTGTCATTCCTGGGCAAAAACAATCAAAAAGCAGTAATGATATTTGATAAAGTGAATTGGAAGTAAATATTTTTGGGTTAAAATTAAAATTTTGAACAAGCCTTACCCAAGGTTGTATTGGTTTAACAGTTGGACACTGATATCGTTATTGATATTTGTTCTTCTCACCATTCCCCTTCTCACCATTGTAACACAATTATTCGATTCTCCCGGTGAGAGTTGGGGTCACGTTAAAGAATTTGTACTTTGGACTTATCTGATCGAGACGGTATTGTTAATGACTGGTGTCATGATATTCATTTTCTTTATCGGAGTGAGCAGTGCCTGGTTTGTCGCACGCTATGAATTTCCAGGCAGGAAATACTTTGAATGGTTATTGATCCTTCCTTTAGCATATCCTGGTTATATTATGGCTTATGCTTATACCGGCATTTTTGATTACACCGGGTTCATATATAGTTTTTTACGCAACCATATAGGGTTACAATCCGGCAGTAGTCTTATAGAACTTAAAAACATGGGAGGAGCAATATTTATATTGGGTGTTACTCTTTATCCCTACGTTTATCTATTATCAAGGACTGCCTTTCAACGTCAATCAAAAATTTACCAGGAAACGTCCATTTTATTAGGTAGAGGATATTCATATACATTCAGAAAAATAGCCCTTCCACTCAGCAGACCAGCAATCGTAGCCGGTTTGACGCTGGCAGCCATGGAAGTATTGAATGATTACGGTACCGTCAAATATTTGGGCATTCAGACTTTTACTGCCGGTATTTTCAGGGCCTGGTTTTCTTTAGGTGATGTAACCACAGCGGTTTATATCGCAGCCATCCTACTTATATTTGTTTTTATCATTCTTTTATTGGAAAACAAGCAAAGAGGATTACAACAATATACTGATACTTCATCAAGAAGTATTCCGCGAATTCAATTGTCAGGTCGTTGGAAATGGGGAGTATACGGATATTTGTCAGGGTTATTTGTTATAGCTTTTATATTCCCATTTTTTCAATTATGTCTATGGTCATTTGAAAATTTAGAAAAGTTCATCAACACTTCGTTTTATTGGCTCATTATTAAAAGTTTCTCTTTGGCAGCATGCAGTGGATTCATTATCGTGATCATTGCTCTCACTATATTATACACGGTGCGTATTACTCCACTTCGATGGTTGCAACAACTGTCAAAATGGGCCACATTAGGTTATGCCATTCCTGGCGCTGTCATTGCCATCGGCATCATGATCCCCGTAATTCAATTGGACCGATGGATGTCTGACATTCCCTGGTTTTCATCAAAGCTGGTGATTTCAGGAAGTCTTTTGGGACTAATTTTTGCCTATATGGTCAGATTTTTAGCAGTAGGATTTAATCCATTGGAAGGCGGTTTTTCTAGAATTGGAAAACATGTCAATGAAATGAGCCGGATGTCTGGAAAAAACTCGGTCATCACTTTGCTCAAAATTGATTTACCTCTTTTGAAAACTAGTATGGCCGGTGCGTTTATTCTTACTTTTATTGATTTGATGAAAGAATTGCCATTAACTTTAATATTGCGACCATTCAATTTTGATACTTTAGCTACTAAAACATTTGATCTTGCCACCAATGAAATGATAGCTGAATCTGCCATCCCTGCGTTGATCATCGTATTGACAGGGATTATCCCTGTTATTATTTTAAATAAACTGATCCGCACGGTGGATACTTAAAGTATTATGGAAGTTCTACGCCTTCAACATATTACAAAAAAATATCCGGGGGGACTGACACCCGCAGTCACGGATATTTCTTTTCATGTTGAAAAAGGCGAAATCATTTCACTAGTAGGCGAAAGTGGTTCGGGAAAAACCACTTTACTTCGACTGATTGCAGGCCTGGAACATCCTGATCATGGTTCAATAATTCTCGAGGGAGAGATGATTGCTTCGGGACAAAGATCATTACCTGCTTATAAAAGGAAAATCGGTATGGTATTCCAGGAATATGCTTTGTTCCCTCATTTTAATATACTTGAAAATATTATTTATGGTATGGAGGGTACAAGACAAGACAAAAAGAAAGCAGCACTCCAGTGGCTCAAGCAAGTAAATCTTCATGAGGATCCTTCTAAATATCCCCATCAACTCTCAGGGGGACAACAACAAAGAGTGGCTCTGGCCAGAGCTCTTGCCGGTATTCCCAGGATATTATTGCTGGATGAACCCTTCAGTAATCTGGACCCATCACTCAAACAACAACTTAGGGATGAGATCTGCATGATTATAAGGCAAACCGGAACCACAGCAATCTTCGTTACGCATGATACAGGTGATGCATTGGCTATTTCCAATCGGATTGCTGTCCTTCAGAATGGGAGTCTTCAACAAATAGATACCCCATACAAAGTATACAATGAACCGGTCAATGACTATGTAGCGGGAATTTTTGGTATACTTAACCTTTTAGAGGTTACCATAACAGAACATGGGATACAAACCGATTTTGGAATTATTCAAACTCGGCAAAAAATGAATGGCCAGGAATATCCTGATCAACTGCGTCTTAAATGCAGGCCTGAACAAATAAAAATTGGAAAAGACAAAGAATTTCAATTGACCGGGGAAGTCCAGATGGTAGGTTTTTATGGAGACCACTTATTATTATTAGTGAAAAGTAAAAGTGATCAATCCATTTATATGAAATGCCCTGCAAATCAAACCATATCAGAAGGGCAATCCATTTCTTTTGATATCAGTGAATATCAATTGTCTGAATAGCCCCAATTTGCGGGTGATGCAACCACTCACGCCAATCCTGATTGTAAAGGGCAAAATAGTTGTCTGATTGCTTTGTATGTGACAAACTTTTTGAAATCGATTGGAAGAATTCAATGTCACTACCATCCCTAAATTCTCCAGTAGAAATATCTATTCTCTTACATGCTCCTTTTTCAACTTTGCCCTTTGATATGCCAGCGCTTCAAAATTACGCACTACTGGCATCTGGCCACCGCCACTTTCAAAATCGGTCTCTTTCGGCAACACCCAAACTTCCAAATCTATTTCATCTGAATGCAAAGTATAGATGTATGATATCTGGTTGCTTCCTACCTGAAAATGACTGATCAGTTTATTGTTAAATTGACGAAGTCCTAAAAAAATGGTATTCTGTTCATCAATAATATATGTACCCTTTTTTTTATCTTCAATTATAAGGATATAATCCCTGCGATCTTCATTGGGTGAATCCACTCCGTATACCAATACATATTGAAACGTATCTGATGCTGGCGTTTCAGTAATTTCCAACTTCATTGGTATCTCCATGGTTCTTTCTTTGCCATTATAAATTTCTAGAACTCCCACCCAAACTCCGGTATGGGAAAATGGAAATGAGGATTGCCCTAAAATGTTAATGGAATGCCCCATGCATATAACAAAAGTGTTAAAAGCCAGTAAAAAATTAATCTTCATCTATCCTGTATTTATATATTGATTCAAATCTGCAAAGAAGTATTCAATTTTGACTTACACAGTAAATTTTATTTTCAACAAAAAATCAAATACAATGCAAGACAATACATTCTAAATTATGCACTTTTGTACTATGAGTGATATTACAATGATTAAATGATCAGAAACCAAAAAACAACTTTTTCCTTGGTGGATCTGAAACAAGACTTACTTGACCAGTATCGATTAACAGGCAATCTTAAATATTTGAATGCATTGTTTTATCCTATGATGGAATTGGTTTTCGGTCTGTGCCTGAAATATCTAAAAAATCCAACCGATGCTGAAGATGCAGTAATGGATATATACTTATCTCTTACCGAAAAACTAAAAACGCATGAAGTTCAACATTTTAAATCATGGCTTTACATAGTATCGAAAAATCATTGTCTTGACATTCTTCGTTCAAAAGGAAAAAAAATAAATAAAGAATTGGAAGCCCATCATGTGTATTCTGATCTGGTTTTTCATCTCAATGAAGGCAATGAAACTGAACATCAAATTACCATGCTTGAAAAATGTTTAGAAAGATTACCCTCCGAACAGCTCCAGGTATTGAGGTGGTTTTATTTTGAAAAAAAATCTTACAAAGAAATAGCCTCTATCATTAACAAAGACTGGAACAAAATACGGTCGTACATTCAAAATGGAAGAAGGAATTTAAAAATATGCATGGAAGAGAAATAGAAAGCAATTCTGTTTTCAGAGATCAAGTATATCAATATGCCATGGAGCGAATCTCTGAAAGTGGAAGGCATTTACTGGAACGTGATGCCCTGAGTGATCCTTTTCTATTCGATGCATTGGAAGGTTATCAAATGAATTCTACACCGAGAATTGCTGAAGCTTCCCTTAAAAAGCTTAAAAAACAAATTTTACAACAACAAACGCAAGGAACAAAAAACGCTTTCAGCTATGTAAAGTTCTGGAGAATAGCGGCTGTGTTCATTATTCTTATATCTGTATTATACTTTTTTATTCCGTGGGGCCAAAATGAAGATTACGGAATCCAGGAGGAATTGGTTATTCCTACATCGGGCAATCATGT
>DAOLDB010000051.1:0-22414 GCA_035327565.1 Saprospiraceae bacterium
CACAATGTTTTAGGATATTCCAGTACTTTTCCTCATCTGGTACAAAATGGGTCCATGATTTGGATGTATTTTAGTTCCAACCGTCCCGGGGGTTATGGGGGGTATGATATCTATGTAAGTAAATTCGATGGGAAAACCTGGTCTGAGCCAATGAATCTTGGCCCGGAAATCAATACACCCGGTAATGAAATCACTCCCTTTTTACTGGGAGATGAAATATACTTTGCTTCAGATTACCATCATGGCCTGGGGGGGTTTGATATTTTTATTGCTTTACGCAAAAATGGAATGTGGTCCCGACCCATCAATGCGGGCAATGGAGTCAATTCTCCCGGGGATGATCTATATCCTTTCGTAGCTTCTGATGATGAAAAAGTAATTTACTTTACATCTAACCGGATTGGAGGCGTAGGTAATCTGGATATTTACAAAGCTACACATATAGCTGAACCAGAAAAGACTTTTGTTTTTGATCATTTTATAGAAGATATACCTCTGATGGTTAGTGAGAATAAAGAGCCGGGTAATAGTGATAAAACAACAGTTTCCCCGGCCAACGTGGATGTTGATCATTTTCATGAAGGATTACAAAGCGGGCAGACAGCAATGGATGAAAAACCCAAGGTACTCACTTACGAGGGGTCTTTAGATGATTTGATAGAAAATGAGAAACCGGATGTATATGTGTTGGAATCCACCGTGACTAGCGAAAATCCGGTTATTGTATCAGCCGATCTGGAGAATGCAAGGATGGTTGCTTTGGATGAACCTGTACAAAATGGGTCCATGGTTTACTTTGTACAATTAGCGGCTTTCAGTCGGTCAGTCGATAATGCCCATAGATTTAAGAATCTTGTACGTTATGGAAACTTATATCAGGTCAGTGAATCCAATCTCGTAAAATTGCGATTAGGTTATTATTTTGATGAAAATCATGCCCGAGAGGTTTTGAAAACGGTAAAAGAACAGGGATTTAAAGATGCATTCATCACAAGGGAACAACTCAATACTGCAAAAATGGAATTACTATTTTCCAATCTTGATTTTGATCATCCTTCCAGCTATATGACTGAAAGCAAATTTAAAGGAAAGAGTCAATATAAAGTAAGGCTGGCAGCATACGAAGATCCCATGTGGTTTGATATCTCAAAGGCAAAGGACATTGGCAGAATCGAACAATGGACCAAAGGGGGGTGGACCATTTTCATTTGCAGTGGTTATCATTCCCTCGAAGAAGCAGAGAAAGCTCGACTTATGGCTTTAAATAAGGGATTCAGAGATGCGGAATTGGTTTTTGATAATGAAGGAATATTAGAGAAAGTGAAAAGAAATTAGTATGGTTTTAAGCACCAAAAGGTTCAACCGGTAAAAGCTGACTTTTTCAAGTACAATGACCCTGCAGAAATACAGGGTCATTTTGGTTTCCCGCCTTTTTATTTTATAGATGGATCGGGTTAATGGGGGTGGTTTTATTTGGGTTAATTGACGTGGAAAAACGGTGAGTGACATTAAAATTAATCAGATATTCGGCAAAAGCTGTATCTCCATGGGTATAAATTCCGCTGTCGATAGTCCGTTGTTTATCGAGATAACTTTGAGTTCTATTCCCACCTATTGCTACCGGAACATTAAAAACAAAAGTAGTATGTGATAAACTATAAGTAAGCCCCGGCTCTATAGAGAAAACATAACCAGGTCTTCTGTAACATCCACTTCCTCCTACTAAATCAGAAGAGGGAACTTCTTCCCATCTGCCACCCAGATAAAAGCCTCCCGGTTGTTTAAAGGGCATAAAAAAGGCACCTGCACGAACAGCAATTGATCAGGTGAAGAAAATTCGTTACTTCCATTTCTGATCGAAACTCCATTGGTTTCTAGAGGGTTTATGAGGTAAAATGCAGAGTAGGTTAATAACAGTGAGGAGGAAACAGAATAATAACCTTGCAGGTCAACTGTAATGCCCAGGCCACCGTCTCCCAATTGAATTGACTGATCTACCACCGCTTTCACAGTTTGATTTCTTACAGAGCCCTGATTGTAAAAATAGTCCTGATAATTATAATCACCTGTCGGTAGTTTGATGCCTACTCCTAGTGAAGAATTAAATCGATGTTCCTTTTCTGGATGAATAAGCCAATAACCAATACCCAACCTCAGATCAGCAAGTCCTCTGGAAGAAGTTGCGTGTCGCTGGTCCAAGCCATTGGTTGGATTTCCCCAATGTTCATACATGGAGGTTCGATGATGAAATGCTATGGGTAGAGCTATATTGGCAAAAAACCTGTCTGTAATACCATAGTTTAAGATGAAATCTACAACATGTGATGTATTGATTGCTTCGGCACCCATTTGTACCCGATATGCTTCTTCTTCACTGACTCTAAAGTGCCGGAATGATTTAAAATGCCGGTAGTCTGATCCAAAAAGGAATTCTCCTTTTTGTAGATTGGCTCCGGCTCTAATATTTCCTGAACATCCACCTAATCCACGGATGGCTACACAACCCTGGCACAATGTGTCTCCATGTGTTAATTCCAACAAAATGATGATCAAAAGAGGGAAAGTGGCTGAAAAGGATTTTAATTCAAGAACTTAGGATTATTATATTTTGGTAAAATTATGTAAATGATTATATCATATTCCGATGATAATTCAATATTTGCACTTTAGGCCATTAAATACCAGAACGATCCAACCGGATTTCTCGTTAAAGCCACTTACTCATAAAAACCGGTTGAAACGTTCTGGAGAAGACTTTTTAAAGTATATTCAGACTTTTCGGAATCCTTTTATAAGTCTGCTGCAATTTTAGGAAGTAATTGAAAGCCAGATAGCTAACTATAGTTTAAAAGAACTAATGAAAAGTTAATATTTTTAGTTTTTAATTGAAATCTTTACATTTTGAGTGGTTTAAATGAAAGTCATTGGTAAGGTATATTGTCATAGTATTGTCACTCATCAGCATAGCTGGGCTTGGTTTTTATCAGTATAAGTTGATGATCAATGGATTGCGGGCGGGAAAGGTATTGCTTGATCATCAAATGGGCAGTACTCTCCAGGCATTGGAGAATGACTTGAGCTTTAACAATGAACTGTCCTATCTTGTCGGTACTGCAATAGAAGAGGATACTTCATTTTTCAATATTTCACCATCGAGACTCAGAGACACTGCTACTTATTTTCTTAATGACTATTTGAAATATTTGCTTGAAATCAATGGGATAAAAGCTGAATTTCAGTTTCAGCTCCAGGATGGAAGAGGGAATACAATCTTGTCATCAACCCCACTCAATCCGGCAAATGGCTCATTTCAATACAGAGCAGCCTTGGAAGGATATCTTAATTTGCTTTCTCAGGACCAATACTTTGTAATCATTGAATTACAGAATGTACCGGGTTATTTACTTTCAAACCAAAGGCACATGTGGGTTCCTGCTATTGTTTTTTTTGTGATATTGACATTTTGTCTGTTTTGGATAGCCAGAATTTACCAGCAGGAAGTTAGGATCAATTATTTAACCAATGATTTTATTAACAATCTCACACACGAATTGAACACGCCTGTATTCTCAATAGGAATGGCAGCAAGGATGCTGAAAGAAAAAGAAAATGATTACGATCAGGAAAAACTTGTTGACATCATTCTTCAAGACAATAACAGGTTAAAAGACCATATCCAAAAAGTATTATCATTGGCAAAAATCCGAAGTAAAAAACAGATCCTTCAGTATGAGATATTTGATTTAAAAGAATTGATGATTGAAATTACTGATTTCTGGAAAAGAAGAATTGAATTGAATCAAGGTCATTTAATGATGGATTGGGAAAACGAAAAATTTATTGTCAAGGGAGACAGGGAACACATCAGGAATGCCATAGATAACATATTTGATAATGCAATCAAATACAGTAATGATCCACCTGAAGTTTTTATCAGGATGAATAAGGATCACAGGTCTATTATGCTTTCTATTGCTGATCGGGGGATAGGATTGGAGAAGAAATATACAAACGCTGTTTTTGGAAAGTTTTTTAGAATTCCATATTCTAATGCAAGTCGCGAAATTCCTGGCTTTGGTTTGGGGTTGACTTACGTTAAAAATATAATGAAACTGCATAAGGGATCTGTTTCTGTTTCGGGTATTCCCGGTCAGGGTACCGAAGTAGTGCTTGAATTCAAATCTGCTGGTGATGAATGATCAGGATCGAATCATATTGATCGAAGACGACCATTCTATCGGATATCTTATCAGTGAGTATCTGGATTTTAAAGGATTTGATATATTATGGCTAAAGGAGGGTGACGAATTGTTCAAAATGACCGATTTAGACAATTATCATCTTATTATTCTGGATATTGGACTGCCCCGAATGAATGGATTTATGATTGTAAATAAAATGAAAGAGCGGGAAATTACCATTCCGTTTTTATTCTTGACATCCAGGGCAATGAAAGTAGAGGTGTTAAAAGGACTGTCCCTGGGGGCAGAGGATTACATCATTAAACCTGTGGATGAAGAAGAATTGCTATTGAGAATCCGGAACATTCTTCGGAGGACAAAATTTGTACCACAAGCCAATAAAGAAATTAATGTAGGAAAATACAGGTATCATCACCAGAACCAGCAATTGATTGTTGGAGATGAAAGAATCAACCTGACAAAGCGTGAAAGTGAATTGTTGAATTATTTAATTCAAAGACAAGGTACACTTTGTAGCAGACGGGAATTATTACTAAAGTTTTGGGGAAAGAATGATTACTTTACCCGGAAGAGTATGGATGTTTTTATATCACGATTGAGAAAATATTTAGCACAGGATCCTGCTATCATCATAGAAAATGTGCATGGAGAAGGATTTATACTCCGTTTGATACAATGAATGCTTTCAATGCATCCGATCCCCGCGAAGTTCAAGATTTTTCATGATTTCTGCTTCATACTGTAGATATTCATCCCACCGGTTCATTACTTTCTCTTTACCCCCATAAAGGATCGCCAGGTCAAGAAAAAGTCTGTAATGACCGGCTTCACTCACCATCAATTTATGATAAAATTGTTGGAGATTTTCATCATCCAGGTGCAGAGATAACAATCTGAATCTTTCTGCACTACGCGCTTCGATTATCGCACATGTAAGTAACCTCTCAATTAACCCTTCGTCACGACTTCCACCTTTTTTTTGAAAATTCAGTAATTGATTAACATATTCATCTTTCCTTTGCCGCCCCAGACTCATTTTTCTTTTTTTCATTTCTGACAACACCATTCTGAAATGCCCCCATTCTTCAGTAACAATAGGGGAAAGTTCGTCAACCATCTTTTCCTTGTCGGGATATTGTTGTATGAGGCTGATACAGGCGGTTGCTGCTTTCTGTTCACAATATGCATGGTCGGTCAGGATGTCTTCCAGCTTCATTTTTGTCAGGTCAACCCATCTGGGATCAGTAGGCAGATGCAGACCCAGTTTTGTCTTATCAACCATTCAACAGGCAATTCAATTGGTTCATAATAAGGTCTACATTAAATACTTCATAGTCTTCATAGCCACTGCTCCACATCATTCCGACTTTATCTATTTCTTTGCCGAGAAGGCTTTTGATATCATCTTTTTTTAGTTTATAAACTATATTGTATGCGACCTGATTTTGCAATGGAAATACCTTGCTGTCTGCCCGGTTTTCACTTTTTAGAATGATGTTTCTGCCGTTCACCAAAGCGATTCTCATTTCGCTGCCTTTTTCTATAATGCCATAAGCTTTGTTGGCATCTTTGGAACCAATCACTATATTAACTGATAAAAAAGTATTTTTACCTATTGATACAATGGCGGCTTTTGAATTTAAATAATCTTTTTCTTTTAAAATAGGCCGCATCATCGGGTGAGTGAGCGCAAACCATTGCATAGATTGTGTTTCTTTACGATGCTGACCCAGAACATCGTCATGATCATTATAAACAATTTTACATTGATAATCATTTTCATAAATATGTAACTGATTTTCTGATAAATGTAAATGATGTTCTGTCATAGAATCATTGTCATAGGGAATAAGTGTTACATGCATTATAAATAGACAAATTTGTATCATGAATATAAATTTATATGCAAAGATAATCAGATCATTTTCAAATCAGAACCACAGTTCAATGCTTAATACAAAGGTCTGATTTATATATTATAACTCACACCCATCGAAATCATTATAGATTTTGTAGTAAAAATGCGAAAAATTTAAAACCATTTTTCAATTTTGCAAACTTTGCGCCTGGATTGGAGGTAACTCCAAAAAACTCGAGTGATTGAGGCAAGAACTGTAGATTTAGTTTCTTCATTGTATTCTAAGAATTTTATTCATGGCTTCTCCTCGATTTTTATGATAAATGCATTGCCGTTCAATGACAACTATAAAACTATTAACTAAATTAAAGTCAAATGTCTATTTCAATGAAATTATTAGTCTTTGTTGCAGGAGTGGGATTGGTATTTGTTGCCTGTAAAAATGAAAGTTTTCAACACGTGCCTATTTCAATTATTTATCCTGAAACACGCATGGACACTGCAGTTATGGAGGATTATCACGGAGCTATGATTGCTGATCCTTTCAGGTGGCTGGAGGATGATCATGCTGCAGAAACCATGGAATGGGTAGATCGCCAAAATGAGGTTACATTTGGTTTCCTCGAGCAGATACCTTATAGAGAGAACATCAGAACCAGGTTAGAACAACTATGGGATTACGAAAAGTACTCGTCCCCATTTAAAGAGGGAAATTATTATTACTATTTTAAAAATGACGGATTACAAAACCAGTCTGTTCTTTACAGGTCTACATCGATTGAAGATGACGGAGAAGTATTTTTGGATCCTAATACATTTTCTGAAGATGGAACCACTTCTTTAGCAGGAATGTCTTTTAATAAGGAGGGCAACCTCCTGGCTTACATGATCTCAGAAGGAGGATCTGATTGGCGAACATTGTATATAAAAGATGTTGAATCAGGAGAATTGCTTGAAGATAAGCTTGATTGGATTAAATTTTCAGGTATTTCCTGGGCGGGGAATGGATTTTTCTATTCCAGATACCCTACACCGGAAGGGGGTAGCAAGCTTTCTAAAATGAATGAAAACCATACTTTGTGTTACCATACCGTGGGAAGCAGCCAGCTGGACGATATCATTATACATCGTGATATGAAGCATCCACAAAGGAACGTATATGGATCAGTAACCGAGGATGAGTCCATTTTATTGATATCCACCTCTGAATCTACCAGTGGAAATGCTTTTTCTATCGTTGATCTCAGTAAGGGAATTCAGTCTTCACCCATTTCTGTAATCAGTGAGTATCATTTCGATTATAGTTTGGTGGAGAAAGAAGGTGATATTTTGTATATCCTCACCAATGACAATGCTCCCAGATACCGGATGATAGGTCTTAATGTCAAGAGTCCTGCAAAGGATAATTGGGTGGATATAATTCCTGAAAGTGAAAATGCACTAAGAGGAGCTTCTGTGATGGGCGGAAAAATTTTTACTTCTTACCTGAAAGATGCGAATAGCATGATTTCCGTTTTTGATCTTCACGGCAACCATTTGGAAAATCTGCAATTGCCAGGTTTGGGAACAGTTTCCGGGATTAGCGGTAAGAAATCCGATACACAGGGATTCTTTACTTTTACTTCATTTACTACTCCTCCCACTATATATCAATTAGATGCCGGGACGCTTCAATATCGTGAGTTCAGAAGTCCCAGGGTAAACTTTGATGCTTCCAAATATGAAACTCGTCAGGTAAAATATAAATCAAAAGACGGGACGGAGATACCCATGTTTATTACCATGAAGAAGGGTACAAAACTGAATGGAAGTAATCCTGCATTGTTGTATGGATATGGGGGATTCAATATACCGGTACTGCCTTCATTCAGTGTATCAAGGATACCATTTTTAGAGAATGGAGGCATTTATTGCGTTGCCAATATCAGAGGTGGAGGAGAATATGGGAAGGATTGGCATCTGGCAGGAACCAAGGAAAGAAAACAGAATGTCTTTGACGATTTTATATCGGCAGCAGAATACCTCATTGATCAGGGATATACAAGCAATGAAAAATTGGCTATAGAAGGAGGGTCAAACGGCGGTCTTTTGGTTGGAGCATGCATGACCCAGAGACCCGATTTATTTGCTGTAGCCATCCCTCGTGTAGGTGTATTGGATATGTTACGGTACCACCAATTTACTATTGGGTGGGCTTGGGCCTTTGATTATGGAAGAAGTGATGATCCGTCAGCTTTCGAATATTTAATACAATATTCTCCGTTACATAATATAAAAGAAGCTGAATATCCGGCAACCTTGGTAACCACTGCTGATCACGACGATCGGGTAGTGCCTGCGCATTCATTTAAATTTATTGCTGAATTGCAACGTAAACATCAGGGAGAAAACCCGGTATTGATACGTATTGATAAAAGTGCAGGCCATGGAGCAGGAAAACCCACAACCAAAGCCATTGAAGAAACAGCAGATATTTTGGCTTTCATGTTATACAATATGAAGGAGGATTTCCTTACCGTAGTCAAAGGGTAGTGCAAGTCAGATTTTATTTTATAAGTTTGGGTTTTTTCTACTTAACAGGAGAAATTAAGAAGATCAGCTTTCTTGAATACTACAACATACTAAAAATATAGCATATTTGTGACAATATTGTCGTACTTGTAAATATTGTATAAATTATTGAGAGTTAAAAAAAATGGTTAATTGTAAAAATTCAAATGAAACAAGTCCAGGAGTATATCAATAAAAATAAAGATCAATTTTTAAATGAATTGTTAGAGCTTCTTAGCATACCTTCAGTGAGTGCAGATAGCGCTTTTAAAGAGGATGTTCAAAAAACCGCTGAGTGGGTTGGAAAATCACTTAAAAAAGCAGGAGCTGACTATGTCGAAATTGTAGAAACCAATGGTCACCCTATCGTCTATGGTGAGAAGATGGTAGATCAAAACTTGCCTACCGTTCTTGTATATGGCCATTATGATGTTCAACCTCCTGATCCTGTTGAATTGTGGGATAGCCCACCATTCCAACCTGTGATCAAAAAAACAGAAATCCATCCAGATGGCGCTGTTTTTGCCAGGGGTGCCTGTGATGATAAGGGACAATTTTTCATGCATATCAAAGCATTGGAAGCCATGAGTCATGCCGGGTTTTTTCCTTGTAATATGAAATTCATGATTGAAGGAGAGGAAGAAGTAGGTTCGATACATCTGGCAGATTTTTGTAAAAAGAATGTAGAAAAATTATCATGTGACGTCATCTTTGTATCCGATACTGCAATACTTGCCAATGATGTTCCATCTATAACGACCGGTTTAAGGGGATTAAGTTATGTAGAAGTAGAAGTAACAGGTCCTAATAAAGATCTGCATTCAGGGGTTTATGGTGGGGCAGTTGGAAATCCCTTAAATATTCTCTGTGAAATGATTGCATCGTTAAAAGATGAAAAAAACCGGATTAATATTCCCGGATTTTATGATGCAGTAAAGGTATACGATAATGAATACAGAAGGCAGATGAATGAAGCGCCTTTTGATCTCGAAAAATTTAAGAATGAGTTGAATATTAATGCCGTCAATGGTGAAAAGGGATACACCGTTGTAGAGCAAACATCGATCCGGCCCACTTTAGATGTCAATGGAATGTGGGGAGGCTATACTGGTGAAGGAGCTAAAACCGTACTTCCTTCAAAGGCTTTCGCAAAAATATCCATGCGTCTGGTACCCAATCAGGACCCTGATGGAATTACCAAGCTATTTATAAAGCATTTTCAAAGTATTGCACCCCCCAGTGTGGTTGTAAAAGTAACCCCTCACCATGGTGGAGAACCCGCAGTAGTTCCAACGGATACACCAGAATACAAAGCGGCAGAAAAAGCCATGGAAATTACTTTTGGCAAGAAACCTATACCGGTTATGGGTGGGGGAAGTATTCCTATTGTTCCTTTCTTTGAAAAAATATTGGGAGCTAAAACCATTTTAATGGGTTTTGGCTTAGACAGCGATGATATCCATTCCCCTAATGAACATTACGGTTTGTTTAATTTTTTTAAAGGAATTGAAACCATTCCCTATTTCTATGCATTTTATGCTGAGTTAAAGAATTAATTAATGAATTATCAGAATGAGTAGAAAACGCAATTGTGGCAGCTTATTGTTGATATTGCCTTTGATCATACTAATCCAAAGTTCCACACAGGCTCAGGAGAAAGCATTGTCCAATAAGCTGGATACAGTATCTTATATCATTGGCCATATGATGGCTGAAAGTATTGTAAATCAAGGATTTAGAAAGATAAATGGACAAGTACTTACTTTGGCTGTCGAAGAGGCCTTGGCGGGGAAGGCTTCACAATTTGATCGAAATGCAGGGACAAGAATCCTTACTCAATACCTGGAAGAAATGAAGAAAGAAGAACAACAAGATGTAATCCACGCGGGAAAAGATTTCCTTAATCAGAATGCATTACGTCCGGGAGTGGTTACCCTGGAAAGTGGCTTGCAATACGAAGTATTAAAGGAAGGGGAGGGCGTGCAACCCGGACCGGATGACAGAGTTACTACGCATTATACCGGCTCATTGATCGATGGAACGGTCTTCGATAGTTCAGTGGACCGTGGGAACCCTATTACGTTTAAAGTGAGTGGTGTCATTAAAGGATGGCAGGAAGCCATACCTATAATGAAAGTAGGAAGTAAGTGGATGCTTTATGTACCTTATGAATTGGGATATGGGTCAAGAGGGGCCGGCAATTCCATCCCTCCCTATGCTACACTTATATTTGAAATCGATTTGATTCGAATCGAGTAAAATGCTTATCATTGATATCATAAGCGTAGTTCCTGAGTTGCTGGTAAGTCCGTTCAATCATTCCATGATGAAAAGAGCCAAAGACCGGTCGCTGCTTGAGATCAATGTAATTTCCCTGAGAGATTATGGGATCGGTAAGCATAAACAAATCGATGATTACCAATACGGCGGTGGTGCTGGTATGGTGATGATGCCGGAACCATTAGATCATTGTATTATGGAATATAAGTCTAAAAGGTCTTATGATCATATCATTTTTCTTACTCCGGACGGACATACATATAATCAGAAATGGGCTAACCGGCTTTCTTTGTCCCGGCAACTTCTGCTCATCTGTGGTCATTACAAAGGGATTGATGAACGCATCAGAAAAAAGCATGTTACTCTTGAAATTTCGATCGGAGATTATGTGCTTTCAGGAGGGGAATTGGCAGCAGCTGTTCTGGTGGATAGTTTAGGCAGGCTCATACCCGGAGTTCTTAATGATGAATCAAGTGCACTGAGCGATTCATTTCAGGATCAATTGTTGTCGCCCCCTGTATATACCAGGCCGGCAGAATATGACGGCATGAAAGTGCCAGATGTATTACTGAGTGGTAATGATGCATGGATAGAGAAATGGCGTGATGAACAAGCATACTTAAAGACCCGGCAAAGGCGACCAGATCTTTTGAGTGACCAGACTGAATGAATTATGATCAAATCATAGTAGGGCAGGGCATTGCAGGCACATTGCTGGCCATCCGATTGATGCACGAAGGTCAAAAAGTGCTCATTCTTGATAATCAACACCGCACTTCTTCCTCAATAACAGCTGCAGGGATTATAAATCCCATTACCGGCAGACATTTCACAAAAAGTTGGAAAATCAATGAATTGCTACCTGAAGCCCGACAAACTTATTTGAAACTGGAAGAAGACCTGGGAGTAGAATTGTGGAACGAAAGGAATATATTGAGAACGTTTCACAATGCACTTTCTGACAACCTTTGGAATAGCAAATCAGATCATCCTGATTATAATCCCTATATCGTTTCAAAACCTGATTTGGGGGATTGGTTAGATAAAATACATAAACCTTTGGGGTATGGCGAAATTAAAGGTTCAGCACAGGTTGACTTAGCTCTTTTAATCCAAAAGTTTAGAGATCAGTTCAAAGATGTAGTGATTGATGATCATTTTGCGTATCATGAAGTACGTCATTTTCAAAACTTAGTCAGATATAAGGGATACCAATGCAGGCAGTTAGTTTTTTGTGAAGGTGCACAAGTTATTTACAATCCATTCTTTCAATACTTACCCCACCGACCCGTGAAAGGAGAAGCTTTGTTAATTCATTTGCCAGGTTCTGAGAAATTAAAAATGCTTAGAGACCGCATGTTCATTGCACCCATGGGTAAAAACAGATGTTGGGTAGGTTCGGGGTATGATCATGCTGATCTGTCTCATGTACCTACGAAAAGTGCCAGGCAAAAAATATTATCATTTCTGGATTCCCTCCTCCTGGCTTCTTATGAAATTATTGAACACAAAGCGGCCATACGTCCCGCAGTCATTGACAGAAGACCACTTTTAGGGAAGCACCCCAAACTACAAAATCTATATATCTTCAATGGGTTGGGAACAAAAGGTGCTTCGCTCGCTCCTTATTTTTCAAAGAGTGCAGTATCGCTTTTATTGCACAATCAACAACCTGACCCTGAAGTAGATATTCAGCGTTTTTTGCTCTGAATCTCCTCACAGGAAGCCATTGAATCATGAATCATTGATGTATTATTTTATCATTTTGGTCATTAACCTGATCATTCGCTCCATTTTGGAATAGTATTTGCTTTTTTTATCAATACAAACTCAATCTTTCATGTAATGCATGAAAAGGAAGGTATCAGGGTGTCTCCATCCGGGTACCTTCTGAGTTTTATCCCTTATGGAAATACATTCATCCCCATTTTAGGCTTCTTATATAGTTTTTCAATTAATGAATGAGCATTTTTGTTGATTTCTGATCTGCAAAAATATAAGACAGGGATACAAATGATATACTATGTACAGATCCTATTTATAAAAATGAATTGGGTATAGGATTTCTTCATTTGTTTTTGAAGCTTCGGAATATGGTTAAGGGGCACAGTATTTGCTATTTCTTAATCGACTCTTATGCCATATACCGGCATATACTATTATATTTGATGAATAACTGGAAACACAGGAGTTCAATCATTTTAACAAACAGGAAGAATGGGTAATGATTAGCCAGGAAAAACCACATGATATAAGCTTAAGGGGTGCACTAAATGCATTGAGATGAATGGTAATATAACATTCAATACACTTTTTCGGAAACTCTTTCAATTCCGGCAAGGCATCATTTATGCCATTTTTCTGTATTTGATATGGTCAATTATAGAAATTTCTATTCCTTTCTTTACACAAATCATCATCGACGAAGGTATTCGTTTTTCTGATCGTGAATTGATAGCAATTCTCGTGATTGCAATTGCTGTGTTCAATATCGCTGGGATGGGTGCTGATTTTTCAAAAACCTGGATAATGCGCAATATCGGTGTCAGACTCAACATCACCGTGATTGAGCATTATTTTAAAAAATTGATCAGTAAAGATTATCTGTATTTTAATAAAGTCAAAGAAGGAAAGGTTTTGCAGGATGTTAATGATAATCTGCGAATAGAAAATTTCCTGACCATCAGTCTGATCACTTTTTTAAATACAGTGGTAAAAATCTCTATTTTTTCCTTTATACTATTCTATTTCTATACTACGGTGGCCATAATATTTATTTTATGGTTTGTATTGTTGGTGATTTGGGATGTGTCTTTGCTTGGTTTAAGAGCAAAAGTTGATCAGGAAAGGTTTCAGATGTCTTCGAGGATTCAGAGTGAAATCATCCAGTCCGTTCAGGGAATTACTGACATCAAGGTCAACCATCTGGAACAGAAAAGAATGTTCTTTTGGGGGGAATTACAGCAATTCATTTCCAACATCCGGTTGAACATTTTGCGTCTTGTCCATTGGTATAAAGGAGGTACTCTGGTCTTGACGCAAATCAGAGATGCTGCTGTCCTGCTCATTTCATGCTTTGCCATAGTAAAAGGTGAAATGACTTTGGGAACATTGATAGCCATTCAATATATCTTGAATCAATCCAATACGCCTGCCAATGACTTTTTGCAGGTTATCCAGGATAGGCAGGACGCCAAATTGAGTCTGGAAAGGTTACGTGAGGTGCTCACCGGAGAATTTAAAGATCTGGATACCCATGTAAAGCCTTTAAAAGGAGATTTAATCATTGAAGGAGTCAGTTTTAAATACCCTGAGTCAGAAAAAGGTATTTTTGATGTCAATCTGAAAATTCCGTTTGGGAAGAAAATCGCCATCATAGGAGAAAGCGGTAATGGCAAAACTACTCTGTTAAAACTATTGCTGGGTCTTCTGGAACCAGGCCATGGTAAGATATTCATTAAAACCGGGCAAATTAACTACCCTGTTCATCTTTGTTCATTTGGGGTTTTGCCACAGGAAGGTTTTGTTTTTGATGGAACGCTAGCTTATAATATTTCATTAGCCGAACCAACAGATACCGATTATGACAGAGTCAAAAAAGTAGCCCAAATTGCCTGCCTTGATGAAATTGCAGAAGACTTACCGGAAAAGTATGAAACACAAGTAGGAAAGAATGGGAAAAGACTGAGTAAGGGTCAATCTCAAAGAGTTTTATTAGCCAGAGCCATGTATGTCAATAGCCACTTTTTGATTTTGGATGAGCCTACAAGTTCTTTAGATAATAAAACATCCCGTAGGATTTTTGAAAACATTGTACAAGCATTTCCTGACAAAACCCTCATTGTGGTTACTCATCAGATATATCTGGCAGCAAAAATGGATGAAGTATGGGTTATAGATAATGGCAAGGTTTTAAAAACCATTGACCAATCCAAGGGTAGTGCAAAAGAAAAATCTAAGTATTTATCCGAATTTTATGAAAATACATAGTCAACAACGCATCAATAAAGATTACCTTCCCGAAAGCACACTTCGCGGAAGCTCTGTAATCATTATTGTAGTGGGAGGCATGTTGATACTTTTCCTTTTTATGCTCAAATTGAATAACTCTGTAATTGTTGAGGCAGAAATTCTTGATGAAGAACAGCCGCATCCCGTTTTTTCATTACACCATGGCGTTTTCCGTCCTTTGGTTCGGGATGGTGAAGCCATTACTACAGGACAGTGGCTGGGATATTTTGAGATGGATTATGATTTTGGAAATATAATGCTGTTTTATCAATCCATTAAGAAATGGAATAATGACAGCCTGGTAAATGAAGCATTAAAAAAATATATGACCCTTTCTTCGTTTTCTTCTTTGCCTGAATTAATTGAAGAGCCTGTCATCCGGCTAAAACTTTCCTTGTTAGAATACGTAGTATTTGTAAAACATGAAGAATACTTACATCGCACCCGGTTACAAAATTTCGAAATAGCTTCAAAAGCGATAAGAGAAGAAATATTGAAAAGAGAGATAATCGATTCCCTCAACCGATCCTTTACTCAGATCTCAGGGGCAAGAAGCCGGCGTGACAGTCTTTTGTTTAGCAGTCAAATCATTTCCGAAATGGATGCAGAGTTTTCCAGCATGGAAATATTAAGGGAAATCCGGAGTATTTATGAAAAACAAATTGATAAAGTACGTACGGAAAGGGAGTATAATCAATTGAACTGGGAAAGTAGAGAGGAGGTCCTTCGCTTTAATTCATTGAAAGATCAGCTTCTCAATAGAATTATTGATGAATTTCACAATGTAAGATCAAGGTTTGACATTTGGAAATCCAGATTCATTGTGACTGCCGAATACGATGGGGTGGTATCGATTCCTGTTATTTATAACCGTTATCAAACGGAAATCAATGATGTTTTAATGACTATTTTCCCATTGAAAGGCACAGGCAATTACAGCGTTTATCTTAAAGTTCCACGTGATAAGATCACCTATATCAAATCAGGGAATAAGGCAAGTATAAGGGTAGACGAATACCCTTACATGGAATTTGGAACCATACAAAGTGAAATCACACATATACCACTTGAATCCGATGGAGATTTTTATATCTGCCGTGCACAACTGGAACAAAATCTTATCACCAACTATAAAATCGAATTGCGGACCAGAACAAGGTATGCCGGAGTTGCAGAAGTGTCATTAAGGAAGGAGAGTCTTGCCGACAAAATCGGAAGGCTTATTTTCTGGAAATATACCGATTACAAAACTTAGCGGTTATATTGAAATTATTTGACATTTTCCTGGATCTTTTCAAGAATCCAGCTTTTGTTTACAACCCCGGCTTCATTTTCCAAATCGGTTTTTAATTCAACTAATTTGACTTTATCATTAAAATTAATTCTGGAAAGTTTTTTCACGTATTTCAGGTAATTCAAATAAATATTCTTCCTGTCTCTGGACAAGGTTTTATTTCTGCGAAGAAACATATTCAAACTATTGATTTGTGATTCCATGACGTCATATTCATCCAGTTCATAATAACACGCAATGAGAAGAATCCTGGAATCCAGATTATAAAAGATATCATCATAGTTCACTCTTTGAAGGTTGGTTACTGCATCCCAGAAATTTTTCATATAAAAATTATATCTGGCCATATTAAATTGGACTGCATTATGACGAAATTTATCATTAAGCTTTTCGGCATAGTGTATGATAAAATTTTTTGTCCATTCCAGTTGTCCACAGCGCAGACCCAAAACGGTTATATTTCTGAATGTGGTGGGTGATAGTTCACCGTCACTTAACAAAACATCATCATGGAGTGCTTCTTTATACAGGTCAAATACTTCTTCCAATACTGAATTGTCTCCCTGATTTAATCTTCTGTTACTATAGGAAAATGCATGCTCATACAAATCTTTCAGTTCATCTTCCCTGAAAGCATATTTATGTTTTTTTATTAGGTTTTTCAACTCCAGGTATTTATTGTGTGCATTTTTTGAAGTCAATAAATGAAGTATGTTGATGTACATTTTGATGGATGGGGATTCCAGATATTGTGTTGGGATATTTTCATCAATGAAGGAGATGAATCGATGGGTATTGATATCAATTTTATTGGATTTTGACCAGGTAATGATGGTTGAAAATATGCGAAGTTTTTCAATAATGTAAAATTGATCCAGATCATTTTCAAGGGATTGAAGTAAAGCAATGATATCGCCCTTATATGATTTATGCTTCTTTTCATAGCCAATCCGGATACCGTGGAGGTCTCTTTGCATTAAAAACTTGTTTAAATATTGCTCCGAACTAATGCTTTCATACCGGTCAATTACCCTTTCCACCTCTTTCTGAATATCACTCTGCAGCAATTCATTTTTCATGTCGTTGATTTTTTTAATTCTCAGCAAAATCTGATGAACAACTTCTTTTTGAAAAGTGTCCTGCGCTAAAAAAGAGTGAAACATTTTCAGGCCATCGGAAAACAGTTTCCTCATTTTCAGATCATCATATACCTCATTGGGAAAAAGATCTTTCCACACATTGTGTTCTTCAATATGTTTATCCTCTTTTATATATTTATCAAGCAGAATAGATAAAAATAAAGTTAATGTTTCATTGGAGTTGAAAAACGGAGATGAATAGAATTTTTTAAAAGAATTCATTTCATATGGGGTAATATCCCGAAGTACACTGATGAGTTTTCTCTCTTTCAATTTGTTTGTCTTATTATTGTTGAATGGATGAATTTAAGAATTTTTAATTCCATACTACTTTAAATCTCTTCAAGCTAAAAAACCATAAAAATCCTGTCACCTTAAAATTTTCTGTACGTGAAATGTCCTATATAAAAAAAATACTTTTTTGTATATGTAAAGTGCTTACATTCTGTAAGTCATGTATTTGCGTAAAAATAATTTAATTAAAAAAACTTTTATAGTTTCTTTCGGGAAATTACCATGAATTCCGGATTTAATTATTAATTTGCAGCTGAATTATAAATGTTGATGAAAGGGCCATTGCTTACACATTTCAGTGCCAGACTGACTGCTATTGCGTTGCTAGTTATGCACGCTCTTTGGGTATCGGCTCAGGTCAACTCTTCGACCATTCAATTCCAGGTGAAGAGTGGGTCACAATATCACTTTGAAGTACAATCCACATCCAGCCCGGATAACACCTATCCGGGTTCCTTTCAAGGAGTAGTAAAAACTCAGGTCAATCCATCCAAAAGTAACATTTATGATATATTCTATAATGCGCCTTCGAATTTTCAAGGTGTCGTGCAGTGGTATATTTCCTACACTTCCATAAATCCTTTACCGCCGTATAATGTGATTACTAATCAGGTATTGGTTACGGCATATGTACAGAAGAGTATTATAATTGCTAACGATGTAATTGCGCTATATCAGGGAAGTTCCCCTATGACCATCTCACCCCTCGATAATGATGAGGCTACGGATGGTCCTTTGAGACTCACTGGAATTGCCAATGCTCATTTTGGTCATACTTCGATAGTTGGCAATCAGTTAAGGTATACTCCGGGTCCGGCATTTTCTGGTAGAGATATTATCACATATACTGCTGAAGATCTTCTAAAAACAACAGCTACAGGTAGGGTTTATATTATTTCTGAGGATTCTGATTTTACCGGAAAGGATAAAGTGGTGATGACGGTAAGTTCGGAGAATCCAGCGTACCTGTTTTTGCCGGTACAGGAAATGCAATTGATTTCTCAAAACGGAAATCGCGGCATCGCAGAAATACGACATCCCATGGCCTGGCTCTATATGCCCACACCTGGCAGGAAAGGTAAGGATATTCTGACTTTCAGGTCAACTTCGGGGAAGGAGCGCATTTTTGAGATCACAGTGGTGGATAATTCACCTCCCAATGGATTGGTGAGAGATGATCAGGTACATACCGCTGTGAACAGGCAAGTGGTTTTTAATGTACTGGAAAATGATTTTGTAAAGAGTCCTAACATCGTTTATCATTCACCACAACTTCAAAATCTGGGTAATGGATATTTTTCCTACACCCCCCCTCCAGGTTTTTCAGGTTTTCAAAACTTCATATATAGGGTTAATACAGGTGCAGGAATTCTGACAGGGAAAATATCCATTAAAGTGGATAATTATTACCCCGAAAACAGAACCTATCGCTTTGCTACGCCTCAGGGAAGGGAATTGATCCTCGATTATTCAGTGCCTATTGGAGGGTATGGCTTTTCTATTTTAAGTCAACCTGCTCACGGGACCCTGGAAGTTTTCAATGCGGGACATAATGTAGGTGTGAATTGCGGAATCATCACATCCAAAGTTTTGGTCATTTACACCCCTCATGCACAATTTACAGGGGATGACTTTTTTGATTTGCAGTATTGTATTGACGGCAAACAATGTCGTGTGGTCAAGTCAGCTGTAAAAGTCTACCCTTTCAATTCCCAGGATTGTGATTGTGTGAATGACTGTGTATGGCCTGGTGATACCGATCGCAATGGCATTGTAAACATGGCGGATCTACTTCCTATAGGTTATTACATGGGAGAGTCAGGGCCCGCAAGGAATGATCAGGATTATCCGGAATGGAATAAACAATCAGCAGAGGATTGGCTTTTAAATCAGGAGAATGGTTCAAACCTCAAACATGTAGATGCCGATGGGAACGGGACCATTACTCATGCCGACACTGGAGTAGTTTGGTCTCATTTGTTTAAAACCCACGGATATATCCCCAATTCGGTTGAACTGACCCAGAAAAGCCCACTCCGTTTAATACCGAGAAATCCGGATGTAAAACCAGGTGAAATACTTATTCTGGATATCATGCTCGGCGATTCTAAGTTTCCGGTATTAGATATTCACGGATTGAGTTTCACCATTCATATTGATCCTGAGTTTATTGATTCCGCTTCAGCAGAGGTTATTTTTTATGATGACAGTTGGTTGGCTGACGGTTTTGGTCAGATAGATAAATTTGTACAACCAGAGAAAGGGTTTATTACTGCAGGAACCACATTAACCACCCGACTCCCTAAGTCCGGCTTCGGGGTGATCGGGGGCATACTATTTGGTGTTGAAGAGGATATAGCCGGATTTCGCAAACGAAAGGGTGTGACTAAGATTCCTTTTACTTTGGAAATTTCCGATATCATTGCGATGGACTCAAAGGGAAATACATATACCATGCCGGGAGAAAATGCAGTAGTTTTTCTGGAGTTGGGCCAGGATGATCTCATCATAGAAGCTCCGCTCCCAATCTTAAATGAACAAATCAAGGTATACCCGAATCCTGCTACAGATATGATTTTTGTTGAATTGCCTGGAGGAGAGATGATACACCAGCTTTCAATATTTGATGTATTAGGTCGCAGGGTTTTGTTTATGCCTAATCTTCAGGAAGCCCAAATGACTATATCTGTTGGCCAATTCACTCATGGTATTTATTATATGGAGGTACACAGCCAGGCAGAGCGTACCACGCACAAAATTCAGATTGGAAAATAATGAAAATAAAAGAGAACGACACCGTACAGGTTCACTATACGGGAAGGCTCGTTTCAGGGGAGGAATTTGATAGTTCCCTGGGAAGAGAGCCATTGGAATTTATCGTAGGTGCCGGTGGGGTAATTGCTGGTTTTGATCACGCTGTATTGGGAATGGAAGTAAATGAGAAGAAAACTTTCACTATACCCGTACAATATGCTTATGGGCCGGTTCGGGAGGATTTGATTCAGCATATTGACAGATCTTTTTTACCTGATGATATTCAATTGGAGGTGGGGAGGGAACTCATGGCTTCAGATCAGGAAGGTAGGCAATTGAGAGTGACAATTAAAAGGGTAGAAGAAGATTTTATTACGATTGATGCAAACCACCCCCTGGCGGGAGAAGACCTTATTTTTGATATTATGATCGTTAAAATCATATAATAATTGATCAACAATTGTTTGTTGAACATGAATACATCGATATAACCCTATTTTACCTGTATAAAATGGAAGAACCGAAAGTTATTTTAGAAAAACAGAGGTTTGGTTTGACCATAGACCGGTTATGCCACCAATTGGTAGAATCGTTTACCTCCTCAATGAGTTTTTGCCTCATTGGAATTCAGGAAAGGGGAGCTGTATTTTCTGACCGGATTAAAGAGCGAATTCATCAATTGTATCCGGAATCGGATTTTTCTTATGGAAAGCTTGATATATCATTTTACCGGGACGATTTCAGAACAAGAGAAAAACCATTAAAAGTATCCTCTACTGAAATGGATTTTCTGGTGGAAGGACTGCATGTGGTTTTGATCGATGATGTATTATATACAGGCAGGACAGTACATTCAGCAATGGCTGCATTGATGGATTTTGGAAGGCCGGCAAGTATTCGTTATATGACTTTGGTAGATAGACGATTTAACAGACATTTTCCTATTAAGGCAGATTATTCAGGAATTACAGTGGATGCCGTTGATGAAGCATATGTAAAAGTCGAATGGTCTCACCTGAATGGAGAGGATAGAATTTTATTATTTTCAGCAAAAATGGATCGAAACAGATGAATGCTTCACTTAGCACCAGGCATCTGATAGGAATTAAAGATATCACCAGGGATGACATTGAGTTGATTTTTAAAACCGCTGATAATTTTAAAGAGGTTCTTAATCGCCCCATAAAGAAAGTGCCTTCCCTAAGAGATGTAACCATTGCCAATTTATTTTTTGAAAATAGTACTCGAACGAGAATTTCTTTTGAATTGGCTGAAAAAAGATTGTCAGCGGATGTGATCAATTTTTCTGCTTCTTCCAGCTCAGTAAAAAAAGGGGAGACACTGCTGGATACCGTTAATAATATACTTTCCATGAAAGTGGACATGGTGGTCATGCGTCATCCTGCTCCAGGTGCCCACCACTTTTTAGCTCATCATATTCAAGCCAATATCATCAATGCCGGAGATGGCACGCATGAGCACCCCACCCAGGCTTTATTGGATTGCTATAGCATCAGAGAAAAACTGGGAGAGGTAAAGGGAAAAAAAGTGTTGATTGTAGGTGATGTAAAACACAGTCGTGTTGCATTAAGCAATATTTTTGCATTAAAAAAGCTAGGAGCTCAAGTAACACTCTGTGGGCCACCGACGTTGATTCCAAAATTTATTGAACAATTGGGGGTAGTTATAGAATATGATATACGAAAAGCACTTCAATGGTGTGATGTGGTAAATGTACTTCGCATCCAATTGGAGAGGCAGGAAAACAGGTTTATTCCTTCTCTTCGCGAGTATTCTCAGTTTTTTGGAATTAATAAGTCATTACTGGACAACTTGCAAAAGGAGATTGTGATCATGCATCCCGGGCCGATCAATAGAGGAGTTGAAATATCCAGTGATGTAGCAGACTCCGGGCAATCTATCATATTGCAACAAGTGGAAAACGGTGTGGCTATCCGGATGGCTGTATTATATCTCCTTGCGGGGAAGCGTAAATAATATGTAACGGAATAAGTTTCAATAAGATTGAAAC
>DAOLDB010000051.1:22514-29725 GCA_035327565.1 Saprospiraceae bacterium
ATAAGATTGAAACTTGTATTATATAATCTTGCGGGGAAGCGTAAATAATATGTAATGGATTAAGTTTCAATAAGATTGAAACTTGTATTATATAAGCTTGCGGGAAATAATAAATAAGTTGTTAATGATTCATTAATGATTGGGGTTATGACTAGCGTATTTATTAATATTTTATTTTTTTGTAATAATATTAATAGTTTTCAAATGAAATGTTACCGGACAATATTAACATTCATAAAGAGTTTTGTCAGTTTGTTTAATTAAATAAAGGAACAAAGTATAACAAGAAATAAGAAATCAGAAAATGATACTTTACTATTTTCGAACTTTATATGGTTTGACTTATTTAAAATATGAATCATATTCATTATATTTAAAATAGTGTATTATGAATAAAGCAGGATGGTTGTGTGTGGTGGGCATCATGGGTATTACCCATTATCTTTTGGGACAAACCGAAGGTCATAAGATTGTAATTCATCCTCAGCAATATGAGTATGACACTATAATCGTTGGAAATTACTTTGCTGACAGACAGGTTGTTCATGATACCTTGATCGGACTTGAGGAACAATTTATTTTAGAAGGTGACAAGAAATTGAAACCCGGTATGTATTTAGCCATTTTCAGACCTGACAATCAGTTTATTCAATTTCTGGTTCCTGCTGATGATCAGCATTTTACAGTGAGTGTTGACGTGAAAGATGTGGAACAACCCGGTTTTGTCGGGAGTGTTGAAAATGATCTTTTCATGGATTATGTTCGGTTTATTCAAATGCAAAACAAACAAGCAGCAGATTTAAATGAACGTTTACACTCATTGGACTATGAAAGCGAGGAGGCTGAAGTGGTCCGAAACTGGTTAGCTAATCTTTCTAAAGAGGTGGAATACTATCAGAATAATCTGGTCAACTCCCATCCAAATTCCCTGACAGCACGTCTTGTAAAGAGCAACATTCCTGTTGAAGTACCTGATTTTGAGGGGCAGGAAGACGAGGTTAAGGCCATGAAATATCATCATTACAAAAGGCACTTTTTCGATCATTTGGATTTGGGAGACAGTGTAAATTTTCGTATGCCTTTTTTTCATCAAAAGATTTCGCAATTTGTTGATCAGGTGACCGCTCAGATTCCCGATAGCATTATAGTCAGTGTCGATTATGTATTAAGTAAAATGGCGGGCAATACTGAAGCTTTCCGTTTTTATCTGAGTTATTTTCTTAATCAATATGCTAAATCAAAGCAAGTAGGGATGGATGGGGTATATGTACATCTCGTCGATAATTATTATTCCAAAGGTTTTGCTCCCTGGGTAGATCAGCCTACTTTGCAAAAACTTACAGAGAATTCTGCAATGTTAAGACCCACTTTAATCGGTAAAAAAGCTGAAAACATAACTACAATCAAAGAGGATGGTTCCAGTGTGAGTCTTTATGATATTCTAGCGGATTACACCGTACTTTATATTTATGCATTCGACTGCGGACATTGCAAGAAATCAACACCCCATGTCGTGGATATGTATCATAAGTTCAAACACAAAGGGGTCAAAGTCATGACCATATGCACCAAACGCGAACTGGACGAATGCTGGAAATATACGCATGAAAGTAATATGGATGAGTTTATCAATACAGTTGATCCACATAATATGTCCAGGTTTCGCACTAAGTTTGATGTAAGAACCACTCCAAAAATCTATATTCTGGATAAGAATAAAAAGATTCTTTTGAAAAATTTTGCCATTGAAAAGATCACTGAAATCATGGATGAAGTGATCCGGGTGGAAGAGAGCAGGAAGGATCGAAATTTTTAGTCAACAGCCAACTGACCTTTGTCCAGAATTACTGCCCCTTCATCTGTCCATCCGGTATTATAAAATAAATACGTTGTAGCTGCCACACCACAAATCAAGGGAGCTATAATGATTCCTGCCAAAGGAATCAGAAACAATATATAGCCGAAAGCCCCAAAAATAATGGCTGCAGCTGCATGATGTCGAATGTACTTACTGGTCTCTCTTACTCTGAGCCCACCCTGATAGAAATAAATATCCATAAATGTGTATCCTACAAAATAAAATTGTACAAGTATGAGCGCAATAGGTTTTAAGGAAGAAAGGATTAAGATTCCCAGGAGCACTTGAATAGCTGTACCGGTAATGATTTCCATAAAATAGTTTCTGATGGCCAACTTGATACCCCTCACCTGAGCCTTGTAAAATTCCTTGAACTCTGTTTTATGTGAAGTTCCATTTAAAATTTCGAGTGTTTTTTGTGAGGTGTGAAACAATATCATTTGTATTAGTATCAACAGAAGATACTTTATCCCTCCATCGTAATAAATATTTTTTGCAACCAGAGCAATACCTGAAACCGGATCCTTGATATTGTTATTGCTGATGTGTTCCAATGAGTATAGAATGTCACGAATGAACAGGATACCCACAATCATGCCTATGGCAATGGTTAGTGATTGCTTCCACCCTTTTTCAAAATAACCTCTCCAGATTTTATATTCCCTGATAAAAAAGTGAGCTTCGCGCAGGTGCCTTAGAGCTTCTAATATCTGTCTATAAAAGTCCATTGTTTGATATTGGATTTGTCATTGCTGAATTATAGATCTTGCCACTTTGGTTCACATATGTTCATTATATATAATGCTAAAATAATAATCCAGGACATTGTTGCACAAAAATATAGCATTTTCCCGACATGGTCTTTCATAATATAGCGATTTATTTTTATTTGTATTTGGATAGGAAACTATTTCGTGATTTGAATATTTCATTAAATATATGGGTTATAAAAGTCTCTTTTCCTGCAATTTATACAATTGTTTTAACATAAGTTTCGAAATTTTGTTATTCCTTTGAGAACATATACTGATCATTTGAATCATTGTATAAAACATGGGATCATTTAAAATGATAATTATAATTTAATGGAAAAAACTCATGGAAATATCCAAAGCAATTAAGCAGGAAAGGTTTAATTCCAATCAGGAAATGGCCTTAATCAATTTGTTATTCACCTGTAATTGGTTAAGGGATCAGCAAAATTCTATTTTTAAAGATTTCAGAATTTTACCACAGCATTATAATGTGCTTCGTATTGTGAAAGGTCAATATCCTGAGCCTGTTAATGTAGGTTATATTCTTGATGTGATGCTCGATAAAGGGAGGGATCTTACTCGTTTGATTGATAAATTGGTAGCATTTGGACTTTTGAGCAGGGAAGCATGTAAAGAGAATCGAAGAAAAACTAATATTTCTATAACTGAAAAGGGAATTCGAATAAGTGATGATATCAAAATGCGCCTATATGATTGGATGGAAAGCCAAAAATACTTATCGGATGAAGAATTTGAGCATCTCAGTTTCTTACTTGATAAAATGAGAGGGTAGTGAAGTAGTTTTTATACTTTACTATTACTTTATCTGTTTTCTGAAAAGGGATGTTCAATACAAAAAATTTTCAACCTGGGAAACCTAATGTTATTTACTTTTCATGTTTTTTATCCAGGCATCATAACCCCCTTCAAGAAGGTATAGGTTTTCAATGCCGATATTATTTAACAAAGCACAGGTTTTGCCACTTCTCCCTTCTTTAAGGCAATAAATCAAATAGGGCTTGCTACGGTCTAATTGTGAGAGTTTGCTTTGAAAATCGGGTTGATGGTAGTCAATATGAATAGCTCCATGGATCATACCCTCACTAACTTCCTGTTGTGACCTCACATCAACGATTGTTATATCAGGCACTTTAGAAATCAGACTGTCCAAAGCCCAGGTTTTGATTTTCTTTATGCTGTTCACTTCTCCCGGAGCGGATTGGGAGGATGATGTACAGGTGTAAAAGAGTAAACCTAATAAAAAGATATACAATGGATTCAGCCGTAGACCAGCAAAGCAACAATGGCAAATAAATGGCTTCATGAAAATAGGTTTGGTTTGTTATAAAGTTATCATGTTTTTGGGTAAATTAATCACATCCGCTTTAATTTCTTAAACTCAGGCATTAACAGGTTTATATAAAAATAAAAAATTTATCAGGAATGAAAAGCATTAAAGAGAATTTTCAAATTTTTTAATAACTCAAAAGATTCTAAGCATTGTTCGATTAAATAAATACCTCTATTTTTACTGCTTTATAACATACTATTTAGATGCATTCGAGATTAACGATTTCACGGACCCTGATTTACTGCCTCTTGCTGTTGACGGTGATGAAGTTGCAATCACAAACTTCTGTATCGCTTCACGAGGCTGTAGAATTTATTGAGGAAATGAATCTGATTATACTCAATCCGGTTGAAAGTCGTTTGGAAATATTGACACCGGAAAAGGAAGAAATTGAATGGAGCCGGTGCCAATTTAAAATGCGATATAAAGACACTGAGATTTTGGCTTTACTCCTTCCTTCAACTTATATGATTCAGCGACTGCCACACCTTGAGTTTTCAGGGTTGCTCAATCATTTAGCAGTCAATGACGAAGAGGAACACATATTTGTATATACTATTACAGGCGATCCGCATCTTGATTGGGAGTCAGAGGCTCGATTTGTGCCGAAATCGCAATGGTCCCGGAAAAAATATGCACTGATGCGTGGATTTTTCAAGGAAGATCAAGGATTGGTCATATTAATTTACCTCAGTGACCGATTGCAGGTGGATGTGGAGCCCCTTCTTGCTTTTCGTCCTGTTTCCGGTATGAAATAATCTCAAGTTGGTTTTATCATGGATCGCATTTCACTTTTTAAGCCTATTGTTTTTTATTTTTTAGTTTTGTCATGCAGTAATCACATGACCTAATAAGGCCCCGTAGTTCAAGGGATAGAATGGGAGTTTCCTAAACTCTAGATCCAGGTTCGAGTCCTGGCGGGGCTACTTTTATGAGCATAATTATGTGATTTATAATCTTTTATGAAAATTCTTTTTTTTTGCCGGATATTGGTGAGATTCAAAAATGATAATTTGATTGAAATCTAAATACACAATTATGGCTTTTCTTCCTTTGTATTTTAAAAAAGGTAATGTAAGATGTACAGGTATTATTTAAATGACCAGGATAAATCAATATTATCTTGTAGCTCTCAAAGCATAAAAATATGCTTCCAACTGATTAATTTTGAAATATAAACTATACTTCTGTGATCTATAAGAATTTTTAATCATGGGTGAGTATAATGTCAAGCTATTCAGAGATTTTAAATTTATCATTCGGTTTTGGACTTCCCCTTCAGAACGGAGACATAGAAAAACTATATTTAAGCTACTGCACATAATCATTTTTGTTTAAAAGCCTCTAAAGGAGCGATTCCACCTTAAGAAGTATTAATTTTCAAGGTATTATACCCACCATCAATATATGTGAATTCAATTATATGCAACATACTTTGATTCCCCAGAATATATTTATTACAGCACTCTTCTTTAATAGGTTTGAAAAAAGATTCAGCCACTGCATTGTCCCGACAATTGCCCTTTCCGGACATTGATGGGGTACAATTGTATTCATTGAGCAATCTTGCAAAGTCAATATATGGAAATTGGACATCCCTATTTGGCGATTATTGTACATTATTATTTTCCGATAACATAAGTGCACTTTTAGCTTTATTCCAGGCGGTTTTCAGTCATTTTAAGGCCGTTAGGCGGGTTTTATTTTTCGGTGTATCCGTGATCATCCATCCCGATCTGTTCAATTTACTTGCCTTAAACCGGCTTAGATACGCCGGTTTTGATTAATATTGGTAGAAAAACGGAGGTTTTGAGACATACTGACGTTATCGGTCATGCTATGGCGACAGTGCAAGCATCAAACGAAAAGGGTGATAATTAACTTTAAGACTACAAATTGTGACAACACAGTATAAAAAATGAAAGTAAGCGAGGACAATAAAATTAAAGTTGCAATTGCGGGCTTAGGTCGCAGTGGTTACCACATACATGCTTCTGTCTTGAAATACTCTGATGACAAATACAAGATTGTTTCAGTAGCTGACGAATTATCTGATAGACTTGAATCTGCTCAAAAAGAATTTGAGGTTAACACTTTCACAGATTATAATTCTATGCTTAGTGCTGGTGGCTTTGATTTATTTGTGAATGCACTACCCTCTCACCTTCATGTTCAAGCAACAACTACTGCCTTAGAATTGGGTAATCATGTAGTCAGTGAAAAACCTATGGCATTTGATACAGCAGAGTTTGACAGATTAGTTGAAATTTCTGAAAAATGCGGAAAAATACTTGCACCATTTCAGAACAATAAATACCAACCATTTTTTACCGAGATTCTAGACATTCTTAATACTGGTTTACTTGGTGAAATTCTTGAAGTCCGAAGTGTTTGGGGAAGTTTTAGCCGAAGGTGGGATTGGCAGACATACCAATGCAACGGTGGCGGATGTCTTTTCAATTCAGGTCCTCATGCAATAGACCAAGCCCTACATTTTTTTCCATTTGATGTTAAGCCAAAAGTTGAAAGCACACTTCTTTGTCGGAATGAACTTGGTGGCGATGCCGATGATTATTGCTGTATTGTGTTGAAAGCTCCCAATTGTCCAAGAGTAGAAATAACAATCAGCCAATACATTGCATATAGGCCTGGGGACATTTATACAATTAGCGGAACAAGAGGAGGCTTGACAGGTAATTACAAAAGTTTATCTTGGAAATATTATGAGTGGCAGAAGGCTGCTCCACAACCAACATGGAAACCGTGGTCTATTGAAAGAAAATATCCAAGCGAAGAATTACCTTGGATTGAAAAGGAGTGGAAATTAGATGTAGAGAAAGCAGGAAAATATTCTGGATATACACTTCGTTCTTTTCTAATTGGTGCAAAATATATTTATGATGCTCTTTACAACACAATCAAAAATGGAACTCCGCTTGCAAGCACATTGCCTGAAGTAAGAAGACAAATAGAAATATTGGAGGAATGCAAGCGGCAAAATCCTTTACCAAAAAGACTTAATACTTGGCTAACATAATTTTTGCAGTAATGGCAAATACATTCATAATTAAAAAATCGTTTCATTTTCATGCAGCACATAGAAATGAAGACCTAATTGGCGATAGGTGCTTTTCAATTCATGGTCATACTTATTATCTTGATTGCCACTTTCAGTTTATCAAACCTGCTGACAATAACTAAGGTTTCGTTGGGTCGGGACGACCAACAATGAAACCGCTGTTGAACG
>DAOLDB010000052.1:0-29707 GCA_035327565.1 Saprospiraceae bacterium
GGGATGGAGACGGAGACGGTGACGGTGACGGGGATGGTGAGCCTGATCTATTCGTTGTGCATTTTAGCTGGACAAAAAATTTTGCTCCAAATCCCGATTCATTAATGGTAGAGTTGATATCACTAAACAATCCGCAACTTAGGTATAATCTTATGGACCACTGGCAGGATAATGTTATTGAATTCCGCTACCCATCAGAAGAATTCCCTGAAATGAATGATCCTGCTATATATGTGGAATATAACGATCTGGAGGCTATGTCAGTGGGTCTCAGTGCGACCGATTTAGTTATTTTAGTTAGACATATTTTGGATCTCGTGCCATTTCAAGATGAAAGACTCATACTGGCTGCTGACGCAAATGGTGATGGAAGAATAACTTCGACAGATCTTTCAGTATTTACGAAAGTCATCCTTGGAATTAATCAGGCATTTCCAGATCCTGTAAAAGCATTTTTACCTTTCCAAAACAACGTATCATTGGAAGGTAACCATTCGAGCAATGAAATAACCATCGAGATGATCAAAGTGGGAGATTTTAACTAAATAACACAATAAAAAAGTCGGTTTCTTTCAAATCTTATATTTAATTTTAGCAACACTTTTATTGAACACAAGTAAAATCATCCATATGAAAAAATCAATTACATTCCTGTTTCTCTTAATTTCTGTAGTATATCTTTTTGGCCAACATAAAGCACAAGAAAAAAATATTCCAGACCCGTTTCAGCCTGTTTTCAAGAAAAATGAATCATTACGTGAATTAAAACAAAAGATTAAAAGTGAAAGACGATTTCCTAATATCCAACAGTTTGAAAGATCCCTTAAGAAAAGAAGTAATACCAGTGAAAGAATTTATTTAGACAGTTTGCTCACACAGGTGTATAATCAATCATCAATGGAATTTTTTACTGTTTATAAATACGATTTTATTTACAATGATGAAGATCAAATTATAACCATCCTGGATTATGATTGGACGAGCAGTGGATATGAACTATATGAACGATGGAGTTTTGAATATGAAAGCCACGGGAGGATTTCCAGTTTAATTATTGATTATCCAGGCACAGGTGGATTCATTTTTGATCTGAGGTTAGAATTAAATTATGATATAGATGGTAATCTCATCAGAGAAACATTTAGTGAATGGATCGACGGTGCATGGCTGGAGGTTGAAAGAGTTCTCTATACATTTGACAACAATGTTTTGATGATGTACGTCATTGAGTATTTTGATGAAAATGATTTGTCATGGTATGCAGAAACCCGAACAACCAATTCATACAATAATGGCAACCTCACTACCATTATTACTGAAGATTATGATTTTGAAGAAGAAAATTGGACTTTAAGTACTAAAGTCAACCAATCTTTTGATAATGATTTATTGGTTGAATTACTTTTGGAATTCTGGGATGAGGTCGAGGAAATCTGGATACCTTATTATATAGAAGTTTATGCATATGACGGCAACGGTAATCAAACTTCCAAATTGATTAATATTTTCAGTTTTATAACTGATGAATGGGAGCATTTTTCCAGGTACGAATACTACTATGAAAACAACCGATTGGTTCAGGAGATAAATTTTATCTGGGATGAAGATGAACTCTTTTGGGAAGAAGAATCCAGAAGTGATATCACCTATAACGGTGAAATAGATCCTTCACAAACGCTGGTGGTTCCTGATTTTATATATTTCCAATTATCCTCTGATCCCATAGATATGGAAGTAAATTTAAAATTTGAGAACGGAGAATGGATTTTTGATAACAGACAAACATATCACTATTCCCAGGAAGGGACTACTTCAGTGACGGATCTTTCCATTCCTGGATTTAATATATATCCTAATCCTGCCAGTCACACATTGTTCCTGGAATTTGAATATACCGCACAGCCATTAACCCTGCAAATTTTTGATATAAAAGGCCGCTTAATCCATATGGACATGGGTATAAATAAAAACGCAATAGATGTCAGTCGATTTATTCCAGGTTTGTATGTGTACAGAATTGGAAACCAACAGTATATTCAAACCGGCAAATTCAATGTAGTACGTTAAGAAATTATTCTTTGAGCTAACAGATACTGAATTTTTAGTGTAGTGTATTTTCTTAATAATTTTAAGAGGGCTGGTCAATACCTTGAAAAAATAGCCTTCCCATTTATGATTCAGTTTGTTAAGAAGAAAGAGAATGGATAGTTTTTGCAAAATTTACAATGGATGAAATGTCTAATGATTCCATACACAAAAAATGTCTTTTCGGACATTCTTGATGACCAAGTTTAGAGCATGGTCTGCATGATAATTGTGATTCTATATTTGTGACTATATTTTTTTCTCTTATTGTAATATAAGGCCCCAATCCGAACGCAGGAACCGTATTACCCCAAAGAACAAAGATTTTCTTTTGGAAGGCGGAGGCCAAATGCATTAATCCGGTATCTCCAGTAACTACAAACCTTGAATGCTTTATCAGAGCAGCTGAAGAATGAATAGAAATTATACCTGCAAGTGACCGGGCTTTGTCAGGAAATTTTTCACTAATAAAGTCTCCGGTCTTCTTAACATCAGAACCTCCGAGCAAAACAACCGGCAGATCAATCTTTGAGATGATTTCCATGGCTTTATTCAGTGAAATGCGTTTTGTAAAATAGGTGCCTCCTAAAACCAAAACATAATAAGGTCCTGATGGGAGCAGTATTTTAGACTTTTTCTCAATCCTCGGGTCTACAAAGAAATCCAATCCCCTCCCATCATTCTGTATTCCGGTTTTATCCAACGCCTGAAAATATCGGTCAATCACATGACCTGCAGGTATGCAATGCATATTAAATCTTACCAACAACCATTTTTCTATATTATGCTTACGATAGGTAATTACAGGTCGTTGGATTAAACTTTTGATGATAAAACTTTTTGCATTTCGGTGTAAGTCTATCACCAAATCATATTCTTCAGATCTAAGGCGGGGTATTATCCCTTTTTCATACAACAATAGTGAATCGATGTATGGATTATATTCCAGAAGGCTAACGAATCGCCTAAGGGTTAAAAAATGAATGCTTGCCGACCATTGCTGCTTTATACACCTTATGATGGGAGTGGTCAACAAAATGTCACCTATAGAACTCAGCCGTATGATCAATACCTTTTTATATGATTGTTGAATAACCATAGTTTTAAAAACCTTTTATTCCCACTTATTTCATTTAGTTGTACTTCTCCATTTCATCTTTCAAGACCTGAAATCGAAAATACTCAACCATGAAATGAGTAAATAACAATGAGAAGAACAAAGTCATCGCTATGCAAGGCGGCAGAAAAATTTGAAAAATTGCAAATCCTGCACTGGCAATGGATCCTAATACTCCTCCAATCAGGATTATTCCATTGCTTTTCAACCCTGAGTAAAGTTGTTGTGCTTGCCTTTCAATCCAATCAGGATTGGGAACTTCATTTAAAAGAGATAAACTTCTGCAATAGTAAATTATATATCCATTGATCATTATTATCAACAATCCACAACAAAGTAACCAGGGATATAAAACGTAATATTCCAATTCTTTTAATAAAAGATGAATGCTGCACGCAATCAAAGTTATCATCAGACCTGCTCCTAAAAAATAAAGGGAAATCGTTTTGCTTCCCTTTAAAAAAGTTAACCAATGTTCAAATTTTCTTTCATCCTCTCTCATACTCATCACCTTGTGATTTGAAAAGGAAATGGTAATGCAATGGGATCGACAAATTCAATTCGTATTTCTTCCACATTTGAGGCGGGTGAGCCTACCCTACACCACTCTATGAACTGATGGATTGCATTTGACTCACCCGCTGCCTGAATCCTGACACGACCATCCGGAAGATTCTGCACTGTTCCGGAAATATTTAATTTTTGTGCTATTTCCTGAGTATAATAACGGAAAGCCACACCCTGCACCCTACCTTTTACTTCAATGGTTATATACTCCATGTGACTGGTTTGAAGCCAATAGAAAAAAGTGGAATTATGATCACTCTGTATCTATAGCTTTAATCCCTATTCAGGAGCTTGATTTACTGCATTCCGTTGAGGAACAACATGCTTTTTTCTTTCCTTTTACCTCAACAAAAGACTTTCTTTCATGATGATATGACAAATCTACCCTTTTCTCCTTGCCATTCTTCTGCTTTTCAATCCGGTAATAGGAGACTAATCCTGATTTTTCACATTTCTCTGAATGGATATCAGGATTGAGAGAAGCCATCTCGTGAGCATAAGCCGCCAGAGCGTTATCATCCGATGAAGCTTTCGATTCTGAATGACAGCTTACTCCAGCTTTATCTTTTGCTTTGCCGGAACAACAGGATTGTCCATAGATATATCCTCCAAACAAAACCATAAAACCTAATAATAAAAACGATCTCATATGTTTAAAAATTTTTATGATATATTTTTAATTGAGTACTCTCCATTTATACTCAGAAAAAGAAATTTACTTATGACCCAGGATCTTAAAGCATGATTTAAATGAAAAACAATCATGAATAAATTTCATTAAATATTCGAGCAACATGATTAGCTACGAAGAAAAAACGAATATAGCAACAAAATAATTTTTGAAAGAATGAATTCTCTTTGAGTTTCTTAGGTTGATAACAGTAAAACGGTAGAATTAAAGATGCAGCTGGAAATGATATCAGATCGTTATAAAAGTTTAAGTATTAGTTTTGTAAATCTTTTGTCTGGCCTGCTACTTTTATTGATATTGTTAAGTTCATGTAAGACCAATCCACCTTATACACCGGGGAGCAATCACCACAAGGCCATAGTAATTGGCACTGGGGGTGGAATTACCGGCAGGGAAACATCGTGGCATTTTGTTGATAATGGCTCGGTATTCAGATTCAATGAATTGCATAGTGAATTTACCTACCTGGGAAAATGGGATCAAAGGATTTCAGATCAATTTTTTTCAATGATTGAGGAAGGATCGCTTGATTCATTTTCCATTAATGACCCTGGCAATATTTATTCTTTTTTAAGATTTTACAGTCCCGGAAAGAATATGTTTTTTACATGGGGAGGTGAAAATGAAAAAGCACCTGAATTACTCTTATCTATGTATACCAATTTAAGAGCCATTGCATTAAGAATAACTCATCCTCAATAAACTGATTAACCATTTTAAAATCTTATTATCTTCGGAGATAGAAAAAATGATCTTATGAAGCTATTGAATGCATCTCAAATCCGGCAAAAAATCCGTCGTCTTGCCATCGAAATCCTTGAGAACAATTATGAAGAAGAAGAAATCATTCTGGCAGGAATAAACAACAAAGGCTATGAATTTGCACATTTAATACAGGAGGAAATTTTGTCCTCAGGGTATCCATTAAAGCCTATTGTATGCAGGCTCCTTCTCAATCCTGCGGTTCCTGACCAATCTCCGGCTACTCTTTCCATTCCCTTATCGAACTTGGCTGGAAAAGCTGTGGTGGTCATTGATGATGTTGCCAATACGGGAAGGACTTTGTTTTACTCCTTCCAGCCACTTATGGGAATCCTTCCCAAAAAAGTAGAAGTAGCGGTACTTGTGGACAGAAAGCACAAACTTTTTCCCGTAAAGGTGGATTATAAAGGAATGACGTTGGCTACAACATTAAAAGATCATATTGATGTCAGGATTATCAATGTGAAAGAAAAGGAAGTGCATTTGGTTTAAATATTATTGATTGCCATGGGTATTATAATAATATTGAGCAACCTCTAACGGATAATCCGTGGCAAAAATATCCACTCCCATCTCAATCAGCTCATCATAGATCCTGAAACCCCGGGCCTGAGCCTGAGCATCGATATTCCCTAATGTACCTAAAGTGGTTACCCAACCTATATCATGAAGAGTTTGAATGAATGTGTGTGATTTCCTGGAAGTCCCTAAAAATGGTTTAATCCGGTCTTTATTTATTCCAGTAGCCAACACTCTGTTAATTTCATCTTCATTGCGGACATTGGCAGATAAAATGAATTCCGGTGCATGTTCTTTATAAAATGTCACTTCCTCTGCAGAATAAGTGATAATTTCAGCAAACCGGTAAGCTTCAAACTGATAAAGAAGTTTCAAAAGTAGTTTTCTATCTGTTCCCCGTTTGATATCAAGCGAAAGTAGAGCATTGCCATCAGCCCATTGCAATACAGTTTCCAATGTGGGCACTTTGTATGTAGTGAGTAGCCCTTTACTATCTTTTAAATACAAACCTGATATATAATCCCATGATTGATTGAAAGAAGAGCCATAGCCATTGGTGGTACGCTCCAAAGAACGGTCATGCATGAGATACAATACCGAATCACTTGACATCACTATATCCATCTCAATAATAAAATCATACTTTGATGTGATATACTGAAAAGTTTCCAGACAATTCTCTGGAAATCCTTCTATATACCTTCCACCCCGGTGTGCGCTAATGAGCGGAACAAAAGGTAAAGGATAAGTTGTAATATCAGTAATTGTGCCGTGTAATTTATTTGGGTTATAATCTTCAGCCTTTCCCTTTGATTTACAATATGGCTGAAAAAGTAAGATCAATAAGTATAAAAAGTATTTTTTCATAATTGAAGAAGAATAGGTGATACCTGCTTCAATGGTATATTTGAATTTAAAGTTAACATAATGTCATTAACGCTTAACAAAAACTAAATCAAATAAATATTGAACTACTAACCCCCTACAAACATCGATGAGCAATAAATTGCAGGTGAAAAGTTGAAATACAATTACCATCACTTTATTATTTCCTTTCCCCAAAGCTTTTGAGGTAAGAAACATATTGGAAAAATCCTAATAAAGTTGAATGATTAGCTATGCAGTATTACCCTCCGATTCTCAGAAACCAATAAAAACTATTTTTAAAATAAGAAAGCCCTTTCACAGGAAAAGGGCTTTCTTATCATGATAAAATGTAATTTTTTAGATTTTAGAAGATATATCTTACTCCCACTTGAAGATTCCACACATTATTAATACTGGTTGAATTTCTAAAAGTTTCTGTTGGAAATTCAGTTGTACCAGGTATAGTGTTCAAGCGATAAATAGGAACTCCTTCCGCATTTATACTCCTCAAGCTTAGCAGGTTGTTTTGCCATTCAAATTTTGGAATACCCCAATTGGAATTCAATAAGTTTCCAAAATTAAGGAAATCCATTGACAATTGGATACGGTGATTATTCTTAGGTAGAATAACAATATCCTGTAAAATTCTTAAATCAAAACGGTGTACCCAGGGTCGAACGGCACCATTTCTCTCTGCAATCTGACCTCTTCTTGAGCTGAGATAAGCGTCCTGGTCAATGTATGTATCCAGCAATTGTTGTTGCATAGCAGGAGTAATCGTCTGTCCTGCTAGTGTAAATTGCTCGAAAGTGAGCTCAGAAGCGTTGTTAGGAATATACATTAATCTTAAAGCTCCATCACCGAAAAATGGAGGCTGAGTACCCGGTCTTCCTGAAGAATAAGAATAACTGAAACGTCCTGCATTGCCCGCATCATAAAAAATACCTATAGTGGTATTATTACTTGTATAAGAAAAATTACCTAAAAGGCGATTAGGTTGGTCAAAACCGGCAAAGCTTAATTCCGGATTATTTCGATCAAATTGAACTGTACTTGGCCATAAGGATATGGCCTGTGAACCTCCGGCTGCATCCAGGTCACGTGCTCTGGAACGCGTATACGCTACCATGGTATAAAATCCACTTTCAAAAGATTTGGCCAACTGTGCTGTAAAAGAGTAATAATCCGCCTTTTCCTGTGCATTGGTTAATAAAAACACATTCCTGAAGTTAGGATCATTGGAATAGGCAGAAAGGCCTGGCTGAGTTTCCCAATATCCTCTTTTATCTGCACCGGTAAGTACGCCGTCCGGATCTCTTAATACAGGATTATAGGCAATCGGTGTTGAAACATCTCTTGAATAAATAATGTCCACCGTAGCTATGATGCCTCCGGGCAGTCTGTGATCCAAACCTACGTTGGTTCTCCAAACCTGTGGTAAACGGAAGTTTCGGTCTGTCAGGTTCAACTCATTAGACAATTCACCCTCCGGATTTTCAGGATTATAAGCTGCTATGTCAGGATTGAAAATAATGCCTGCATTAATCACCTGCTGCCCCTCAAAACCGACACCTCCTCTGATCACACCTGAACCATTCACCTGGTTGGAAAGCCATACAAAAGGAATTCTTCCTGAGAATATACCTGATCCTCCCCTCAGCTGTGTTTTCCTGTCTCCAAAAACATCGTAGTTAAAGCCAAACCGGGGAGAAAACAATGGATTAACTTTTGGGAAAGTACTAACATCAGGAGTAAAGGAATTTCCACGACTGTCTACAAAGGTCTTATTCAGGTTGTCCAGTAAGGTATTCCTGGGAATATCAATAGGGTAAAATGGCAGGTCTACTCTCAAACCGGCCGTTAACTTCAATCTGTTATTTACTTGATATTCATCTTGCACATACAAACCTAACTGCCCAAACCGTGTATTATCGGTTGGAGGAGTAGTTGATCCGTCCAATGCATATCCCTTGGCGAATGCATCAGGAAAAACATTAGGATTCCTGTTAATGACTGCATCGACAAACTTATCATAGCCTATATATCTGTAAAATCCATTAAAAGTAGGGTTAAATGCATTATCGAAAGTCATGAATTCAAAATTACCGCCAATGGTATAGGTATGCTTTCCTGAATAAATAGAAAAGTTATTGGTGATATTGAAAATCTTGTTTTCCAATAAATTTCCTACCGTGAAAAGCTCATTACCGAGTGTCATATAGTAAAGTAGGTTACCGGATGCATCGGGCTCCAATACTTCAATCATTGGAAAGTCCTGTCCACCCGGAACTCCTCTTCTCGGGTCGGTAATAGAGGTGAATCCAATATTTAATTGGTTGGATTTATTATTTCCGAAAACAGAGTTCAATTCAGCTACTACTGAAGAAATGGTATTGTCAATGGTGTAATTATTGTTTCGGAAATTGATACTTTCTACACCGATCCTGCTGGTATTAAAATAACGGGTATTAATATAACGGATCGAATTGACATTGGTGGGTACATCCCTGAATGCATCATAGTGGTTAAAACGTACGGCCAGTTTGTGCTGATTAGAAATATTATAGTCAAAGCGCACATTGAATCGCTCACCCTGTACAGCAAATTGATAGCTGTCCGGATCTCCAGTATCATACCCATATAGAGATTGCATCCTTTCTCTTACAAAATTAGCTCTTTCGATAGGAACTCTGGATATAAACTGACCGTCAGGAGTCTCTCCTGGCCTTGCAGCTCTTCGCAATATAGAAGGTGTAGCTTCATTTTCTCTTTCATAATTGACAAATACAAATAATTTATCCTTAATGATGGGTGCTCCAAAACGAAAGCCCATAATTTCCGTCTTGGCATCCCCCACATTGATACGGGTATCCCCAATTTTGCTACCAGTCATTTGGTCATTTCTCAAATAGTAATATACCGATCCTTCAACATTATTGGTTCCAGATCTGGTGATAGCATTCACACCAGCGCCGGTAAATCCTGCCTGCCTTACATCATAAGGCGCCAGGTTTACCTGTACTTCTTCAATTGCGTCCAGTGAAATGGGATTCCCTCCGGCAAACTGAGCAGCACCCAAACCAAAGTTATTATTATATATATTACCATCAATCGTATAGTTATTAAACCTCGAATTGGTACCTGCAAACGCATTTCCATTGGACTGAGGTGTCAATCGGGTAAAATCATTTATGCTCCGGCTGATGGTAGGCAATGCATTGATTTTATCCTTCTTGAGGTTCAATGAAGCTCCTGTTCGATCTGTGTTCATTACTGCATCACGGAGACTGCTAACCACCACCTCACCCAGGAGAACTGAACCTTCTTTCAAAACAACATTCAAAATAAAATTTTCACCCAATGCAAGAACTATGTCTTCAAACTGATTTTCTTCGAATCCTACAAAGGAAACATTCACAGTATAGGGTCCTCCTACCCTCATGTTGGGAATGATAAACCTGCCTTCAAGATTTGTAACAACCCCATAAGATGTACCAGAAGGTAAATGTTTTGCTGTTATATTTGCCCCCGGTAAAGGGAAACCGGATTCATCAACGATTGAACCCTGAATACTGGAAGTAGTTACTCCCTGTGCATATAGTCCAATCGCTCCCAAAAAGAGCATTGAACTAAGAAAAAACTTTTTTAGTAGATAAAGTCTCATAAATCTAGGTTTTGTAAGTTTTTGTTGATTAAATTAAAATCATCGCAAAACTAATACTACTAAGTTAATATAATGTTAATTTAGATATATTCTTTTTCCACATTTGTTAATAAAAGTTGCATGTTATAAATCATTGTATTTCTTAGGTATATTTTAAGTTTGCAAACATTGATAAAACTATCAACCGATATTTTTGAGCCCTGGGTAAAAAACTTCTGCCATCATACACCTTACACTTCCTCCACCGAATGTCTCTATGGTTTTTATATCAGAATGCAAAATTTGGGTTTTTGATGAAAGACGGTTGATTTGATTTTCATTAAGCGATTGATAGGCCTGGGTAGACATTACAAGGAAACTGCCATTTGTTCCTTTTACCTGCAACATATTACCAGCAAATTTTTCCATTTGGTCAAAGCTGATTTCGATCATTTCCTTTTCAGTCTGATTAAATAATTGAATAAGTTTTTTTCGATCACTTTCTCCCATGATGGCTTCCATACAAATGACAACAAAATTCTCTCCCAGCGCCATCAATACATTGGTATGATAAATCGGTACCTGTTTCCGGTCTTCTGCATCAAAAATGACAGCCCTGTAATCATTTAAAATGGACCATTTATCAAGAATGTGCACATCCGTTCGGGCACTCCTGCACGCATAAACTATTGCATTAGGCCTATCCAATACCATACTTCCGGTACCTTCAAGATATAATCCTTCCTCCTCGTAATATTCAAAAGAATATCTTCTCTCAAGATTATACTTCTCAGCCAGCTTCTCCACAATGTCTTCACGCCTTTCCAGTCTTCTCACCTTGGAAAACATTGGATAGGTAATGACTTTTCCATCCTGGTGAAATGAAATCCAATTATTGGGAAAAACCGAGTCTGGTTTCGCCGGATGGTCTTCGTCTTCTACTACCTCTACCATTACTCCGGCCTCTCTCAATATGGATACCATCTGATCGAATTCACTAATGGCCTGCTTTGATATTTCTGCTGCAGGCCTGTTAACATCCAAATTCTGAAAAGTATTATTAGCAGCCGTTTCTTCATTGTAACCGAAATGCTTAGGTCTGATCATCATGATCGTGTCTGTAATTTGAGATTTCATGTTGGTATTGGATATATAAATTGAATAAAGTTGATCCTCATTTAAATTAGTACTTACTTAAAATACAAACTTCTAAACTGCATATTTTTTTAACAAAGGTAGAATTTAACTGAGAATTCTATTGGTTTTTCAAAATGGAAGATATTCCTTTACTCAATACTGCCAAAAACCAAAGTTTTAAAGTATTTTTCAATTCATTTCATTCTCTGGTTAACATAAAATGCATGAAACTTAATCTCTTTTTTATTCAAACGGGCGGCACCATTGACAAAGATTATCCCCGATTAATTCAAGGCAAGGGATTTGATATTGGAGAAGCGGCAGCACAGTCTATTATGGAAATCATTCGGCCCACCTTTGAATATCATATCATTCCACTTATAAAAAAAGACAGTACAGATCTGAATCAGAATGACAGGAAGCTCATTCAAAAAACTATCAGGGATCTCAATGGAGACAAAATCATCATCACTCATGGTACCGACACTATGATTGAAACAGGATTATTCCTTGAGAATTCAAACCTTAATAAAACCATAGTTTTGACCGGCGCTTTCAAGCCTCAAAAATTTAATCAATCTGATGCTTCATTTAATATCGGTATGGCTGTAGCTTCCGCCCAAACACTCCCAATAGGAGTATATATAGTGATGAGTGGGTTGGTGATTCCGATTAAACAATGTCAAAGAAATATGGAAAACGGGCAATTTTTTATAGCATCTTGATTCCCTGAAAAGTTGGATAAGTTAGATAATCACGATCACCTTTTTAACATCAACTTATCAAAAAAAACTACACTACTTAACTACCCTCCTTATAACGTTTTTGTAACAGGAGCTTCTCATACAGATACAGAAAACAGATGCCTCCAATTACCATAAGTGGAAATAAAACAATGTATACTCTTCCTATCCAAATCAGAAATATCAACACAAGAATGCTATATATAAGTGTAATCAGCGCACCGCCGGTCAACAATATAGAGGCAAAAAAAATACTCCCACGGGCAATCTTTTGTGTTATCCAAAAGGATAGATAAAAAGGGAAAAACCAGGATAAATAACCCACAATTGCCGGAACAATCCATATGAAATCCAGAATGCCCCAACCCTGTGGAGTTTCCATTTTCCTGATTTCTCTGTTTACTTTCTCATCATGATATATGATTTCTGCTATTCTTTGCTCATACTTTAATCTCTCATTACTCCTTTCAATGAACGGGAAAAATCGGGATGGAAAGGCAGGTCGCAATAATTCCGAGGCTTTGAAAAATTTCATAGAATCCTCATCCTCAACATGTACTAATTGTGGTTTCATTTGTTCATACACTTTTGCAGTCAATTGTTCGATAGCATCACGTTGATCTTTTCTGTATAGATCTTTAAAATCTGTCACTTTAATGGAGGGGCCAAAACTGATCATCACCTCACTCCGGAATTGGGTGGGATTGGTAAATGTAACTCCTGCAGGAACAATCTTTGGCTTGAGCATAGCAGATTCTTCCATCGCTAATAAAGCCATTCGTGCCATTCCTTTTTGGAGAGGTCTCAATCGAATGACCCATTGCGTTGTTCCCTCGGGAAAGATCAGAATAGCTTTTTCCTGGGTCAATGCCCGGGTCACTGCTGAAAGGGTTTTCGAATTGTTTCTCAGGTTAGAAAAACCGTCTTTTGATCTGAAAATAGGTATTTGATTGGTAGCAAGCAACAATGGTTTTAACCATTTTATTTTGAATACGTCTCCCCTGACTAGAAAATGTAACTTTCTGGGTACCAGGCATGCAATTAAAATAGCCTCAAGAAATCCATTAGGATGGTTGGCGGCAATAAATACCGGTCCATCCGAAGGAATGTGTGAAACACCTTCCACATATATTTTACGAAAGTAAATTCTAATGGCTATCCTTGCCAATATTCTTGTCAAATAATACACCATAAAAATCCTTCATTTTTACAGGCCTTCCAGGGAGAATCAAAATTCCCAAACAACGATTGTTTCATTTAAAAGCGTACTTTTGAATCATGAATTATGATTAATCAGCATCAAAATCCGCAAAAAATCCTCATTGTATTGGCCGGGCCCACAGCGGTAGGAAAGACAAAACTCGCCATGAAGTTGGCGGGACGTTATCATTGCGAAATTATTTCTGCCGATTCCAGACAAATTTACAAGGAATTACAAATTGGCACCGCAAAACCTCCAGAAGAATATACCACTACCATCACTCACCACATGATTGATGTGGTCTCAATCCATGAATCTTTTGATGTGGCTACTTTCGAAACTCAAGCCCTAATGCTTTTAGAACGACTTTTCCAAAATCATTCTATCATCATTTTATGCGGAGGCACCGGTCTGTATATCCAGGCCGTTCTTTATGGACTGGATCCTTTCCCAAATATAGAAAAAAAGGTAAAAGACACCTGGAATCAATTGTACGATGAACACGGAATTCAATATCTTAGGGATCAATTGGCTGAGTCAGACCCCACATATTTTCAAACCGTTGATTTATCCAACCCTCACCGGTTGCTCCGGGCATTGACCGTTATGCAGGTTAGTGGCAGACCTTACTCATCTTTTTTGACCGGGCAAAGCGCAAAAAGATATTTCCAACCTGTCAAAATCTTGTTGGAACGACCCAGAGATGAACTGTACGACCGCATTCATCAAAGGATAGATGAAATGATGGATTCAGGCTTTCTGGATGAAGTAAAAGCCCTGCAATCCCACACTCACCTTCCTGCATTAAATACACTAGGGTATCAGGAACTCATAGCGTATCTTGAAGGTAAATATAGTCTTTCGCGTGCAATAGAGTTGATGAAGCAAAACACCAGGAGATATGCTAAAAGACAACTTACCTGGTTTAAAAATAAAGACAACTTTCAAATCTTTCACCCCAATGATGAGAGAACTATAATCCAATACATTGATTCACAACTCAATAAATTATAGTATTGAAAGTAAATTTTGAGATGGACGACCTATCACCGCCTTTTTCCCATGAACCAATATCGGTCTTTCGATCAATTGAGGATATTTAATCATCCATTCAATCCACTCTTTATCATTTAATTTCTTTCCTTTCAATTCTTCTTTAAATATTTTTTCACCTTCCCGCACCAGTTCCTTAGGGCTGATTCCCAGCTTTTTGATAATGTCCTGCAATTCGTCTGCAGAAATCCCTTGATTCATATAATGCACAATTTCAGGTTGCAGCCCCTTTAAACCCAAAAGTTCAAGACCTTCTCTGCTTTTCCTGCAACGGTTATTGTGGTAATATTTCATTTCTGAATCGTATTAAAATTTTTCAAATCAGTCTGTATCTTCTAAGCAGGAAAGTAACCATGACTGTACAGACAAAACCTAATAAACTGCCTGCAATAACATCAGAGAAGTAATGAACACCTACATAAACCTGAGCCATTGCAATTGCAGCTGCCCATAAAACTAATACAATTTTCCACCCCAACCAAAGTGTAGGAATCAAAAGTATCAACGCTGATGACAATGCAAAATGATTGGTTGCATGGGAAGATGGGAAGCTGTATCCTGATCCACATTCAACCAGAGGTTCAAAATCAAGGATTTTTTCATGGCATGGCCTGGGTCTTTCTATCCAATTTTTCAAAATTCTGCTGCTCATTGTATCAGACACTAAGATGATCAATAGGATAACCCCAATGATCTTTACCCCTTGTTGACCTAAATTGAAAAGCAACCATGCCATTAAATAGATGTAAAAAGGCAGCCAGACAATTTTTGATCGGATGATGGGAAACAGAAAGTCCAGGATCTCATTCTTCCATTCAAAATAAAACCATTGTAACACGGCTATATCCGTCTCCTGTATTCCTGATAAAAAATTGAGAATGTAGATGTTCGACATTGCTTATAATAAAAATAAAAATCTATATAAATATTCATCGTTCATTTGATAGGACAAACCATCCAATAAGTACAGCTTTTAACCAATCTACCTGCTTTTCCAGAATATACTGTGTTCCAAAATCTATAATTTTTCTTTATAAAAATTGTATTTTTGTCTGGCAATTCAAATGTACACTTTTTGATTCTCAAAAGTTAAGAAATATTGACACTGATAAAATCAATTTCAGGAATAAGAGGCACCATTGGAGGTCGTTCCGGTTCTAATCTTACGCCCATTGACATTGCAGAATGCACTGCTGGATTTGGGATGTGGATCAAAGAAAGCGGCAGACCTCCTAAGGTAGTCACCGGAAGAGACGGTCGAGTTACCGGATCATTGGTTTCAAAAATTGCCATACAGACCTTAATGATGATGGGTATAGATGTGCTGGATTTGGGTTTGTCAACCACACCTACAGTCGAAATGGAAGTCATCCACCAAAAAGCTGGTGGAGGAATTATTTTTACAGCGAGCCACAATCCTGAAAATTGGAATGCCCTCAAGTTCCTCAATGAAAAAGGAGAATTTATTTCCGAAAAAGATGGCAAAAAAATACTTAAATATATTGTAGATAATAATTTGATATTCAGCAATATTAATGATTTAGGCCAACATTTTGAGGTTACTGGAGCCATCGAAAGACATATAGAAGCCATTTTACGGCTTCCGTTTCTGGATAAGGAGTTGATTCGCTCAAAAAATTTTAAGGTGGTAGTGGATTGTATCAATTCTACCGGGGCAATTTCCATAATCCCATTGTTAAAGGCACTTGGTTGCGAGGTATATGGATTGAATACAGAAATGACCGGGCGCTTTGCTCATAATCCTGAACCCCTGGAGCCCCATTTGAGCTCGTTGTCACAAAAAGTTAAAGAAAGCCGGGCCGATTTAGGTATCGCTGTCGATCCGGATGTAGATCGCCTGGCTTTAATTTGTGAAGATGGGTCAATGTTTGGAGAAGAGTACACTCTGGTAGCGGCGGCAGATTTTATCTTGAGGTTTAGGGGTGGTAATACCGTCTCCAATCTTTCTTCTACAAGAGCTCTTCGCATCCTCACTGAAGAGAAAGGCTACCGGTATGAAGCCTCAGCAGTGGGAGAGGTACATGTGGTAGAGAAAATGAAGAAAATAGCTGCCACTATTGGAGGAGAAGGGAATGGAGGAGTCATACTTCCTGATCTACATTATGGCAGGGATGCGCTTGCCGGAATTGCCCTTATTCTTAATTTATTAGCTATCGAAGCAATCCCACTTTCCCGCTTGAAGAAAAAGTATCCTCCATTTGAAATGGTGAAAGATAAGGTTCCATTAAATGAAGACACGCCCATCGATGAAATTCTGGATAGAATCAGTAAATTTTTTGCCCATGAAGAAGTTAATCAAACCGATGGAGTAAAAATTGATTTCAATGAAGGATGGGTGCATTTAAGAAAATCCAATACTGAACCCATTATCAGAATTTATGCTGAAGCCAATGACAAAATAACGGCTGAAACGCTTATCCAAAAAGTGAAACAGCACATCTACTAAATTCAAATGGTAAGGCTTCTGAAATGCAAGCGTTTCAACTTTGATTGAAATCTGATATCCTATTGCCATTCTTATTTCTAAGGACATTTTGATTGGATATATACTTACCTTGCCCACAGAGTGATTCAAGGGTTTTGAGTGGACCTGTGTAATACACTGAGACGTCTTAATGAAGGGAATTTTGATAAAAAATATTTACCTTCGCAGCCAGAACCCATCAACATAAAAATATATCAGGCAATGACCCAGTAATACTTTCAGTTTAGTGGCTTTGTCAATAAACGCTTTTTAAATGTATTTCACAAATAGGAGAAATATTGTAAATTCTGATAGAGCAGCATTATTTCAAAACGACTGGACTCATAGCACTTTGTCTGATGAATGGTTTGACCTTTTAAATTTTGAAAATGAAAGTATATTTTGATCATGCAGCTACCACCCCTTTAATCGAACCGGTTAAAAAAGAAATGTTCAGAGTGATGGATGAAGTTTATGGGAATCCCTCAAGCATTCATCAAAGTGGAAGGCAGGCAAGAACCATTATTGAAACCGCCCGCAAAACCATAGCCCGGGCATTTAAAGCATCGATAGGAGAGATTTATTTCACTTCAGGGGCTACTGAAGCTAATAACATGATCTTACACCAGGCTGTGGAAACATTAGGCAAGACTGTGGTGATTTACAGTCCGATAGAGCATCACTGTGTATTGCATACCATCCAACACATAGAGCAAAGCAAGAATATTGAGACCATTCCACTCCGTGTTGATTCTGCCGGTATAATCGATATAAATCATGCAGAAAACCTTATTAAAAAACACCAGAAAAATGCTCTTTTGAGTGTTATGTATGCCAACAATGAAATCGGTGTTATCCAGGATATTCCTGCGTTGGGATACCTTTGCAAGCAGCATGGGGTGCTATTTCATAGTGATTTGGTACAGGCAGTGGGAAAGTTCCCTTTGGATTTCACTGCATTGGGCATAGATTTTGCCTGTGGCTCTGCTCATAAATTTTTTGGGCCCAAAGGTGCAGGTTTTGTTTACATCAGCAATAAATTGAAAATCAATCCATTCATCCATGGGGGTGGACAGGAAAGAAATATGAGAGCAGGCACCGAAAACCTGTATGGGATTGCAGGAATGGCCAAGGCATTGGAAGTGGCTTTAGATGAGATGGAACACAGACACCATTATGTTCTGGAACTACGAAATCATTTTAAAACCCGGCTGCTCTCTGAATTGGATGATATACAAATCAATGGTACAGATGATGGATTGTATAATATTCTCAATGTATCCTTTCCCCCTTCAGAGAAGTCAATGCTTTTGATGTTTAACCTCGACATCCATGGCATCTGCGCGTCCTCCGGGAGTGCCTGCAGTTCAGGTGCTGAAAAAGATTCGCATGTGATGGAAGCCATTGGACATCCTGCAGATAGGAAGGCGATCCGTTTTTCATTATCGCATTTTAATACCTTTGAGGAAATTGATTACACCGTTGAAAAATTAAAATCAATAACGCCGGCTACTATAGCATGAGCATCCATGAACTATTCATAGAACGGTGTTTTCAACTTGCAGACAGAGCAGCTTTACAAAACGAGCCCAATCCCAAAGTAGGTTCGATATTGGTGTATAAAGGTAAAATCATTGGAGAAGGATATCACAAAAAATTTGGCCAGGCTCATGCAGAAGTTGAATGCATCAACAGTGTATGTGATCAGGACAAACCATTAATTTCACAATCTACAATGTATGTTTCTCTTGAGCCTTGTTGTCATTTTGGCAAAACCCCTCCCTGCACCGATCTGATCTTACATCACAGAATCCCTGAAGTAGTAATCAGTACACCCGACCCCAACCCCCTGGTTAGTGGTAAAGGAATCGCGCAATTAAAAACTCATGGAGTGGATGTAAAGGTTGGTATCTTACAAAAAAAGGGGCTTCAACTTATTCATAGATTTATAACAAATCATCAGAAAAACCGGCCTTATATAACCATTAAAATGGCTATTAGTGCGGATGGATATTTAGGTGTTGAGGGTAAAAAAGTTTGGTTAAGCAACGCATACAGCAGTAAGTGGAGTCATAAACTACGAAGTGAAAATCAGGCCATTTTAGTGGGTTCGGAAACCGTATTATGTGATGACCCTGAATTGACTTGCCGGTTATATCCAGGCAAAAATCCCATTCGACTGATATTGGACCGGCGTAACAGGATTCCTGAAGAAGCAAAAGTATTTAATGATCAGGCACCCACTTTGCATTTTTCTTCAATAAACAGAAACTTTCATTCTACATTGAACCAATCAATTCATACACCAGACGAAAAAGATAATTTGCCATTTGTATTAAATACTTGTATTTCCGAAGGAATCTTCAGCATCATCGTGGAAGGGGGACCAAAAATTATCCAATCATTCCTACATTCCAACTTATGGGATCAGTTGTGTATGGTGAAAACACCAGTTGTCCTTGGTAATGGTTTACTGGCGCCTGTCGTTGAAGGCCAATTGGAAAAAATTGTACATTTAGGTAGTGATGTAATCTATACCCTATTACCCAAAGCATGATGAAGGAAGTTAAAATATTTTTAAAAGCCCTCTCCGATCGAAAAATTCATGAAAAAATGCTGTTCTTTGTACTGTATTTTAGATTTCATTTCTATACACTTAAACCCAATGACCATTAAATCATTATTTTAGTTTGAAATATAATGATCAGTCATCGGCCGTTATTCAGCAACAACCAGCAAGGATTTATGTCTGTTAGAATCTTTTCACTAATAACAATATTTCTATTTTCAGGTATAAACCTCATATCTGCTCAAAAGAAAATCAAGTGGATTTCATGGCATGAAGCCATTGCTAAATCAGAAAAAGATCAGAAAAAAATATTTGTAAGTGTATATACAGAATGGTGTAGTTGGTGCAAAAAAATGGAAAAAGAAACGTTCAGGAATGAATTTATTGTAGATTATGTCAACAATAATTTCTATGCCATCCGATTTGATGCTGAGTATAAGGAGGATATCCAAATTGGAGACAAAACATATAAATTTATAAGAAAGGGTAAAGCAGGATATCATGAACTGGCTATAGAAATAACCAAAGGAAATTTGAGATTGCCCTCCGTTGTATTCCTGGATGAAAAATTTAAGGTTTTGCAGCCTCTTGCAGGATACATAGAAGCGCCTCAGATGGAGATGATCATATCATACTTTGCGGGAAATCACTTTGAATCCACCAGCTGGGATCGCTTTACAAAATCTTATTCAAGAGATACTTTCGCTATACCGGTAAGAAATTACTAGGATATTCCGGTTATCATCTCTCCAATAATTATTACTAAAAAAAAATAATCTGATATCAAATACCTGAATCAAGGATAATTCCTATAGCCACTTTGTAAATCAATTACTTGCTTACAGTACGATTTCAGGCATTCTGGCCTCTTCAAGCCAATGGTATACATCTTCATATTTCCTTGTCCTGATTCCATTGATTCTATCCATAAGCATGGGAGCTACATTAAACTTAGAAGTATTTAAATGGATGACGTAATCTTTGTACTTGATTTCGTCAACCATAGCTACCACTGCAGCCGTTCCGCTTCCAAATACTTCTGTCAACAACCCTTTTTTTCCATTTTCCATGACCTCATGAATGGTGATAGGTCTTACTTCGATTTTAAAACCGTCATCTTCCAAAATGGTCAGAATGGCATCCCGGGTTATCCCTTTAAGAATGGTCCCGTCTGTGGGTGGAGTTATTACTTTTCCATCGATTACAAAAAATATGTTCATCGTACCCACTTCCTGGATATAAATATGCTCTCTGGCATCCAGCCACATTACCTGATCATACCCTTCCTCTCTTGCTTTCATAGCAGGATAAAGGGAAGCCGCATAGTTTCCGGCCGTTTTGGCCTCCCCAACTCCCCCTTTTGCAGCTCGAATATAGACTTCATCGGCTTTCAATTTTACTGGCCTTGCATAGTACGGACCCACAGGCATGGTTAGTATAATGAATTTATATGTCAATGACGCTCTCACTCCAATATGGTTATCCATCGCGATCATAAATGGTCTGATATACAGGGCGCTACCTTCCTGGGGTGGAATCCAATTCTTTTCCAAAGCCACCAGATTACTTACAGCTTCAACGAATAATTCTTCCGGCAACTCTGGCATACACATCCGAATTGCTGATGCATTAATTCTTTTAGCATGCATCTCTGGCCGGAAAAGTAATGGTGTTCCTTCCGAATCCCTCGTTGCTTTCATGCCTTCAAATATTGATTGACCATAATGCCATGCCATATTGCCGGGATGTATGGGAATATGGGACAGTGGTTTTATATTACAGTTTATCCAATGACCATCAATATAATCAGCTACAAACATGTGATCAGTAAAAATTTTACCAAATGGTATGTCCGTTAAATCAACTGAGGATATTCTCGATTCCTTGATTGGAGTAATGGTAATTCTATAATCCATATCGCTCTTTTTGAGAAAGTGAATATTTTTAATAGTTATTATACAAAAATACTAAAAATTTATTTTATTTTAAAAAATTAATTTATACTGACCCTTGTCCATATAATAATTTATATATTAATATCTTGTGAAATAATATTTCTAAACTATGATTGAATACTTTCATATACCTGACACACAGGATTTTTCCGGCAGATGTACAGGTGCAGGTAAAAAGGGCCTGCTGATTATTATAGCAAAATCTGAAGTTGAAAGTTCAATATATAGCAAATTGAATGACATTATAAAATCCATACATTTTCACCCGAATGAGGATGTATACATTCTGCCATTCTTTGACCATGAGCTTACATCCCTGTCTCAACTTGCCAAAATACAACCCTTAAAAAACATAATTGTATTTGGCATACATAACCAATTAAGTGTTGAAAACCTGGAAGTCCCTTTATACAAAAAGGTACCATTGGAAAACTTTAATTTGTTCGCAGTTGAGGCCTTACAGGCCATCATGATGGACCCATCAAAAAAGTTAAAGTTATGGCAATTGCTGAAAGAAAATTTTCTATGAAAAAAATAATTCTTGCCACTCAAAACCCTCACAAACTCACTGAAATTAGAAGTGTAACTGCCCATCTGCCCCTAAAAATCATTTCATTAACTGATTTAGGATATGATTCTGACATTGTCGAACACGGTGCTACATTGGAAGAAAATGCAATGATCAAAGCTACCATCATATTTCACCAATTCGGACTACCAGTCATTGGAGAGGATACCGGTCTGGAAGTTTATGCTTTAAATATGGAACCTGGAGTAAATACAGCACGCTATGCAGGGGTACATAAAAATGCGGAGGATAATATGGATAAACTTTTACTTCAATTGAAACAGTATGAAAATAGAAATGCGCGATTCAGAACCTGTATTGCCTATACAGATGGACTTGTTGAATGGGTTGTAGAAGGTATTGTTGAAGGCAACATTGCAGCAAAGAAATCCGGATCCGGTGGATTTGGATATGATCCAATATTTATTCCGGAAGGTTATGATGAAACCTTTGCGCAATTGTCTATGGACATAAAAAACAAAATCAGTCACAGGGCCAGAGCTATGGTTCAGTGCATAGAAAGACTGAACCTTAAATATTTGTGATGATACCGGAAGTGGCTATCCCTTTGGAAATTCAAGGTTGAATAATTAAATAATTTCAAAGAATCGTTAAATCCAGAATAATTATCATGCCGTATAACAAACTGGCAACCCCATTGGTTGTAAAGAAAACCTTGTTGATTCGGGAAAGCTCATTAGGGGTAACCAGCTTATGCTGATATACCAAAGCCATCATAAAGAACAGGAAACCCACGAAAGCAAGAAGTGAAGCCGATTCATAAGAGGAATACAATATCCAGGTTCCTGTAATTAGAATTAACCCGACCAAAGTGTGAAAAATCCTTGCGATTAGAAGTGCTTTCTCTCCACCCCAAACTCCGGGTATTGAATACAATTTAAGACGACGGTCAAAGTATTCATCCTGGAGTGCATAAATAATGTCAAAACCAGAGACCCAAAATAATACAACCAAACCGTACAACAAGGGAAGAATAGCTACAGCCCCAGTCACAGCCATATACGCTCCAACCGGAGCAAATGACAAACCCAGTCCAAGAACCAAATGGCACAATGCAGTAAACCGTTTCGTGTAGGAATAGCCAAGAACGACAAGTAGAGCCACGGGGCTCAAATAAAAACACAACCGGTTGATGAAAAAGGTGGAAATAACAAACAAAATTGCATTAATAAATACAAAAATCAATACATGATTGGATTTCAAAACACCTGAAGGGATTTCTCTGTTTTTTGTTCTTTCATTTTGCTCATCTATGATTCGATCAGCGTAACGGTTAAATCCCATTGCTGCATTTCTTGCTGTGATCATACACAGGATGATAAGGCCGAAAATTTTCCATGAAAATGAGTAATCCGGATGCATGATTGCCAGGACAAAACCTAAGAGGGCAAAGGGAAGAGCAAAAATGGTATGGCTGAAAGTAACGAGGCTGAAGTAATTTTTCATGAACATGGATTCTACAGACCAAATATAAAAGAAGCCCGGCGGTTTTGATTCCGGCCGGGCTTTAAATTCTTATTGCTCTGTAAAAAATCAGGAATTAGGAGCATCTTCTTTAACCACAATTCCTTTAACGGTCAGATAAGTATTGGCCGGGTCAGTATTGGCCGTTACTGTAACTCTTTTAGATTCGGGTTTTCCACCCACAGCACCCTTTCCTCTTGAATCATACTCAATACGGATTTCCCCCGTTCCTCCGGGAGGTACAGGCGCTTTGGTCCAGTCAGGAACAGTACAGCCACACGAAGCTTTGGCATTGCTGATCACTAAAGGCTCTTTTCCGTCATTGGTAAATTTAAAAACATGAGATACACGCTCTCCATCCATTACTTCACCAAAATCAAAAACTGTATTTTCAAATTTAATTTTGGTAAGCGGCCCAACAGGAACTGCAGCGTCAGCGGCATTGTCTGGATTGATGGCTATATCCGCTGCAGCCGGGGTAGTAACAGAATCTCTTGATTGATCAGTACCATCCGATTTGCATGCTGTAAACATCAAACCCATCACTAACAAAGTAAAAATAACTAATTGATTCATTTTCATTTTTAAAGATTTTAAGGTTTTTTTAAAAAACTTTACAAATCTAATGTCATTCAACTCCTAAATGTTGTTGAATCTTGATTGTTAACAAGTCATTAACAGGGATCAGCTCCATGACCGTACCCATTGATCAAAGTCCCTGAGATTCATGGCATTCAAACACATCGTTCTGAGCAAAAGACCCTTCCTTGCAGCATCGATTCCATAGTTAATGTAATGAAAACTATCTCTGTTATGACTGTCTGGATTAATAGAAATTTTCACCCCCTTTTCCATAGCATAAGGAATCCATGACCAATCCAGATCCAGTCTGAGCGGATTGGCATTCAATTCAATGACCATTCCTTTTTCCGCACATGCATCAATTACTTTAAAATGATCTATGGGATATCCTTCCCTACTTAATAATAACCTTCCTGTAGGATGTCCCAGAATGTGGGTGTTCGGATTTTCAATGGCTCTGATCAATCTTGAAGTAGCCTTTATCTCTTCCATTTTCAGACCGGAATGCACAGAAGCAATCACTATATCAAAAGCAGATATTAAATCAGCATTGTAGTCCATGCTTCCATCAGGAAGAATATCGGCCTCTATCCCTTTATACACTTTGAATGGGGCAACCAACTGATTAACTCTGTCTATTTCTTCAAATTGTTCCCACACCCTGGCTTCAGTGAGTCCATTGGCATAAAAAGCCGCTTTGCTGTGGTCGGTAATCACCAGATATTCGAATCCTTCTTCCTTTGCCTTCAGTGCCATTTCTTCTACAGAGTGAATACCATCGCTAAATGTGGTATGGGCATGGATCACCCCTTTGATATCCCCATAATTTATGATTTCATGTATTCTACCCTGACGACCAAAATCCAAAGCCAGGGGGAACTCACGACATTCAGGTGGAATGTGGACACTATGTTGCTCCATCCAAACCTCATTCTCATCGGAAAATGATGAAGCAAGTGGCTTTAATTGGTTTAAAAATTCTTCAGAAGCACTAAGCTCAAGCCACTTATTTCCAAATTCAGCTTTTCCTACTGAGGCTATTCTAATCCCGACATTCTCCAATATGGGATTTTCAGGGAATAAATCATCTTTGATTTGTTTTTCAATCACTATGCTTTGATCGTTATCTACAGTAGTAATGATATCGATTACATCAATTACTGGCATTTTCCTCCTGACCATTCCACATATTTCATTCCTTGAATCAGGAAAATTTTCATCCAGCCAGTTTTTAGCTTTTTCTGCCAACGGCAAAGCCTGATAATAAAGTAGCTTTCCCCTGCTGTCCAGAAAATATTGAAGTTCTTTTGATAATTGATCCTGTGTTTTTTCGCCAAAGCCTTTAAGTTCCAGTAACCTGTTTTCCTGAATGGCATATATCAACTCGCCAATGGTTTCAATACCGAGCTCTTTCCAGATGATTCCAATTTTTTTTGGTCCAAATCCGCGAATCTCTAACATCTCAATTACTCCTGGTGGAGTCACTGAAGTATATTTTTGATAAGTCTTGAGGTGGCCGGTTCCAGTAAATTCTATGATCTTTTCAGTAATGGCTTTTCCTACTCCAGGGATTTCTGCAAGTTCCTTTTCATCCATTTCAATAAGCGGCGCTTCCATTTTCCTTAAGGTATTGTAAGCGTTGTAGTAGGATCGGATTTTAAATGGATTCTCGCCATGGAGTTCCATAATTTTTGCCAGTTTGTTAAAGATCAATGCTATTTCTTTATTAGTCATGACAATGTTGATTATTTTTGGTCTGTACAAATATAAGGGGTATACATTACTATAGTTCACTAAAAATTAACAGGAAGATGAATAGATTAAAAACAGGATACATATTGATCGGGTTGCTTACTTTGGTTTTGTCTGCCTGTCTTTCGTCATCTGAAAAATTTGATTCATATGGCTACAAAATGACCCCTGTTGGTGCAGGTGGGTATATTCTAGCTGAAAAGAAAATGGCAGATGGTAAGGAACTGGAAAGAGGGTTTGTGAGAAAAAACAAAAAAGAAGGAACCTGGACTACATATCATCATGACCGTGATCTTATTCAATTTGTAACCGGTTATTTAAACGGTCAGTTGAACGGAACACATCTTGAATTCAATGAAAATGGAAACCTGGTAAAGGAAGAAAACTATCTCAATGGAGTTTTACATGGAGCACAAACCCGGTATGCTTTTAGTCGAATTGTCAGTCAGGCTACCTTTAAAATGGGAAAGTTTGACGGCACTTATAAAGAATTCAACGACCGGGGTCAATTGCAACGAAGTGTTGACTTCAAAGATGGAAAAGAACACGGATATCTGAGATATTACGATTCAGAAGGAAAAGTAACCATAGAGTATTTCTACCAAAATGGTGAAAGAATTTCCGGAGGTATGGTAGAAGACTAAGCAGGCGATTAAATCCCTAATTCCGAAAACAAGTCCACCAATTCTGGATTAGAGGGGCGTGGTGCATTAGCAGTGATTATAGTACCCTGCGGATCGATAAGAATATATCTGGGTATTCCCTTAATGTTGTAATTCTTGGCAATCTCTGAAGACCAGTCATTTTCTTCCATGATTTGCAACCCCGGTATTTCGCGTTCAATTAAAAAACTTTTCCATTTTTGTCTGTCTTTTTCCTGATCGATTGATACCCCCAGGAAAACTATATTGCTCCCATGGTATTTCTTTTCGAGATCCTTGAGAGGGGGAATTTCTGCCAGGCATGGTCCACACCATGTTGCCCAAACATCTATATACACATATTGTCCCTGCAGATCATTTATATGAACAATCTTTCCATCTGGCGTCTTTCCATCAAAACCGGGAGCGAGTTGTCCTTTTTCCAGGCGGTCCCACATACTAAGTAGTATTTCCAATTGCTTAACCATCATCGAACCAGGGTAATCATTAAAAAAATCATTTATCATTGCTTCCTGACCGCTTCGCCCATCCATCTCAATAAAAGTATGTAAATAATGATATTTTACATATTTGCGAACATCAGCATGTTCAAAAAACTTTTCAATCTCCAGGGGCAGAATTTCCAGGTATTCTTCTTTTGACTTGATAGAGCTAACATCAATATTCCTTTCCATAATTGGCCTTAAATAATGTATTCCCTCTTCAAATTGCAAATAAACTGGATCATCAAAGTCATGATTTTCCAAAAAAGAATAATAATCTTCTGGCAATGGCGCCGATTTTTTATTAAAATAAGTAAACATTCTGGGATAGGTCAATTGATGATAGACTTTAGCCAAATTCAGTCTTTTCTTTAATGCATCAACAAAATACTCCTCAGAAGAATCGGAAACGATCAAGGCCAACAGGGAATCCACAGAAGAATATTTTCCATCGAGCTGCTTTAAAAAACTATCCGGTTCCAGGCCGGAAATACTCATGAGAGGATATTTTTCATCTGCCTCTTTGACCAATTTGACATATTCCTGTAACCAAATATTTTCTTTTGATCCTGGTCCGGTAAATGTAAAATTCCGTCCAACTTCGTCCTTTTCACTGATAGAAAAATCCTTGCCAGGTGACAGGTATAACAGTTGATTCATTTTGCCTGCACTCAAATAAATAAATAAGGGGTTTTTAACTACAAATGAATGGTCAAAGTAACCATTATCATCAAAGGTTAACGTATCGGATATTTCATTGATTAAGCTGGAAAACACCATATCTTCCTGTCCAAATGACTCTAATTGACCGTTGACCTTCAACTTATTCTCCTGTATACAGGAAAACAGAATGACCATAGGCAAAAATAAAATGGTTGCATTTTTCATAATAAAAATTGAGAAGGTTTAATCTTTCAAATCCTTTGTTGGAACACTTGTTCCTAATAACTTTTACAAAGGTTCAAAAGCTTTAAAAACGATTCCTTTCATTAGAATATTTTAATATTTGGTGCTTTCAATGGTATATTTTTAGTTTTTTGGTTAACCCTGAATGATTGATTGAGATCTATGTAATAAATATTTGATGGAATTATTGAGTTGAAATTTTTTATTGGGCCGGAATGTTAAGAAAATGTTTGAAAACTGTAATAATACTGCATCTTACCTTTTTTATTTATATTAAAAAAGTATACATTGGCCGAATGAACCATTTTAAACTTATCAGCCATCTCCTTTTACAACTTCTCTCAAACTCTGAATTTACATGTTGAAAATTGGGATCATTCGCGAAGAGAAAATTCCGGTAGATGCCAGAGCACCATTGGCTCCGGAAGATGCCGGATTGCTCAATAAAGAATCGGATATTGATATCGTTGTACAACCTTCAAATATCAGGGCATTCAGTGATGACGAGTATAAGTCCGCCGGTGTAAATATCACGGAAGATCTGAGAGACAGGGATGTTTTATTAGGGATTAAAGAAGTTCCGATACCATCACTGATTCCCAACAAAACCTATTTCTTTTTCTCCCATACCATAAAAAAACAAGAACACAATCGGGCATTATTAAAAGCTTTGATTGATAAGCATATCAGACTAATTGATTATGAAGCATTAGTTAATTCCGACCAGATCCGGTTGATTGCATTTGGAAGATTTGCCGGTATGGTAGGAGCCCATAATGCACTATGGACTTGGGGACGAAGATCAGGCGCTTTTCATCTTCCAGCCATGACCGAATTTCATTCGTACCATGAAGCGAGGATTGCATACAAAAATTTAATAATTCCTCCCGTCAAAATTGTACTTACCGGAGCTGGAAGAGTTGCTCAAGGTGCTGCCATGGTTCTAAACGACATGGGTATACGCAAAATATCGCCGATGCAATATCTCACAGGTAAGTTCGCCCATCCTGTGTATTGCCAATTGACCAGCTTCCATTATGCGGTTCGAAAAGATGGAAGAACTGTGGAGAAAATACAAGATTTTTATGACCATCCTGATGCTTATGAAGCAGATTTTATGCCTTTTGCCGGGCAATCTGATATCATGATAAACGGTATATTCTGGGATCCCCGAGCTCCGGCTTTCTTTACCTTAGAAGACATGAAAAGCAAGAAATTTAAAATTAAAGTGATAGCGGATGTCACTTGCGATATTGCTCCTGCTTCTTCCATACCTTCAACCATCAGGGCAACAACGATTGAAGAGAAAATTTATGGTTTTAATCCTTACACCCATCAGGAAACCATCCCACATCAGGAAGGGGTCGTTGACATGATGACTGTGGATAACCTACCAAATGAGCTTCCCAGAGATTCCTCTCAAGCGTTTGGAGATATGTTAATCAGGCATGTTCTTCCTGAACTAAGGCTTACACATAGCAAAACTTTACTTAAAGCGACCGTTACAGATCAGGGACAGCTGGGTCCATATTTCAATTATTTGAAAGATTTTTTGGAAAGAAATTAAAGCCCGGTGTTCCATTTATCGCATTGTCTTATACTTTTTATCCAAACTAAGCCTTAAAACCATACGGTCTCCATGATTCATGCCTGTATAGAGCATCGTGTCGGGGGCGATCATTTTATAATTCCCTTTAAAATCAAATGACCTGTACTTATGAAAATTCCAAAATTCAATCCTGTTATGTTTGGTGTCTATCATATATTCAAAAAGAGATAACGTATCTTCTGACTTGACTGCACCAAATCTTCTTTTCTCCAGAAAAAGGCTTTGAAACGCATAGATCTTGTCCCAATCCCTGTACACAGAATCCTG
>DAOLDB010000053.1:0-29230 GCA_035327565.1 Saprospiraceae bacterium
ATGTATACAAGATACAGGTATATACAGAAACGGGAGAGCTTATGAGGACGGGTACAGTGACGGTGTTGGAGTAGTTGGGAGGATTTGTTGAGCAGCCAGATAAATAGATTTTATAGCAGAATCGTCATTGGGGAACACTTTTTACCTGCTGCTTACTTCCTGCTCAAAATTTCCGTTCACCATTTATACTTCCTTCTATTCCGGTAATTCCAAAAAATAATTGGAAGGTAAGACTTCATTGATCTGGCTGTGCCGGACTGCGTAATCAAAACCGGCATACATGGCAAAAGAGCCATAATCACCACGGGTATTGAGTGCTATAAAACACACCTGTTTGTCCTTAATATCATTATTTTTTCTTTTTACTCTGGCAACTACTTCCTGACAGGCATCCCCGGGAGAATATCCATTTCTCATCAGTTCTACTACCATGGCACTTCCGGCCACTTTAAGAATCTCTTCTCCTAATCCTGAGGCACAAGCTGCACCCACTTCATTATCAACATATAAACCGGAGCCGATAATCGGAGAGTCTCCCACACGTCCTCTCATTTTGAATGCCATTCCACTCGTCGTACAGGCGCCTGATAAATTTCCTTGATGATCCATGGCAATCATACCTATGGTATCATGGCGTTCTACATTCACTTTAGGTTCGTATTTTGAATTAAGTTTCCAGTTTTCATATCTGCTCCTTGAAACTTCTGTATGTAAATCTTCAGGTATAAAACCTTGTTCTACAGCAAACTGATGTGCTCCAGAACCAGCTAGGATCACATGGGGGGTTTCTTCCATGATTTTCCTGGCAATCGATACAGGATGTCTGAAATCCTCAAGATATAGTACCGAACCTGCATTGCCATTTCCATCCATAATACAGGCATCCAGGGTGATGATTCCTTCCCTGTCAGGCAGAGCACCTATTCCAACGGTTAAGTTAGATGGGTCGGCTTCTATTACTTTGACACCTGTCTCTACTGCATCCAAAGCAATCCCTTCATTAACCAGTATCTGCCACGCAGCTTCATTGGCTGCTAATCCTGAAGACCAGGTTGAAAGGACTATGGGTTTAAGTTTTGACTGATCCTGCTTCATTGAAGAATCTGAATTCAAAATATCTTTCCAGGAAAGAAAATAAAGGGGTGATGTGAATCCCCATTTTAACACGGTTCTTCTGGTGTGCATTATAGTTGGTCATTTGTTTAGATTCATTGACCATACAAACATAATCTAAATATAAGGGGATGATTTAAGAATTAAAATTAATTTTGCCGATTTTTTATCAATACCTTTAAAGTTTATTGATATTGAACCGATTAGGTGCTTAATTAAATTGATCGTATAAAAATAATATGAGAGAGTCCATAAGGAATATTGCCATTATAGCGCATGTTGACCATGGTAAAACCACATTAGTTGATAAAATAATCGACGCATGTAAGGTGCTGGATGATAGGCTCGAAAGAACTGAATTATTGCTGGACAACAATGATTTGGAAAGGGAAAGGGGCATAACCATCTTGTCAAAGAATGTGTCTGTACATTATAAAAACACTAAAATCAACATCATTGATACTCCCGGACACGCAGATTTTGGTGGAGAAGTTGAAAGGGTGTTGAGAATGGCTGATGGCGTACTGTTGTTGGTTGATGCATTTGAAGGGCCTATGCCGCAAACCCGATTCGTTTTGTCCAAAGCCATTGATTTAGGGCTTAAGCCAATCGTAGTTATCAATAAAGTAGATAGAGAAAATTGTACACCTGAAGAGGTTCAGGGAGAAGTATTTGACCTGATGTTTAACTTAAATGCTACTGAAGACCAACTGGATTTTATTACCTTATTTGGTTCCGCCAAATATGGATGGATGAGTTATGACTACAAAGTGAGAACCTCCAATATTACACCCCTTTTGGATGCAATTATACATCATATCCCTGATGCACCTTTCATAGATGGAGGAGCTCAGTTTCAGATAACCAATCTGGATTATTCTAATTTTCTTGGTCGTATTGCTATAGGGAGAATATATAGAGGCGAATTGTCTGAAGGCAAGGATTTTATAATTTGTAAAAAAGGCGGAGTACTAAAAAAAGTAAGAATAAAGGAAATATATGGATTTGTTGGTCTTGGCAGAGCCAGGGCACAAACGATGTATGCAGGGGATATTTGTGCGGTAGTGGGTATTGATGATTTTGAAATTGGAGACACGATAGCATCGATTGACTTTCCTGAAGCACTGCCTCGTATTGAAGTCGATGAGCCCACTATGAGTATGTTGTTTACTATCAATACTTCTCCATTTTTTGGTAAGGAAGGGAAATTTGTTACCTCAAGACACCTAAGAGAAAGGCTGTATAAAGAAACCGAAAAAAACCTGGCTTTGAAAATTGAAGATACTTCAAAAGAAGATCAATTTATTGTCTATGGAAGGGGTGTTTTGCATCTTTCTGTTCTAATTGAGACTATGCGTAGAGAGGGATATGAATTGCAGGTAGGAAAGCCCAGGGTAATTATAAAAGATATCAATGGAGAAAGACATGAGCCTGTTGAAACTTTGGTTATTGATGTGCCAGACAATTATTCAGGAAAAGCCATTGAAATGATCACCCAAAAGAAAGGTATTTTGTTGGCCATGGAAACGAAGGGAGATCTTCAACATCTTGAGTTTGATATACCATCTCGCGGTTTAATCGGATTGAGAAGTCAATTATTGACAGCAACCGCAGGAGAAGCCGTTATGAACCATCGCTTTAAAGCTTTTGAACCCTTTAAAGGGGAAATTGAATTAAAACAGAAAGGTGCCCTGGTGTCTATGGAGCAGGGTCAGGCATTGGCCTTTGCATTGAATCGTCTCCAGGAAAGAGGACGATTCTTCATAGAGTCTGGAGAAAAAGTGTATAAAGGTCAGGTTCTTGGTGAGCATACTCGCGATAATGATTTGGAAATCAATGTGATTAAAGGAAAAAAGTTGACAAATATGAGAGCCTCCGGATCAGACGACAATGTAAAACTTGCTCCTAAAATCCGTTTTTCTTTAGAAGAAGCCATGGAGTATATACGGGACGATGAATATCTGGAAGTTACTCCATTAAATTTGAGAATGCGTAAAATCTATTAATTTATTAATCGAAAAATTAAGCTGTAGAGATTTGCATTTTTCGAACACTACCTATATATTTGCAACATTGTTTCATTTAATAAATATTAATGCTATGTTTTTGCGTTCATTTGTCCTGTTTTTTATGATTGGGTCAATCTTAATGATAAGTGCCGGATGTCACAGTCATGATGATGAACTTTCAGATATTGAAATCAGATTTATAACACCTCAAAACGGAGACGCCTTATCTAATGCATCGAATGTGATGATTCGTGTTGAGATCGAAGCCGATCCTGAAAATCACGATATCGATATTGTGTTGTACCCACATAATAATAACTCCAATAAGATTGTAGACTGGCACAGGCACACCCACGATCAATTAGTGATATTTAGTCAAGCGGTGGATCTTTCATCTTTTTCTTCCGGTACTGTTTTTCATCTGGATGTGGAAGCGTGCAGAGACCACGATTGTGAGACCAAAGCAAGGGCAGGAATAGAATTTTCCATTCAATAGAATTTTGATTTAAGTTGTTGTTTGTATTAATGAGCTACCGGTTCTCCGCCGGTGGCTTATTTTATTTTGAACAAATAAATCTTCTATGCTTATTACTTATCTTTAAGGTTTAAATAAAACCAAATATTGCAGTATACGTTATTATTGGATCGGTTGCAGTCGTGTGGTACTGTTAGCATTCTTGGATTGGATGGCGGAGGGATAGGAAATGTGTAGAATGTAGGTTTTGGTTAGTAGGAATTTCAGTATATTATTTCTGAAATACAAGAAATAGTGAAAGCCAGACAATTGAACCTCCAGGAAAGAAATAAGGATTTTGGAAGCATCCTTCTTCAATAATCAACTTGGAGAATTTCATTCACTTTCATAGCATAGAAAAAATCAGTCAAACTCTATGGATGTATTGAAAGAGTTTAATCGTTACTTTGTGCCATAGCTCAAAATGTGCATTTACCTCGATGGGAATTATCATTAAACAAAGCATTCGGAATTCAGTGATCAGTTATGCCGGCGCATTTTTAGGCGCTGTTAATGTGCTGATTATATATGAAAGGATGCTTGATCCCGAAGAATTAGGGCAAATTAAATATATTCTGGCAACGGCTTTTTTGTTTTTACCCATCGTGTTGTTAGGAGCACCATCTATACAATTACGATTCTTTCCAAGATTTGAAAGCATTGAAAAAAGAAATCACGGCATTCTGGGATACGCATTTGCCTTGTTTTTAAGTGGGTATATTTTGTTCTTAATTTTTTCTCTATTATTCTTCAGACATTTACCTGACAAATTTTCAGAAAATTATATTCTGATCATTCTGTTACTGGTTTTTCTTGCTACTTCGTCTATATTGACATCCTATGCATCTTCACTGCGAGAGATTTCAATACCTGCATTTTTTAATAATCTGTGGGTAAAGCTGGGAATGGGGATCACAGTGGTACTTTATTTTTATAATTATCTCAATTTCACTGGAGTGAAATGGGGATTGATAGTAGTGTATGCTATAGGGGCTTTAGGAATATTGATTTTTGTCAAAACAGTAAATAAACTGTTTTTAAAACCTGATTTTTCAATTTTAACCAAGGAAAATGTTAAAGAAATCCGATCATATAGTTTATATAGCGCTTTTGGCCCCATAGGAGTAGTATTTGCAACACAACTGGATCAATTTATGGTCACAGAACTATTAAGTTATGAATCAGGGGGTATTTATACCATAGCCGTATATATTGCATCGGCATTCAGCATTCCTATGATGGCAGTTTTTTCTATTGCCAACCCTATTATCAGTGCAGCCAGTGATAAAAATGATTATAACAATATCCAAAGTATATATCAAAAAAGTTCAATTAACCTGCTTGTTTTAGGATTGTTGATTATGCTGCTACTATGGACAAATATTGATGAATTGTTTTCATTAATGTCCAACAGTGAGGTGTATTCCAGGGGCAAATATGTGGTTCTGATCATTGGTGTGGCTAAAATCATAGATATGTCAACCAGTGTGAATGGAGCCATCATAGCGCATTCGCGATATTATCGATTTAATTTGTATATTATCATGGTGTTATCAGTGGTTAATATTGTTGCAAATATATTTTTAATTAAAAGCCTGGGCATAGTGGGTGCTGCCTGGGCTACCTTTCTATCTCTTGCTTGTTTTAATTTGGGTAAATTGTTTTTTGTTAAGTTTCGTTTTGGTTTGCAACCTTTTAGCAAAAAATCTTTGATTATTACATTCATTGCTTTGAGCTTGTTTCTGCTTTTTCAAATAATTCCATTATCGTCAATGTCTTTTCTTCTCCGTATTTCTTTCAGAGCAATTCTCATCATCATTGTGTTTTTCTTCGCTATTTATTATCTTCGGATTTCAGAAGAAATGAGAAATTTGATCATAGAAACATTTAAAAAATTGAAAAATGTCTGATTGGATAAAGACCACTTTTGAAGACAATATTGCCATTTTAACCATTGACCGTCCTGAATCCTTGAATGCTATCAATGTGGAAGTCATGGAGAGTATTCAGCAATTTTTTTCAGAAAGACACTTATCATTTCCCGATTTAAAAGGTGTAGTCATCACAGGATCGGGAAGTAAAGCCTTTGTAGCAGGTGCTGATATAAAAGGTTTTAGTACGATGGATTCTAAAAAGGGTGAAGAAATTGCAGCTTTTGGGCATCAGACCTTCGACCTCATAGAGCATTTTCATTGTCCCGTGATTGCGGCCGTGAATGGTTTTGCATTGGGAGGCGGTTGTGAATTGGCTATGGCTTGCCATATGAGAATAGCCGGAGAACATGCTAAATTTGGGCAACCGGAGGTAAATCTTGGGTTAATTCCGGGTTATGGCGGAACACAAAGACTTATTCAACTGATAGGAAAGGGGAAGGCGCTTGAACTATTGTTGACTGGTAATATGATTGATGCATCAGAAGCGCTCCGGTTAGGAATGGTTAATTATGTTGTTCCAACAGGTTTGGAAGTCGAAATGGCTGTTTCTATTTTGAAAAAGACCGGATCAAAAGGACCTTTGGCTATTGCAAAAATAATAGAAAGCGTTAATGCGTATTTTGATTACGGAAAACCGGCATTTGTCAAAGAATATAAAAACTTTGGAATTCTTATGGGTACTCATGATGCTAAAGAAGGTGCAGAAGCATTTATCAGTAAAAGAAAGCCCGTATTCAAAGGGAAGTAAATGACTGAGAATAAGGGTTTAATCACAAGATCATGGGATCCAAAGGACAATCAAGGAAAAACTTACGAAAACAAAGCAAGAGAAATCAAAGTACTCCTTTAAAATCTTATTCATTCTTCAATAATTTTAAATTATTCAATCCTGGTGAAAAAGTATTTTCCATCATCTCTATTCTGACTCTGTCTTTCATTTTCGCAACCATATACCTTACCATTTTTGATGAAAAGGTTGATCTGAATGGAGATAATCTTAACTATTATTATCTGGCTAAAAATGTTTCAGAGCGAGGAATTTATTCATTGTATTATGACCATTTGCAGAAGCCACATGGACATTTTCCTCCTGGATATCCATTTTTGCTTTCAATCTTTATGAAGATATCCCAAAGCGTTAATTTTATAAAAGCAATCAATGGTTTTTTATTATTGGCTTCATCAATCACACTATATTTTACTTTCAGGAGATTCGGACTGGGAAAATTCATTGCCTTCACAGGGGCTTTTATGGTTTTGTATAATGCATCTTTTCTGAGTTTTTCTACCATCATGATGAGTGAAATTCCCTTTGTTTTTTTTAGCACCTTTACCATATATTTAATTAGTATATCGGATTTTAATAAGCCCTTTTATAAAAATCCGACATACATCATCGCCGTGATTCTCCTTTATTATACCTTTCTTATTCGTTCTCAGGGGATAGCACTGTTGCCCGGAGTGATTTTGTTTTTGATTCTGACCAGAAGGTGGGTGTATATATTAGGAACCATTGTAGTTTTCGGAATAGTTTCAATACCATGGAATATTAGAAATAGTTTGGCAGGGGGAGGATCCAGTTATTTAAATCAACTATTAATGAAAAACCCTTATTGGGTCGAAGAAGGCAGGGTCAGTATGACGGATTTGCTAAGTAGAGTAATTAATAACAGCCAAAGGTATATCGATAAAGAATTGCCTGTTTCTATTGTAAATAATCTTCAGGTGGTCTATTCCGGAGAGGGTTATGTACAATGGACATATTGGTGGATCGGATTGATTATCATTATTTTAACTGTGATCGGATTAATCGCCATCAAAAATAACCGGAGTATGCTCTTTGGTTATATAGCCGGAACTTTTGGTGTGCTGCTTTTATGGCCTGATGTATGGTTTAGTAATCGTTTTATATTGCCTATCATTCCATTTATTGCAGTGGCTGTCATTCATGGAATAAAGGTATGCATGGAATTATTAATGAAATGGACATTCAAACAAAATCCCGGATTTAATACGCTACTCCTTGTACCTCTTATTGTTTTTCTTAATAAAGACGGAGTTGAAAATCTAAAAATAAAGGCTCAACAAAAGACTTATCCTCCGGCATATCAGAATTATTTTAATCTGGCAAATTGGGCGAAAAATAATCTCAATCCCGATAACACAGTAATTATCGCAAGGAAGCCAGAACTATTTCATCATTTTTCTGCAATACATACTGCAAGTTTTAGCAGAACCCCCGATGAATCCGCTTTACTTGACGGTTTGAAAAGAGTGGGTGCTACCCATGTAGTTGTTGATCAATTAGGTTATGCAGATACAGGCCGCTATCTTCTTCCGGTGGTTCAGAATAACCCGGGTTTATTTACTGTGATCCATAAAACAGGCGAACCTGAAACTTACCTCATAAGATTTAATACCCCCATTCAGTAATTCTTCCGATTCCTTAAACAGTCAGAAATGATCAAAAAGCTCTCCATAGTGATTCCAGCCTACAATGAGGCAGGAACAATTTGCCTGATTTTAGATAAAATTAAAGAGGTGCAATTGATTTATGATATAGAAAAGGAGTTGATTATTGTCAATGATCATTCCACTGACGACACAGACTCCGTGATCTTTGACTATAAAAAAAGTAATCAGGATCTGAATATTCATTATTACAAACACGAGATCAATCAAGGAAAAGGAGCAGCAATAAGAACCGGAATACAATATGCCAGCGGTGATCTGATCATCATCCAGGATGCAGATCTCGAATATGATCCTGAAGAATACAATATATTGATGAATCCTATACTTCGGGGTAACGCAGATGTGGTATACGGATCAAGATTTATGGGAGGAAACCCCCATAGGGTATTATTTTTTTGGCACACCATTGGTAATAAGTTTCTCACCTTCCTTTCAAATATGTTTTCAGATCTCAACCTGACAGATATGGAAACCTGTTACAAACTTTTTAGAGCTGACGTGATAAAAAGTATTCGAATTCAGGAGAATAGATTTGGATTCGAGCCGGAAATTACGGCCAAGATAGCAAGAATGAAAGGCATAAGGATCTATGAAGTGGGTATTTCTTACTATGGGAGAACTTATGATGAGGGAAAAAAAATCAATTGGAAGGATGGATTTAGAGCCATTTATTGTATTTTTAAATACAATGTATTCTCTAAAAAGTAAGAATCAGCAGTTTTAATAATTACCGCTAATAAAGAAAAAGAAGCATCACTAACCACCACATTCCACTCTCAGCTTGTTGATCTGACTTGCCCAAAGATCTTTTTGCTCCTGTACCTCATCAGCATCACAAAAATCTGTGATTTCAAGAATGGTTTCATTGGTAACATCTGACTTATACATACGGAATTCGAGAAATTCCTTCGCATCGGCTTCCTCCCATTTAAATCGAACTCTTTCTTCCTCAATATCATCAACCATTTCTGCAATTTCATCCGAACCTCCCCATGAGAATGTGTAAGTATCCCCTGTAATATCCACTTTGTCGCAAAACCATCGTACAAGACATGCTGGAGTTGTGATAAACGTATATATAATGGCGGGAGAAGCCCTGAAAATGAATTCCATATCGAATTTCACTCTTTGCATTATGGTTTTATAATTTATGTATTTTATTGATTAATAGAGAATATGCTAAATGACTATCAAACCGGTGCAATTAAAAATAAATTTTTCATTTTACAAAAGAATTGAACTTTTTTTAAGAAATATTCGTAAATTAAGAGTTCAAATATCTACATCATAATTATTAAGTCCTTGCTATTGTTTTTAAATCTGATAATGTTTACCTTTGCACGTTTTTTGAAAATCAGTATGATAAACACTTTCTGTAACAAAACAAATTGCCTACATGAGACAACTTAAGATCACTAAATCCATTACCAACCGGGAAAGTCAATCCCTTGAGAAATATTTACAGGAAATAGGAAAAGTTGACTTGCTTACACCGGAAGAAGAGGTGGATCTCGCCAAACGAATCAAAGAAGGTGATCAGGAAGCACTCGAAAAACTTACAAAAGCCAACCTCCGCTTTGTGGTTTCTGTGGCCAAACAGTATCAAAATCAAGGTCTTTCTTTAAGTGACCTTATCAATGAAGGTAATCTCGGACTTATAAAAGCAGCCCAAAGGTTTGATGAAACCAGAGGTTTTAAATTCATTTCCTATGCGGTTTGGTGGATTCGTCAATCCATTTTACAGGCTTTGGCAGAACAGTCTAGAATAGTAAGATTGCCACTGAATAAAGTAGGATCTCTCAACAAGATCAATAGAGCATTCTCTGAATTGGAACAGGAGTTCGAACGAGAACCTTCCAGTGATGAATTGGCAGAATTGCTCGAAATCCCCACCGAAGAAGTGGAAACCACCCTGGGAGTTGCTGCCCGGCATGTTTCTATGGATGCCCCTTTTGTGGATGGAGAGGATAATTCGTTGTTGGATGTACTGGAAAATACCAGCACACCAGATACCGATAAAGGATTGGAATACCTGGATTCCCTGCGCAAAGAAATTGAAAGATCTTTAAGCACTTTAACAGAAAGGCAAACAGATGTCATTAAACTATATTTTGGAATCGGAATTGAACATCCCATGTCCCTGGAAGATATAGGCGATAAGTTTGGATTAACACGTGAAAGAGTGCGCCAGATAAAAGATAAAGCCATCAATAAACTTCGCTCAGCTTCCCGCAGCAAATTGCTTAAACATTATTTAGGTAATTAATCCGATGGGATACTGATCTCATCCATAAGCAATGGCCTGTTTATGCTTTCATGTAATGAGATAAAGGTTTCAGTCCTCTGTATACCTTCAATTTTTTGAATCTTATTGGATAAAACCCGTCGGAGATGTTCAGTATCTCTGCATAGTACTTTTACAAAGATACTGTAAACTCCTGTGGTGTAGTGCGCTTCTACTACTTCGGGTATTTTTTTCAACGCTATACTCACCCGGTCATACATGCTGCTTTCCTTCAGATAAATTCCCAGAAAAGCACAAATGTCATAGCCAAGCCGGCTGTATTCTACCGACAATTTGGAACCGGTAACAATTCCCAGGTCGATCATTTTCTTGATACGGCCGTGTACAGTGCCCGCTGCCACTCCAATACGTTCTCCAATTTCAGCATAAGGAGTTTTTGAATCAAATGTCAAAATGGAAATGATCTGCAAATCCGTATGATCAATTTCGCGCCGTGGGATTTTTTTATTCATGATCTATTCTCTTTTTCGCAATAGGTCTCTGTTTACAGCAATACTGGCGTTGAGTTCAAAACCTGCAAGTAATATAAATGCATTGAATTCAAGCCAAATCATTAAAATAATTAAAGCACTGATTGAACCGTATATCTCATTATATCGGCTAAAATTATTCATAAAAAACGAAAAAGCAAGTGAAGTGAGAACAGATAGTGTGGTAGCTAAAATTGCTCCCGGACTGAAAAAATGACTTCTCCGATACATAGATGGCCCATACCGGTATATTAATGTGATTCCGGAATAAAGGATGAAGAGTGTGATAATCCAGCGTAACCAACTATAGAGATCATCCAGAACAGCCCAACCTACCTGGTTTACAATCCAGGCAAATAGAATATCCCCGGCCACTATGAACACTACTGAAATGATAAAAATGATCAATATTAAAAATGTCAACAGCAGGGCAACCATTCTTTGCTTCAACCAGGATCTTTTTTTGAAAACATTGTCATATGATTTGTCAAATCCAAACATTAAATGGGCCATTCCACTGGATGCAAATAATATAGAAAGAATAAAACCTAATGATAACAACCCTTCCCTCCGAATCGAAGTAATGCCAGTAATTATTCCTATTAAATATTCTGCTGATGCCTCAGGAAGCGCTTCCCTTAAAGTTCTATCAATTACCTCATTATAGGCTTCGCTGAAAGGGAGAAGAGGGATTAACGTGAAAACAAAAATTATGGCAGGAAAAATGGCTAAGAAAAAATGAAAAGCTACAGAAGCTGCCCGGACTATGATATCGTCTCTTCGGCTTTCTTTGATAATAAATAATAGAATATGGTAAATGGGCACTCCGCTAAAACCAGGCAAAGAATAATTCTGCGACCATCGTAGCAATTGTCTGATTCGGGGTAAGCGTGGGAATACCCTGATGAGTTGTTTGAACTTCTTAATCAAAAAAATGGAAGTAATTTTTGCGTTAGATAATCTGGAGCGGATATTCGTTTCTTCTGTTCTTTATGTATAAAAAATAACTTTACAAGCCCACGATTTACCAATTGATTACTTTCGTTAAATATTTCATGATGGAAACTAATCATTTTGGTTGGCATTTCAGAGAGAGTTGATCTGATAACAATCATCTCATCATAATAGACAGGTAAAAGATATTTGGATTCAACGTACAGTACCGGCATGATAATGCCTAGATTTTCTTCCAGGTGTTTATAAGTGATTCCCAAAGAACGAATAGCTTCCACTCTCCCTATTTCATAGAGAAATGGGTAATGTCCATAATACAAATAACCCATCTGATCGGTTTCTCCATAGCGGATTCTTTTTTTACAGTCATATGAATACATATCTCCAGGCCATTATTCTTTCATGGAAATGGAATCTCTCTTTAAAGGGCAGGTCATGCAATGTGATCCTCCTCTCGCCCGTGACAACTCTCCTGAGGCCAGGGTTATAATAGTGTTCTCAAAGGTTTCTGTATTGATTTCTCCAGCCGCAATCCTTGGAAGCAATTCTTTAGCATGAATGATGTCATAACCTGCTTCCCTGAATGCTTTTTCAGTCTTTGGATTTCTGTCATAGGTGATCGCCACACCGGGTTTAAGTGCGACCAGATTGCAACCATCCGTCCATTGCTCTCTTTCCTGATAAGGTGAAATACCCATACCTGAAAAGATAAACCGGGTAGAAGCGTTTATTTCATTGATGAAAAAATCTTTCACGGAAGGGTAGGTCAAAAGTTCTCCTGATTTTTTGTAAACAAGTACCTGACTGCTCAGACCATCATATACTATAGGCTTATAAGCAACAATGTCATTGTAATGAATTCGTGTAAACAGGGTATCAATATGCATAAAAGACCGCTCATCAGGAATGGTAATCTGCACCACATGAGATATAATATCATGTGTAAACAAATAATCTTTTAAGGAGTGAAAAGCATGATCGGAAGTCCGCTCACTGCATCCAATTAATAGGAAATCATTATGTATCATCATCATATCCCCACCCTCAATGGATACCACTTCTCCTTTTCTACTGGGTGGGAATGTATCTATTTCATTTAAATTAATGATCTTATTGAGCTTTCTTTCCTGTTCGAACATAGGGTGGGCAAGGAATACAAATCTTGTCAAAAGGTTCTCACGGTAGCGGGCATATTTGGCTGCTTTGGTAATGACTACATAGTCTTTGACCACCACTGCCAGATCTCTGGTAAAAATAAAGTTAGGGATAGGATCAAAATATATGTAATCGTCTTCTCTATGGTACCCTGTAATCAAGAGCTCTGCCAACTGCGAAGTGCTGAGATTCATAAATGTATCCTTATCTCGTTTTGGTAACTCCTCAAAAAAGATAAGCCGGTCCAGAAGCTCGCTTTTAATATCCGGTGAAAATTGCAGTGCTTCTTCTATCAAAGTTCTGATTTCCAAAACATTGTCTCTTCCTACAAAAGCATGTAAAACTGAAGTAAACACATCGTGCTCCTCTATCATGTTGGGCAAATAAACAATATCATCAAAAAGTAATTCTTCTGCTCTTTTTGGTGATATTCTCGTTATGCCACTGTCCGGCCGGTGAACAATAACTTTTCTAAGGCTGCCAATTTCAGAATTAACCTGGATCATAGAGTCGCATTCAATTTAATTCCCAAATTTAATAAGATCCTCCTAGAGGACTAATAAAAAAAGGATTTTAAGTGCAAACTGAGTGGTATGCTTCTATGTCAACTACAAATATAAGTCGACCATTCAGGTTGCTCAAATTTCTTTACTCAACTGTTGACTTCCTTTAGCGTATTAGTCCAATTTTTTAATGTACTTTCAATGAACATTATAACGTGTGAATTATTTTATTGTGCATGTCTGAATTGTTTATCACATGGTCGGATGTATATAAATATGAGTTGCCTGAAGGCCATCGTTTTCCTATGGAAAAATACGAACTCATTCCTGAACAACTTACATACGAAGGAACAGTACGGAATAATTCATTCATATTCCCTCCGCCTTTGGAAAATGAATGGCTGTTGCTTACGCATACACAGGAATATCTTGACAAATTACATCAGCTCAATCTAAGCAGAAGAGAAATCAGGGATATAGGTTTCCCTGTGAAAGCTTCATTAATTTCGAGGGGAAAACATATAGCAAATGGCACTTTGTTGTGTGCAAAACATGCATTGCAACATCAGATTGGCTTAAATGTAGCAGGAGGTACGCATCATGCATTTGCCGGTAAAGGAGAGGGTTTTTGTATTTTTAATGATATTGCTGTTGCTGCAAATATTTTGTTGTATGGCAAAGAAGTGGAAAAAATACTCATAGTTGACTTGGATGTACATCAGGGAAACGGTACTGCACACATTTTTTCCAACAACCCCAAAGTTTTTACTTTTTCCATGCATGGAGCAAAGAATTATCCGCTTAAAAAGGAAAAGTCGGATATGGATATTGCTTTACCTGATGGATGCAATGATTTCCAGTATCTTGATTTGCTGTTTACCACCTTACCTGAATTGATAAAAAATCAAAAACCAGATTTGTTATTTTATCTTTCCGGGGTGGATGTGCTTGGAACCGATAGGCTGGGCAGATTATCTTTAACTAAAGAAGGTTGCAAAAGCAGAGATCGATTTATTCTGGAATTGTGTTATAGCGAGAATATCCCATTAGCAGTAAGTATGGGAGGAGGCTATTCACAAAAAGTATCTGATGTAGTGGATGCACACTGTAATACTTTCCGCTTGGCGAAAGATATTTTTTATAATGATTGAAAGCAATTTAACCTCCACCAGCTTAGTTAACCATTCGTTAATTTCTTTTAGCGACAAACTAAAACCTATCTGTTTAACATTTAATTGAAAACACAAAATCATATGCGAAATTATCTTTCTTTACTCATTGTTCTGTTTCTTTCCATTTCTTATCAGTCAAATGCCCAGGTAGGCAATGTTTTGAAAAAAGCCAAAGGGGTGATAGGCGGCGGCGGTCTATCACAGGAAGATGCCGGATTTGGATTAAAAGAGGCACTTAAAATAGGTGTCGGTGAAGCCGTCGATCAATTGTCTGCAAAAAATGGATACCTTGAAAGCCCGTATAAAATTTTACTTCCAGAAGAAGCTCGAACCATAGTCTCCCGTGTAAAATCAGTTCCCGGCTTCGAAAATGTGGAAAGAGACCTTATATTGAAAATGAATGAAGCGGCTGAGATTTCTGCACGAAAAGCTACACCTATTTTTGTTGATGCCATCACATCAATTACTTTTGATGATGCTTTGAAAATACTTTCCGGACAAGATGACGCTGCAACCCGCTATCTTGAAAACAGAAGCTATCAAAGTCTTTATAAAGCTTTCATGCCTGTCATTCAGGGTGCCCTGGATGAGGTGAAGGCCAGAGATTTGTGGCGAAGTGCTGTTACAGCATACAATAAAATACCATTAGTGAAAAAAACCAACCCTGAATTAGATGACCATGTTAACAATATGGCTTTAATGGGATTATTCAGTCTGATTGAGAAGAAAGAAAGAGGGATCAGGAACAATGCCGATCAAAGGACTACAGAAATTTTACGAAAAGTCTTTGGTTCCTGATTATTGGGAAATCAGGGACGCTTCACTGTAAATCATGTAGCCTTTTCTGACTGTATTTATCAGGAGGCATCACAACATTTTTTTGGGAATACTTTCCAAGCTGATTACATTCTTTTATGACGATTTCAACCCGTCGGTTAAGTTCCATTTCATCAGTGGATTCCGGCTCCTTATATATCATATACCAATTGCTATACCCGATGGGGTTGAGTCTTTTAGGATCTATTCCTTCTTTGGTCAAATGACGTGCAATGCTCATAGCTCTCCTTACTGCCAGGTCGTATTCAAAAGTTCCCAGGGGCATAAGATCCTGATTAGGTGCATTGACATGCCCTTCAATAATGACACATACATCGCTCTCCTTCATAGTCCAGGTCAGCAACTCCAATTCGGGTTCTGATTTTTTTAATAGAGTAGCTTGATTGCCAACAAAATACAGATTCCTGATAATATAACTTTTATCATTGATCATCTTGCTGAGCGTAAAAACCGGAATAGAATCTTTCAGTATTCTGGGATCTGCTTTGATGTATCTAGCATCGTAAAAATGACCGGAAGCTTTTGCCGTAACCTTTGAGAAGATATTGTAAGGTAAATCAATATAAAATCTTCCTCCTTCATCAACTGTTACTTCTGATGAAAAATCCTTACTTTCTGCCCTGATGCTTGCATTGGTTAATTTATGTTCTGTATCGCTATGGACCTTTCCTCTGACTCTCATGAATTTACGGTTTCCTGTAACCTGAATCGTTACCCTGCGATTTAGTTTTTTCCCGGATTCTATGTGATTAGGCGCTATCGGTATCCTTTTTCCATAATATTCAGTTTTGATTCGGAGGGTATCTATATTCATAGAATCCCTTAAAAATTGATATGCTGTCATCACTCTGTTAAAGGATAAGTTGAGATTGTATTCATCCGAACCATCACCATCGGTATGACCATGTAAGCTGAATGACTTATCCCTGTATAGTTGGGCAATAGATTTTAAAGTGATCTTTTCTATTGAATCTATTTTAAAAGAATCACTTTCAAAGTATATGATAGCTTCCTTTATTACAACCGTTGAATCGAAAACCTGACCATAACTGTTTGCAGCAAAAAGAACGACAATAATCCAATGAACAGATTTTGAATAATTGGCGATATATCTGGATTTATTGTTCAGGCCATCGATCATTTACCGAATGAATTGCTGTCTAAATAAAATGCCTAATGTGTATAATTTGGTGTATTGATGGGTTGTTTTCTTATCACTTTCAAGGGAAAAAATTAAAGACATAAGCAGATAAAAAGTATTGAAAAAAAATACAATTAATCTGCGTCCCTGCCAGAGTAGCGAACCATATTTTCGATTCGTGACATAAATGATTGGTTAACAGCCAATTCTTCCATGTTCAGATGCATCCGGTATCTCCAATAATGGTCAGGATTGCTGGGTTCATTGATCTGTTCTGAGAAGGCGTTTTCTTTCTTCAGGTCATCATCCATCCCTAACAAATCCTGCAGGGGAAATATGGCAAGAATGGCAGGTGACAACAGGTGTTCCCTGTTGATATATTCTACAATTTCACTTTGGCATTGCTCAGGTAGACGGCCCCTCATGCCCATGTATTCAAAGAAAAATGCATGAGCAATATCTCGATTTCCTTCCCACCATCCTCTGATCGTCGACATGTCATGGCATGAGGGCGATGCCACTGACAAATATGCATAAGCCAAGGGGTTACCAAATCGCCAATTTCCTTTAGGCATTCTTTGAATCTCTAATGGGATGATGTTCAGCTCCTTCATGACTTCCGGAACTGTAGCCGGAATCATGCCCAAGTCCTCACCACATATCAGCATATCCGTAGCATCCAATAAAGCCGGCAATTTCCATAATGCCTGTTTTTTCCAAAATTCATTATGTCTTTCATAAAAATAATGATTATACAATGCATTGAAAGCATCCTGAAGTCTTTTGTCTAAATCCTGGTATGAAACGGTTTTCTGTAAAGTGATTCTGGGATTGAACATGGAATTTTTATTGACCATCTCTTTAATCAGAAGAATCTCCCCTGCCAGTTTATACAAAATTTTTTCATGGTTAGCGGGAAAAGTACCGTTATTCGATCTATTAAACCGATCCTTTATTTTAGCTTGTGTATTAAATATTTCCTTTAAAATATATGCATCGGGCCAGATTTCATCCAAATAGTAATCCTTTGCATATTTTGCGTCAGAGCCAAATAATTCGATGAGATTATGTGTACGGATATAAGGGTAAATATATCGATTCAGATCTTCATCCAATCCATATGAACGAAGTTCACTTTCCGTAAAAGGTAACCGTGGATGAAAAAGACCCATTGTGCCTTCGGTAGCATTGAGAGGTATTGACCAAATCCTGAAAAATCCCAGAATGTGATCGATCCTGAGAGCATCAAAATATTCACTTAATTTCATCATTCTCTTCCGCCACCATGAAAAATCATCCCTGGACATTTCTTCCCAATTATAAGTTGGAAATCCCCAGTTTTGACCCGATTCTGCATAATCATCAGGGGGGGCCCCTGCCTGCTCATCCATATGATATAAATGAGGAGCAACCCATGCATCACAACTGTGCCTGTAAATACCTATTGGCAAATCACCTTTTAATACTACTCTATGTTCTCTACCATATTCTTTGGCTGCTTTTAATTGCTTATCGGCATGGTATTGTAAGAAAAAGTAAAAAAGGAATTTTTCATTCCATGGGTTTCCTTCTTTAGCCAGTGAGTATATTTCATTTTTTTGATATACAGAATATGAAGGCCATTGATTGAAATCTGCTGTATTATACATATCCCTGAACACACAAAATCCAGCATAAGGTATCAGCCATTCTTCATTGGAAGAGATAAATTTCAAAAAATCATAATCTTTGATAACGCTATCTTTTTCCTGATAAAACAGGATTTTAAAATACTTGAACTTAGATTGCATAACATCTTCTAAATCAATATGCTCCAACGCATTTAGTCTTTTTAAATCTTTATCGTAAGCTCTTTTGTGGTTTGTTGAACGGAATAGACTTATGCCAGGAATATGAATATACAATGGATTCAGAGCAAATACAGAAATGGCCGCATATGGGTAGCTGTCTTTCCATGTCCTATTGGCAATGGTATCATTGACCGGTAATATTTGCACCATTCTTAAACCTGAATTCCTGGAAAAATCTATGGCATGTTTCAGGTCATTATACTCTCCAATCCCCAATCCCCGGGCAGAGCGTAATGAAAATAGAGGTATAGCCATACCGGCGCCCCGCCATCTCTTATAATTGTGTCTGAAGTGGTCATCATTTTGGACAATGCAATGACCTGGTGAGCTAAGGTAAGTGACTTCAATGGTGCGGTTGAGTCCATTTTCCCATTCGACAATTTCACCATTAGATCCATCACATAAAACATATTTGTATTCAATATGGGTTTTAATTTCATTGATTTCAATGGTCTTTGTCCATGTTGGATACCCTGAATCGTCTAAAAGTAGAGGTTTTTTCCAGTCTCCCATAACACTATGGTTGCCAACAATGCCTAATCGAAGATGGGTGGGTATATCAGCAGACCATAAACGGAATAATACTATGTTGTGGTTTGTTGTGGCTTTGGTCGGCATTTGTTGAAAAACGGATCTATTAAAAATGACCTGAGTAAATGCAGAAGTGTGAAAAATATTAGATTCATGACTTCTGGACCTCCATGTGTCTTTTATCAGGTAGGATTGAATGTGTTTAAAATCCCAATTGATTTGGCGGATTTCACCAAACTCCATAGTAATCGACCCTTCATTTTTTATACCATATTTATATTGAATTTTTTCATTGGTATCGATGAGAATTTGGCCTATCCAGTTTTCTCCGTCAAAAGAATGCAAATGGATTACTTCTTGCCGGGTTGTTCTTCCGGTCTTTTTTTTTATTTGAATGAATGGATGCTCTTTCCATTCTGTTTTATAATGAATGTGGAAGTTGATGATTGTCATTTAGTAAAATACAGTTGGCTTTATTAATGATTTCCCAAACATAGAAATTATAAATGAGGGAGGATAAAATATTTTTTGAATCATTTAAAAACTTACATTAAAAAAGGATTGCCCATTATTTAAAAAAGCACAAGGAGCGTAAATCACTCCTTGTGCTTTCAGGGTGGAAGATGGGACTCGAACCCACGACCCTCGGAACCACAATCCGATGCTCTAACCAGCTGAGCTACAACCACCGTTTGGGTTAATGCGTGGCAAAAATATTAATTGCTTTATGAAAAACAAACAGTGAAGAAAAATAATTCTTTACTATTTAATATTTCAGTTAATTTACTCTCAAACTATTGCTCCTGACTATTGCAACGCATCTGCCGGATCTTCTTTAAGCTCGAATTCCATAGAAACCGGATTGTTCTCAAGCGGAAGCACTTCACCCATCATGTCCACCAGAGTAAGTTTGATTTTATTAAAACCTAAAGGCAAACCTTTAATGTAATAGGGAATCCATTGGTCAATAGTGTGAATTTCACCATTAATATCTGCTAAAATTTTATACTCCTCACCAAGCTCTACATCTTTTAAGTAAAAATCCAACATAACTTTATCCGTTTCTTCTTTGCCCACATAAACTCCTTTCGGTCGACTATACCAAAGCATCATGCCTTCGATGGGCTCACTATTGATTATGGTGTTGTTTTCAATTTCAACTTTGGAAGCTACAAATGCTGTTGATGTTTTAATGCTTTCATGATAAGAACGCGATAAAAATGCAAGCATGTAATGGGTGCCATCGCGTATTTCCTGCTTAAAAGTTTCAGTGTATTTGGCATAGTAGGGATCTGATCCCATAATTAAATGAATATGCTGGCCTTCCGGGCTGTTCGCACACATTTTCTTGTTAGCATCTGAAGTTTGTTCCCCTAAAATATAGGTTTCGCTTTCTACTCTGAATGTAAATAGACCTTTTGTATACGAGTCAAATATTAACGTGGCATCAGGAAACTCAGGTGATTGACTAAAAGGTGTGAGTATATATTTAGTTTCCAGGTCAGTGGGATTCTCTTCCTTTTGGTTTTTACAGGAAGATAAAAGTAAAATTGTCAACAAAAGAAATAGATTAATTTTTTTCATTTCATGTCATTTTATTGTGAAAGATGAAAGTTTTTCACTGTATAAAAAGATTTATTTGATAAATGTTTTTATTCACTAAATAAAGCTGATGAATCATTAAAGCTTTTTTCTATCCTGAAATATGATCGTAATGCCGGATTATTACCATCAGTATTCCATGCAAGATATAAAGTAGTTCGCTGAGGTATATTTTCCAACGGGATGAATTTTATTTTCAATTGATATCCTGAGGCCAATGAAGTAGGTACAATAGAAATACCAATATCGTTTTCTACCAGCCTGAATATGGTGGTGGCATGGATGGATTTGTGGTTGATCTCGGGAAGGTAGCCCCCTTCAGAAATGATTTGTATGACCATATCGTAATATTCTTCACTGTAAATTCTATCAAACAATATAAATTTTTCACCGCGTAATTGACCCATATGCTGAAAATTTTCTTTAGAAATGGGATGATTGGAAGGTAATACCAAAGAAAAGGTTTCTGTGTATACAGCATTGATTTGTATAGAAGGAGGTACCAGACTCTTCCTGATAAACCCCAAATCCAGATTTTGCTTCAAAAGTTGGTCAATTTGTGCCTGGTTACTCATTTCTTCCAGCGAAATTCCAATGCCAGGGAAATGCTGATGTAACTTTTTAATTCTATCAGGAAGGATATTGTGCATCGCTGATCCAAGAAATCCGATTTTTAAAGTGCCGCTTAACCCTTCCTCCATCCTTTGAATATGAATAATACTTTCATCCAACTCTCTGATCCACTGCTCACATTTCTCCTGTAAATATTTGCCGGCATCTGTAAGTTGTACCCTCTTTCGGTTGCGGTTGATCAGTTTGACCCCTGCATAGGCTTCCAACATTTGGATTTGCTTGGTCAATGCGGGTTGGCTGATAAATAATTTTTTTGCAGCCTTCCCATAATGCAATTCCATGGATAATGCATGGAAGTATCTCAAATGACGCATTTCTATTAGATTACTCATGGTTATGGTTATATGAATATTTATCATTAGTAGTTATCAAAAATATAGATTAATTTTGACCAAAAGCAATCTGTTATGGAAATTTTCAGATATGGTAAGGATTTATTGACGGTGGGAAAGGCTTTGCAATTGGCTCATGGGAACATTCGCGGGGTGATTGATGAAGGAGCTATTGCGAGAATTAATATTTCTGCAGGGCATATAAACGAAATATTGAAAGGGAGTACCGCAATTTATGGTGTTAATACTGGATTTGGACCTCTGTGTACAGTGGCTATTGCTTCAGAGGATGTCAGAAAACTTCAGGAAAAACTGCTCATCAGTCACAGTGTGGGAGTCGGAGGTCATTGCGAAAGAGATTTAGTTAAATTAATGATCGTAACTAAAATACAATCCCTTTGCGCCGGATATAGTGGCGTCCGTTTAGAGACCATCAAGAGGATGCTTTGGATGCTGGAAACTGACATTGTTCCTATTGTGCCTTTACAAGGTTCTGTCGGAGCTTCTGGAGACCTGGCCCCTTTAAGTCATTGTTTTCTACCTTTAATAGGCAAGGGAAAAGTTGGATATAAAGGTAAAGTTTGGGATTCTATTGAGGTATTAAAAAAGTACAATAAATCTCCGTTGCAATTAGCAGCTAAAGAGGGACTGGCATTAATCAATGGAACTCAGTTTATTACTTCTTATGCAGTTTTATGTGTACATTATTTGCATCAAATCCTTGCCCAGGCAGATTTCATAGCCTCCGTGATGGTTGAAGCTTTATCAGCTTCTGCCATGCCATTTTCATCTGAATTGCATAGGGTGCGATATTACAAAGGAAACAAACATGTTGCTGCCCGGATGTTTGCACTGATTCATGGAAGTGAGATCAATAAATCTCATGAAGATTGTGACAGAGTGCAGGATCCTTATTCATTGAGGTGTATTCCACAGGTCCATGGAACTAGCCGGGACATATGGCTTCATCTAAAAGAGCGGACAGAAATTGAATTAAATTCTGTCACTGACAATCCGTTAGTCTTTTCCGGTGATAAAATAATTAGTGGAGGTAATTTTCATGGGCAACCCTTGGCTTTAACTTTGGATTATGCAGGGCTTGCCAGTTCAGAAATCGGGAGTATTTCCGAACGACGAATATATCTTTCCCTCGAAGGTAAAACTCAGGGAGTACCAAAGCTATTGATTGAAAATACCGGGATCAACTCAGGATTTATGATTCCACAGTATACTGCTGCTGCTTTAGTCAGTGAAAATAAATCTTTGTGTTTTCCAGCGAGCGCTGACAGCATTCCTACCTCTTTAGGGCAGGAGGATCATGTGAGTATGGGCTCAATTTCAGGTAGGAAGTCATTGAGGATTATTCGAAATACACAAAAAATTTTAGGCATAGAACTCCTTTGTGCCATGCAAGCCTTAGATTTCAAAAGACCTCTGAAAACTCATCCGGTTTTAGAAGTTATGTCACATGCTTTCAGAGAAGAATTGCCTCACATAGAAGAAGATGTTTTCATGGCCGAATACATAGAAAAATCAATTTCATGGATAGAAGAAGGAAAGCTTCTACAACTATACAACGACAACATAAATACCTATACTCATCTTAAAACGGAATATGATGAATTATTCGAAATTTATTGAAAAATACGCTAATCACCCTGAATACATAGCCCCAACAGGAACGCAGCTTCATGCAAAGTCCTGGCAAACTGAAGCGCCTCTTCGAATGCTATTGAATAATCTTGACAGAAGAGTTGCTGAAAATCCAGATGAATTAGTAGTGTATGGAGGTACTGGCAAAGCAGCTCGAAGCCGGCAGGATTTGCTAAAAATTATAGATTGTCTCCTCAAATTATCTGATGATGAAAGTTTATTGATTCAGTCTGGAAGACCGGTGGGAATTATACCTACTCACCCAATGGCTCCCCGGGTATTGATAGCCAATAGTAACCTGGTTCCCCACTGGGCAAACTGGGAGCATTTCCAGGAATTATCGGATAAGGGATTGATGATGTTTGGACAGATGACGGCCGGAAGTTGGATATATATAGGTTCACAGGGGATTCTCCAGGGCACATATGAAACATTTATAGCCTGTGGAGCAAAACATTTTAATGGAGACCTTCGGAAGAAATGGATTTTCTCCGGAGGCCTGGGAGGCATGGGTGGAGCCCAACCATTAGCAGCAACGATGGCGGGGGCTTCCTTTCTGGGTGTGGATGTTGACGCAGCGAGAATTAAAAAAAGATTAGAAACTCGCTATATAGATAAAATGACAGATTCATATCCACAGGCCGTACAATGGGTGTTGAAAGCCAGGGATAAAGGAGAAGCTTTATCGGTTGGACTGATCGGAAATGTTGTAGATGTTCTTGAAAAATTAAATGCTGATGGGATCATTCCCGATATTCTTACGGATCAAACTTCGGCTCATGATCCGTTGTTCGGTTACGTACCCCAGGGGATGAGGTTTGAGGAAATTGAATACCAACGAAAAATATATCCTACAGGATATAAAGAAAGATCATTGAAAAGCATGGCTAAACATGTGGGATTAATGCTGGAATTGCAGAAGAAAGGCAGTATTACTTTTGACTATGGAAATAATCTGAGAGAGTTTGCAATGCAGGGTGGGGAAGCCCGGGCATTTGATTTTCCAGGTTTTGTGCCTGCATACATCCGTTCACTATTTTGTGAAGGGAAAGGGCCTTTCCGTTGGGTAGCGCTTTCAGGTGATCCAGAGGATATTTATACTACTGATGAGGCATTAATACAAGCATTTCCTGAAAATCTTCCAATGATCAATTGGCTATATGAAGCCAGGCAAAAAGTGGAATTCCAGGGACTTCCCAGCCGTATATGTTGGCTGGGTATGGGTGAGCGGCAAAAGGCCGGACTTATTTTTAATGGTTTAGTTAAATCAGGAAAATTGAAGGCGCCCGTGGTTATAGGAAGAGATCATCTGGATTGCGGATCGGTAGCTTCTCCCAATCGGGAGACCGAAGGAATGCTGGATGGGAGTGATGCTGTTTCCGATTGGCCATTACTGAATCTCATGGGAAATGCCTCCGGGGGGGCTACCTGGGTTTCATTTCATCATGGGGGTGGTGTAGGCATGGGCTATAGTCAGCATGCAGGAATGGTGGTATTGGCAGATGGTACAGAAAGAGCAGAATCATGTCTTAAAAGAGTACTGCATATAGACCCTGCCATGGGAATATTCAGACATAAAGATGCCGGCTATTCGAAAGCAAAAGAAATGAGTATATTGCATGGACTGGAATTTTAAGGACTTCTAACTCAAAGCCAGGATGATGAAAAATAAAGTCGCCACCATTGCAGGCCCATTTATACAGATCATCACGATGCAAAACACACCCTTAAGGGGGCCCGTTGCACAACATCATTTACATATTGTGAATAATTCATGGATTGGTTGGAGTGAGGGTCGAATAGATCAAATAGGACAATATAAAGACTTACTTGAATATTATTCTGATTTTGTTTTGAATATCAATGAAATAAGTGAGCCTAGTGTTTTGCTGCCAGGATGGATTGATTGTCACACACATATTTGCTATGGTGGTCACAGGATCGAGGACTACAGTAAAAGATTGGAGGGGAAGACATATCTTCAGATTGCAAAAGAAGGAGGGGGTATCAATCGTTCGGTAAAAGATACGAGATCAGCGGCAGATTCAGTACTTTTAGAAAGTTTAATGAGGAGATTAGCGGAGATGGGTCAGGGAGGGGTAACAACAGTAGAAGTAAAAAGTGGATATGGCTTAAGTGTACAGGATGAATTGCGTATGCTAAGAATTATTCATGAAGCAGATAGTATTTCATCGCAAAACATCATTCCAACTTGTCTGGCTGCACATATGAAACCGTTTGATTTTCATGGGAATAACATTGATTACTTAAATAAAATTTCCAATCAGTTATTGCCTCAGGTTCAAACAGAAAACCTTGCTTCAAGGGTGGATATTTTTATAGAGGAGACTGCTTTTCGTCCTCAGGAATCATTGGAATTTCTAATGAGTGCAAAAGCTATGGGTTTTGATTTAACGATACATGGAGACCAGTTTACAACCGGTGGAAGTGAGATCGCCATACAGGTGAAAGCGCTTAGTGTTGACCATTTGGAGGCTTCTGGAGATAATGAGATTCGAATGTTAGCTAAAAGCAATACAGTCGCAGTGGTATTGCCTGGTGCTTCATTAGGGCTTGGTATGCCGTTTGCTCCTATGAGGAAGTTATTGGATCAGGGTTGTTGTGTGGCCATTGCATCAGATTGGAATCCTGGCTCAGCTCCCATGGGTCATTTACTGACTATGGCATCCATTATGTCCGCATATGAGAAAGTTTCAATACCTGAAGTTATAGCCGGTATAACCGTTAGGGCAGCCCGTGCCTTAAAACTAAGCGACCGTGGCATCATAGAAAAGGATAAAAGAGCTGATTTGGTCTCTTTCCCTACCCATGATTACAGAGAGATTTTCTACAGGCAAGGACGTATAAATCCCTCAGACATTTGGATTGGAGGAGTAAAATCAGAAATGATCAACTGAGATAATATGGAGTACAACCCATCATACTACATGGACCTGGATGTGTATTTTGCTCCGGAAGATGAATTTTACAAGGGTAGAACGGATCATCTGACCGATACCACATATTTCAGATGGCATCAGATCATCAAATTGGTAGATTTATCTCATCAATTGCCCGAACCTGCGCACTATAGAGGTATTGCAATTATAGGTTATGCGTCAGATATTGGTGTAGAAAGGAATCAGGGCAGGGCAGGAGCTTCTCTGGGCCCTAATGCCATAAGAGCCCATGCGGGATCATTCCCTGTTCATCATGATGATAACTTTGAAATCATCGATGTGGGAAATATTTTTTCAAAGAATGGGAATATGGAAGCATCGCAGCAAATGCTTGCCCATACGGTTGAATGGCTTTTGGGTAGAAATTGGCTGCCTGTAGTGCTGGGGGGAGGACATGAGCTTTCTTATGGAAGTCATTCCGGTTTGGTAAAACATTATTCCGGACAAATTGCCGGAATAGTTAATTTTGATGCCCATTTTGATCTAAGAGCCCCCGATCCATTACCTACCTCTGGAACTCCATTTTTCCAAATCCTTGAGGAATATTCCAGTAAATATATGGTAATAGGTATTCAACATCAGGCCAATACTCAGCACTTGTTTCAACATGCAGAGGTAAAACAGATAAATTATTTTACTGTGGATGATGTTCTTTATGGAGATGGAGATTCAATTCATTCAGAAATGGATAAATATATTGAAGAAGCGGATGTGGTACATCTTTCTATCGATATAGATGTTTTTTCAAGTTCAATTGCGCCGGGAGTAAGTGCTCCATCTCCTTATGGATTTAATCTTCCAGATATATGGCCATACATGCACGATATACTGTTATCAAATAAACTCGCACTTGTTGATTTAGTAGAATTTAATCCCCGATATGATCAGGGGGGACATACAAGCCGGTTGGTGGCCGGGCTTCTTTTCCGGGTAGTGCAATGTTACTTCTAACATGGAATTGAATTACACATGAAAGCATTTTTTTACAGTTTATGGTTTGAGATCCCATCAATTTAATACAAAAGATTTGACCCGTGTGATCATTATCATGACTACAAATGACCATCGTCAGCATAATTATTACATTTCCACTATTACCTTTATAGTGGATTTACATATTGTGTAAATGGTATTGTTGGCGATCATCTGCCTGAAATAAGGTAGATGGTCGTTTTTTATTTATAGGATGATTTATAAATTTTAAAGCAAAACACCTACCAACTCAAAATAAAAAATTGTATCATTGTCACAAATTATTTTTTTTGTCAAACACCAAAGATGTAAAAAGTTGCATCTTAATTAAGGATTCTTATTGAACCTAAAAAATGTAGGTATCAATAGCAATCCCTGAAATTCACTTTTTTAATAAAAGGTGCAGGAACATTAAAGAACATATTTGATACTATAGAATTAAAGCATTTTTTTTTCGAATAAAATCAACATTATACCAAGTTAAAATTTTTTGATATGAAGTACATCTTGAATGCATTACTGGTAGCTATTATTCTTTTTCTGATTTATATGCTGGTCAATTCCATTAAAGAACCCATCGCATTCCGTGAAGAAAAAGTGAAGAGAGAAATTGTGGTCATCGATCGCTTGAAAGAAATTAGAAAAGCTCAGGAAATCTATAGGGATATCACCGGAGAGTTTGCCGGTAGTTGGGATACTTTGGTATATGTATTAATGAATGACAGCATTCCTTTTGAATATATTGTGGGGGATCCTGATGATCCGGAAAACTTAGATAAAATCATCAGAACTGTTACATATTCCTCGGCATATGATTCAATCAAATCCTTGGGTATCAATCTGGAGCGGCTACGTTTTGTACCTTTTGCTCCGGAAGGCACTATTTTCGATATAACAGCGGATACTCTGACCTATCAACAAACCATGGTACACGTTGTAGAAGTAGGTACCCGGTACAATGCTTTCATGGGAGATTATGCCGATGCTAAATTTTCAAAATATGATAGCCGTTATTCTCCCAACAACCGTTTAAAGTTCGGCGATCTTTCCAAGCCTAATCTTACTGGAAACTGGGAGTAAGAATTGTTTTGAATCGAAACAATAAACATATTAATACGGAAGAATGTAGTTTGTCGGTTTTTGTTGAACCGGACAGATTCCATTATGGTATTTTTTCAGATGAATTTACACTACAAGAGGTAAGCAACCCTGAAGGTTATTCTCTGGAAGAGGTTTTTGAAGTGCTTGAAGCAGGTCTGTCATTCAAAAGTATTTATTTACTCCATGCAGGAGAAGCCTTGCATCTTCCAAAGTCTTTAGTCACAGAGACGCCTGTTCGTGAAGTAATAGGAAATGATTTTGGTGGTGGTTATAATTATGATAAATTGATTGACCAAGCTGCTGAAACTCATTATTTTCTGGATCCACTCATTAATGAATGGGCAGAAAAAGTAAATTCAAACTATTCAATAAAGCATTTATCCTCTGCTGTTTCTGAATATCTGTATCCCTGTGTTTATCCAAAAGTCTTTGCCATCATTTCAAAACCTTACCTCTTTATTCAGGTTTGCGATCGGGACGGTATCCGGTTTTATAACCGATTCCTTTGGCAACATGCATCGGATGTTTTGTATTTTATTTCTGCCTGTTACCAGGAAATGAAATTGTATCCACATTCCCAGCCATTAGAAATAGCCGGCAGAATTAGTAAAGGAGATGAAGTGAGTATTTTGCTACGAGAACATTTTGGGGAGATTTTTTATTCAGAACCCATGTTGTTAAAATTTGACAAAAGTATAAACATGACTGTCCGGCATTATTATTTTGAGCTTTATTTAGCCCAATTATGCGGATAATCAGTGGATTTTTAGGTGGAAGAAAATTATTGCCTCCAGCTAAAAAATGGCCAACCCGTCCAACAACTGACTTCGCCAGAGAAGGATTGTTCAATATCCTTCAGAATAAAATTGATTTTTCAACGTCCGTAATGCTCGACTTGTTTGGTGGCACTGGCAGCCATTCCTTTGAATTCATCAGTAGAGGATGTAGCAATGTCACCTATGTTGATCAGTTTAAGGGTTGTGTTGACTTTGTATCCAAAACAGCCAGGGAATG
>DAOLDB010000054.1:0-28179 GCA_035327565.1 Saprospiraceae bacterium
AAAAGATAGATGTTTGGGTTTCAGTGGTAAATTTTTCCAAAAAATGAATACCCATGTGAGAGTTTCCTTTCCTGTTTAATCGGGGGCTCCAGGTAGCTATAGAATATTTCCCTGGGTAAACAGCCACTATGCCTCCCCCTACTCCACTTTTTCCTGGCAAACCCACACGGAAGCCAAACTCTCCCGCTTCGTCATAAAATCCACACAATTGCATTATGGCATTGATTCGTTTTGATTTGCTAATATTAATTATTCTTTCTCCATTGTATGGATTCACACCATAATTAGCTAAAAACAAAAATGAAGAAGCCAATTCTCTGCAATTCATTTTAATAGAACACATATGAAAATATAAATCAGCTACTTCCTCTACATCATTAAATATATTACCATAAGATTTCATTAAATGGATTAATGCCATGTTTCTAAAACCAGTTGATTTTTCCGATTGTGTAATATCAGCATCATAATGTATATCGTGAATTCCGGAAATTTTCCTCAAAAACTCCAAAAATTCAACTTTTGTATTATGGAGCCGACTCACCAGGATATCACAAATCACCAAAGCTCCTGCATTAATCAACGGATTCCTTGGTATACCCGATTCATACTCCAATTGTATCATAGAATTGAAAGGGGTACCTGACGGCTCAACACCCACCCTCTTCCATAACGATTCACCTTCCATTTCATAGGCCATAGTTAGGGCAAGAACTTTTGAAATACTTTGGATGGAAAACCTTACCTCAGAATCCTGAAAACTGAAATGTTCTGATCCGACAGTAGTTAAATGCACTCCAAAAGAATCCGGATTCACCCGGGTCAGTTCAGGGATATAATCGGGTACACTACCTTCAGAAAGTTCATCCTTAATGATTTGATATACATTGCTAAAAATTTTTCCATACTCCATACAGAAATTATGCTTACAGAGTCAAATAATTCCTTGATCTTGGGAAAATTTCTTTTGATTAAACACCTCCGTTCCCCCTTTTGGAATGGTAAGTGATTTCCAGTTTGCTCCCTGAATCATTCGGGCTATATATATAATTTGTCCCACATGAGAAGCATAATGTGCCAATTGCCGGTTGATGGCTTCTGTAACAGTATGTGGTTCATTCCGGATCAAAATAATTTTTTCCAAATCCTTCTCACCAAGATTTTCCAAGACTTTCAATAATACATTCCATCCTTCTTCCCATAATTGAAGAAGTTCATCTTTTGTGCGGACTATATCTTCAAATTCTGTATCCCGGTACCTCCAGGATTTCTCTCCATCTGTATGGAAAAAATCTGTCCATCGCGATAGCATATTCCCCCTTAAATGCTGGATAATGACGGCAATACTATTACTTTCATCATTAAATTTCCAAAGCATTTCTTCACTGGTTAAAGGCTGTATTGCCCTTTCTCCATAAGTTTTATAGGTATTGAATTCTTTTAGTACACTGGTAAGGTAACTTTTCATCTTTTGTCTCATTCATGCATTTTACTCCGATGAGCCTGATCGGTTTTCAACCTCCGGTGCCCGGGGAACCTGATAAGCATTGATTTGCAATTCCTGAAGCAATACTTCAATCGCTTTATCAAGTTGAGCATCGATTCCTTTTGCCAACAATGAATAATCCTCGGGGACCTCAATGTCCGGGTCTACTCCATGACCTTCAGAAAACCAGGTTCCATCGGGATGAAACATTCTGAAAGTAGGAGCTGTAACCATTCCACCGTCAATCAAATCCGGAGTACCGGAAATTCCAATCAATCCTCCCCAGGTGCGGGTCCCAATCAAAGGACCCAGACCTGCTTTTTTAAAATAATCAGGGAAAGCATCTCCTCCTGATCCGCTCCATCCATTAATCAACATAGCTTTCGGTCCAAAGTGAGCTACAGGAGGCCATTGCCAATCATCCCCATCTCTTGTTTTCCAAAATGCCAATGGTTTTCTATTGAGAATTTCAATGAACCGGTCCGGAATTTGTCCTCCGTTGTTAAAGCGTTCATCGATAATGAGTGCATCTTTTTTATATTGACCATAAAACATTCTTACTAATTCATATTGCCCATCCAATCCTGTGGAGGGCACATAAATATACCCTATTCTTCCTCCGGATTTTTCATCAACATATTTTCTGTTTTCCTCGATCCAGGCCAAATTCCTTAAACGGTCCTCATTTGAAAGTGCATTAACGACTACTTTTTTTGATCCGTCTTTTGTTGATTTACTGTTTACTGTCAATTCTACCGGCTTACCGGCCAACCCAATAAAGGCAGCGTACGGATTTTGAAAAGATGACAATGCGGTGCCATTCACAGCCAGTATATAGTCACCTTCATTGATTCCGGTTCCCGGTTCTGCAAGAGGAGACCGAACTTCAGTATCCCATTCCGCAGCTTTGATAATTCGGGCGATCCGGTATTGCCCATTTTGCTTTTCCCAGTCGATCCCTAAATAGCCGACATTTTCATCTCTCGGAGTATGGAAATAATCACCCCCTCCTCTATAAGCATGAGACGCATCCAACTCCCCGATCATTTCTCCAATGACATAGTTTACATCCGATCGGCTACAAGCCCTATCCAACAATCGCTGATAATGCAGTTTAATATCACTCCAATCCACGCCATGCATATTTTTATCATAAAAATAATCCCTCTGAAATCTCCAGGCATCATTGAAAATCTGTTGCCATTCCTTAGCAGGATCCAATTGCAGACGCATTTGTGACAAATCCAACGTCTTTTCTAGACTTTGACCAGGAGCAATATCTACTATTGCTGCAACATTACCCTTAGTTACCAGAATTTTCTTGCCATCAGAAGTGACCGTAAATTGGTTGATGTCCTCCAATACTGTCTTTTCCTCTCTTTCCTTAAAGTCAAAATATTTTAAAGCTGTTTTCCCTGATGACTCACCATGGTTTGGAAACTTAAGATATAAAACTTTTCCTTCGCAGGCTTGCAGTCGAAAATAGTTACCTGCCTGAGCTGGAAGAATTACTAATCGAGTCTGTATACCTTCAAAGTCAATATTGACTTTTACCGGCTTATCCGCACTACTTTTATTTGCTTCTTTTTCTTTGTCTCCATTCTGATCAGTTTTTTCTTTGATTTCTACCTCATCATTTTCAGGAACCAATGGAGATGGCGTATCTTTCTGAAGTGGAAAAACACCCACTTTGGTTGAATTTGTATAAACAAAACTATTGTCGAAATTACTATAAATCGGAGTGAAGTGATTGTTTGTCAGTACGTATAGAAACTTCCCTTCAGGATCAAAAACCGGATAACTCAGATTATAGAACCCCCCCTGTATAGTATGCATTATTTGCTTTTCAAAATCGAAAAGCCCTATTCCCGTAAGTCCATTTTCCAAATCCTGATTAAATGCTGCCCATCGACCATCTGCGGACCATGATATGTTGTAATTGAGTAATCCATAATGGGATAATCCTGTTTGTTTGGCTATGGTTTGTATCTTACCTGTGCTTAAGTCAATCGTCTGAACTTGTAGTGCCTGGTCGATCCATGCTAATTTCTTACTGTCAGTTGACCAAAATATCTGATATCTATACCCTTCAGTAAAAGATTTGATTTTTTTCTTTTTTCCCGAATCTACATCGACCTTCCATAAATCATATTCTCCGTCCTCATCACTCCAGTATGCTATGGATTTGCCATCAGGTGACCAAGCTGGATAGCGCTCTGCTGAAGCAGGGCTTGTTGAAAGGTTTTTGGTTATCCCTTTGCTGGCAGGCAAATTAAACAATTCTCCTCTGGCTTCAGCTACAACCCTTTTGCCGTCCGGACCGGGATGAATATATGCTAATTGATCAGAGACTTTCACCTGTCTGGGTTTTAGTTCTTCAAAGTCTGATAAAATTGTAATTTCTACTCTTTTTATCGATTCATTGGATAAGCTCATTACATATAAATCTCCTCCGGCTTCGAATACAATGTCTTCGGGTCCTATTGAAGGAAAATGCACATCCCATTGGTCAAAATGAGTGATTTGTGTATGACTTTCATCGATCAGATTATATCTCCAAAGATTGTATCTATGTTCATTCCCTGCATCTGATAAGTAATAAATTTTATCACCGCTCCACATGGGTACTTCATCATTAAAATCATTCTTAGTAATCCTTTTGCATTCTTTTGTATTCAGATCAAAAATGAAAATATCTGCAGCCATGCCCCCTCTATACCTTTTCCACGTCCTGAACAATCTGGTTTTATCCGTAAATGCGATTTTAGTACCCTCGGGTGAAATACTCCCCAATTCTGCATGAGCAATAGGCAATTTTTCCGGAAGCCCTCCCTCTACCGGCACTTTATAAAATTGTCCAAATCGTTGCTTGCCGCTGTACATAGATGAGGAATAGAGCAAGTGTTTCCCATCAGGAAACCATTCAATCATTCTGTCGGGCATTCCATGATGTGTGATGGGATAAGGTAGCCCACCATGAATTGAAATGGTATAAATATTAACAGAACCGTCGTAATTTCCACTGAATGCGACGGTTTCTCCATCAGGAGAAAACTTTGCCCATGATTCAAGTCCTGGAGGCGAACTCAACTTTTGCGCTGTTCCACCATTTTTATCTACTAACCAAAGATCATTAGCAAAGGAAAAAACTATATGTTTAGCTGAAATATCCGGGAATCGCATGATGGGTTGCCGGGTTTGACATATGATGACATAAACATTCAGCACCAGAAGAAAAGTAATCCAATTCCGCATTTGTAAAAGATTTTATGGTTTTACATATTTAACATTACATTACAAAAGGAAGACCTGATATAACGAATCATTTATTGGTTATTGTTACACAAAACTTTTAGTGATCTATAAATCCACGATTAAAATAGACCAATAGGAAGAATCCATATATGACATTTCTATTCTTTAGATTCAAAATATCCTGTTTTTTGATTTTTAACAACTTTATTCCAATGAAAGTACCTTCCATTCATAACTATATATATTCCGGGTGTAAGTGTCTGGACAAAAGCCAAAGCACTGCCGAGATTAAAAAAACCATCACTGGATGTACCGAAAGCATAAGGAATCATGGCGCCAGTTAAAATGATGGTTTTATTATCAATTCCTGCGTTTGCAAGGGCTTCAGCTGTGATTGTCATGGTGTCTGTTCCATGGGTAATGATAATACTGTGGGCTTGAGTATAACGACAATTATGTATAATGATTTGCCGGTCTGCATCGCTCATCTCCAGGCTGTCCACCATCATCAAGGTTTTAATATCGATATCGAGTGTACAACGACCCGTTTCAAACATTTTTTGTAAGTGCGTATCCTTAAAAAATAGCTGTCCTGTAATATAATTATAATCTTTATCAAAGGTACCGCCCGTAACAAAGATCTGAATCCATTCGCGAATAAGTTTGCTCATAGAAATTGATTTTTTGCTATCATCTCATGATAACGATGTGCTTCTCATTTATAATGGTATATTCCCATGTTTCTTTTTAGGAAAGGGCTTAGTTTTATTTTCGAGCATAGAAAATGATTTAATCAGTTTTCTTCTGGTTTCAGAAGGAATGATAATTTCATCAATAAATCCTCTTGCTGCAGCCCGGTAAGGGTGAGCAAACTTTTCTGCATATTCATTTTCTTTTTTTAGTGCTTCTGAAACAGGGTTTTCTGCTGATGATATTTCCTTTTTAAATATGATTTCACTAGCCCCTTTGGCACCCATCACGGCAATTTCTGCAGTCGGCCAGGCATAATTAATATCTGCACCTATATGTTTAGAATTCATCACATCATATGCTCCACCATAGGCTTTTCGGGTAATCACTGTAATTCTAGGAACAGTTGCTTCACTAAAGGCATATAATAATTTGGCTCCATTAGTTATAATAGCATTCCATTCCTGATCCGTACCGGGGAGAAAACCCGGTACATCAACCAATACGAGAAGAGGGATATTGAAACTATCGCAAAACCTGACAAATCTTGCTCCTTTGGTACTGGAATGTACATCCAACACTCCAGCAAGTACCATAGGTTGATTGGCAACAATTCCTATTGATTTTCCGGCAATTCGGGCAAATCCAATAATTAAATTTTCAGCAAATGATTCATGAACCTCAAAAAAAGAATCCTTATCAACTATGCCCTTTATTATACTTTTCATATCATAGGGTATATTTGAACTCGGCGGTATAATTTGGTCTAATTCGGTTATATATTCATCTCCCATCACGTAGGAAAGTGGAAGACTTTTTTCATTGCAATTTTGAGGTAAATAGGATAACAGCCTTCTGGTTTTTTCTATAGCATCCAAATCATTTCCTGCTGTGAAATGGGTAACCCCGGATTTTGTAGCATGGGTAGAAGCACCGCCCAAAGCTTCGAAAGAAACTTCTTCATTGGTTACTGTTTTCACAACACCAGGTCCCGTTACGAACATATATGACGTTTTTTCAACCATCATAATGAAATCTGTTATCGCCGGACTGTATACAGCACCCCCGGCACATGGACCCATAATTAACGATATTTGTGGGATGAACCCTGAAGCAAGCGTATTGCGATAAAAAATATCCGCATATCCTCCTAATGAATTAACACCTTCTTGAATTCGAGCACCTCCGCTATCATTTAAACCAACCACTGGTGCTCCATTTTCCATCGCCAGATCCATGATTTTACAAATTTTTTCAGCGTGTGTCTCTGAAAGAGATCCTCCAAATACCGTAAAATCCTGTGCAAATACATAGGTGAGTCTGCCATTCACCGCTCCAAATCCTGTAATAACACCATCTCCGGGAAAAACTTGTTTTTCCATACCGAAATCTGTGCAACGATGCTCTACCAACATCCCAATTTCTTCAAAAGTACCTTTATCCATCAATAAGGATATTCTCTCCCGGGCCGTTAGTTTACCTGATTGATGTTGCTTTTCTATCCTGGGTATACCCCCTCCAATAAAAGCTGCGTACTTTCTTTCCTCAAGTCTTTTAATATGTTCATTCATTCTTTAAATACCCTTTTCCAGGTTTAATTATTTTTGTTATTCAAAAAACTCAAATATCATAAATTATTTCTACATGCAAACACAATTGAATCTAAGTCCACTGTATTGTGAGAAATCAAATTATCAGGGAATACCTCGTTATAAATTGTATTAACCTCAAATGCCATAAGGTATATTTTGCCAAAATCAAAGCCCATTAAAAATGTATTGACAATCTAAAAGAAAAATGCTATCTTTGCACCGACATTTTAGATAGGTTTGGCTTCATGTATTGTATTCCCTGCTAATGAATATTTACATCCTGCTTCCTCTCTTTTTTTTTCAATTTTAATTTTTTTATTTTAATGAACATTTTTGTTGCAAAGTTGAATTTCAGAACTACTTCTGAATCGCTTGAAAGTTTGTTTGCTGAGTATGGACAAGTTGACTCAGCCAAGGTTATTAAGGACAGAGACACAGGCAGATCCAAAGGTTTTGCTTTTGTTGAAATGCCCGATGATGATGATGCTATGTCAGCTATCAATTCTTTGAATAATTCAGAATTTGAAGGACATACCATCGTAGTAAAGAAGTCTGAACCAAGAGGAGAAGGCGGTTCCAGGGATTTTTCCAGAAGAAACAACAGTGGTGGCGGTGGTTTTAAACCCCGCAACAGATGGTAATTTAAACTTCCCAAAGTCAGAAAAAAGCCTCCCGAAACCGGGGGGCTTTTTTATTTTTATTATACTAATATGTTACTTTTATTGAAATTCAATTCAATATGGAACCAAAACGCCCCCCCTCAAAGCTTATCCAAATAAAGAAAATATTTGAGGAAACATCAGCTTACACAGGAAAAGAGTTTTTTAGAGCATTGGTGAGAAATTTAGCTGAGATTTTAGAATTACACGGAGTATGGATCACAAAATATGACCGGGATAAAAATTATCTTATATCTCAAGCATTTTGGTTAAAGAATCATTTTGTTGAGAGTTATGAGTATGCTGTTCCGGGCACTCCCTGTGAACCCGTCTTGCAACAAAATGAAATATTCCATATACCTGACAATGTGATCCGATTATTTCCGGATGACCCGGATCTTCCTCCTTTGGGGGCGGTGAGTTATATGGGTATAGTTCTGAAATCAAAGAATGGTGAAGTGTTAGGACATTTGGCAGCATTGGATAACAAACCTATGACAGAACTCCCTGACTATTTTGCATTATTTCGAATATTCGGAATGCGTGCAGAATCCGAAATGGTAAGGTGGTTATCTGAACAAAAACTTAAGGAGCGTGAAGCCAGACTCAATAGTCTTATACAAGATTCAGTAAATGGCATTATTGAAACAGGCATTGACTATAAAATTACCAAAATCAATCCATCTGCTATGGAGTTTTTCTGTTTCGCTAAGGAAGAAGATGCATTGAACTTTGACTTAAGGAATTGGATGCTTCCCAAAAGTGCTCAAACACTTGAAAATGCGGTCCAATCTATATTAACAAAAGATTCATTACGTAGCAGCAGGCCACATCGGAACTTTCTTGAATGCAGAGACAATGAAGGTAAGGAATGGAGGGCTGAAGTGACGATTTCTTCATACAGATATGAGGAAAAAATATTTTTAGTTCTCTTCATTGTTGATGTGGAAGAAAAACTCAAAGCGGAGGAAGAGATTAAAAAACTTACTATTGAAAAAGATATTCTCCAGGAGGAGATGAACAAAATTCACCAACCCAATGGCCTGATAGGAAATAGCGCTCCAATGGAATCCGTACATTCACTCATACAGCAAGTAGCCCCAACTGATTCCACTGTATTGATCACCGGTGAAACTGGAACCGGAAAGGAGTTAGTCGCCCGCGCCATTCATAATACAAGCCTCAGATCTGCCAGGACTATGATCACTGTAAATTGTGCAGCTTTACCTGCTGAGCTGATTGAGAGTGAATTATTCGGGCATGTCAAAGGTGCATTTACCGGAGCCATCAGTTCCCGGACGGGTAAATTTGTTATGGCTAATCATTCCACATTGTTCTTAGATGAACTAGGAGAACTTCCATTGCCACTTCAGGCAAAATTACTTAGGGCACTTCAGGAAGGTGAAATTCAGCCTGTTGGTAGTACAGAAGTATTGAAAATTGACGTCCGGATTATAGCAGCTACCAATAAAGACCTAATAAAAGCTGTGCTAGAGGGTCGATTCAGAGAGGATTTGTACTACAGGCTTCATGTCTTCCCAATACATTTGCCCCCATTACGGGAAAGAAGTGATGATATCCTGTTATTGGCAAATTATTTTATACAACAGTGTGCAATAAAAATGAACCGGAAAGAAAAATTGTTGAATGAATATGATATGAATAAAATGTTGAATTATTCGTGGCCCGGAAATGTTCGCGAACTCCAAAATGTAATTGAAAGAGGATTTATCATAAGCGATGGAGACTACATCGAATTGGATCATTTACATTCAGAAAGCCGAAAAGAAGAGAACCCAGTTTCTATAAATTATGAAAACAGAATACTTACTGCATCAGATTTAAGAGAGATCGAAAAAAACAACATATTGAAAGCACTAAATTTTACCCATTGGCAGATTTCCGGTGAACGTGGAGCAGCTGCTATGCTTGGGGTTCCACCAACCACTTTAAGCTCTAAAATCAAATCATTGGGAATCACCAAAGCATATGTATCTCGCGAAAAATAGTGACGAAATTTCGTCATTTCATGAAATCCCGTTGTCATGCCTGAAACTACGTTCTTTATATATCACTGATTATCAACATTATAACATAATGGCGCAGCAATTGATGTAATCCATGTATTCACTAACAAAAAAACTTTTTTTAACATGGAAACAACAGTAAAAGCTAAGAAAACAACAAACGGAGTAGATCTTAAAAGACTTACGGACACGATTCGTGCAGTACAGGAAAATCCTACCTTGGGTCAATTTAAATTCCGGGCTAAAAATCATTGGAATGATTGCGGCCACAACACAACTACCATTAAGGGATTTTATGGGGCTGGACAGGAAGATGAAAGCCGCCATACCCCATTCATCCTGGACAATGATGAACCAGATGTGTTATTAGGGACAGATTCAGCACCTAATCCCGTGGAGTATATCCTCCACGCATTGGCAGGCTGTCTTACCACCTCACTGGTATATCACGGAGCAGCAAGGGGCATCCACATTGAAAGTGTAGAATCAACATATGAAGGTATTCTGGATCTTCAGGGATTTCTTGGTATCAATGAAAATGTACGAAAAGGGTATCAAAAAATCAACATACAATTTGATATTAAAGGTAATATGAGCGAAAATGAAAAAAGGGAGCTTCTGGCGTTAGGACAGCAATACTCTCCGGTTTTCGATGTTATTACCCGCCCTGTAGATGTTGAAGTTACCTTACAGTAAAATGGCTTTTGAGGGATAATCCACTTGTGTTTATCCCTCATATTAAATAATGAATAAAAACTTATTGCAATGGAAAAACAAATTGGTTTAGAACAATTAAAATTGAAAAAAGCCATTATGGATGAGTATACCGAACTGGCAGATAATCCGGACAAAAAATTCCATTTTTGGTCAGGGTGGCCATTGACTCAAAAACTTGGCTATCATCCCGATTGGCTTGAAGGAATCCCTGAGGGAGCCTTTGAATCTTTTGCAGGTGTGGGTAACCCTTTTGAAATGGGGCTCCCTCAGCCCAATCAAACCGTTGTGGATATTGGATGTGGTGCAGGAATGGATGTTTTAATCGCATCTAAATTTGTTCAAGGAGGTGGCCTGGTTATTGGTGTTGATATGACTCCAGCAATGCTTGAAAAAGCACAGTCTAATGCGTTGAATATAAATGCAACTAATACAAAGTTTTATATGGCCGAAGCATCTGCTCTGCCATTCGGCAACGAAATGGCTGATCTGGTTATTAGCAATGGAGTTATCAACCTTATCCCGGATAAAGTAAGAGTCTTTGCAGAAGTGTACAGAATTCTCAAATACGGTGCTAAAGTACAATTGGCTGATGTATTACTGGAAAGACCTGTTCCTGAAAGTTCAAAGGAAAGAGTACACTTATGGACAACCTGTGTTGCTGGAGGATTGCTTCATGAAGAGTACGCGCAGATCATGCTGGAATGTGGTTTTAAAAACATAGAAATTACTAAGTCATTTCAGGTATTTGAGGATGCACCTGTAGCATCTTCGGCCTTGAAGTTTGGTGCCAGAGGATATAATATACAGGCAGAAAAGTAAACAAAGCATGGAGATGGGAATATAGTTTCTCATCTCCAGTTTTTCTTTTACAGTAATCTGAAATGTACTGTATGGAGACCAGCATTTAACTGGGGCAATCAATATACATTTATAAAAGCTGTTGAGGCCAAGCTTTTATTTTCTAAGTTTTACTTTCTGAATGATATCGAACCCATTGCTTTTGCAGAACATCCCTGGGCATTTGTTCCAGGATTTCCTTGTTTCGGATGGATACTTTGTCAATATTTTTAGATGAAGAAATAGCTTTTGACACTTCCCTGACTTTCAATATGTGTATCATAGGATAGGGTGAGCGATTAGTAAAGTGAACATGGGAATCGGGAGGTTCATGCTGATATTTAAAATCAGGATGAAATACTACAATTTGAAAAATCGGATCCAAATTCGTTTCTTTGAGAATATCCTCACATAAAAAAGAAAATTCATAAAAATCTTCAAATGACACACTGTAGTTTGGGTATAGAATGAATGCATTGGAAAAATCTTCCATGTTTCCTTGAAGCTCAAGTACATAAATGGCAAAGTCCATAGCCATATCTTCCCATAAACAACTCTCTGAAATTTTATAAATAATCTGCTGGTTATAAAAGCTTTGAGATGCAAAAGGGCATAAAGCATATGCGATGACAAATTCTTCAATCCACTTTTGGGTATAAGTTACTGGACCATTAGATTCCATTGGTATATATTTTACTACGTTTGTGGAATGGATGAAAAGCAAAGATACTACGAACTTCTTAATGCCCTTGAATTTGAAAGAAAGGCTGAGGAAAGGTTCTATATGGAGTTGTCACAAAACAATAACCCTGCTGAGAAGATTGCAGCGGGATTGATGATTAAACCTTTAAAAATTCTTCGATCGTATTATATTTTAGATGAATGGACAGAATTGGAATTTGAGAACCCACCTGACCAGGAAACCACGTCATTTAAAGAAGGGAAAGGTTGTTTTCTCAATAGCCCAAATCTGAAAACCGGGTTTACAGGAAGTATTTCCTATGCAAACCGGAAAACCATACGATGTATATTTAAAAGTGATGCCATAAAGCAAAATGACATTGAAATGGAATCCGGGTTAAGTCTTGAATTGACATTTGATGACAGACCCTATCAGGTGATGAAGTCTGCCCTACACCAAGTAATTAAAACACACAAAGAACCCCATGCAAGTTGGAAAAAAGCCATTTCCACACGGAAGGATCATACAGGACAAACGATACCACCATTAAATATCCATTTGAAAAAGAGTCCATTGAATGAAGAACAGCGAGAAGCTGTACACAGGTGTTTTGCAGCAAATTCGATAGGGATCATTCATGGCCCGCCCGGCACCGGCAAAACCACCACATTGGTAGCTATGATCAAAGAATTGGTTACAATATCTAAACCCGTATTGGTATGTGCGCCCAGCAATAACGCTACGGACTTATTGACTCAAAGACTATCAGCAATAGGAGTAAATGTGGTTCGTGCAGGTAATATAACACGAATGGATGAAGATGTTAGTCATTTAAGCCTGGATGAAATAGCAAGAAATCACTCTGAATGGAATCATATAAAGAAAGTTAAAATCCAGGCTGAAGAAATCAGAAAAAAGGCGATGACATATAAGAGAAATTATTCAGATGCCGACCGAAAAGAGAGAAAATCGCTATTAAATGAAGCTTCTCAACTCAGAAGCTGGGCGTTGGATTTGGAAGAAAAGTTACGTTCAACAATACTTAACAAAGCTGATGCCATTTGCACAACCTTAATCAGTTCCGCATTACCGGTCCTGGAGGGCATGCATTTTTCTTGTATTATCATTGATGAAGCTTCGCAGGCCCTGGAACCGGAATGTTGGGTGGCAATGCTAAAAGGGAGTAAGGTTATTCTGGCAGGGGATCCCATGCAATTACCACCCACAGTCAAAAGTCAGGAAGCCCAACAATCCGGTCTTGCTATTACTCTTTTGGATCGTTTAACACCTGTATTACAAACCAGTTGTCTGCTACGCCGTCAATACCGTATGAATGACGAAATTCTTCATTTTCCCAATGAGTATTTCTATGATGGTAAGCTCTATTCCGATGAATCAGTAAAATTTCGAAAAATATCTCCGGAAGACAAACCTGTTATATTTATTGATACCGCAGGTTGTGGTTTTGAAGAAGAAATGAATCCACAAAACAGATCCTGGAAGAATGAGGGAGAGTATTACATACTCAGGGAGTATATTCTCTCAGTTAAAGAGTGTTTAATTGGAATGAGTATTGGCATTATCAGTCCTTATGCTGAGCAGGTACGCTGGATCAGGTGGGCTATTTCAGAAGATAATGAATTAAAAGTAATGGATATAGAAACCGATACCATAGACGGTTTTCAGGGCCAGGAAAAAGAATGTATTTTCATAGTGCTTGTTCGTTCAAATGCATTTGGCGAAATAGGTTTTCTGTCTGATAAAAGAAGACTAAATGTTGCTTTAACCCGGGCAATGAAGAAGTTGGTCATCATTGGGGATTCCATCACTCTAAGCAGCAATCCATTATTTAATGATTTGATTCTATTTATAGAGAAGCATCACTCTTACCATTCTGCATGGGAATGGATGAAATTCTAATCCATTTGACTTCCCCAACTCAGCCGATACAATTCAAGACCATTGGCATCATGAAAAGTGACCGTTATAACTCTCTCTTTCCTTTTACCTGCGATGTTTTTTTAGTATCATTTCTTCATCCACTACTATGGCATATTCATATGTATTACCTGGTTCCAGTCCGGTTGCTATAAGGTAAGCAATATTTTCATTATTTTCATTAGTATAAACCGGTTGGCTTTGTCCCTGCCATAACGTTTCGTTGACAACTTTCCACATCTGATATGTTTCTGCGCTTCTATCCCACTGCACCCAAACCATCGCTTCCCGCATAGAGTAATACACAGGCATAGAACCCTAAATAATTTGGAAACCTGATGGGACTATTGCTATAAATGACAATAAAGAAGTAAATACACCTTCATTAGTTTCTCCATATTAGCATTAATGCAAAACGATTCAGTTGTATTTATTTCCATTATTACATATTTACAATTGGCTTACTAATGAAGGGATTAAGTTAAAGTGAACCCTGGATGACCATGAATCAGAGGTTTCAATGATTAGAAAAAATTCATTCCTTCGTTTTCACTACTCTATCACTTTTAATAATCAAAGATCCTATTTTTTGGACGGAATAACCTGGAGTATCGGAAAAGCCTTCAAAATGTGCCCCATTGAGTTTAAGTATGCCTTCATTCGTTATCAATCTACCCAAAGTCTCTGTGAATTTTTATAAAAATAAATATTCAAATACTTAATCCAATATAAAAAGCATCAAGAATCATTTAAATTCTTTACACATTCCCTCTCATCAAAGGGATATTCAAATTATAAGAAAAAAAATAATTCACCCGCAATCCCTGGCAAGGGCATACTTCAAGCATTGAACTCACAAATGAAATTCAGATCATTAAGATCTAAAACGGAATCAAAAAACCGGTTCAGAATTCCCGTTATAGGCCGATTAAGACAGGGATTAAACCTTCCATTCATTTGGATATCATAAGAAGAAATAACAATGGTTATTTGAAAGTAGGACAGGGCTGTGTTTCCCCCCGATGATCGTGATTGGGGAATCTATAGACCAGGTGTATCATAGCAGTGATATAAATATCATTTGCGCCGGGATTGCCTCTTTGCGTACCGGTGGGTAAGATGACAGGTTCACTTTGCCCAAGATATTCGCCCATCCTGTTACCCAATCTTGCTGCAAGGTCTCCATTTCCAGCTCTCAATTCAAAATAATTAACATAGGATGTACTTACATCATCCAGATAATCGGTCATAGTATATCTCATTCCTATCTCAGGTGTAATCATCCACCGATCCGACAATCGAATATCCATTCCCCCACCCAATGGGAAAACGCCAGACCATCGTTTATACTTTGAAGAAAAACCAGGCATTCCCTGTCCTTCAGTGCCTATAGGTTGTAAGGGATAGGCTATATTATCAATTATTGCACTTGGATTAAAACGAAAAACCCCTCCACCACCAAGGATATATATCCTTACAACATCTTCATTGAATTTGTTATTTCTGATCCTAAAGAAAGACCACTCCAATATACTGCTCATCTCAAAAATCGAGGATGTAAAACTTAAATTTCTCATCCTCCTCCATTCTTCCTGACTCAGTGCATCATTTCCTGACACTTTCCCAACCAGGATATTTGCCCTGACAGATATGCGGTCAATAAGCTGTGATCTGATAAAAAACTGCCCACCTGAATGCAGGATTTGTAGAGATTCTTCAAAAGTACCTGAATTTAGATCACCAAAGTAAACCATGAATCCCATGCCTGCGCCAAACTCGTATTTTTGTGAAAATGATTTTTGGCAAATAAAGAGACTATAGCACAGGCATATATAGAAGCAAAATAAAATTGAACTGATTTTACAATGAACTTTCATTCCAAATCTTTTGGGAGACAGTCTGTTTCAAAACGTTAATTGACAATAATTATTTATACAATGTACAGTATTTTTTACAGAGCTTTTTCGGAATGGATAAAAACCGGTTATATTTGTCCCCTCTCGGAAAAATCTGAAACTTTGATTTGATAATACTGTTTTTTTCTTAACATAAAATAATCAGTGCATTTTGGATAAAAATCTGAACCAATGAGATTTATATTACTATTTTTAATTCACCTTTTCTTTTTAAATTCTTTCACATTTACACAACCTACTCCCAAAAACTGGATGCATCTTGGGCATGACCAAGGATACTATGGTACCAATGCTATAAAAGCCTATGAAGAATTGCTTCAGGATAAAACTCCAAGAAGAGTTGTAGTTGCGGTTATTGATAGTGGTATTGACATCAGTCATGAAGATCTGGGAGACAATATCTGGATAAATACAAAGGAGATTCCTGATAATGGAATTGATGACGATGGCAACGGATACATAGATGATGTAAATGGCTGGAATTTTATTGGTGGGCCTGATGGCAGCCATGTGGATGGGGAAACTTTGGAAGTTACCCGTCTCTATGCACATTACCGTCAAAAATTTGAAAATGTGAATCCCCTAACGCTTGCAGATAAAGAAAAAAAAGTATATGCATATTATCTGAAATATAAGCGGGAGGTTGAAAGAGAACAGGAAAAAGCCAGAGAAGCCCTGGAGCGACTTGAACCGGTAATCAGTACTGTAATAGCCTCTCTGGAAGCAATGAATGACGTTTTTCCTGAAGGCTTCTTCACCTTGGAAGATTTGGATGAAGTTGAACCGGATAACCAACTGATAATGATCGGCAAATCTATTTTACAACAAGTAACAGGAGATGCTGAAAGTGATACTTTGGTTTTAGATGAAATCATCGGGATGATCAGCCAAGAATTACAGTCAGAAGAAAAGTACTACAATACCAAATTAAACTATCAATACAACCCTGATTTCGACAGTCGTTCCACTATAGTTCAAGACAATTATGAAGATAGTTATGAAATGTACTATGGCAATAATGATGTAATAGGTCCGGATGCCCGGCATGGAACCCACGTCGCAGGTATCATTGGCGCTATTCGGAACAATGGAATCGGTATGGATGGAATAGCAGATTTTGTTGAAATCATGGTTATCCGTGCAGTACCTGATGGAGATGAGAGAGACAAAGATGTAGCAAATGCGATACGTTATGCAGTGGATAATGGCGCATCCATTGTCAATATGAGTTTTGGAAAAGGCTATAGTTGGGATAAAGATGTAGTAGATGATGCTGTCAAATACGCCGATAAAAAAGGAGTGCTTTTAGTGCATGCTGCGGGTAACAGTGCGCAAAATAATGATATACACAACAACTTTCCCAATCCAAGATATAATAAAACCGGCTTCTTCCTTTGGCCAAAAAAAGAAGCCAAAAATTGGATAGAAGTTGGAGCTATCAGTTACCAGGGAGGTGAAGATCTGGTAGCGTCTTTTTCGAATTTTGGCAAAAAAACTGTGGACATATTTGCTCCGGGTGCAGGAATTTATTCTACAGTTCCTGATAACCGGTATGAATTTCTGCAAGGAACCAGTATGGCCGCCCCGGTGGTCTCAGGTGTGGCGGCAGTGCTCATGTCCTACTTTCCTGAACTTACTGCTAAGCAAGTCAAAGAGATTATACTTTCTTCCAATCAACCTATTGATTTTCAAGTGAAAGTACCTGGAACTACTTCCATGGCCGATTTCTCTCAATTATGTAAGACCGGTGGTGTGATCAATATGCACAATGCTGTAACCAAAGCAATGAATACAAAAGGTAAAAAGAAGAAAATCAAACGAACTGGATCCATCAGAGCCTGATCAATTCTGATCGCTGGTGCTGCAAATCAGTATTGGGAATTCAAGTATTATCCAAGAAATGGATATCTGTAATCCACCGGCGGAATAAAGTTTTCTTTAATGGTTCTGGCTGATACCCATCTGTAGAGATTCAGTATCGAACCGGCTTTATCATTGGTACCTGATCCTCTAGCTCCACCAAACGGTTGTTGACCAACAACGGCACCCGTTGGTTTATCATTGATATAAAAATTCCCTGCAGAATGTCTTAATTTATGTGTAGCTGTAACAATTGCCTGCCTATCAGTACTAAAAACTGCGCCGGTTAAAGCATAAGGTGAAGTTGAATTAAGCAGATCCAATGTTTCTTCAAACGCACTATCTTCAAAAACGAATAGGGTCAGTACGGGCCCAAATATTTCTTCAACCATAGTCTTGAAATCCGGTTGGGTCGTTAAAATTACTGTAGGCTCTATAAAATAACCTTTTTCCTTACTGTACCTTCCACCAGCTATGATTTCAGCATCATTGCTGTTCCTTGCATATTCAATGTAAGAACAAATTTTATCGTATGCTTTTTCATCAATGACGGCATTAATAAAATTTGAGAAATCTTCCGGACTACCCATTTTAAATGTCTTCATTTCTTCCAGTATAATAGCCTGAATTGCCGGCCAAAGAGAAAGAGGTACATAAGCTCTGGAAGCTGCAGAACATTTCTGTCCCTGAAATTCAAAAGCACCACGAAGTAAAGCCGTTGCTACCTGTTCCGGACGGGCAGAAGGATGTGCTATAACAAAATCCTTTCCCCCGGTTTCACCCACTATTCTTGGATAAGAACGATATTTAGGTAGTTTGGAAGCCATGGTGTTCCAGAGCCGGTTAAATACCCCCGTACTCCCTGTGAAATGAAGACCGGCAAAATCAGGATGATCAAAAATCACTTCACCTGCTGTAGGCCCATCAACGTAAACCAAATTGATAACTCCATCAGGCAATCCGGCTTCCATAAAAATTTCCATGATCATTTGTGCTGAATAAATCTGAGTTTCAGCAGGTTTCCAGACACAAGTGTTTGCCATCAAAGCAGGAGCGGAAGGCAAATTCCCGGCAATAGCTGTGAAATTAAAAGGAGTCAATGCAAAAACAAAACCTTCAAGGGGCCTGTATTCCAATCTGTTCCAGACACCTGAAGAACTCTCCGGCTGCTGTGAATAGATTTCCGTCATGTATTGAACATTAAAACGGAGAAAATCGGCCAATTCACACACTGCATCAATTTCTGATTGATAAATGTTCTTGGATTGACCCAGCATGGTGGCTGCATTCATCTCATACCGGTATGGACCGGCAATTAAATCTGCTGCTTTTAGGAAAATCGCTGCCCGTTCATGCCATGCCATATTCTCCCATTTTGGTTTAGCATCCAAGGCAGCACGAATCGCGTCTCTTACATGTTGGGCATTGCCACCATTATATTGCCCTAAAGTGTGATTTATTTCATGTGGAGGATGAATGGATACTTTCTTATCCGTAAAGATTCTTTTTCCACCTATGTACATGGGAATGTCCCGGTATTCCTTCTTCCTCCTTTCCAGCGTCTTTACCAAAATCTTTCTCTCTTCGCTTCCAGGCGCAAATGTCCAAACAGTTTCATTTACTGCAATAGGTACTTCAAAAATTCCATTGGCCATAATCTCTTACATTGTTTAAATCATTGATAATATTTCTCGTGAATCATTTCAAAAATATGTTTTGGAACAAAAGAATGTATATCTCCTTTTCCTTTAATAATTTCCCTCACTATAGTACTACTGATATGGGAAAACTCAGGTTTGCTAATAAAAAACAGAGTTTCCAGTTGATCACCAATGATATGATTCAGCTGAGAAATCGTCTTTTCATAATCAAAATCTGAAGCATTTCTCAGCCCCCTTAGCAGGTATTTTGCACCTACTTGTTTACAATAATTGACAGTAAGTCCGGAAAAAAAACCTACTTCTACCTTCGGCATATCCTCAAATTCTTTATTAAGCCAGGCTATTCGATCCTCTAATAAAAATAAAGTGCTTTTTTGATTATTTACTCCTACTGCCACAATAATTCTATCAAAAAGCGGTAATGCTCTCTTTACCAAATCAATATGTCCTAAAGTGATGGGATCAAATGAACCTGGAAAAACTGCTATCTTCACCGGAATTAAAGTTTAATATACTGAAGTAAAACTGGAGAACTAAATATTGGGTTCAGGTTTTCAATCAGTATAGTAGATTTCATGGCACAAATCTAACCCTTAATTTATTTGTGAGAAAGAATTAAGAAAATAATCCATTGAAGTATTTAAGGATTGCGAAAAATCACAATAAACTTGCATAGAAATAAAGAGATTACCAGCAATCATGGCTTTGGATTTCATCATTCTTTGACCATTAGCATACCGGATTCTGTACATCAGAGCTTCCCCGCCAATGATACGACTGTATTCTGAATAATCAACCTGTGCATTTAATTTTTCCACACTGTTTTCAAAAGCTACGTGTAGAAGATCACGGCAAAGTGATAGATCGTCCTTGCAATCCGGGGGTTCAGCCATGATGTATGCTTGAACCAAATACAACATATTAGGATCATTTTCTTTAGGTTCATATTTATATGAATAGACAGTTACCTCTCCAGCATCTGTGCTGAACTCATCAATAACTCTTACCATATAGCCGGGCGACATTAATGAGACTCCCAATTCTGGTATTGTAATTTTTTTCCATCCGTTTTGAAACCCAAAACCAATGAACATTATCAAAAACCATGCATTCATGTCAGAGTGCAATTGAGTCATTTAAATAAAATAATAGAACGAATACTCTTGGAAAATTGATATGCTGGAAGGGATAGGTAGCCTGGCGGTCTTAGTACTATCAGATTAAGACACTATTTCTAATCCAACTATACAGGGTTGTACATCTTTCAGCGATGCAATTCCAGAGTATTACATTAAAATACCATCAAAATCAATGATTAACATTTTGGTATAGATTAAAATTTTAATTATCTTAGGTAGATGAGAACTCTTTATAAACTACTTTTTATCCTGACCATTACAGTTATCGTCTCTTGTAAAAGTGATGATAAGGAAAAACCAGAAACTTCTCATACGGAAAAATACTTTGAGGATTATGAACCACCTAAATTTTTATGGGGATATATTAATTTATTGGGGCAATGGGCTGTAAAACCGGAGTTTGATGAAGTTCGTGATTTTTCAGGAGGACTGGCAGCTGTCAATTTAAAAGGATACTGGGGATATATTAATCAATCCGGAGACATAATCATTCCTCCACAATTTAGAAATGCCAGGTCTTTTAGCGATAACAGAGCAATAGTCCAAACCATGGAATTGGAACATTGGGTTATCGACAGGGAAGGAAATCCTATACTGAAATCTGCTTTTGACCGTATTTATCCTTACAGGAAAGGATTGGCCATGTTTATTAGCCAGGGATTTTACGGCTTCATCGACACAAGCGGCCATATTGCTATTCAGAATAAATACGACAAAGCCCAACCTTTTCAGGATGAAATAACTATCGCTGTCTTCCATGGAAAATATGGGGTTATTGATTTGAAAGGAAACTGGGTCATTGAGCCGGAATGGGATCAAATTAAAAAGAGCTCCTATGGATTATTTCAATTATATATTGATGATATTGTAGTAGTAAAAGATTTGGAGAAAGGATACAAAAGATCATATAATAATATAATAATTCACGATTCTTCTCTTGACCGATTGATTGTTAATGAGGAAGGAGGTTACATACTCAAAGATTCTGATCAGAATCCGGTAAGTAAAATATTTGATAATATATATTATGCTGCTCCGGGAATATGGATTTTTCATGAAGGCAATTACTTTGGCGTTATGGATCATGATGGAAATCTATTAACATCCTCAAAATATGAAAGCATTTATCCCTTCAAAGAAGGAAGGGCGTTGATGTTAAAAAACAGTAAATGGGGGTTTTTGGATACGCTGGGTCAGGAAATTATTTCTGCCCGTTTTCCATTGGCATGGGACTTTCATTATGGTTTTGCCCGGATCATCCATTCGAATAGGATTGGATATATTGACAAAAACGGAAATATGGTCATTCCTCCGGTTTTTATAGAAATCAAAGACTTTAATGAAAACCTTGCTGCAGCACAGAATTTTATGTAGGTCCAATCGCTTTGACTCCTGTTAAGTACAGAATAATCGATTATATTTGCCCACAAAACTTATTTGAAAATTAAACATAATGATTTATGAATTTCGATATAATTGTTGTAGGAAGTGGCCCGGGCGGATATGTTGCAGCCATCAGAGCATCTCAATTAGGAATGAAAGTTGCGGTCATTGAAAAGGAATCATTGGGGGGTATTTGTTTGAACTGGGGTTGTATTCCCACTAAAGCACTTTTAAAAAGTGCTCAGGTACTCAATTATATCCATCATGCAGAAGACTATGGAATTAAAGTCAAATCAGTTGAAGCCCAATTTGATAAAATGATAGCCCGAAGCAGAGGAGTGGCTGATGGCATGAGCAAAGGAGTCCAATTCCTTATGAAAAAGAATAAAATTACAGTCATTGAAGGGCATGGGAAATTAGCAAGAGGTAAGAAGGTAGTAGTTACGGATAAAGAAGGTAAAAAAGCAGAATATACAGCCCAGCACATCATTTTGGCTACCGGAGGCAGAGCGAAAGAATTACCAAATCTACCCATAGATGGAAATAAAGTCATTGAATATCGTACAGCAATGACATTGGATAGAGTTCCCAAAAGTATGGTGGTAGTGGGAGGTGGCGCCATAGGGGCAGAGTTTGCTTACTTTTACCACACATTAGGGACTGAAGTTACTGTAGTTGAATTTTTAGAACAGGGATTGCTACCCAGAGAAGATGCTGATATATCTAAGGAGTTAACTAAAATTTTTAAAAAATCAGGCATCAGAGTATTAGCCAATACAGGTGTTATTTCTGCTAATATAGAAGATGGTATCTGCAAAGTTAATGTAAGGAACAACAAAGATGAAAAAGAAGAATTAATTGAATGTGAAATAATCCTATCAGCTGCAGGTATATCACCCAATACTGAAGATATTGGGCTTGACCTGCTTGGAATTAAAACCGACAAAGGCCTGATTGTTGTTGATGAGTATTACCAGACTAATATTCCTGGAATTTATGCGATCGGAGACATCATTCCCGGGCCTGCGCTTGCCCATGTAGCCAGTGCAGAAGGAATAACCTGTGTGGAGAAAATTGCAGGACATAAAGTAGAACCCATTGATTATAACAATATTCCCAGTTGCACCTATTGCATTCCAGAGGTAGCCAGTGTGGGGTATACTGAGCAAGCTGCAAAAGAAAAAGGTTTTGAATTGAAAATAGGTAAATTTCCTTTTTCAGCTTCAGGCAAAGCGAGCGCTGCCGGAGCTAAAGAAGGTTTTGTAAAAATGATATATGACGCAAAGTATGGTGAACTTCTGGGAGCTCATATGATTGGATACAATGTAACGGAAATGATTGCAGAAGTTGTAGTAGCTAAAAAATTGGAAACCACAGGTTATGAAATTATAAAATCAATCCATCCACATCCCACCATGAGTGAAGCGGTTATGGAAGCTACAGCTGCAGCATATGATGAGGTCATTCACTTATAAGTGATTAGCTGCATCCCGTTTTGACAATCGTGATGCCGCCATTATCCTCCAGTACTGATTCAACACCATATTCCTTGAACATACTGTCCATAATATATTGTATATCAATAGATTCAAATCTATAGTTAAATTTACACTTGAGCAACGAAAGATTGTCTTCCCATTTGACATCTATTTCAAAATGATTGGATAAATCCCTGACAAACTCTCTAAGATTGGCATTTTCAAAAACAAGAATTCCATCAACCCAAGAAAACCAATTCCGGGAAGGCAGCCTGGTGATCGCCAGGTTATTATCTTTAAAGATCAATCGTTGACCTGAAAAGACCTCGACTTTTCGAGGCGGATGATACACTACAACCCTTCCTTGTCTTACTGCGATTTCGATAAGATCATCTCGAATAGCAATGGAAAACTGAGCGTGAGCAGCCTCAACAAGCAAAGAATCGACTCCCATATTCCATTGAAGAGAATCACCGTGAGAAAGATCAAAATATACCTTACCTTTCAGAACAGTCAGTTTCCCGCTCAAAGGGCCTATTTCATATATTGCCACCGATCCGCTTTTCAGAATTTTTATACTTGAAGAATTAAAATCCAGATCTAAATCCCCTTCTTTTGCCTCAAAAATTTTTGGATAAAGGCTTTCTTCAGCTCCATTGGATTGACACGCACTTAATAGGAAATAAATACAAAATAAACTCAAAAACCATCCTTGATCAAAATGGTAGGAATGGCCAGGACCCAAATTCATATGATATATTTATTAATGAAACTGGAAGCAAATATCATAATTAAGGTGATTCAGTGTGAACCAATAAATTTATAATTCAGAATATTCTTTAAAAACTCAGGAAGCTTTATTGGTATGAAAAGACCTGACTTGAAATATCCAATGCATCCGCAAAGGCTTCCTCATCCAATCCCAACACTACATTCTGCTCTTTAAAATACTTTATTACATTTTCAGTAGCCATATTACCCGTCAAATCATCTTTAGCCATAGGGCATCCACCCAATCCTTTGATGGCGGAGTCAAATCTTTTACATCCATTAGTATAGGCAGCGTGAATTTTCTCATGCCAATTATGAGGTTGGGAATGAAGATGAGCCCCAAATTCCACATCAGGATAGGGAGGAATTAAATTCTTAAACAGATAGGATATGCTTTCTGGAGTTGCCACCCCTATGGTATCGGATAATGCTATGATTTTGACGCCAATCTCTGCCAGATGATCTACCCACTTTTGACATATTTCAACATTCCATGGATCACCGTAAGGATTTCCAAAGCCCATGCTTATATAAATTACCATTTCCTTATTGCTTTGCAGGCAAATATTCATGATCTCATATACTCTTCCCAGAGATTCTTCGATGGTTGCATTGGTATTTCTGATTTGAAAAGTTTCTGAAATGGAGAATGGGTATCCCAAATAGTTGATCTGTTCATAATTTTTTGCATTTTCTGCCCCTCTTTCGTTGGCAACTATTGCTAAAAGTTTTGTTTTAACTCCTTCAAGATCAATCAATTTAATCAATTCACTTGTATCTTTCATTTGAGGAATGGCTTTAGGAGACACAAAACTCCCAAAATCTATGGTATGATAACCTACTTTAAGTAAGGTGTTAATATATTTTGCCTTCAATTCAGTGGGAATAAATTGTTTGATTCCCTGCATGGCATCTCTGGGGCATTCGATTAGTTTGATGGACATGTAAAAGTTGTATCAATATATTGTCTATTAGAACAAACGGAATGAAGAATTGATTTATATATGAACTGAATAGAAAAAACCATTGAAAACCATCATTGAATGAACAAGTCATATATTACCATTGCGGGATTCATTATGTTTCTTATTGGGATGATTTCTATAATACTATCATTGGTCGGATTAAACCTGAAAATATTATCCATTATTGAAACCTGGGGCGGAGGTATAGCTTTTCTGATAAAAGTTTTACTTAGTGTATTGGGATTAATTATTGTTTATCTTGCCAACACATTTGATCAGGCAGAGGAGTAGCGGTTCTACCCACTACCTGATCAAAGAAACGTTTCCTTTTTTAGTAAATACTTCCTGATTCGGACATGTAGCTTGTAAGTAATATGCATACGAGTCAGACGTCAGAGGTTGTCCCCTAAAAGTACCATCCCACCCTACATTAATGTCATTAGATCGGAAAACTTCCTGCCCCCATCTGTTATAGATTGTGAGCGTCATTTCTTCAACAAATACGCTTCTCACAAATAAAACATCATTCACGCCATCTCCATTGGGAGTGAAAGCATTGGGTAAAAAGATGTGATCGGCATCGCATTCGGGCTGCATTACCGTTAAAACTATGGTAGCTACAGCCGAGCATCCATTTTCATCTGTAACAGTAACCGTATATGTAACATCTTCTAATGGCATAACCGTATTTACTGCCCCTGACAATGTTGGATCACTCCATTCATACATAACATTAACCCCATCCGTTTCAACAATCAAAGTAGTGCTTTCTCCTCTCCGTATATTGGCAGATGGATCAGCTGAAATAGTAGCATTGATGCTGGAATGATTAATAATAAACGAAGTATCAAATGAACATCCGGTCAAAGGATCCACTGCTACGAAAATTATTTCAGTTGCCTCATTGATTATAATGGTAGGACTGTCGGTCATACCACCAGCAACCACGACATTGGATGGTCCCCACATATAATTTAAATTCCCTCCATTCAAATTGAACACACGTAGCATGGTGGGGTCTCCATTACATGCAAAATCCGGGATTTCAAAATCTAAATTAAAATCAAAAACATTGATTCTGAATAAAGTGGTATCACTACAATTGAAGAAATCAAATCCTTTCAGCAGAACATCAGCTCCACCTAACATTGCCACGATGGTAATGGTTTCTCCAACCCCCAAAGTATCGCCCTCCACTGTGCACCAAACGTAATTCAATCCATCAACTGTGGCTCCGGAAGTGAGAGTGATGCTATCACCCATACATGCATTGACATTTTCTATGGGATTCACAGTGAACGATTCTGTAAGTATAATAGTTTTAATCAGTGGATCGGCTGGACAAAAATTAGAAATTGTCCGTAATTGAATATCATATGACCCTGGACCCGGGTATGTATGACAAACTTCTTCATCAAAAGCCATATTATCTGAACCACTATCTGGATCGCCAAAATTCCAAACTGGTAACCCGTTATAATCAGTGGTAATTCTGAAACAAACTGTAAATGCGCCGCACTCTAAGAGAGTTGCTTCAAAGTCAATGGCCGGATTCGGAACAATTTCTACTATCACTGAATCTACATTCGTGCACCCAAACTGATTGACTACAGAATAATATAAAGTAAATGAATCCTCTTCATCTTCACCAATTCCTAGTACAGGCATTCCTGATTCTCCTCCACGTACAATGTGGGGATCAGGTTGGAATGTAAACATCAGTTGCTGTGATGGATCCAAATTTACCACATTGATTTGAGCTGTATCACCCCTGCATATTTGAAATGGAATCTGGAATATGTCGATTTCTGCAAAAATAACTGTAATTGAATCCATGGACTCTGCACATTCTCCCTCTGAAATTCTCACAAAATACTTCTGATTTCTGGCAGATTGTACCCTTCTCAAGGTATCCCCTGCAAATAATATTGGACTGAAATTTCTGTTGGTCGACCATTCAAAAATTCCTCCTCCTGATAAGGTACTTGCTGTAATTTCAATATTCCCATCGCAGGAAATTTCATCTCCGCTGAGAATGATAATTGCAGAAGAATCAATTACAACCTGAATGGTGGAAGAATCGCTGCAAATTCCATCACTGACTGTTACAAAATAAGTACGATCCCCTTCAACAACAACTCTTGGACCAGCATTTAAATCGTCTCCAGGAATGATACCTTCAACTGGGTCAAAAGTATAAGTCCAATCCGGATTAAAATTATTGAGGAGTAATATAGTATCTCCAGGGCACCCTGTAATAGGTTCTCCACTAAATTCCAGGGAAGGATAAGGACCGGGGACAAATGCATCATCCAATACCAGTAAAACACAGCCATTTTCCAAAGTTACCTTTAATGTAACTATTAAAGTATCGTCTTTTGAAACAGTAAATGTGATGTCTGATTCATTTGAAGCAAAAACATCAGCACCTGAAATTACAGACCATTCAAAAGCAGTTTTTTCAATTTCTGTCACAGTGTTTTCTGTCAAAGTGATTGTGGCTGTACCTAATGTGGGACATTCTTCAGTGTTGACAGCATAAGATGCTTGGGGTAGTAATAGTAAAATGTCCAATGTATCCAGCTTGGTATCGGTACAACCATTTTCAAAAGCAACGTCTAATCTTACTATAGTAACCTCATCTCTATTGATAGTGGCATGAATAAAGGATTCCAGGGATATAAACATTTGATCACCTGAAATCACTTCCCATAAATAACTTACCACTCCTTCTGAAGAAGTACTATTAATCCTTATATTTAAATCATTTTCAGAATTACATGACAACAATTCGACTTCATAATCTGCAGTGGGTATGATGTCCGATACATCAAAACTTCTCTCTGAAACGGCCAGACAACCAGTGGTGTAAGTTACTTCCAACTCCACATCGATGCTTGCATCAGGATTTACATTTGTAAAAGTTACACTGTCCGATTGATGTGTTACTGTACTTCCATTGATGGTAACATTCCATTCTATGGTCTCTATTAAATCAGGATCATCTGATGTGTTGACCAACTGGATATCTACTGTGCCGTCTTCATTACATTGTATTATACTAACTTCAAATGACGCTGAAGGGATCAGGTCTGATACCTCTATCGTCTCTGTCTTCTCGTC
>DAOLDB010000055.1:0-28018 GCA_035327565.1 Saprospiraceae bacterium
AAACACCATTCAAAACCAAAGTATATAAGATTATGATCATCGAGTATTTTGCTACGGAACGTTTGAAAGATTATTATGAAAAAGTAAAGACCTTTCTTGAACAAGAAATCCATCCCTATGAGTTGGAATGGATACACATGCCTGCCAAAGATGTCGAACAAATCATAAGAAATCTTAAGAATAAGGTTATGAAAACCGGATGCTGGAATTTATACCATTCCACCCAACATCACGGGCCGGGTTTAAGCCTTGTTGAAATAGCACAAATGTGTGAATTGTTGGGAACAACACCTTTTGGACACCTGGCTTTCAATTGTCATGCCCCTGATGCCGGTAATATGGAATTATTACTCAAATATGGCAATCATACCATTCACCAACAATATGCTGGGGAAATTCTCAATGGAAACATTCGTTCCTGTTTTTCCATGACCGAACCTCACCTGGCTGGGTCCAATCCCGTGCGGTTAGGAACCACCGCTGAGTTGAAGGATGGATACTACGAGATCAATGGACATAAGTGGTTTACATCCGGGGCTGATGGCGCAACTTTTGCCATCGTGATGGCCATCACCAACCCTGATGCACCCAATGCATATTCAAGGGCTTCAATGATAGTAGTACCCCTCCACCTGGAAGGTGTTGAGTTGATCAGAAACATATCAGTAATGGGCCATGCGGGGGAAGGCCTCTTTTCTCATGCCGAGATAAAATACAATCAGGTGCGAGTTCCTGCAGATTATATATTGGGAAATGAAGGTCAGGGGTTCTTTTTGGCGCAGGAGAGACTGGGACCTGGACGTATCCATCACTGTATGCGTTGGATGGGTATTGCTTCCCGTTGCTTTGATATGATGTGTAAAAGGGCAGTACAAAGACAATTGTCTGAAGAGAAAAGTTTAGGCGATATGCAAATGGTGCAGTCTATGATCGCTGAATCTAAAGCGCAAATGGACGCTACCCGCCTTTATATTTTACATACAGCATATAAAATGGATCGATTTGGACAAAAGGAAGTCAGAAAGGATATTTCAGCCATCAAATTTACTGCTTCGGACATGCTTATGAAAGTAATCGATCGTGCGGTTCAGGTTCATGGAGCCCTCGGTATCACAGATGACACCTTATTGTCCTGGTATTATCGGGAGGAACGGGGCAGCCGGATTTATGATGGTACGGATGAAACGCACAAAGCCAGTCTGGCCAAGCAAATTTTAAAAGAATACTTAGCCTGATCCATAACCGGAAAATATGCAATGGTTTTCTGGATTTTTTATGGTTTATCCGTTTTGTAATCAATGTTCAAAAAGTGCATTTCAATGATTAATCGCCTCATCATAATAGAATAACTCTTTTTCATTTTGATATTTAGCTAACCACGCAATTTTTTTTCCTGGGTTGCCATCAAGAAATCCAATTTTCAATACATAAGATTTAAACCAGGCAAAGGCACCTCCAAGGTGTCGTTTGGCCCATCCTGGAGATTGACCTTTCACAATCCATTGTTGTGCCTTTAGTCGTGAATAACGGTTAATCTTTCTTATGTAATGAAACGTAGACCGATTGCTATAATGCAGCAGATCGCCCTTTAGCCTTACTTTTTTCCATTGAGAAGGTACGATTACATTTTCATGTACTTTTGCATCATCCCAGGCACACACTTTTTTGTTAAAAATTCTGATTTTATATTTTGGATACCAACCTGAATGCTTAATCCATCTGTTTTCAAACCATATGATAGGAGTAATTAAATAAACAATTCCATCCCTGGGTATAAGTTTTGATATGGAATCCCGTAAATGCGACCCAATAACTTCATCGGCATCAATGGATAAAATCCAGTCATTGGCGGCTTTTTCGTTACCGTAATTTTTGCTGTATCCATAACCTTTCCATGGAATGCTATAAACTGTAGCACCGGCTTCTGTTGCCAGATGAATGGTGCGATCATGACTGCCAGTATCAATCACAATGACCTCTGATGCTACTGACTGAAGAGATTGGATGCAGGCTTGTATATTCCTTTCTTCATTTAGAGCTATGACTACCCCTGATAATAAAGTCATTGCGTTAAAATACCTGTTGCCAAAAAATGAGGATTTAGCATGCTTTCTTTATTATAGGTTACAGGTTGTCCGGATTCCAACTCTACAATTTTTCCACCAGCTTCTTCCAATATGATTTGGGGGGCAGCAGTATCCCATTCCATGGTTGGGCCTAATCGTGGGTAAACATCTGCATTTCCTTCTGATAACAATAAAAATTTCAAAGCACTCCCTTTGGGTATGATGACAGGATCTTCAAATTGACCCATATATTTTTTAGTAGGAGTATTGATATGTGACCTTGAACAAATCACTCTTAATCTTTTATCATTCCATCGAAAAGGGCTTGAACGGATGGAAATATCTTCTTTCATCCCATTGGAAATAAATGCTCCATTCTGTTTTATAGCCCAATACAAAAGTTTTTGAACGGGCACATACACCATTCCTAAAATGGGTTGATCGTTTTTAATCAGAGCCAGATTGATGGTGAATTCCCCGGTTTTATTAATAAATTCCTTTGTTCCATCCAAAGGATCAAGAAGCCAGAAATATTCGTAATCTTTTCTTACAATATAGGGAATATCAGCGTTTTCTTCAGAAATCACCGGAATGGAGGGAGATATTTCCTCCAGATATTTACAAATGAGACTATTGGATTGATGATCCGCAGTGGTAACCGGGGTATGATCGTCTTTGATTAAGGTTTGATAGCCGGATTGATTATATATCTCCATGATCATTGACCCGGCCTCATTGAAGACCGGTTTTAATCTTTCGAAATATTTATATATTCGCTCATACTTCATAACGTAAAGTTTGTAAGAATTGCAAAACTAAAAAAAATGAGTAAAGGTAAAGTTCTTCTGACGGGTGGGTTAGGGTATATTGGCAGCCATACCATGATTAATTTGATTGAACAGGGATTCGAACCTGTAAGTCTGGACAATTATATAAATTCACTTCCAGAAGTGTTGGATTATGTAAAACAAGTCACAGGCCACAAAGTAAAAAATGAGGCCATTGATTTAGTGGATTTGGCATCCCTGCAAAAGTATTTTTCTAAGAATCAGACTTTTATCGGTGTGATTCATTTTGCTGCCTTGAAATCTGTAAGCGATTCAGTAGAAAGACCCTTAACCTATTTCCAAAACAATGTGACCGGACTCATTCATTTGCTTTTGTGTATGTCGGAATTTGGGGTTAAAAATTTGATATTTTCTTCTTCCTGTAGCGTTTATGGCATACCTGATAAATATCCTGTACATGAAGATACACCATTGAAACCAGCTTTTTCTCCCTATGGCAGAACCAAGCAAATGTGTGAACATATTATAGAGGATAGTAATGAAAAGTTAAATCTTAACTCAATAGTCCTCCGATATTTTAATCCAGCCGGTGCGCACCCCAGCGGAATGATTGGTGAACTCCCAATGAATCAAGCTGCAAATTTAATTCCGGCGATTACGGAAACCGCCATAGGTAAAAGGGAAAAGCTGATTGTCTATGGAGATGATTACGATACCAGAGATGGCAGTTGTATCCGGGATTTCATCCATATCATGGATTTGGCCAGAGCACATACGCTTGCATTAGAGTTTTTGCTCAGTTCAAAGAGAGATCCAAATGTCGAAGTTTTTAATTTGGGAAACGGGGAAGGTATAACCGTTTTTGAAGCCATTCATAGCTTTGAGAGAGCCAATGGGTTAAAGCTTCAGTATGAAATTGGTCCAAGAAGACCTGGAGATATACCTGCAATTTTTGCTGATTATGAGAAAGCAAAAGTTAAATTAAATTGGACTCCCAGATATACCTTGGATGATATCATGACCTCAGCCTGGCAATGGGAAAAAAGGAGAAGTAGCCAATTATAGCAAAACCCTTTTATTCTCATTTCAGAAGCACTTCACTTGCTTGTAATGTGAAGAGATGTAACCCAATTTTGTTTTCATTTCATATAGAAGAGTATAATTTTAATCCATAATTAAAATTATGTGACAACAATTATGCGCCAATATGCATATTTAGTCTTTAATTTTATTCGTTTTGAAAGTATAAAGTTTGTGGAGCACAGAAAAGATAATACACTCATAACTATACGTTTATAGTGTTTTCAACATTTATAATGTAAAAGAATTTACGCCTTAATGGACTACTATACAATATTTACCTTTAAATTTACATTATATTTCCTGATTTGTACTATATTGCACCACAATATGATTGTTAAAACAAATTATTTGATTGCTTAAAAATTAATAACTTACAGTCTAGGGCGGTCTGTAATTGTGGCCTTGTCGATACTATTAATTAGAATTCGACAAGGTTTTTTTATTTAATATCCCAGATCTTTATTTACCAGATACCGCAAACTTTCACCGGATGCCAATCTTTTCATATTCATTGCAACCTGTTTGCCTAATGCCATTTGATCCGTAATACTGGCTATATGCGGAGTGATAGTGATTTCGGGGATGTTCCACATTGGGCTGTCTTCCGGTAAAGGTTCTTCTGTGAACACATCCAGCCATACGGAGGAAAGGGTTTGGTCTGCAATGGCTGCCAACAAGTCATCTACATTGACATGTTCACCTCTTCCAACGTTGATGAGTATACTTCCTTTTTTCAATTCCCGAAATAAAGAATGGTTTAATATTTCAAAGGTATCGTTTGTGAGGGGTAGGAGGCAAGCAATGATATTCACTCTATGGAGGAAATCCTGTAAGTGTTCTTCGGTATATACTTTAAATGGAGTATTAACTTTTATATGTTTGCACCACCCATAAACTTGATAGTTCAAATGATGGAGAGTTAATGCAGTATGCATGCCCAAGGCACCCAGTCCCATGATTCCAATATTTATATTCCTGTCATTTGTAACCTCTGGATCCCATTTTTTTATTCCTTGATTATATTTCATTTTGGGAAACCGGAATTCTTCGTGGGTAATACACATTAATATATATCGGGTCATGGCGCTTGCCAGCGTTCGATCTACAAATCTAGTTACAGGTACATGAGCGGGTAAATCAGGATCTGCTAACAAATGGTCAACTCCTGCTCCGTAAGAACAGATTAGTTTTAGATTTTTAAAATACTTGAGACTTCCGGGTGTGTATTTCCAGACAATTAAAACATCGATATTCTTTTCATCGAACAAATCCGGTAAAGAATAAAATGTGCAATCAGGAAATTCCTGATATATGGAATTTTGGAGAATTTCAGTGTTTTTGTGGGAAATTAACAGACCGATTTTCATGGCCAATGAAAAGTTTTAGTATTCACTAGTCCGGCATTGTTTACAATTTATTACAAATAGTACAAAATAAAAAGGGTCATGTTATTGCTAACATGACCCCCTATGCTTTGCCAGCATCCTTTCTCCTCACTTGCCATTGGCAATTGTTACTGAATTCAGGACAGCTTTGCAATTGAAATGTATTTCCGGAGAAATCCATTTCTGCATAGACACTGTTTTTACACAGTGTTTAGTTCTCTAATATTGTCAGTTGCTTTAGGTTTCATTCTACTTCTCTATATTCGTATACAGGGTTCTTACTCCTGAGTTTTTGTTTTCACAAAAACCTGAACCTGGAATTACTTTTACTTTTTCAAGTATGAGATTGATACTCTTTAGATGTCCTTTCAGATCATCTTAAGAATTTCACTCCATGTTCACTACAAATAAATAAAACAAAGCCAGGAATTACCCCTTCTTATTTCACAGATAAATCCTTTTCTTTCGATCAAATTTATCTTAGAGCTTTTTAGCGGTTTTGCTCCGAGTCCTATCTTACAATACAACTCAATCTCCCACCGCATTTAGAATGGCCTTCAAGGCAGTTCGCATATTAAAGAACTTTTTTCTCAGTTTCGGGATTATAAAAATATGATCAATTTTCGAATATACAAAATATTTATATAAAAAAATTTATATATTTTTTTGTTTTATGTGTAATTGATAGATTAATAAATGTTAATAAAAAGTGAAATATATGAAAAGCACAGGGGCAAGCCTTCGGATTAACCAATTTCCCTTTTCTTTAATATATTGGATCCGGTCATGAAGTCGTGAATTTCTCCCTTGCCAAAACTCTATTTGATGTGGAACCACTAAAAATCCACCCCAAAATGGAGGCAATGGTAATGGATCAACCCCTTCAAACTTTTTATTTGTTTCTCTCCATTTCGCTTCGATGTAGTCTCTGTTTGAAATAATCTGACTTTGTGGAGAACACCATGAACTGATTTGACTCTCTCTCGGCCTGGAATGAAAATATTTTTCAGATTCCTCTAAGGAAACCTTTTCTGCTATCCCTTTTACTCGTACTTGTCTTTCCAGTTCTTTCCAAAGAAAGACCAGAGCTACTGAAGGGATCTGTTCAATAGATTGTCCTTTATTACTTTCGTAGTTAGTAAAAAATACAAATCCATTTTCATTTACTTCTTTTAACAGAACAATTCGGGCATCCGGAGTGCCTTTCAGATCCAGGGTTGCCAGGGTCATTGCGGTAGGCTCGGGAACAGATTTTTCAATCGCTAGGTTAAGCCATTCAGTAAATAGTACTAAAGGATTCGCATTCAACTGATCTTCATTGATTATCTGCTGCCCGTAGTCGTTCATGATCGAGTTCATTTGAAGGGGTTTCTTATTCATCAATTAATGCAGGCTTGAAGTTAAATAATTTTTTCACTTTCTGTGTACTTCTATAAGCCAACCAATACATGACCGGGATAATGATCAGTGTCAGAAAAGTAGCAAATATCAATCCGTATATAATAGTCCATGCCATCGGACCCCATATAGCTGTATTATCCCCTCCAATGAAAATATTGGGATCCAGATCTGAAATGAGGGTAAAAAAATTAAAATTAAACCCTATAGCTAATGGGATTAATCCCAAAATGGTTGTGATGGCCGTCAATAATACCGGTCTTAAACGTGTAGCGCCTCCTCTTTCAATACAATCTATAACATCAGACCGACTCAGAAAAGAAATATCCTGTACTCCCAGTTCGTCGCATTTTTCTTTGATCAATAGATTTATATAATCGATGAGAACAATGGCATTATTAACAACTACCCCTGCTAAGGAAATAATACCCACTCCGGAAAATATTACAGTGATATCCATTCCAGTAATAGCATATCCCAGAAATACACCAATTGTACTGAAAAGAACTGATATGATGATTATGAAAGGCTTAACAATTGAATTGAACTGAGCTACTATTATAATAAAAATACTAAATAGAGCGATCATAAATGCATTTTGTAAAAATCCCATATCTTCAGCTTGCTGCAATTGTTCACCGGTAAAAGCATAGCTGATTCCTTCAGGAAAAGGGTATGATTGCAGGGCCAAAGAAATGTCTGAATTGATCACATTGGCGTTGTACCCATCAAGTATATTAGAGTATATGGTGATAACGCGCTCACTGTTAATCCGTTTGATGGCGTTATATGTAGCGGAGTATTCTGCTTTGGCTACAGACGATATGGGTACCTGATTAATTTTTCCAGAACCGGGATCTCTGAAAGTAATTTTCTGATTCATTACTTCAGCGATATTACCACGAGACTTTTCATCTGCCCTCAGCATAATGGGGTAATCATTTTCCCCTTCCTTAAATTTTGAAACCTCTAATCCAAATATGGAAGTTCTGATGGCATTAGCAATATTATAAGTTGAAATTTCATATCGGCGGGCTTCATCTCTGTTGATGTTTACAAGCAATTCAGGTTTGCCCAGCGATACGTCAGTTTTTAGTTCTTCAATTCCCGGGATATTCTGACTTTCTATATAAGCAAGAACCTGGGAGGACACTTTCAGCAATTGATCCAGCTCTTCTCCACGGATTTCAAGATTAATAGGTTTGCCTGTTGGCGGGCCTGAAGCATTTTGTCCAATGGCGATTTGAATACCCGGATATTCTTTCATTTCTTTTCTGAGATCCGCCATGATATCGCTTGTAAGTATTGTGCCACGATCTTCCGCCTTTACAAAAGCTATGGTTATCCTTGCTTTGTGTGGAGTTACTCCGGGTTCGGGTGGACTCATAGGGTCAGCAGTATCCTCACCAATTTGTGTCAGTACCGCTTCAACTATGTGTCTGCGACTTTCAATCACCTCATCCACTTTCTTTTCTATATCCTTTACAATTCTGTTTGTAGCTTCAATATCTCGACCAAGTGGAAGATCAACAAAAACATTTATATAGAGAGGTTCTGAAGTGGGAAAATATATTACCTTCGGAGACTTGATAGCTAACAATACCAAAGCAAATGCCAGTAACAGGAAAGTACCAAGAAAAAGTAAAATGGGTTTCCTTCCTCTGAGCGCAAAGGATATAAATCGGTCGTATGCAACTTCCAGTTTAGGGATAATCCGGTTTTGAAAGTGGAAAGCGCTCCTTCGCAATATAAAAAAGTTGATACCGGTAACAAGAAAGGCAAATCCCATGATGTTCCTCATCAATGATAATCCTGTAATGTGACTAAGTATACCTGCTGTACCCATAATCAACATTCCCAAAAGGATGTTATTTCTTTTCCTTCTATACTTGGCCTCTGTTTCTGCTCTTTTGTCCACTTTCATGAATCTGGATGTGAGTACCGGGTTGATCACTAAGGCTACAAAAAGAGAAGAGGTTAAAACTATTATCAATGTCAACGGCATGTAAAGTAAAAATTCACCCATAATCCCGGGCCAGAAAGCCAGAGGAAGAAATGCTGCCAATGTAGTGGCAGTGGATGCAATGATGGGCCATGCCACTTCTCCGGCTCCGTACTTGGCTGCATCCAATCCTGAGTACCCGTTTTGCATGAAACGATAAATATTTTCAACCACTACAATGGCATTGTCGACCAACAACCCTAATGCTAAAATCAGGGAAAACAATACCACAATATTCATGGTTGCACCGGTGATATTCAATATCAAAATACCCATTAACATGGAAAGAGGTATTGCCAGGCCAACAAATGTGGCATTTCTCAGCCCCAGAAAAAACAACAATACCAAAGTAACAAGGATTACCCCTGAAATGATGCTATTTTCCAGATTATCTACCTGATTCTGAGTGTTGATAGATTGATCGTTAAAATAGGTAATACTTAAATCTTCAGGCAGATTTTTTTTGTTACTTTCTATGACTGCCTTCATATTGTCAATGGCATAAATCAAATTTTCTCCCTTTCGTTTGATGATGTTAAGAGATATCACAGGGAGGCCATCGGCCCGGGCATACGAAGTGCGTTCCTTATAACTTCTACTGACTTTTGCAATTTCATTGAGAAAAATAGGGCGCCCATTCTCACTTTTAATGATTAAGTTTTCAATTTCTGATATTGATTCGAATTGACCTATGACCCGAATCGATCTTCTGAAGTCATTACGCACTAATTCTCCTGCTGACATGGTCATGTTTTCGGACCTTACTGCATTTTCAATGTCACCGAAACTTACTTTCAAACTCTGCATCCTTGCCAGATCGGCATCAATTTTAATTTCCGTTTCCAGCACTCCCTTTTTTTCTACTTTGGCTATTTGTTTTATGCCTTTGATCCGGTCTTCTAAGTAGTCGGCATATTTTTCCAATTCATCATTGGAATATTTACCTGAAATATTGACAGTAATGATGGGGAAATCCGCAAATGCCACTTCCAATATGGTAGGATCTTCATCCAGATCATTGGGCAATTCACTCTTTGCTTTGTCTACAGCATCTTTGGTTTTGCGCAGCGCTTCTTCCATTTCCATGTCAGCTACAAATTCACATATGATTACAGAGAAATCCTGTATAGAAGTAGATTTGACATCTTTAATTCCGGAAATGGCTTCTATTTCTTTTTCTATTGGCCTGGTAATCAGGTTTTCAATTTCTTTGGCAGAATTTCCAAAATAAGATGTATTGATATATACTGTAGGTAAGGATGCATCCGGAAATTGCTCTTTTGGCATGTCCCTGTAACTCCTAGTGCCGAATAAAATAATCATAATGGCAATCAGGATTACGCTGGTGCCATTATCCACTGCCAGGGAACTCAGTGAAAATTGTCTTCTGTTTTTATCGGGATTGTTCATTGAAATGCTTTTTCTTCTTCCTGTGATAAAATCAAAGGTTGTCCGTCTGTCAGAGAACGAACACCTTCCGTAACCATAAGGGTGCCTTCCGGTAGCGGATTATAAATAATCATTCGACCCATATAATTCTCACCGGTTTGTATATAGATTTTTTTTGCTACGCGGACACTGTCCGTTTTTTCCGCAGTATATATGTATTTTTTGCCGTCCACTTCTTCCATGATGTAATCTACAGGAATTGAAAGCGCATCTTTCAAATAATAATCCCTGAACTGCACAATGGCCAACAGGTTTGGCTTCAATTTTCCCCTTTTATTAGGCGTCCTCGCCGTTACCCGGAATGTACGGTTGGCTGGATCTATATATGACCCAATCTGATCTATCTTTCGAACAAAAGTAGTATCGAGCGCGGGGATTCTGATACTCAGATCGTCACCTAGTTTTAATTTGCCTATATATGATTCTGCAATGTCCGCTTCAACTTTAACTTCATCAATGTTCATGATTTGTAGTATTGGCTGTGCAGGATTGCAGGTCTCACCGGTTTTCAATATCAATCTTTCAACGATACCACTGATAGGAGCATAAATATTTTGCTTGCCCATTTGCAACTCCAGCAAAGCCAGGGACTTCTCCAGTCTTTCTTTATTATTCCTGGCTTGCAGGTACTGTATTTCCGATCCGATTTCTGATTCCCACAGTCGTTTTTGCTTTTCCCAAAGTGTTTCTGCCAATTCAAGTGATTTTTTGACCTCATCGATTTGCTTTTCGACAGATTCCAAATCCACTTTTACAATTAACTGGCCACGTTTAACTTCATTGCCTTCTCTGACTCCTATATGTAAAATTCTCCCACCGGTCTCACTGCTTACATTGACGATATCATCACTTATCAAAGTGCCGTAAAACTCTGAAAATCTTTCAAAATCTGACTTCACAATGGGAGTAGTATTGACTAGAATCGGTTTTTTCATCACTTCCGGGCTTAAACGCATAATTTCTTCTTCCAGCACTTCTATTTCTGTCTGGAGGGTTCGAAGTTTTAGTTTCTTCTCTTTTAATAATTCTTTTTTTGAATCCAGTCCATTATTCATATTACCATTTGGACTGCAGGCCACTAAGAATAGAAGTATTGTGGTCGTGTAATGTAAGTATTTCATTAGATGATTTTTATAATGTTTGCTTATGATAAGGGGGAATAAGTTTTTTATAAATTGCCTAAAGCAATATCCAAATCTGTTTTGGCTGATATTAAATCATACAATGCGTTGATATATGCCGTTTGGCTGCTGATTAAAGAGGCTTCGGCTTGTGTTACCTCTAGTGAGGAACCAACTCCTTCGCGGAATTTGATTTGTGTTTTATCATATATCCTTTCAGTAATTATTAATGATTGCTGAATGTTATCCAGTTCTTTTCTCGCATTGATCAAAGCTAACCGGGCATTGGTTACCTGCATTTGTACTGTGAATATGTACTCTTGCAGTTGTATCTCGGTTTTATCCGCATTGATTTTAGCTTGCTGGATACGTGATTGCCTGTCTCCTCCATCATAGATAGGAATGGATAATCCCAAACCTCCAAATGCTGATGGAATAAATCCTGCTTCTGCACTATTGAAAAGATTGCTTCGGAATAAACCATTTTGGGCGTTAAGAAATAATCGCAGTGAAGGTAAAGACTGCTTCCTGTATCTTTCCATGTCGAGCAAATTAAGCTCCATACCCATTTCAATAACTTCATAAGCGGCCTTATTCCTGTAATTGATAGGTTGATTCAAATCAACAATCTCTGTTTGTGTAAGTCTTACAAGCAATTCCAGGTCCTCCTTTACTCCTATCTCTTTTTCCATTGGATAGCCCATATGAAATTTTAGTAGATTTTTGCTGATGTGAATGCCATTTCTTGACTTTTCAACTTGTGTTGCCATATTATTATATGAAAGAGCAAGCCGGTCTTCGTCCAGCGATTCCGTAAATCCCTCTTTATATAAAATACGAGCTTCTTCAAGCGACTTCCCCAGATTTTCCAGGTTTTTCATTAATATTTTTTCAGTCTCTTCCGCAATCAATACAGCCATATAGGCTTTGGTAATATTTGCTCTGATATCTTCAACGGTGGCATCCATTTCTTTTTTCACCAGTTCTTTATACAGTTTGGCAGCTTTGATTCCGGTAAGATAACTTCCATCAAAGGCCATAATACTGGCATCAATTCCACCGGTCAGATTATGAGGGCGTAAAAAGACTAAAGTAGCAACATCCGGAGGCCCTAAATCACGCCTTTCAATCACATTTTCATCAAAAAGAATTTCGTACAACACCGGTGTAAGGAAATCTTCTGTAGGTTGAGCAGGTAACCTGAAATAATATTGATAATTGACCGAACCGGTTACTTTCGGCATTCCCGTGGCTTTATATTCCTTTATCTGCTGATCAGCGATAAGAATGTCGGTTTGTTTGATTTTTATGTTACGATTACTTTCCACTCCATAGGTTATTGCTTCTGAAAGGGTGAATGATTCCTGGCTATGTAAAGGGAAAAGGCTGCTTAGTATTGATAATGTCAGAATAAATCGTTTCATTCTTATTGATTTCATTTAATGATTGTATTTAAATAAGATTCAGTAAAGGGTTGTCCCTCTGATTCTGTTTATTGCTCATCATATCATTTTCCATCTCTTTGCTCCAGTTGATTAATTTTCTTTTTCCGCTTTCATTGACAATTCCATGCAGATGATAAGTTACCTTCTGGATAAATAAAGCCTGTATAGGGTATGCTTTGGGAGGAAAAATTTGCTCGTCTGATGCAATCACAGAAAGCTGGACATAAAATTTTGCAATGATTTCCGAATCCAGATCACTTCTGTAAATTCCTTGACTAATACCACGTTGAATATTGTCCCGGATCACACTTTTAATAAAGGTAAAATGTCTTTCCTCAATGAGTTTCCAGCCTTCCGGGTGATACTTTTTAAGATCATAAATTAAAAGTGGAGACATGTTTTTGAAAAAAGATAAGATATTCCTGGTGATCTCAATCATTTCATCAATCGCATTGAGCTCCCGAGATTTGATTTCAGATATCATTTTTTCCTCTTGTTCCAAATACATTTGGATGACACACAATACAAGTTCTTTTTTGTTGGGGAAAATCTGGTAAATCGTTTTTTTGGAAATGGCTAAAGCTTCAGCAATATTATCCATGCTGACTTGTTTGATCCCATGTTCTGTAAAAAGATCTTCCGATGTGGATAGGATTTTATTTCTGATGTCCATAGACCACAAAATTACAAGATAAAGGCATTGGAAACTTTAGCGATCTTAATAGTTTCCTCTTTTTTTTACTAACTACCGCTTTTGTTCTATGAAATCCTTTTACTGATCGTCGTAGTCTGAATTTTAGAAAATATTCTTGAATCATCTAAACTTTTTAAAATTATTTTGTTTAACAGTTTATCATAATTGTTTAAACAAAAATATTGCATCATGAAAAGTATTAAGAATTTTTCTTCATTTGCCATGCCTTTAATTTTGTTTTTTTTACTTTTTGTTACTGCATGCAGTGATAAGGAAGAAATGGAAACGAATGAACCGGGCAATTCAATTGTTGATATTGCAGCTTCTAATCCTGATTTTTCAACTTTGGTTGCTGCACTTACAAGGACTAATCTTGCCAGTGCTCTTGAAGGAGATGGGCCATTTACAGTATTTGCTCCTACCAATGCAGCCTTTACCAATTTATTAAATACAATAGGAGCTTCTGGATTGGATGATATCGACAATAATACATTATCATCCATTTTGCTTTATCATGTGGTTCCGGGTGCTGCATTATCAACTTCCTTATCCACAGGGTATATCAATACCTTATCCACAGCTTCCCCGGGAGAGAATAACTTGTCCCTTTATGTGTCAACAATGGGAGGAGTGATGATCAATGGAAATGTGAATGTGATTTCTGCGGATATTCTGGCTGATAACGGAATAATTCACGTTGTTGACAATGTAATTACCATACCAAATCTCGTAGATGCAGCGCTTGCGAACAATAATTTCAGCAATTTGGTGGCAGCAGTTGTTGAGGCGGGCCTGGTTGATGCCCTGAATGCTGATGGGCCATTCACCGTTTTTGCACCTACCAATCAGGCTTTCGAAGCTTTGTTAATAAATTTGGGGGTAAGTAATGTCTCTGAAATTCCAATTGAAACACTGACTTCTGTCCTTTTGTACCACGTGGTTCAAGGAAACGTAAGAGCTTCTGAGCTCAGCAATGGGGACATTTCCACTTTGAATGGAAGTACCATTAACATCAATGTGAGTGCAGGAGTTAATATCAATGGAAATACACAGGTTATCGAAGCCAATGTCCAAACTTCCAATGGGGTGATCCATGCGATCAATAATGTTTTGCTCCCTCAATAGAAAAGATTATTATTTATAATTAATTCATCTGGGAAACCCCTGTCATTCTTTGAATACAGGGGTTTTTTCTTTATATCCTTTTTCATTTTGATTATTCAATTCATGCGGATAGTATAATATCTTTTAAAATATTTCTGCATGATTCTCTATCTTTGTTTAGATTGAGAAATATTTCACGTATTAAAAAGTAAATTATGAAAAAAATTGTAATAATAATTGTATCAATTGCAACGATAGTCGCTTGTGGAGGTAATAAAAGCAACTCATCTTCATCTTCAGTGGATGGGGCCAAAATATATAAATTGAATTGTGTCTTATGTCATGGGGATGATGGGAAACTGGGTTTAAATGATTCCAAAGATCTTACATTGACCAACATGACTTTGGACGAAAGGATTGCCATCATCAGGAATGGAAAAAATGCCATGACAGGTTTTGGTAATTTACTGAAAGAAGAAGAAATAAGAGCAGTTGCAGAATATACGTTGATGATGAGACAATGAAGGGGTATAGCCAATGAATGAATACCTTAAATAAATCCCTGAACATAATTTGTACTCAATGAAAAAATGGCACGTGTGGATGCTCAAATGATCCTGGGAGTCATGTCTGGAAGTTCTTTGGACGGTATGGATATGGCTTTATGCAAATTTTCCAACCGCAATTCATATGAAATATTAGAAGCAGCTACCATTCCATATTCACAAACCATTTATAAAGGTTTGTCTCGAATTTTTTCAATGGATTTGAAAGATTATTTTGGGTTTGTAGGTGAATTTAATCAATATTACTCCCAAACCATAAAGGAATTTCTGCAAACCCTCCCATACCCACCGGAATTAATCGTTTCTCATGGCCATACTTTGTATCACAATCCGGAAGGAATGGTAAGTGTTCAAATCGGAAATGGTGGTGTCATTGCTTCTACTTGTGGAATCAACACACTATGTGATCTGAGAATTCAGGATATAGCACTTGGAGGACAGGGAGCACCGCTGGCATCCCTCGCTGATGCGTTGCTATTAAGTGAATATGATGTGTTGGTGAATCTGGGAGGTATTGCCAATGTATCTGTTCGTCAGGAAGGGAAATCATTGATTTCATGGGACTTTGCACCATGTAATCAGGTGCTGAATGCACTCGCAAATAAGTTGGGAATGGAATTTGACAAAGGGGGCCATGTGGCATCAAAAGGACATATGCTGGATGGGTTATTTAAGTTTTGGGCGCAAAACGCATATTTCCGGCTTCCCCCACCTAAATCCATGGATAATGCATGGCTTAAACAACAATTTATTGATCCTATATCGGAGCAGTATTCTATCGCTGATGTCATGTTCACATTTACACACTTTATAGCGCACAGGCTTGTAGAAGATATTAAACCATATTTGCAAAGAAGGTATGGAAAGACAATGCTTGTTACCGGAGGTGGAGCCCACAATACTTATTTGATGGAAGCGATTCGGGAGGTAACCGGGCAAAACGGTTTTCAGTTAATTGAAGCTGGAAAAATATTAATCAATTTCAAAGAGGCATTGCTCATGGCGTATATGGGTTACAGGTATCTTTGCGGCGAATACAATATTGTTTCATCAGCTACCGGAGGAATGAAAAATATTGTTGCCGGTGCTTTATATTTGGCTAATGAATGAAAATGAGAAAATTTTAGTAACCGGTGGAAATGGTTTGGTAGGTGCTTATATCATCAGGTATTTGTTAAAATTGGGATACAGGAATATCAAAGCGACTATCAGACCATCAGCAGTTTGTGATCATATTTCTGACTTCATTGATCAAATAGATATTTGTCCCCTGGACATAAGAAATGTTCTTGATGTTTATGAAGAAGTCGACAGCATCGATTATGTTTTTCACACAGCCGCAATGGTCAATTTCAGTAACCGTGCTAAGAAAGAAATGGCTGAAATCAATGTTGGGGGAACGATGCATTTGGTGGATGCTTCTCTGGAGAAAAAAGTTAAAAAGTTTATTTTTATCAGTTCTGTTGCTGCATTAGGCAGGGCTAAGTTTTTCAACTTTGCACAGGATGAGAAAACTGAATGGGTGGAATCCAAATACAATTCGGCTTATGCGGTTAATAAATATTTGGCAGAACTGGAAGTGTGGAGAGGATGGGCAGAAGGTTTGTCTACCTATATCGTGGCACCTTCCCTCATTTTAGGTGAGGGAGATTTTACACGTTCATCATTGGTGATGTATAATAAGCTGAAATTACAAAGGAAGTTTTATCCTCAGGGTTCAACAGGCTTCGTCGATGTACGGGATGTTGCTTCTCTGGCTGTAAAAGCTGCCCTTTCAGACCGCGCTGGAGAAAAAGTTATTGCCTCATCGGAAAACAGAAAATTTAAAGATGTTATGGGTAAAATGGCAATGGAGCTGGGGTTGCAACCACCCACCCTGAAAATGCCTATGATTCTTGGTCAGTGTATGGTATGGGAAGAAAGAATTCGGTCATTCATCACCGGCGGTACACCAGTGATTACGCGTTCATCTTTATATAGTTTGATGGGGAGGAATGAATATATCAATCAAAAATCAATCAATGTTTTTAGTCATGATTACATACCTATTGATCAATCCATTAAAGAAACCTGCCAGATATTTAGCGGAATAAGGAAAGGCCCTTTGCTTTGGAATGAAAACTGAAAATAATATAAACATTTATGGAAATTCAGGTTAAACCTTTTGGGCAATATATGTCTCAACCCGTTCAACTTTTTATATTAGATAATGGGATTTCCACACTCAAGATTACCAACTTTGGTGGCATAATTACCTCCTGGATCATGGTCGATGGTAAGGGTATGCAATGTGATGTAGTCTTAGGCTTTGAGCATTTAAATGATTATTTGAAAGAACATCCATATTTTGGTGCCATTATCGGACGATATGCCAATCGTATTGCAAATGCCGAATTTCATCTCGATGGTAACACTTACGCTCTGTATGCCAATAATGGACCGAATAGTTTGCATGGAGGGCTTCTGGGGTTTTCTCATTTTCTGTGGACCGCAGAAGCATATAAGGATACTCACAGAGTGGGAGTGAAGTTGAAAAGAATGAGTCCTCATCTGGAGGAAGGCTATCCTGGAAATTTAGACACACAGGTTACCTATAGTCTGAATACAGAAAATGAATTGATCATTGAATATATAGCTACTACTGATAGGGCTACCGTCTGCAATTTAACGAACCATTCTTATTTTAATCTCAATGGGGCGGGTCAAGGCAATATTCTCGATCATTTTTTACAAATAGCGGCATCTCATATTACACCCGTCAATGACCATCTTATCCCTACAGGGAAGTTGATGCCGGTGTCCGGAAGCCCGTTTGATTTTAAAAGTCCTAAAAGAATTGGTGAGGATATACATCATCACCATCCACAAATGGTATTGGGGAATGGTTACGATCACAATTTTGTCCTGGACGAATACAATGGAGAATTACAGTGGTGTGCCAGGGTATATTCTCAAGCAAACGAACTGATGCTCGATGTACAAACTACAGAACCGGGAATACAATTATACACGGCCAACTGGCTGGATGGAAGTATTGCAGGAAAAGGAGGATTTCTATATCAAAAACATGGTGCATTTTGTCTCGAAACCCAGCATTTTCCTGATTCCCCTAACCAGAAAGTTTTCCCTTCAGTAGTACTCAGGCCCGGGAATACTTTTAAGTCCGTTACTACATATAAATTGCATATCCAATGATGAAATCCCGTTTAGCCGTTTGTTAACCTTTTTCACAAAATGCCAGAATGTAACATACGAATTCATGATTTATTACGTATTATGTAGGATAAGGAGTTTGGTTAATATTGCTTGCTTAATTCTGGATGAAAGTATAATTTAAGTTCGTTTGCAAATGGATATTCGAATACCCGAATTCATCAAGGGATTTATTTTTGATCTGGATGGTACCCTGGTAGATACGATGCCTATGCACACAGAAGCCTGGGTGGACGCCGGGAAATATTTCAATGTAGAAATTACACCTTATATGGTACAAGCGATGGCGGGCATTCCTACTTTACAATTGGTGGTGCGATTAAATCAGATATACGGATGGGAATTGGATCCACTGGAAGTAAAAGTAAAGAAAGACCGACTATTAGAAGAGATAAAACTTAAAAAAGGACCCTATCAGGCCATTGAACCCGTAATGCAAATTGTGAGAAATGTCAAGGATTCAAAACCGATGACAGTGGGTACGGGATCTTCCAGAACTCAGGCGATTCGCATATTGCGGGAAATGGGTATCATTGACTGGTTTACAGGGATTGTGGGTGCGGAGGATGTTACTTCATTTAAACCTGATCCGGAAACATTCTTTAAATGTGCCTCTTTGATGAAGTTGGAACCTATGGAATGCATGGTATTTGAAGACGGTGATCTGGGTATATTGGCCGCAAAAAATGCAGGAATGGAATATGTAGATATCCGTCAATTCCATTATGTTTGATTATCAGATGTAATAAAATCAATAAACTTCATTTGGAATTGAATGCAGAACCATCTCTGTTTGTGATGGGAGCCTCAATCCTTAAATTATAGGGAACCAATGAATTAGTTAACATGGCAGACGGACATGCTCTGATGATCATAAATACTGTGATTATTTTTTTATTCCATTCCTTGCTTTGAATTAAGTAAGATTGCATATATTCAAACTTCTTTCTTTAATTGTTAAATATTCATTGCTTTATTGTAAAATTTTCAAGATACGTTAACTATGAGTGGGACAACTAAAAATATCAGAAACATAGTATTATTAGGTCATTCTGGGAGCGGAAAGACCACCATGGCGGAAACCATGTTGTTCGAAGCCGGAGCCATATCCCGGCGGGGCACGGTTGAAGGAGGAAATACCATTTCTGATTTTTCAAAGATTGAGCAGGAAAGAGGAAACTCTATTTTCAGTACTTTGATGCATGTGCGCTGGAAAGATTCAAAAATTAATATCATTGACACCCCGGGTTCGGATGATTTTGTAGGTGAGGTCATATCTTCCCTGAAAGTGGCTGATACGGCAATACTTGTTTTGAATGCGAGTAATGGAGTAGAAGTGGGTACTGAACTGGTTTGGGAATATATTTCAGGATTTAATACCCCATGCATTTTTGTCGTTAACCAGATTGATCACGATAAATCTAATTTTGAAAACACATTAGAACAGGCAGTGAACCGGTTTGGCAATAAGGTTTTACCTGTGCAATATCCATTAAATGAAGGAACAGGATTCAATAAAATTATTGATGCCTTAAGGATGGTGATGTATGTATTCCCTTCAGATGGTGGTAAGCCTGAGAAGCATGATATTCCTGACTCCGAGATCAACCGGGCCCAGGAAATGCACAATGCTTTGGTGGAAGCTGCAGCTGAAAACGATGAAGCTTTGATGGAAAAATTTTTTGAAGCCGGATCCTTGAACGAAGAGGAACTTGCAGAAGGCCTGACCAAAGCTTTGGCTTTGCAGGAGATTTATCCTCTCTTTGTTTGCAGTTCTGTGAACAACATGGGAACAGGAAGGATCATGGGTTTTATCAATGATATTGCGCCGTCTCCAGCAGATTGCCCTCCAGCAAGATTAGATAATGAAGCAACATTGAAGCCTGACCCTGCTGATAAGACAACCATCTTTTTATACAAAACATTATCGGAGCCTCAAGTCGGAATGGTGAGCTACTTCAAAGTGTACAGCGGCACTCTCAGAACGGGTGATGAACTCATCAACGCGAAAAACGGCACTGCTGAGCGTTTCAACCAATTGTTTGAAGCCAATGGGAAAGTTCGCAATCCGGTGGATGTACTTGTAGCCGGGGATATCGGAGTTACAGTTAAGCTAAAAAATTCACATACTAACAATACACTTCATACCAAAGGTGTGGAAAGAGTCATTGAGCCTATCCATTTCCCTGAGCCCAGAATCCGGACAGCGGTGATCCCCCCATCCAAAGCGGAAATGGAAAAATTGATGAAAGCATTATTTCAGATAGAAGAAGAAGATCCTACATTGGTTGTCGAACAATCTGCACAGCTGAAGCAAACCATCCTTCATGGGCAGGGTCAATTACATCTGGACATCATAAAATACCGGATTGAAAAAACCCAGGGTATCAGCATGCAATTTGACAGACCCAGGATACCGTACAGGGAAACCATCACACGGGTGGCCAATGGATCATACCGGCATAAAAAACAAACCGGAGGCGCCGGTCAGTTTGCAGAAGTACATATGAGAGTTGAACCTTATTTTGAAGGTATGCCTGATCCCGCCGGACTGACTGTAAGAAATTCAGATTTTGAAGAATTACCATGGGGTGGAAAACTTGCCTTTTACTGGTGCATTGTTGGAGGATCCATTGATGCAAAATTTTCCAACGCAATCAAAAAAGGAGTCATGCAAAAAATGGAAGAAGGCCCGTTGACTGGTTCGTATTGTCAAAATGTAAGGGTGTGTATTTTTGATGGTAAAATGCACCCGGTTGACAGTAATGATATGGCATTTATGCTGGCATCTACTATGGTATTTAAAACTGCTTTTAAAGAGGCTGGCCCACAGATATTAGAACCCATATATGATGTGGAGATCTTGTGTTCTGATACAGTGATGGGAGACATCATGGGAGACCTCCAAACCCGGAGAGCTATCATTCAAGGTATGGATACCCAAGGGCATTATCAAAAGATCAAAGCCAGAGTACCCTTAGCGGAAATGTACCAATACAGTTCAACATTAAGATCCCTGACCCAGGGCAGGGCCAAATTCACAAGAAAATTTGCTGAATATGTACCTGTTCCGTTTGACATCCAGGAGAAATTGATCCGTGAGCATGAAGAAGAAGCGGTTGATGCATAAGGTGATGGGCTGATGGTGAGAGGGTAGGAACAAATATTCAGCGAAAGAAATAAATGACGAAAATCTTCCATTCCCAACTCAGGAGGAGTTCAACGTGATTAACCGCCGGTGAAACCGGTGACTAGTGTTTTAAACCATCCCTTGGGTGGAACGTTATATTTGCATAAATACACGTGAACGATTGGATTTATGTAAATGGAAGCGTACGTTCCACACCCTTTAGGGATGCTTTTGAATAAAATGAAGGAAGTTCTTTACCTTTGCTATTTAATTAGTTTAATTTGAACACAAATTGAAAAGCACCGACCCTACGGCTTTTGAACGAAAAAAAGACCACATCGATCTGGCTTTGCAGTCACAAACGTCTGCGGATCAGGTAGATAATCGCTTTTATTATGAGCCTGTCCTTTCCGGACATCCGTATGCTTTGCAGTCAGATCAGCTGCAGTTTCTGGGTCATTCATTTGACCATCCAATCTGGATCAGCAGTATGACAGGAGGGACACAATGGGCAGCAACCATTAACAAAAATTTAGCCCTTGTTTGTAAAAAGTATAACCTCGGTATGGGGTTGGGTTCATGCAGGCAACTGTTGTACAGTCTTGAAAATTTTGATGACTTTAATGTAAGACCCTATATCGGAGACCGACCCCTTTATGCCAATTTGGGTATTGCTCAGCTAGAAGAGTTGATAGAAACACATCGGCTGAACCTGATCGACGAATTGATTGACCGGCTCTCCGCGAATGGACTGATTGTTCATGTCAACCCTTTGCAGGAGTGGCTCCAGCCTGAAGGCGACCGCTACCATATTGCCCCGGTCATTACCATCCAAAAGTTGATAGATAAAATCAATACTCCCATTATTGTAAAAGAAGTAGGTCAGGGTATGGGACCGGCTTCCCTGAAAGCTTTGATGGAGCTTCCACTTCAAGCCATTGATTTCGCGGCCCATGGGGGCACTAATTTCAGTATGTTGGAAATCCTGAGAAGGCAAAATTCAGATCATGATTCCTTGAGCCCTCTCATCAGGCTGGGTCATACTGCCCTTGAAATGGTTCAAATGGTGAATGACATTTGGACTAAGGAAGATCCATCTATTCAATGCAGGGAATTCATTATTTCGGGCGGGATTAAAAACTTTTTAGATGGTTATTATTACATATCACTCTTGAAACCTGCTTCGATATATGGGCAGGCTTCCGGATTTTTGATGTATGCCCGCGAGAGTTTTGAGATTCTTGATCAATATATTGAAGGTCAGACGAAAGGATTGGCTATTGCCCGTACATTTTTGAATGTGAAAGAATCAGATACTCAATCAATATAATGGAAAACCCATTCAATATGGAGAACAGAAAAACCATCAGTGGATTCAGTAAACTTTCCAAAAGAGGTAAAATCAAATGGATCGTAGAAAATTTTTTCCGTGACCCGGAATTGGTCATGAAAGACCTGATTTCCTACTGGCATCATGATGAAGAGCAACAGCGGATTCTTGACGGATTTTCCGAAAACACTATCAGTAATTATCATATGCCGTTTGGAGTGGCTCCAAATTTTGTTATCGATGGTGAAACGTATTGCATTCCGATGGTTATCGAAGAAAGTTCAGTGGTCGCTGCGGCTTCTTCAGCCGGCAAATTCTGGATGTCGCGGGGAGGGTTTAATACTCAGGTGCTGGGAACCACTAAAATAGGTCAGGTTCATTTTAAATGGACAGGTATACCGGCCCGATTGTATTATTTTTTTCCGGAAATACAAAAAAAGCTACGAACCGAAGCCCTATCTGTTACCGCCAACATGGTAAAAAGGGGAGGGGGCATCACAGGGATTGAGCTTCTCGATTTCACAGACAGGGAACCCGACTTATTTCAAATAAAAGTATCATTTGAAACTTGCAACAGTATGGGCGCTAACTTTATAAATACCGTTCTGGAGCAGTTTGCATCATCGTTGAAGCAGTATTTTATAACCAATGACAGCCTTACGGATACAGAGAAAGATGTGAAAATCATTATGAGTATCCTTTCCAATTATACGCCGGAGTGCCTGGTCAGGGCGGAAGTGCAATGTCCTGTCGGTGAACTGGGAAATTTTTCCGGAGGTATGGATGCATGGCAATTTGCAGAAAAATTTAGAATGGCAGTCAAAATAGCGCATCTGGATCCGTACAGGGCTACCACTCACAATAAAGGCATATTTAACGGGATCGACGCGGTGGTACTGGCTACGGGCAACGATTTCAGAGCCATCGAAGCATGTGGCCATACCTATGCATCTAAAAACGGTGCTTATCAAAGCCTTAGTCATTGTACGGTAGAAGATGATATGTTCAGATTCTGGCTGGAAATCCCATTGGCTGTAGGCACCATCGGAGGGTTGACTTCTTTACATCCCATCGCTAAAAGATCATTGGAACTTTTAGGTAATCCCGGTGCAGAGAAGCTCATGCGAATAATTGCCGCTGTGGGTTTGGCTCAAAACTTTGCCGCCTTGCGCTCCCTGGTGACTACAGGCATTCAACAAGGACATATGCGAATGCACTTACTCAATGTATTAAACCACCTGCAGGCATCAGAACATGAAATGAAAGAGGCTATACATTTTTTCAGCAATAAAGTAGTTTCTTTCAGCCATGTTCGGGAGTTTTTGGATAAGCTCAGAGTGGGTTGAACGAATAGATTATTTAATGATTTGTTTTTGACCAAAATCATGGAATCGTAGAGCAGTAATAACCCCGGATACATGACCCATAGAATAATGTTGCCCAGTTATATGGTTTATCTTGAGGATGTACATGCACTGAAGCAACACATCAATCAGGGATTTTCAAAGACAGTCATCGTCGCCGATGAAAATACAATTGTACATTGTAGCCCGCTATTTATGGAGTGGGTACAGCAAGTAATTCCAATCATTGTAATTCCGGCAGGAGAAGAATATAAAACCCTGAATACGGCCTCCTTCATTTGGGAGAAAATGATGACTGCAGGCATGGATCGCCACAGCCTCATGATTAATCTGGGTGGGGGAGTGATTGGTGATTTGGGTGGATGGGCTGCATCAGCTTATATGCGCGGCATTCGTTTCATTCAAATTCCTACCACGTTGCTTTCAATGGTCGATTCCAGTATTGGCGGTAAGCTGGGCATTGATTTTTATGGATATAAAAACCTGATTGGCGCCATACAAGACCCCCTGGCCGGATTTGTTTTTACAAGGTTTTTAAAAAAATTGAGTCAGGATCAGATCAAAAGCGGTTTTGCAGAAATGCTCAAACATGGATTGATATGTGATGCACCTCATTTCAAAGATCTGACTGAAGGCTCGTGGTTTGATTCTGCCATTCAACTCCACAACATTTACAGGTCAATAGAGATTAAGAAGGAGGTAGTCACAGCCGACCCTTATGAAAAAAATGTAAGGAAAATTCTCAATTTCGGACATACCATTGGCCATGCCATTGAGCGATACTATCTTACTACCGGAAGCCCTCTTCTACATGGGGAGGCCATCGCTACAGGAATGGTTGTCGAGACCATGATCAGCCAAAGATTGGGGCGCTTAAGCCAAAAGGAATGTGATGCAATTATTCATGCATTGGTAACAATCTATGGAAATCATCCGGAGCATATACCACCCATGGGAGTGCTCATGGAAGGCATGCAAATGGATAAAAAGAATAAAGGAGGTAAAGTGTGCTTTTCGCTCCTGCAATCTATAGGACAGGCGGTGTATGATGTAGAAGTTCCGGAGGAAATTATTAAGGATGCAACCCGCACTTATATGTCCTTGTAACATTGCGAAGTCATGCGTTATAAGAATTTAACCACCCTTATCTTTTTGCATTGATTATGCAAAAGCTGTCATCGAATGTCTTCATGATTTTTACTTTTGATGATGACTTTGAATATCTATGTAATTTTTGGGGACAATATGGAATTCAAAGGCGATCACAAAGTTCGTAAAGATCATAGTACAATGATCACAAAAATCATTTCAACGAATAAACACCTGTACATCACAAAACCCACTGCCCACCGGCGACTGCCAACAGAACACCTGCCTCCAGGAAAAAATCCTTTCTTCAAATTTCCTCCTAAGCATACATACGAAAAAACAATAATACCTTACATTTGTCCATTATAGGTTTTGGAATATGGAAAGAAAAACTACATTCAATAATCACTCCCGCAAATTTCGCCTTTTTTATACCCTCCATATCCCGCAATCATGATGAATCATTGGTGGATGGTAGTGTTGATGTCCTTTTGCTTTTCATTTTTTGGGAAAGCACAATGTCCCAATACCCGGATTGTAGCCATCATGGTGAATGCGTGTAATCTACCTCCAAATGCCGCCACAGAAGCCGCCAATGAGTTTGTTGTCATCTATACTTCAACAGGCTTTAATACTTCCAACATTCGTCTGGATTTCGACATCAATAATAACATGGGTGGTAATCAGAATAATGATATTTTAGTTGGGGCCAATGCATGTGGTATAGGCTTTGGAAATATTGGAGGATATGTGGGGTGTACTTCCAGTCAATTGATCCCGGTTGGAAACAATTTTCAGGTGCCACCCATGTCCATTGTAGTACTTCAAACCAGCAATAACGCTGACTATCCCTATGATTTTTCAGAACTGTGTAATGATCCCTTTTATAAATGTTTCAATAAATATCTGATTGCAAGTACCTGTACTCGGACAATGGGTGCATTTACAGATAATCCAGTAGGTATGAACAGGATTACTCGTTTTAGAATTCAGGGTGATCCATGTGCAGAGCAAGTGATTGCATATAATCAAACTTTTCTTCAAGATGGGATGTATCTGAGACCTGGGATAGGAGGGCCTTTTCAAAGTAATTGCAGTTTCCCTCAAATTACTGTACCCAATCTGATCGAACCGGAATTAGACCCTTTTAGTGATGATTCTGGGTGCACAATGTACAGGTTACCACGAATTTGGGGAATTGGATTAAGTGGGAATCAAGGGTATTATACCGGCCCAAATGGCACGGGCACCAAATACAACGAATTTCAAATCATTAATCAATCGACATCCGTTTATATCTATGATAGTAGGGGGGCCTGTTCCGCTCAGGTAGGACCGTATACTATAACGATAGTCAACCCAGCTACTGCATCCCTTCAGAATCTATCAGGATACTCTTCGATATGTCCCGGTCAGTGTATCGATTATCGGCTAAATATTGCCGGCTGGCAATCTGGCATTACTTATTTGCCTTTCATTGATTTTAATATTCCTGGAGTTACATTTCCGATACCTATTGAAGCTAATATAACAACCCAAAGCTATGATTTTCGCATATGTCTAAATGGAGTAACATTTTCCTGGAATCCCCAAACCCGATTGTATAATATTCCCCTTGACCATATTGGGAAACAGATTGGTATGTTTATCCGAATTTTTGACGACTTTAATTATACATGCAACCATAATTATTCAAGCACACCTCTCACATTCAATCTTGTTTCTTCCCCCACAGCCACCGAACCCACACCCTTACAGCGTTTTCTGTCAGGGGGGGTAGCCACCTTTAATCTTACTGAGCGCAACGATCAGGTGCTGGGAGGACAATCCGGTACAGTGGTCTGGTATTCCGACACGGCGGGTACACCCATCAACAACCCCAATAGTTTCACTATTATAGATGATGCGGTCGTATATGCACGTGTGCAAAGCAATGGATGCTTTTCCGGTTATGTGCCCCTCACCCTAAATATACTGGGCTCTGAAGTGACGGTAACCATAGAGGCCGAGAGCCTTGTCTGTGCCCCGGATGAAAGAGGGGCGACCCTGTCTTTCAGCTATGTATTCGATAATCCCGGAAGCGATTCCATTACCTTTTGCCCCCAAGTGATCAGAGACGGTATATTATTGAATATTGCATCCATAGAAAGTACATCATCAGGGTCACATAGCTTTGCTTTTGCTGCAGGTGAAAATGACCTCACCCGCGACAGTCTCGTCATTGACATTAAAGTGTGCGACCTGGGCCTACTGCCCGAAGGGGTCACCGTACATACCCCAGAAGAGCCTTTTGTCCTATACGTGATCACACCTCCTGCCATCAATGCGCCTTCATTGCTTTCAGATACAGCCTGCCTCCTGGGGGGTATGGCCGAATTTCAACTGGACACTCTGACAGCGCGCATTGCAGAAGACATTGAGGATTACACGCTTCACTGGTATTCCGATACCGCCGCAACCATTCCCTATACCCAGGACATTTTTATCATAACGCATTCCGACAGCCTTTTTTTTATGTTAGAAGGTGTTGATTGTGATTTTGGTCCCTATACATTTCATTTTACCGGTATTACACCATTGGTGATCACTGTAGATCCGGCTGAGCCTGATGAAATCGAAGTATGTCCTGCGGGAGAAGCCGGGGAAACTGTCGTGATGCGCTGGATTTCCAATAATATTGCGGTGGATCTGATGCTCCATGTGCAATACACCCTGGATGGCGGTCCGGTGAGGGATACAAGTGTTGTTTTGACAGGCGGTGAAGCGATATTGACTTTCAGTTCGGTTTTGC
>DAOLDB010000056.1:0-26274 GCA_035327565.1 Saprospiraceae bacterium
GCAATCTCTCCGTTGTTGGTAAATATGCCTTCGATGTTGTGCTCTCCGGTATATATGGTTGTCATGACTCCATTGTTGGTTAATTCCCCATCCATTAATATACTGATGCTGTCTTCAGAAGTCATATTCAATACCCCACATGCTGCATTTAAAAAATTGCCCCCTAATCTAACCAGCAATACTGCATGATCTTCAGAAGAACCTCGCAGCCCCATATTAATGAGCAGATTATTAGTGAATGTACAAATACTACGAATATCAATACCTTCCCCCCTTATATTTTCAATGCTTAAGTAACCATTGTTGATAAAAATTCCAGGGAAGGACCCAAGAAAATCCAATTCAATGCCAATGTTTGAATATTGACCCCCAATCACTTCAATACTACCATTATTGATAAAAATTCCGCCTTCATTTTCAATTGCATGGTTTATAGTCCTATCTATAGATCCATAATTACTTATCAGAATATATCCGGTAGCCTCATTGGTGAAAGAGGTGCCGTATTCCATATCAATTCCTGATTTTCCAGCGCTGTGAATTAAAAGCTCCCCTTCATTGATGAAATGGGCTCCAGAGGTAAATATTTGAATGGCTTCCTCATCAGCATCGAGAGAAATATTAATTCTTCCATCCACGGTATTTCTAAAGGTGGAAATATTTCTTAATTCGATAGCCTCTCCTCCATTATTAACAAAATTCAGTTCCCCATAATTGATAAAGGAAGAGCCTGAACCAAAGTTTGCAAAGTGCAAACCATCTGTTGATGAATTATTTATATTCATGGTTCCAAAATTTGTGAAAGTGGATTCATATGATAAATTAATTCCTCTTGAACTTGAATTAAGCACCATGATTGATGCATAGTTCGCGATCCAACTTCCGGTTATATCGAAAGCAATACCTATGCTCATTTCACCATCAACGGTAAGTGAGGCTCCTGTATGTACTGAAAGTATAGACTCAGTAATTGTCACTTTTTGTGCCACAGCATTAGTTCCTGACATTATGTTTACAGTAGATCCACTAGGAATGATGACATCATCCATAGCTCCGGGCACCCCCATGTCCCAATTGCCGGAATTATCCCAATCACTATCCATTGCAGCACCTGTCCATGTGGTTTGACTATAGAGAAAATGGAAACAAACAAAAATTAGAAAAACTACAATAAGAGATTCTCTTTTGGAAATTGGATCTTTCATTTTATTAGTTTTAATCGTTGAATTCAATATTTTGTATTAAGTAAAATTAGTAAAATTATTATACCATTTTTAGGTTTCAGGAAAGAAGAATGAAAGTCACCAGATTATTAACTATTATCAATGTCAAAAACCTTGCCTATTCACTTTTTACTTGCTATGAGAGAAAAAGGTAAAAGTGTTAAACAAGGCTGTTATTTCAATGCATCATCATCTAAAAAATAATGTTCACTTTCCTCTCCAGAATCCTTCAAAATCGCTTCGAAGAGATGATCATGGGTAGAGGTCATAAGCTTTGTTTGCCCCCAAGCTCCCCAATGGTTTCTGGGGTGAGTATGCCCGTAGTTCATAAAAGGGGAAGGGTTTCATAATTTACTTTTGGTAATCCAAAATTTGAAACTAAATATAGTGGGTTGCCTCCTTATTGATTTAGGGGGGATCCAATATCCCCAGGCAATTAAAAGATTGGAGCTCTAGCTTCACAGTATACTTATATACACTATATAGTTGTCCACAGGCTTGCCCATTTTGTCAAATTATTAATTTTTTTAATATTAATTTGGTACTTGGATAAACTTTTGTATTTTCATATTATAAAAGTTTATATATGGTTGTTCCCGAACGATATGTTACCTACCTGTTATCCGATATTGATGCTGCTTTCAGGAAGGAACCCCAAATCCTTATCATCGATCATGATGAGGATGCGGATGATTATTTGAATGAATTACAGGATTGGCTGGATCAGGATGAAGAAAGTCTTCAATCATTTTCATGGCATTGCGGTCTTTCCCGAGAAATGTTTCCACCTCCGGCATCACTCACCGACCCTCAAAAAGAAAGAATCATCGAAGCCTTTCATTATCTCTTACTGAATTATAATCTCTCGGTCATTTTACCTGAATATCTGGAATTGGATATGGAATATGAATTGCTTGTATCGATTCTCGACCAAAAAGTGACCATCATAGATCATGGATATATCGGAATAGAGTTTTGTGATTACAATACAGAGGAATGTGTCTTTGGAGATCAATGCATGTGCAATGGTCAATTTGATGGTGCCTCTTACAATGATATGGAAGTCACAGAAGAAATGGAATGGGAGGATATCTTCCAATCCCTGCTCATGGATTCTTTTGATCAATTGTATTATGATGATGAACAGTGTAAGTGGGATGAAGAAGACTCTGAAGCGGAAGATCTTCCTTTTTAACAAAAATTATATCCAAATAAAATAACTTCAATCCATATAGCATATCAAACGTTTTTATGAAAACACTTTAATCGATTGGGGGTTAACTTACTTTAACAATTATCAGGAAGTAGAATTATGGCCAGAAGTACCCTGAAATCGATTAAAAATCAAGGTCATTCCATCAATATTAAAGAGGCACTGGAATCACTTCAGTATATTCCCCGATTTTTCAGAGAAATCAGAAACAGCCATCCCACCCTATATGCAGCTAATCTATGCTGTCGTATAATATCATCCTTTGCACCAGTCATCATTTTGTGGATTGGGAAAATCATAATCGATGAAATCGTCCTGCAAATTTCCCTTGAGGAAAAAGACTTTCAACGATTATGGATGGTTGTGGGTATAGAGTTGATAGTGGTGGTCTTTACCGATCTGATTGGAAGGGCAATTACTTTGACCGATGATTTATTGGGGGATCTGTATTCCAATGATTCTTCTGTCCGGATCATCCGCAAAACCAAAGACGTCAATATCAGTCAACTGGAAGACCCGGAATTTTACGATAAACTTGAAAGAGCAAGAACACAAACCAATAGCAGGGTAAATCTTATGTCGACGGCATTGAGTCAAATTCAGACATTCATTGTTATTGTTTCCCTGATTGGAGGATTGATTTTTTTTGAACCCTGGTTGGTCATCATACTTATTCTCAGCATCATTCCTTCATTTATTAACGATATAAAATTCAGTACTCAACGATATTCATTGGCCAGGAGTTGGACAGCAGAAAGGAGGGAGCTGGATTACCTCCGCTATATTGGAGCCAACAACCTCACAGCCAAAGAGATAAAATTGTTCGGACTCTCAGGTTTTGTTGCAGATCGTTTCAAATATTTGTCACACGCCTATTATGAGATTTCAAAAAAACTAGCCATTCAAAGAAGTATTTATGGCGGTTTATTCAATGTATTGGGTACTTTGTCTTATTATGGGGCTTATATACTGATCATATTCAGAGTAATTACAGGCAGTCTAACATTAGGAGAGTTAACTTTCCTTTCGGGTTCATTCAGCAAATTGCGCAGTAGTTTGCAAAACACATTCTCTACTTTTACCCGGATCTCAGAAAGCGCAATGTACCTCAGAGACTACTTTGATTTTATGGATATGACCATACCCAGTGCTGTCCAATCTGTACAACCACTTCCTCACCGCATACAATTGGGTTTTTCTGTCAAAAATCTCTGGTTTACCTATCCCGGTAATACAGAGCCTGTTTTGAAAGGGATTTCTTTCGAACTCAAAGCCGGTGAAAAAATGGCATTTGTAGGAGAAAACGGTGCCGGCAAAACCACATTGATAAAATTGCTATTAAGATTTTATGACCCCGATTCAGGAGAAATCACCCTTGATGGTATACCCATACAACTTTTTGATCGCGATACCTATCAACAAATGTTTGGAGTGATTTTTCAGGATTTTGTTCGATATGAATTTCCGGTAAAAGAAAACATTGGCATTGGCAATGTAGAGAGGATTAAAGACCTTGAGAGAATCCGGATAGCAGCAGAAAGGAGCCTGGCTTCTGAGGTTGTTGAAGAGCTTCCCGACGGGTACGATCAACAGCTGGGCCGTAGATTTATCCGGGGTAAAGAATTATCAGGAGGACAGTGGCAAAAAATTGCTTTGGCACGGGCTTACATGAAAGATGCAGAAGTTTTGATTTTGGATGAGCCTACTGCCGCTTTGGATGCAAGAGCTGAGTATGAAGCTTTTCAGCGATTTATTGCATTAACTCAGCAAAAGACTTCAATCATAATCTCGCATAGATTCAGTACAGTCAGAATGGCAGACCGGATTCTTGTGTTGAAAGAAGGTAAAATTCACGAATTGGGAACACATGATGAACTTCTTCTCAATCAGGGCCTTTATTCTGAATTGTTCAATCTCCAGGCAGCCGGGTATCAATGAAAATTTAAGGTACTAATCCATTTATCTCTTGTAAGAATGTACAATCAACCTGGAATTGGCCCAATTCTTCTGGCAAAATTCTTTAATTTGGATGCAAATGAACTTTAATCGGGAGAATCATTTGAATCTTTCCTTGTTAAATCCTGGCCAGCATAAAAGCCGGTATCAACGTTTTTTATCCATTTTGTATAATAAATGATTTGTCCGGTGTGGTACGAAAAATGCTCTGTAACATGGATCAATATACTCAATATGGTTTCCTCATAGCATTGCACTTTCCGTACTTGTAAGAGATCACACTTTTGTAAGTCGGGAAGATGGACAAGCAAATCCTTTGTTAGTATATCCAGACTTTCTATCAGTTTTGCCCTGTCAGGATATTGTACCGAAGTAAATTCTGCATCTCTGTTTCTTTCATCCGGCATTCCCAATGCACCTGATAATATCCACTGCCTTACATTGCCACAAAGATGCAAAACCAATACGCCGGGACTATTCACATGGTCATTGTGTTTATACCATATTTCATTTTCCGTAAGGAGAGAAAGACATTTCCTGATACGGGGGATGCTCTCATCCACTATCCTTCGTTTCACTTCACTGATGATATGATTCCGGATTGACATGATTTCCTACTCTGTTTGTTAAAACAAAAATAAAACTATGTTGGATCTTTGCTTAAGATTTAATTATAATACCTCTACAAATGTCGCTTTGACAGATTGCGAAATGGTGTTTAGAAAAGGTTGATTATATTGACATTACACAACTAAGGAGCTATAAGGGGGTGGAGAATATTGTTTTTTCAATCGCTGGCCATGGCTGCAGTCAGGACAGAAAATCTGACATTTTCAACTTTTTCCAACTGAATAATGCACGCTTCAATGGTGGCTCCAGTCGTGATCACATCATCTACAATGAGAATATGGCTATTTTTTAACCCATCGCTTTGTTGTAACGAAAATGCATTCTGGACATTCTTCAGGCGCTCCATTCTGGTTTTAGAAGTCTGAGAATCGGTTTCGTTGGTTTTAAACAGGATATTTTCAAAACAAGGTATGCCCATTTCAACAGAAACTCCTTCCCCAAATACAAAGGCCTGATTATATCCTCGTTTCTTTTTTCTCTTTGGAGTTATGGGAACAGGTACAATGAAATCGGGTGTTGAAAACAAGCCTGATTCCATCCATTTTTTTGCAGCAAGTCGTCCTAATTTTATAGCAGTTTTACTTTGGCCTTTGTATTTCAATCCATGCAACATGTTTTGTACCTGAGAATCTTTGGTAAAATAAAACAATGCGGCGCCTGATTCCAGTTGTAACCTGCCATAAAATCTACGGAGCAAGCTATTCTCTTTGAGATTAAAATGATTAGTAAAGGGAAGATCCATTTGACAGAAAAGACAAAAATCACTCCCTTGGGTAGGAGCTTCCCTGCTACATGCCATGCATAGGTCTGGATATAGCAATCCGGAAAGTGATTTAACCATATTGTCTAACTGACTCATCATACCATAGTTATATGGTTGAGCAATTGATGGGCTGTCAAACACGAATGTACAGGTAGTATTTTCAATGTATCTCCCACTCTCAACCGGGAAAGTATGGGATGATGAATCCGAACGATTCCATGTTCTTGTGAAAGTCTGGCCATATAGCAACCTTCCAAAGGGGTATTCCACTTGTTTTCATCACTTCTGGCTACGAGGCCATAAATTTCTCCATATGGATCCCAGTGCATCCTCTCTTTTGAAAGATGAACCGCTCCCCCATAGACAACTACTTCTTCTCTTTCCACATGGATCGCCACCACCGGACACTCAACACTTACGGCCACTTGTTCTATATTGCACGATCCAATTGCACATTGCATGAGATCATAGTAAACAAAATTGCCGGGGCGGATTTCATCCAGTAAGGACAAGTCTTTAACCCGACTACAAGTGGGAGTATCTCCAAATGATAAATTTACATTCGGATACGCTTCCCGGTATCTGCTTTTCAGATCCAACATCTTACGAACCGCCTGATCATAAACCTCCTCAATGGCCTCATCTCCATGTACCTGATAACTATGTCCTGCATGGGCGAGAAACCCTTTCCACTCGCCATAACCCTGCGATGATAAGACGTCAATGACCTGATCGATCAAACCCACATTTGCAGGATTGATCCCTGTCCGATGAGTACCTACATCTATTTTCAAATAAATACCGGTAGGATTTCGGAGATGTTTTTTGAGAAATAGGGCTACTTCTGGTGCCTCAACCAATACATTCAGATTGACTATTGAAGACAGTTGATTAATTTTTCCAATTTCGAGAATATTTGCCGGAAAGGCAACTGTGATATCTTTCCATCCATGAGAAGCAAAATATAATGCCATATCCAGAGAAGAAACTGTGCAAACATACACTCCCTCCTCACGAAACCATTCTCCGATTCTGTAATCCTGATGGGTTTTAAAGTGGGGTCTTAAGCGGACGTGATTTTCATTTGCTTTATTTACCATTGTCCGTATGTTTTTCCGGCATTTATCCTCATCAATTAAAAAAGTAGGTACCATGGAATGAGTATTTTTGAATTAACCCCTTAAAATACAAAAATTCTTAAAATATCCAATAGTCACTCATTTTGGAAACCTTATTCAATAATCATTAATGGTATTCCAGAGTCTTGCGCCAACAATAAAGACAACTAACGTAACCAGAAAAGATACTATGGCTGGTATGGTTTGACTGTACAGAGCGAATCCGGTTCCAAACAGCAGACTGTACACCCCAAAACAACCCATAACCATCAGAAGGATTTCAATGGTCAGTCTTCCGGTAGATAAAGCTCCACCGACTATAGTACCGCTTTGTTTTCCTTCATCGATGACCGGTTTCCACCCTTTGGAATAGGGCCTGATCAGCTTATAAAACGAAATCAACACATTCTGATCGGTAGGTTTTGTAATGTACGCTGTAATGATCCAGCAAATACTGGTCAAAACTACACCCGTAACCAGTTTTTCATGAGGAAGCAGGGCATCTTTTACCACAAACTCCATGATCAAAGCAATGACAAATGAGACGATCATTGCAACTATTTCACACAAGGCATTGATCCTCCACCAAAACCACCTGAGAATAAAAAGCAAACCGGTTCCTGCTCCAATCTGGAGTAAAATATTGAATGCCTGCAGAGCATTGGAAAGCTTAAGGGCAAAAAAAGCTGCAATCACCATTAAAAGGACAGTAAAAATTCTCCCTGCCATAACTTGCTCTTTCTCCCCGGCAGCAGGTTTTAAAAATCTTTTGTAAAAATCATGTACCATATAGGAACTACCCCAATTAAGATGCGTACTGATAGTAGACATGAGTGCCGCTATGAGTGCAGCAATCACCAAACCTAAAAGACCAGTGGGTAAGTACGATAACATGGCTGGAAATGCCAGATCATTTTGCACTTTGGAAGCTTCAATTCCCGGAAACCGGGATGAAAGATCTGAAAGTTCAGGAAAAACAACGATGGAAGCCAGAGCTATCAAGATCCATGGCCAGGGACGCAAAGCATAGTGGGCTATATTAAACAGCAATGTGGCCATGACCGCATTTTTTTCATTTTTGGCGGAAAGCATCCGTTGTGCAATATAGCCACCTCCTCCAGGTTCTGCTCCGGGGTACCACACACTCCACCATTGTACTGCGATAGGAATTATGAATAAAGGCAAAACGGTCTCCCATTGACTGAAATCCGGTAAAAAGTTCTTATGTAAAGCCACATCCGGATGGCTTAACAGTGCAGATAGTCCACCGATTTCAGGAAGTTTCACTATGTATATACATGCCCAGATCATCCCTATCATGGCTATAATAAATTGAAAGAAATCGGTCAGAATTACTCCCCTGAGTCCGCCCAGTGATGAATATAAAACCGTTATAACAGAAATCAGTAATACGGTTTGTATGGCAGAAAGACCTAAGAGAATTCCTGCAATTTTTATTCCGGCCAACAGCACGGAGGCCATGATAATTACATTAAAAAATACACCCAGATATATAGCTCTGAAGGCTCTTAGGAAACGGGCTTGGGGGCCTGAGTATCTCAATTCATAAAATTCAAGATCAGTGGTGATACCCGATCGCCTCCATAAGCGGGCATAGACAAATACCGTCAACATTCCCGTCAAGAGGAAAGCCCACCAGCCCCAATTGGCTGCCACTCCTCCTGTACGAACAAAATCGGTGACGAGATTAGGTGTATCGGCCGAAAAAGTAGTTGCAACCATAGAAACTCCCAACAACCACCACGGCAAATTTCTTCCTCCCAGGAAAAATGACCGGCTGTCTTTACCTGCTTTTTTGTAAACTGATAATCCGATCACCAGAGAAATGAAAAAAAATACAGCTATAATGATCCAATCCAATCCTGAAAGATGCATGATTCGTTCCAATTGACAAAGTGAAATAATCGCCAGACAAATTAAAGAAATTTATAAGCAAGATTGACCATAAAAAGCCCAGGCAATATAAATATTTCATCCCACCCTTTTATTATTGATGAATGATAGAAATACTCTCAAACCCAGGTTTGGACTTCGGCATGACGGAAGCAATCGACCAGATGATCATTCACCATCCCTACAGCCTGCATAAATGCGTAAACAATAGTGGTTCCTACAAATCGAAACCCTCTTTTTTTCAAATCTTTGCTAATGATGTCAGATAGAGGAGTTGAAGCGGGCACCTCCTTCAGTGATTTGTAGGCATTTTGTGTCGGCCGGCCATCGGTAAAATTCCACAAATATTTTCCAAATGATATACCTTCATCACGCATATTCACCCATATCTGCGCATTACTGACAGCCGACTCCACTTTTAATCTGTTTCTAACGATTCGTGGGTCCGTAAGGATTTTCTCGATCCGTTTTGAATCATAAAGAGCCATTTTTTCAGGATCGAGATCATCAAATACTTCTCTGTATCCTGCTTCCTTTCTGAGTATAGTTATCCAGCTCAATCCCGCCTGAGCACCATCGAGGATTAATTTAGCAAACAGTGCTTTATCATTGTACTCCGGCACCCCCCAAATCGTATCATGGTATTGCATATAGAGTGGATCAACCCCACACCAGGGACATCTGAATTGCATAAGTTTAATATTTTACCCAAAAATTGCTATATTTCAACCTGAAAAATACATTTGTTCACAATGATACTACATTCTTTCCTATGAGACCAAACCATTTTATATGCCGCGTTATCTTTATAAGCACTATTGTTGGAGTTATAATTTTCAAATCTCAATCCATCAGTATTGCTCAGGTTACTCCTGATCATATTGCCTCTATGAAGGTAGTTAATGGATGTGCAATTTCTGATGATGGAAATTATATTGCATTTACCGTCAGCATTCCTGCCGATCCCAAAAAAGAAAATGCCCCAAATGCTACTCATCTGTATGTTTTGAATGAAAGTACCGGAGAGTCAAAACCCTATTTTACACATTCCGGTGTGAGCAGTGTTCAATTCAGACCGGGACATGGTACGCTTACCTTTCTCAGTCGGAAACAGGGAGCAGCCCAAAATGAATTATTTGAATTGAGTTTATTTGGTGGCGAGGCCGTATCCATTTTTTCTGCCGGAACAGCTATCCTGTCCTATGCATGGAGTCCCGACGGTAAAAAGTTAGCTTATGGAACCCGGGAGAGTCTGCCTGCGCCAAAAACCTCCCTTTCCTATAAACCTAATTTTTATGAAGAAAATATGAACCAGAGACTTGCATGGGTAAAAGATTTTTCTATTCCAGATCAAAAAGCCAGGCAAATCGATGTTACAGGGTCTGTATATATGATGCAATGGAGTCCGGATGGTACAAAAATTGCGTTTTCCGCTGCACCTACCTCTACAGTAGACGATTCCTATATGAGGCAACAGGTAATGGTAGCTGATGTTTCTACAGGGAAAGTGATTGCCAAAATCGAAAATGAAGGAAAATTGGGACAAATTGAATGGAGTCCCGATAATGAACGATTGGCCTTGCTTGCTGCTAATGATATTCATGACCCAATAGAAGGGCGAATACTTATTGTATCGGCACAGGGGGGGAAACCAGCCATCATCAATCCAGATTTTCAGGGAAAATATGAGCGGATACAATGGTCATCTGCTCAAAACATTCATTATTTAGCCAGCGAAAGTACTGCCACATCCATGGGTACCATTCGTCCGGATGGCAGTTCCAGGCAGGTAATTTTCAAATCGGATCGACATAATATTACGCATTTTTCCAGATCCCAAAATGGAAACATATCTTTTGTTGCGAGCAGCCCTGAACATCCTAACGAACTTTTTACCTTGAAATCAGGATCCAACTCTTCACCCATGAAAAGAACCGATCACAATCCATGGCTTGCCGGATTGAAGCTGGGAAAGCAAGAGGTGGTGCGTTATCCTGCCAGAGATGGTCAGTTTGATATAGAAGGAATGCTTATTTATCCGGTGGATTATAGACAGGGAAATGCGGTTCCCGTCATCACTGTGGTTCACGGCGGACCGGAAGCCCACTACAGTAATGGCTGGCTCACCGGCTATTCTACGCCCGGTCAGATGGCTGCTGCCAGAGGATATGCTGTTTTCTACCCCAATTACAGAGGAAGCACAGGCCGGGGTATTGCGTTTATTTACAGCAGTCAGGGAGATCTGGGAGGGAAGGAGTTTGATGATGTGGTAGATGGAGTGGATTATCTGATCAATGCTGGCATTGCTGACAGGAACAGAATTGGTGTTACCGGAGGCTCTTATGGGGGCTATGCTTCTGCCTGGATGAGTACATACTATTCCGACCGTTTTGCAGCCGCAGTTATGTTTGTGGGTATCAGCAACAATATTTCCAAGTGGGGTACCAGCGATATTCCTGAGGAGCTATTCTTAGTTCACTCAAGGAAAAGAATATGGGATAATTGGCTATGGCAATTGGAACGCAGCCCTATATATTATGTTGACCGGGCTCAAACACCTATCCTGATTATGCATGGAGCTGACGACCCACGGGTTCATCCTGCTCAATCCATGGAGTTGTACCGGCACTTGAAAGTCAGAAAACCCGAAGTACCTGTACGCCTCATATACTATCCCGGTGAAGGGCATGGCAATTCCCGCTCAGGTTCCAAATACGATTACAATCTGAGAATGCTGCAATGGTTTGACACCTACCTGATGTCAGGCAATGCCCATGCAGACAAGCCGAATTTGGATTTGCCGGAGTAGGGATGGCTATTCTGGAAACAGAATTGAAGGAGATGAAAGAAAACCTGTGAAAAATCAATATTAATGACATTAAGCCTGAGGTTAAAGCGGGAGTGATTGTTATTTATAGCGAAACCCTATATTTCAGGAAAAATATGAGGATAAAATCGGTTGATTATTCCAAAAGTCCCCTATAATATCGTAAAAAATCGCTGTAATGTGTTGCCGGACTCATCTACCAGTATGATTTTGTGTTTGCCCGGGTCAGTGCGAATCTTCATTTCATGTATGCCGGTAGTACTACCGAGATATTCATCATTCAGGTGCCAGAAAAGAGTGGATTTTTCACGCAGGTGTGCCGCTTTGAAAACGGTACTTTTATTTTCATGATTCAATCCCTTTGTTAACCCGATTTCAGTAAAAGGTTGGGGATATATCAAAGTAATTTCATTCTGTTGACCCTCTTGTCCACATGCAGGATGAAGAGGGGGTATATCTTGGTAAGCTGCATGATGGCGTTTGTAATAATAGGCCATCCTTACCGGCAATACAAACCAGGATGTATCTTTTGCAGTAGGATGGCAATGTTTATAGCCCCTTAAATGGGACTCTGAATCCATGAATATCTTTTGATGGTATGGGCATGGAGTGGAATGAATGGTATTTTTTGGTAATATGTCTATTTGAGGTTCAGCACAATGGGAGCCTGCCAGATGACCTGATTTTTTGCATATTACGGCATCCACCATGTTGTCATGCGGAGGTAAAAACCAATGGGAAGGTTGAGGAATAAGATTGAAAATGTCAAAAAGAATTTGGCCGGATGTGAGTGTGCCTGATAAATCAGGATGACCTTCTCCATCCGCATTTCCTACCCAAACTCCAATGGTATACCATGGATCAATACCCACTGCCCAGGCGTCCCTGTGTCCATAGCTAGTTCCTGTTTTCCATGCAATCTTACGCGATGAAGAAAACTGTTCCCAATAGCCTTCTGTCCCTGGCCGGTACAATCGGCTCATAGCATGAAATACATGATAAATCGTGCCGGGTTGGAAGGGAATGTTCAGGGGTGATAGGGTATGATCAGCATGAAGAAGTCGAATCGACTTTGCACTTTCTTTTGAATTATAGGAATTGAGAACTCCAGCCATTGTCATGTATGCATGACATAAATCCCATAATGTCACTTCCCCTCCTCCTAAGATCAATGATAAACCGTAATGATCACTGGTATAACGAAGCGAAGAAAACCCCATTTGGCGAAGCAGTCGTAAAAATTTTTCAATTCCAAATTCCTGAAGCAACAACACAAAAGGGATGTTTAGCGATTTAGCCAGCGCATCCGAAGCAGGTATTGCGCCGGTAAAATCCTTTTTGAAATTACTGGGCCTGAAACCATCAATATTAATGGGCACATCTGCCAGCAATTGATTGGGAGAAATAAGTCCTTCTTCTATGGCTGCTGCATACAGGAAAGGTTTTAATATGCTGCCACTGCTTCGCTCAGCAGTGATCATATCCACATCGTTTTCTTCCCGGGTTACAGAGATATTGCCAGCATAAGCAAGCACATGTCCTGTCCGATTGTCCACAACAAGTACAGCAGCATTATGTATGCCAGACGAAGACAAATGCCCATGATGTGTATTTAATACGCGTTCGACCTCTTTTTGGAGACTCAAATGAATGGGGGTTATTACCTTCTGACCAGAAAATTTTGATTTCCCATGCAAATGATAAGCATGGCCCGGCATAGGGAGTGGTTTTTCAGGAATGGGCTCCAATAATGAAAGACTCCATTCAAGCTCACTGATTACTCCTCGTTGAAGTAATCGGTTAAGTAAACGGTTTCTCTTTTCCTGCAATAGGGCTCTGTTTTTTCCGGGATGGATGAGTGATGGACTGTTGGGTAGTACTGCCAGAGTAGCTGCTTCTGCCCATGAAAGATGGGAGGCATCTTTTCCAAAATATCTCCATGATGCTGCATCCAGACCAACAACATTGCCACCAAATGGAGCATGTGATGCATATAGAGCCAGGATTTCCCTTTTTTTGTATTTTATTTCCAGCCGCATCGAATAGAGAATTTCTATACATTTTTCTTTCCAAGTACGTTCTTTGTTCCTCCACATTCTGATCACCTGCATAGAGAGGGTGGAACCGCCACTCACCACTTCTCCCGCTTTGTAATTTCTCAATGCGGCCTTAAGAAGAGAACCGGGATTAAATCCGGGATGTCTGTTAAAGTGGCGGTCTTCAAAAACAATGATTGCCTGGGCAAATTTTTCTGGAACCTCTTCTTCAAAGATTTTGAGAGCGGGAAATCGCCATTGTCCATCTTCGGCTGTTTGGGCATGCATTAGCTTTCCTTCATAGTCACAGATGACGGTGCTGGTTGGGTGAAGGAATAGAGGGTCGGGCAAAGAAAAAAAAATGAAGAATCCCAAAAACAAAACGAATAGGAATGCCAATAGCCTTGACCACTTTTTTCTTTCCCATATTTCGTGCACTTTAATTGTCATTTTAGAACTATATCAATAGAATTTTTTTATAACTTATCAACGAACTACATAAATGTTATTTGATAAAAATGGAAATATAAAAAATTGTATGAAAATAAGAACCACTCATGTAAGCCTCAATACAATATGGTGCTTCTGAAAAAAACTATAGAGTATTTAAGAAGTCATGTAAATTATCATCCCTTAACAGACCCATCTTTTTTCTTAATCTGGCCCGGCTCATGTAAATACTGGAAGGGAGGACATTAAAAATATGGAATGTCAAAATATACCAACACAGAGTGGGAGAAGAGAGGATTCTATAAAATTGAATGACTAAAAAAGACTGAATGCTAAATTTATATTTTAACCATTAAATTGACTCTTCACGATGAACATACACCCATTTCCCGGGAATTCTGGCTTGAATTTTCAAATCATACATTGCCTGACAATAAATGTCGGGGAGATAAAATCGACCAGAATAAGTTGCTGTCATTCGGATCCTGAAGGTCTTTTGATTTTGCATATCGAAAAATATATCAACCCTGTCATCCCGAACATCGCGATAATTCCAATGATCCGAAATTACTGCTCCAGCATTTTCTTCCCCACTGCCTGATATTATTTCCCACCCGGACGGTATGCCCATGGTCAATGCCATTTCTTTGAGTTCAAATGCCCTGCTACCCGGATTAGTTACTTTGATTACGGCAATAAAATCTTTACCCTGCTTCAAAGAAGCAGGATCCAGCCGGTTACCTCGCAAATCAATAAATGACAAATCCAGATAGAGATTTTCTGATAGCAGAGGAGTAGATTCGTATTCAGCTTTGCCTGTAACAACGGTTTTTGCATAAAGCGTTGAACTGGATAAATTTTTGATTTCAATTATTTCAGAATCCTGATGATTTGGAGTAAATGGGATTTTGTAATACGCCAACTCACCGGAAATATTTTGATCATCTTTTCCTAACCGTATGGTGGCTGCAATATTTCCGGGCGGATTATTTTTTAAATATTTTCCAAGAGCAAGGAGAGCAAAAGAGGTTTCCTGTGTGTTATAATACTGATCCCTACGAAGATCTTCTGCCACTTCACGGATCAAAGCCGCTACATTTGCCCATTCTGAAGAAAGTCCGCTGCTCATTAAAGCATCAGCAATAAGGGATTTATCACGCAAGGCTGAACCAAAAGTTTGGGAAAGTTCCCTGTATTCTCTGATTTGCAATCTTTCCTTTTCAATCATTGCTTTTGCCACATTAAGTTGCCCTGCATAAGCATAGGCAGAGGCGAGAATGTACAATGCTGTGTTGGCAGGATGGTGACTTCGAAGGACATTCATCGAGGCCCAGTCGGGTTGACCATATCTAACCAAAGTGTAAAGGCGATAGGCCTGCTGCATTTGTTCGAATTCATTTCCTTTAATTAAACTGCCAGCTTTGGCTCTTTCTTTTTGGTATGCAGCCCATTGATCAAGGATTCGTGAAGGAACAAGAAACCCGATATCCCGGGCTTCAATCAAAAAGTGTCCTGCATAGCTACTTGCCCATTCATTGATGCCGGAATGACCTGGCCAATACGACAAAGCTCCAATCGTTGTCTGATATTTTTGAATGTCTTTGATTACATTGGTGATATGTTGTTGGATTTTCGATTTCTCTTCGTCTTTCAAAGTGGTTATATGCTCCAGATACAGTTGTGGAAAAGCCGATGAAATCTTTTGTTCCAAACAACCAAAGGGATATTGTATCAGATATTCCACCCGATGTTGCAGGCTTACCGGTGGAAAAGAGCTTAATTCCACATAACCGGCATGGCTATTGGCTTTGCCCGGTTTTTCTGGACGTATTTGTATTGAAGAACCTGCTGCCAATACTTTTTCATCTGCCCAGGTTAATGGTGGATTTGGGTCGGTCACATCGATAAACAAGGTTTGGTCTATTCTTTCGCTGCCACTCCTGGCTTGTACGTTGATTCTGGCTACCCCTGTCAATGGGTTGGTTTTCAATCTAAAAAATAAAGTTTTATCACCTGTTTTTTCAAAATTTACTGTTTGGGATGTGCTTCCAACCCATTGTATCGGACCATCAACATTTACATCCACTTGAACAGATTTAATCTGATCTTTGGATGTGAAAACCTGAACAGGCAAAACAAATTCTTCTTCAGGCGATAACATCCGCGGCGCTGTGGGAAGCACCATGATGGGGTGATTGACTTTAATGCTTTTTGAAGCATTTCCATAAGCTCTTTCCTTTCGTGCGACCACCATCACCCTTACTTCACCGAGATAATTTGGCATTTCCAGTTCATGCCTGTTCTTCTTTCCTTTTTCTAATGTGAAAGGCCCTGATACCGAAACCACCGGTTCAAACCTTCCCATTTTCTGTTCACTTACTGCACGATTTATTTCAATATCCCCTCCAATACTTAATAATTTTCCGGAGGGCAATTCACCTTGACGAATCACCAAGTCATACATATCCCAGGTCTTTATGCCCAGAGATTGTTTGGAATAAAAGTGGTTATGCAAATCCGGTGTTTCGAAACGGGTAAGACCTAGTAACCCTTCATCTACAACTGCCAGAGTGTAGACCATTTCCTGATTATCTTTTTCTGAAACTTCAATGGAGTATTTTGATTTGGGTTTGATTTCATCGGCAACTTTGATAATGGGGTGAATGCGTGTGGAGGGATCTTCAATAGTCAGAGGCAATACGCCATACATTCGAAGAGGTAAACTTGAAACTGCCCGGTCATAGCGTTGTAGAAGAGTTACATAAATATAAATGTTAGGAGCCATTTCCTTGGTAACCGGTATATTTACTTTTGTAAATCCGGCATTTCCTTCCCATTGTTTTTCATATAAAATGCTTTGACCCCCCTCAACGGAAACAAATATTTTACTTTCAGCATTGGAGGGAATACTCAGCTCAATATTCTCTCCGGTCTGATATTTTGATTTATCTGCCTGGAGTCTGAGAGTATGCGCGGACGACTGATGGGTCACATCATCATCAAACCATGGGGTATAAAAAATTTCACCCGAACAGTGACCTGAAACAGGGTCACAAGCCCGGATCAGATATCTGTATCCCGAAAGTTTTTCCGGTTGATATTCAACCACTCCTCTTTGGTTAGTTGTCAAGGTAATGGTAGTCTCAGCATTGTAATGATCACTGGAGCTGTACTGATACATATTGGAATACCCCCGGTTGTACCACCAATGCCACTCCGTTTTGTACAGACCCACACTGATTTTCCGATTGGGTACCGGCACTCCTTTTTGATCCAATACAATAAGTTCTATGGGTTGACCGGCGCCCCCAGCCGTTTTCTGTCCCCAGCGGGATTCAGGTATTTTAATGCCTGTAAAAGTACTGTAGGGAGATAATAAGGTATTGATTTTGTCTTCGCTGAAATCCCCACCCGGTTCATAGACACGATTGAAAAATTGAGCCATTACTTTCCCGGGAGGATAGAAATTACTTCCCCTGTTTAATGTCACAACACCTTTACCCTGGTCATTCAATGGGTCATCATAAACCACTTGAGGCACACTTTCTATACTTCTGGCCGGATCATCGAAAGTGTAGCTCAGGTAACCATCAAAGTACGTTTTCTCTGCGCTAAAACTTACTTCTGTTCTTGCCTTTAAGCCTGCACCGCTGGCTCCATGAAGCCAATGTGCTTGCAGTGGAATCCTGACCGATCGGGTAAAGTCCTTTACGCCCTCCAGTTCCATGTCGATTTTTAACCGGTTGGGTTTAACGGTTTCTACTTTGAGAATTCTTGAGAATGTGATATCACCGATTTGAATGGATGCGCGCCAATTACCAGTAGGGTCTTTTTCATTCGTAGGAATTTTAAACAAATACATTCCACCCATTCCTTTTGTCATAGTCTTGGGATTGCCTTTAATATTTCCTCTGGCGTCTGTAATAGTTAATGTAACCGGATGGTTGGCAGGAATTTTATTTTGCGCATCTTCTAAAACAAATGTCAGATGCATGGTGTCACCGGGACGCCATACCCCTCTTTCACCATAAATGTTGCCATCCAGACCTTCTTTTTTCTTACTTCCTCCTATGTCAAAATCTGTCAAAGTCTGAGATGTACCATCGGTTATATCCAGGTAAGCATATTGCTTTTCCTTTTGTACAATGATAAAACTACTTCGCGTAGGCAGGGTTAAAGAAAAATTTCCTGAAGAATTGGTTTGACCACTGCCCAAAATTTGCTTCTGAAAGTCAAAAACCTGAACAGATGCATTATTCACGGGTTGCAAAGTATTTATATCATTAACCCAAATGGTCAGTTTACCATCCTCTCCTTTTTTTGTCATTACACCTAAATTGGAAGCCAGTAAATTGCGTTCCACAAATCGACTGTAATTATAAAAGACAGGAAAACACGGATCCTTCTCCTGACTGTACTGATATCCTTCATAATTCCAGGGCCATCTCATAATACTTTCCGGATCCTCTTTCACCAGCAGCGGTCCATCAGAAAATCCACGGTCGCAGGGGTAATCCGTATAATCACGTCGGAACCCTATCCGTACCACATACAATGCTCCAGGATCAGGTGAAACCATTTTGCTTAGTTCAAGGGTGTAGGTATTCCATTCATCGTAAGATGGGTTAGAAGTCTGTGTTGCCAGTATGATTTTGCTTTGATGAATGATCCTTCCCACCGGTTTCAGGTGGTATCCGGTTTCATATAGTTTGTTACTCTGAAGGTATTGTAACACATTATTAGAAAAAATTTTTACAATTTCTACATCCACCCCATGCAATCCTCTGGCCTCAAATGGAAATAGAACATCTGTGTCATAGGGAGTAACTACTCCTCTTCCTTTCATCCTGACCGCAGGTTCCACGGGTTCCATTGAGTATGAAAATAACAGATCGCCACTAATGTTTTTATTGGCTGTACTTTTCAATGAGGATGAAATAAGAATGTTGCCGTTCTCGGGCAGTGCTTCTGTTCCATTGATGGTAAGGATGGAATATTCAACATCAAAGCGGAGTCTTTTACCGTAACCTTCCAATTGAATGAGTCCATCAAGGCGCTGAGCGGGATCAATCGCATCAGAAAACTGGAGAACAACCGAACGGGTTTGCCTGTTAGGTTGAACTGACAAGACCTTGAAAAGACCTTTTTCAGGGATTTCAAATCTTCGCTCCCCTTTAAATTCCGGGGCCTTTTTTCCACCATTCCAGGCGATTGAAAAATTTTGGGCTTTTGTCGTACGGGGTATATCATGAACTGAAAACACATGGATATTCCCCCCTTCCCTAGATTCCCATTTCATCTGACCGGGACCAATAAGTTGGATCATGGATTTAACATCATCGTGCGAAATCCAATCACTGGCCTGAACTCTTCCTTGTAAAACGCCAAAATCAGCTGTGTACCTGGGTTCACTATCCATTGAAACCATTAGCTCCAAATTGCGTGTTTGTACAGACAATCGCAAAATGTCCTGTTTGTCTGCCACAGAAAACAATCTTTGAAGTTCAACCGATACAAAATAAGTAGTGTTGTATATCAATGGTTTTGCCGGAACGAAGCGTATCGAATAGGGATTTAAGATTTCTGCTTTTCCCTCTGTCTTTGGGCTGATTTGGATGATAGCACCCGCATCTTTGACATTCAGATCAATTTCCTTGTTAAAAACTATAATGAATGGATCATTAACCGATATAAATCCTTCCTGATATTCACTGATATACTTCTCCAATAACCCATCAGGAGAGACACTGATGGTGTGGGGGCGTTGACAGGCATTCAGCCCTATCACACATAAAAGCAATAGAAAAGGATTTTTCATACAAATAGATTTAAAAGATAAGCGGTGAAAAACTCACTCAATATATAAAATCAAAACCTTCCTTTTTATTTTTTCTTTGAGGGGAAAATTGAGGATTTCCACAAGCCCCACCGGCATAGCCTGAAGACGATAGAAACCCTGAGAACTCCCAAGCCATAAAGTATACTTTTTATAAAATTAATCGATGATGCATCACTGAAATATCTTGTAGGGCAGGTAACCTCAGCAATATGAAACCGATAAAAAATAATCTGTGCCAGCATTTCATTGTCAAAAACGAAATTGTCACTGTTTTTCTGAAAAGGAATGCTTTCCAGAACACTTCTGTGAAAAGCGCGATAGCCTGTATGGTATTCTGACAGTTTATAATTTAAAATGAAATTTTGAAAAAATGTAAGGAATCTGTTTGCCACGTATTTATAGCGGGGCATTCCTCCCGGCAAAGCGCCTTTACCCAAAATTCTGGAACCCAACACCACTGGGTAGATCTTTTCCCCGATAATATGGATCATTGCAGGTATCAATTTGGGTGTGTATTGATAATCAGGGTGAAGCATGATAATAATATCTCCTCCCAACTCTAACGCTTTACTATACAATGATTTTTGATTAGCGCCGTAACCCAAATTTCTGTGATGAGCGATGATATGTTGTATTCCCAGCTTTGAGGCTATTTCAACTGTATTGTCTCCGGACGCGTCATCGCATAAAATGATTTCATCCACCAAGGTGTGCGGTATTTCATGGAAGGTCTTCTCCAATGTCTTTGCTGCATTGTAGGCGGGTAAAACAACTATAACTTTTTGATTTTTATACAATTGTGATATATTTTAGAATAAAAAGTGAAAATATTGACCGGAAATTTAAAAGGTAATGTACAGAATTCCTGTTGTTTTAAATATATAGTCATATTCTCCGGAGATCTTTCTTTACATTAGTTATATTCATATTTTCAAGTGACATGGAATAAATCCAATTGCCAGCTTTTTGGGATAACGCCTTCCAGACGCAAAAGTCCTTCTTTGGCGCTTAAGCCTCCGGCATATCCCGTCATCGAGCCATCGCTTCCTATTACTCTATGACAGGGTATAATGATGGATAGGATGTTGGCTCCATTGGCTGTAGCCACCGCTCTGATGGCATTTTGGTGAAAGTATTGGTTTGTAAAAATTTGATAAGACATGCTCTGACCATATGGGATGTTTTGCAGATGCTTCCATACTTTGTTTTGAAAATCCGTTCCGGTCAAAAGGAGAGGAATGTCAAAAGATTTTAAATTCCCATCAAAATATTGGTCAAGTTGACTGGAAACTTCAGATAAGAATGAAGTGGACTTCCATAAAAAGTCAGATTTCAGAAATTTTGAAATGCGAAGAAATATTCTTTTAGAGCTGGGGCGGTTTTCCCAATCACATAGACAAAGTTGATGTTGGAATTGAGCCAAAAACAAATTTCCGAAAGGGGATATATAATTGGTGATATAAATTTTTTCTTCCATACGAAGGCATTTATTTTCTTCCGAAACTGAGTTATTACTATCTTTTGAAAACCTTTGGATTCACATGCCGTTTTACTACCTGTCACCCGGAAGCCGAAAGATAGGAATGAAAACAAAACGAGATGAGGAAAAGCAAAAAATTAATTTTCATATTTATACTCATTTTATTAGGGATAATCCTGGCTTTGTACTTATTTATCAGGGCTGAGTCGGAGAAATTGCCAGAGATGAATTCTTCTCCTGCAGCAGACCAGATAGCAGACAGTATGATGATGGTTCTGGGAAAGGAAGGTTGGGACACTCTTCATTTTCTGCAATGGGTATTTAAAAATAAGCATCAGTATCTTTGGAATAAACCAGTTAATTCTGTATTGATTGAATGGGGAGGCAATAGAGTAATGATGAATTTGGATAACCAAACGGGGAGAGCGTGGAAGAGATCCAGTGAAGTAGGAGGCCGTGAAAAGGAAAATCTTATGAAAAAGGCCTGGAAAATGTGGTGCAACGATTCTTTTTGGATGTTTGCCCCTTTCAAAGCCAAAGATCCCGGGACGACCAGAACATTGGTAGAGGTGCCTGCACCGGGTGTATTTGGTTTGTTGGTCACATATCAAAGCGGAGGTGTTACTCCCGGGGATCATTATTTATGGATTCTTGATCATAAATATGTACCGCTCGGTTTTAAAATGTGGGTATCTATTATACCCATCGAAGGATTATATGTATCGTGGGATCGCTGGCTTACTTTGGATGAAGGAATAAAATTATCCACGTTTCATGAATCTAAGTTTTTTACTTCTTACATCTCTGATGTTAAAAGCGGTGTTCACTATGCGGATTTTGGGTATGAGAATGACCCATTTTCCTTGTAAATACTTAAAAATGCTGTAGATACTACATATTCCCTTTGACCATGGCTTCCAGATAGCGCCTGATTTGAGTCAGCTGCTGGGCATTTTTGTCATTGGGTTCAAGATCTTTTTCGATTTTATTTAAGAACTTTAAAGCATAATCATATTGTTTGCCGGAAGCTAATGATCTGATGAACAGTACTGCATCATCGCTGGATCCGGATTCTTTATATAATGCTTCACCGTAAGGTATGATTTCAAGTATGACGTTGGCTTGCTCACCATAATGTAAGGTTGCGTGTGAAAGTATATGGCGATAAACATCCGGGTCTTTTTTCGCCATTTTCTTAGCATAGCGGTCTACCACTTTCAGGTATTGTTGTTTCTCGCCGGAATTGCCATAATAGTTCATTTCGAGGCGGTAAATCATTTCTTCCGAATCCTTTTTTCCTAAAGCAGTAATACATTTTTCTAGTGATTCAGTTTTCAATCCTTCAAAGTCAAATTCAATGCTTTTCAACAGGGTAGCATTGCAGGCATCCATCACTTTGTCTTTATATTGTTCATCATCCATAACGGTTAGAATCACATCCTTATAGGTTACCATCATGTCAAACAGCCTTGAATCGGCTTCGGTGACAGCTTCGTAAACCAATAGTGCTTCTTCTTTCTTTGTGATATCAGGTTTTGACAAAAGATATTCATTGGCTACCTTTAACGTCGACTCACCGGAGGCCTGAAGGGCTTTAATATAATGAAAAACAGTGGTATAGCTTCGGTCTCCTTCTCTGTACAGCTCAGCATATTTGGATAAACTCAGCCCCAATGCAAATGCCTTCTTACCCAATTCAATAAATGGATCCACCTGCATCCCCCCCACATGTTTGGTCACCAGGTTACCATCCCCATCTATAAACAATAATGTCGGGTAGGCATTCACTGGAAATTTCTTCCCGAAAGCCCTGCCTTCACTTTCCTCCATATCCAGTTTCATGTTAATAAAAGACCGGTTATAAAATTGTCCGACTTTTTCATGGGGGAAAACATTTTTTGCCATCACTTTACAGGGACCACACCATTTTGCAAATGCATCTACAAAGATTATTTTATTCTCTCTATTGGCCTTTTCCAGGGCTTCTTCCCAGCTTCCTTCAAAAAATTGAATGCCCTGAGAAGCAACGGGAGAAAATGATATTCCAAATAAGCAAACCCAGGTAAAAATTATTAACTTTATCCAATAATATTGCATGAAATATGGATTTATTTAATGATAAAACTTTTGTTCTTTTCCAGCATTGCCGGTTGTGAAGATAATACTTTTGAAAGAAGAATGTGTAATAATTAATTGAACGAAAATATGCACCTGATCATTTCATAAAAAAGGGTATAAAAGTCAGGACATCATGGTTTCATTAAGACATCTGTATCTAAGTCATGTGGCTCAAACCGGAAAGTTTCCTCTGCTATTGGAAGTGGAAAGGGCAGAAGGAATGTACATCTTTGATACTCATGGTAAAAAATACCTTGATCTGAATTCAGGAATTTCTGTCAGTTCTATAGGCCATTGCCATCCGGAAGTGGTAAAGGCGGTGCAAAATCAGGCTAAGAGATATATGCATACAATGGTGTATGGAGAACATATACAAAACCCCCAGGTAGAGCTGGCCATTGCACTGACCTCACTTCTGCATATGTCCCTCAATCAGGTGTATTTTCTGAATAGTGGTTCAGAGGGGGTTGAAGCGGCCATTAAACTGGCGCGAAAGTATACGGGAAGACCCAAAATTATAGCCTGCAGCCGGGCCTATCATGGGAGCACCATTGGTGCAGAAAGCCTGAGAAGTGACTGGAATTTCAAAAGACATTTCTCTCCGGGCATACCGGGGGTCGTCCATGTGGATTATAATGATTTCGATGCATTGCGTCAATTGGATGGAAATTTTGCAGCATTTATTTTAGAGCCTGTACAGGCTGAAGCGGGAATTCGCATTCCTGAAAATCAATATTTGCAGAAAGTAAGAGAATTTTGTACCCGAAATGGAATTCTCATGGTTTTAGATGAAATTCAAACCGGTTTTGGTCGTACAGGTTCCTGGTTTGCCCATCAGAAATATGATGTAGTCCCCGATATATTACTGCTGGGCAAGTCTATGGGTGGTGGCATGCCCATCAGCGCTATAGTCAGTGACAGGAAAATATTGTCTTCATTTGTCAAGGATCCTGAACTGGGACATATTACAACCTTTGGGGGACACCCTGTCTGTTGTGCTGCTTCCAATGCATCTATAAGAGTTTTGCAATCCACTTCGCTGATAGAGGAAGTAGCTCAAAAGGAAAAATTATTTCTTACTCTTTTAAAGCATGAAATTATTGAGGAAGTCCGCAGTGCCGGCTTGATGATGGCGGTTCAATTAACTCAAAGGAAATATCTGAAATATGCTGTCAGTAATATTATAGAGAAAGGCGCTTTGGTAGATTATTTTTTATTCGATGACAGAAGCTTCCGATTAGCACCTCCACTGATCATCACTGAAAGCCAGATATATGAAGCTTGTGACATAATCCAGGAGGCATTGGACTGGGCAGCAAGTCGCTTTAAATAGTGTTGTTCATTTCATTACAGGTTGATTCGTATTCATAATCAAGTGATAATATCAGCATAACAATGATATCCCGGTCAAATAACTTTGTATGAAAAAGGCATTGAGGAGATTTGATTTTTCAGATGCATTGAAGGATTCAATACATTCAACCAGCAGTTATAGTTTATCCAATGGATTATAAAAGAAGAGCCATTTTAGTAGCAATATTTTCAAAAGGTAGTATTGTCTTTATATAATTATCATTCATCTGTTTCCAATGGTATGTTATCGAAATCGCTTTTTTAATGAATTTTTTATGTTAATTTTAGATTAATTTTGTAGTAATAAAGCAAAGGAGAAATGTTGAGGAAATACGTGTCCAATAAAGACGAGTCTGCCCGAATGTTTAGTAGTGATTATCTGGAGATGCTTACAAAGGTGCATTTTTCCATACCTCTTATTATTTTTTTACCGGTAATTGTATATTTATTGTTTCTGGGAGTGTCCGGATTTGAGCTATCCGTATTATCAATGATCGTCTATATTTCTTCTGGATTGGTAGTATGGACTTTGACTGAATATATTCTTCACCGGTTTGTGTTTCACTACCAGCCTCAATCAGAATTCGGAAAGAAGTTGCATTTTATAATGCATGGTGTCCACCATGATTATCCCAATGATTCTAAAAGGTTGGTCATGCCCCCTACTTTAAGCATTCCACTGGCATTAATGTTTTATTATCTCTTTTCCTTCATTTTCCAGGAAGAACCGTTATACTTATTTTTTTCAGGTTTTCTAGTAGGTTACCTTGCCTATGATATGCTGCATTATGCGATTCATCATTTGCATTGGAATCACTCCTGGTGGAAAGAGTTAAAGAATCATCACATGCTACATCATTACTACGATGAAGATAAAGGTTACGGGGTGAGCTCAAAATTATGGGATTACGTTTTTAATACTTTGTTTGATTCCGGAGCGAAAAGTAAAAAACAGGAAAATCAATAAAAATCACCTGGGGACCGATCATTTTCATGCCATTTAGTGTGTACTTTTGTTTCTTCGGTTTTCTATATGGCACCTAAGCTACCGACTAACTATATCTTTCTTCAGACCAGAGAAGCGGATTGCTTTGTCTGAAAAATCAAACCTTACTACAAAGTACAAAGGGTTGGTGAATAGATTTGAATCATCCACTTTGGAATCTACCTGCAACCACCTACCCAACCCCCAAAGCTTTGGGAGGGATCCTGTCCACGGTACGTAGCCAGGTTCATCTCCAGATCGAGGATGGACTCATACTACCCATGCAGCCGCAAGGTGTGCTTGCGGTTCCTTCACTATGACGACTCCATCGTCATTCTGCATTTATGCAGACCGGTCAGTCATCATTAT
>DAOLDB010000057.1:0-25757 GCA_035327565.1 Saprospiraceae bacterium
CCGGGCATGCCATGAGACCGAGCTGAATTATCATCCTGTATCTGTATCTAAAAAGATTGCAGTGGTCGGTGCTGGGCCAGCCGGTCTGGCAGCTGCAACCATTGCTGCACAAAGAGGTCATAGGATTACACTCTTCGAAGCGGAAGCTCAGATTGGCGGCCAATTTAACATGGCAAAAGTTATTCCCGGCAAAGAGGATTATGCCGAGACCATAAGGTATTTTGCTGAGATGTTGAAAATTCAAAAGGTAAAGGTATTGACCGGGGTTAAAGCAAACACATCCATGCTTTTGGATGATGGCTTTGATGAATATATTATTTGTACGGGTGTGACTGCCAGAATACCCGATTTGGAAGGAATTGACCATCCTAAAGTACTTTCTTATGTAGATGTATTATACCATAACAAACCTGTAGGAAAAAGTGTAGCCATCATAGGGGCAGGAGGAATTGGTTTTGATGTGGCCACCTTCCTGAGTCAGGAAGGAAGGTCGTTTACTTTGAATACTCACGATTATTTGAAGGAATGGGGTGTAGATTTTCATTACTCAGGTGCGGGTGCCATCACAGAACCGTCACCCGGTTCTTCTCCAAGGAAGATTTACCTGCTTAAAAGATCCGGTGGAAAGCATGGAAAAAGTTTAGGACGTACTACCGGATGGATTCATCGGGCTCATTTACAACACAAAGAGGTAGAAATGTTGTCAGGAGTGCAATACCTCAAAGTGGATGATAAAGGCCTGCACATTAAAGTCAATGGACAAGAAAGAATACTTGAAGTAGACAATATAGTTGTATGTGCCGGTCAAGAGCCCCTCCGTGACCTGTATAATGGACTGAAACATTCAGGGAAGCCGGTTCATTTGATTGGAGGAGCACATGAGGCCGTAGAACTGGATGCAAAAAGAGCAATTGACCAGGCAGCCAGGTTGGTAGCCACTATTTAAGCCATTTTTTACTTCGTATAAATAAAGCAGCGCCAACAGCCAGCATCAACATGCAACCAAGAATGATGAAGTATCCATAGTGCCAGTGCAGCTCCGGCATATTGTCAAAATTCATACCGTAAACGCCTGCTATAAAGGTTAATGGAACAAAAATAGTAGTCACCACGGTCAAAACCTGAATGATACGATTCATTTTGAAATTCAGTTCTGAAATGTAAAGGTCCTGAATACCAAAGATTATGTCTCTGTTGTTTTCAAGCATGTCCTGGAGATACATTATGTTGGTTCGGATGTCTTTCAAATATATCTGGGTTTTTTCTTCAATAAGAGGTGGATCTGCCTGTAGCATTTGCATAGTAGTTTCCCTAAGGGGATATATGGAACGTTTTAACCTTTGATTATTTCTTTTCAAATGCAGGATGGCAGCTTTATTCAACGCTTCCGGATTTTTAATAATGAGATCTTCCAATACCTGAGTTTTTTCATTTAAGATATCAGCGGCCAGAAAATATTTATCAACCAAGTAATCAAGAAGAGCATATGCAAGGTAATCACTTCCCATACTTCTAATCCTTCCATGACTTTTCATCAATCGATCCCTTATGGGTTTAAACAGATCATCTGGATTCTCCTGGAATGATATGAGGAATCCTTGTCCAAAATAGATGGATACGCTTTCTTTCCTTAAAGTATCTATTTCCCAGTCCAGTGAATGACAGATTACAAATCCATTTTGATTAAATTCTTCAAATTTAGGTCTTTGATAAACATCGGCTATATCTTCCAGTATCAAAGGGTGTATTGAAAATTTCTGTCCTATTTCCTTGATTAACTCTTCATTGTGTATTCCCCTTATATCCAGCCATTTTATTTGGCCCTTATGGTTCAAATCAATTGTAAATAAATCACTATTTGAAATAATATTTTCCTGTATTCCACTCTCTGAGTACTGCGTAAGTTGAATGGATACAAAATCTGTCTTTCTTTTTCCTGTGAAAACAACAGAACCAGGGATCGTATGGATATTTCTTTTTTTCTTCATGTTTTCATTCAAAACCCCTGAATATTGAAAAAGAAATAACTTATAATCGATAAATTTTCAAAATGTATAAAGAGAAAGTCTGAGAAAATATATTAGATTTTAATGGTTAAATGTTGTTTAAGGTCTTTAGGGTCTTTCAGGAGTTTAAAAAAATCAGTCAGATATTTGACAACATCTTTTCTGGTAGATTCTTTCATATAGTTGGCGGTTTGGGCATACATCATAATTTCCTTTTCCTTGCTTTTAAAGAAATCTGCTGCCGCATAAAATTCTTCATCAGTCATTTTATAAGGCATAAAGTATCTTTCTGTTACGTGTTTGATAGGAAGTGAAGGGTGGGGTATGGCATAACCCTGATTGACTAAGCCGGAGTAATCATAATCGTAGGGTAAAGGTATAACTCTCTCATATTCTTCATGCTTGGCAAAATCGAGATTGTGTCCCTGATGTATGGCCCAGTCGGTATTTCCTATCATGTACTGAAAAAGCATCATTTTTGCAAAATGCTCCCTTTCAAGTGCATCGGGGATCACTTTTCTGTCTTTTGGTACTACCTTTGCATTGTTTCTGAATGCATAGGCATTTTCATCTTCAATGATTAAGCCTTTAAAATCGTAAATCGGCTTTTCTTTTTTGCTCATCATTTCCACATCCACCAAAATGGCTTTGATATGATACGGACTGATCATAGAGTAAACTTTATATATAAAAAACTCCTTCAGCATTTTTTCCTCATCTACCGGATTGTCTTTACACGGTAATACAAATTTTATCTTATCGGCATTGACAAACCCTAATTGACGCAATTCCTTTTTAGAAAAATCAAATTTTATAGGAGGTATCCTACATACTTTTTTACGCATATTGCCCCTCGATCTCATCCTTCCTTCCACGTCAAAATGGGTGGTACCTTCTGTATCGGTAATAATCATTTGTGCGGTCACATATTCTTCCTGGAGTTTTTTCTTCATTAAAGTGGACACATCTCCCAGTAAAGTGATTTTTGGACGTTGATCTTCTGTGCTCAAATTGTCAATGAATTCGAATAAGCTGATTCGTTTAGGTGTAGGCGTTTTTGTCCTCATGGGAATCCGGGTGCCATCCTCCAATCCGCGATAAAAATTATCTTCTTTCCAAATCAGTAGTTCACCGCGCTCTCCCATTTTGATGTCACAATCAATAAAAATAATTTTGTGATCAAAACGTGACTTAATTTGAGGAAGGCTGGTGTGCCCAACGACAATATTATCTACATTAAAATAGTCCAGAATACGATCAATGTCCTTTTCGTTGAATGAAAACACATCGGCATATCCCCGATACCATAGCGGACCATCCTCCTCCACCAGAAGAGCAGCTATCGGATCAAAATAAATCTGATCGGGATTAGCCACCATAATGACTTCTTTAAAAACCCTGTTGATTTCATTGATGGTAAGTCCTCTGTCAATTACTTTCCGGGAAATGCCTCCATGAACGAAGAGTATATCATTAACTGTAATTACTACATTTTTTTTCCTTAACCATTTACCCAAAACAGTCGATTCTGAAAACAACTGATCATATCGGATTTGTAAAACTCCTGATGTATAATAATATTTTTTATTCATATACCGGAGGTCATTATTGAGGGTCATGAGCTCATGGTTTCCAAGCATGGTATGCACCTTCCCTCCTGCACGGGCTGCTTCCTTTTCCAATTTGAAGAGAAGCCACAAAATGTCCATGACCTGCTCACCCCGGCTGAAGTGATCGCCGGTAATAATAAGATGGTTGGAACCGTAAATCCAGTTCAAGTTTTCATTAACTACTCCATGACTTTTCAATAGCCGGGTGAATATATCAAATTGACCATGCAAGTCACTTAATGCGATAAATTGGTTAACATATGGAAACTCCCATTCTTCATCATCAAGAACTTCGAGATCGGATAAATCAACAAAAGGAAGTCCCGGTCTTTCGAAAGCACCGGCATCGTCATTATGCACTACTGAGTCCTTGCGGTTTCCGGCTTCTATCCAGTATAAATGTATACTATCTCCTACGATACTGATGTAAGGACCATCATTGTAATTGTAATCTCCACGCGGGGTGGTTTGACCGTAAATTAAAGTACAGAAAGAAATATAAAGGGAAATAATAACAACATGCATGGATAATTTGAAATGAATTTTCATCAACAATTATTTTGAAAATGGAAATTTAGTAAAAAAATAACATAATAAGAAAACCAATTATTATCAAAATTAATTTTGTGGGTTGAATCAGATGGTAAATTAATAGCAAATTGTTGCATTTTAAAAAATAGTAATATGAACTCCCCACATCTTGAAGGTTTTTTAATGAATTATCCTTTAAATAATTTTAGTTTCTTTATAAAATAAATAGTGAATAGATCGTTTGGTTTCAACAAATTCAATTTTATTTGCACCTGAAAAAAAGTTAAGTCATATACTGAGCCCTTAAAGAATGAAAAACACATATTTTGACCTGATCGATCAAACCTATTATTTTCCCCAGGAAGGATTTGATCTCAGAGATGGTTATTTAACCTTTCATGGTGTTTCTTTAAAGTACTTAATTGAAAAATACGGTACTCCATTCAAATTAATATATCTTCCCAGAATCGGTGAGCAGATCCGAAGGGCCAGAAATTTATTTAACAGGGCCATCAAAAAGAGCAAATATAAAGGTCAATATTTTTATTGCTATTGTACAAAATGTTGTCACTTTTCACATGTGTTGAATGCCGCACTACGTGAAGGAGTTCACCTGGAGACCTCTTCTTCATTTGATATTGATCTGATTGAAAATCTTCATAAAAACGGAAGACTCAGTCAATCAACCATTATTGTACACAATGGATACAAGACAGATGATTATTTAAATAAAATCATGGATTTACAAACCAAAGGGTTTAAAAATTCCATTATAGTCCTGGATTCAAAAAATGAATTGGAAAGGATTAGCCGTATAGCTAAAAAGCTAAAGCTGAAAGTCAAACTGGGTATACGGATGGCCATTGATGAAGAACCTCAGTCTGCTTACTACACTTCCAGATTAGGAATTCCACAGAGAGAAATCGTTAAATTTTATAACGAAGAAATTTCCGGTAATAAATATGTTGACCTTAAAATGCTTCATTTTTTTGTGGATTCAGGGATAAAAGACAATATGTATTATTGGGGGGAGTTTCAAAAAGCTATGAAGACATTTGTTGAATTGAAAAAACTTTGCCCAACACTAAGAGCCATCAATTTAGGGGGAGGTTTTCCGATTCGTAATAACCTTGGTTTTACTTATGACTACGAAAACATGATCAGCGAAATTGTTTCAAACCTGAAATCTTTGTGTGATGAGGAGGGGATTGAAGATCCCGATATTTTTACAGAATTTGGTAAGTATACCGTTGGAGAAAGCGGCGCCATTATTTTTCAGGTATTGGAACAAAAATTACAAAATGACGCAGAATTATGGTATATAGTGGATAACAGCCTGATGAATACCATTCCCGATTCATGGTCAATTTTTGAGAAATTTATATTATTGCCGGTGAATAAGTGGCATAATGAATATTCGAGGGTAAATATAGGAGGAATCAGTTGTGACCATTCAGATTATTACAATTCTGAAGACCTTAATCAGCAAGTTCATTTGCCAAAGTACAGTGAAAATGACAAAGAACCCTTATATATTGGGTTTTTTCATACCGGTGCTTATCAGGACTCGATCAGTGGTTATGGGGGTATTAAACACTGTCTTATTCCTGCCCCCAAGCATATCATTATTGACAGAGATGAAAAAGGAAATTTTGTAGATACAATTTACCGGAATGAACAATCAGTGGAAGATATGCTGGAAATCCTGGGCTATAACATGCAATCTTAAAGAGGTAAATTATAATAATGTTTCAATTAAACTCTTACCGAAAATTACCTGATTTCAAATATTCTTCAATGGAAATACTTGAATGTTTACATCAAAGTATATGTATATCAATTGATACAACACAAAAATAGATTAATCACAAATTAAATTCTATGATTACATTTGGAGGAATACCGGAGGAGTATGCAATCAAAGAAAAAGCGGCAGTTTTACTGCAAAGCATACCTTATGATGGTACCAGTACCTGGGGCAAGGGAGCTGATTCAGGCTTTCAGGCCTTTATAGAAGCCGCGGCCAACATGGAATTATATGATATAGAAACATCTTCAGAAGTATATAAAGCAGGCATCCATTTAATGCCAGAAATGAATGTGTTCAAAAGTCCTGAAGACATGTTTTCTAAAGTGTACAGTAATACTAAGGAATTACTTCAGGAAGAAAAGTTTCTCACTTTTTTTGGAGGGGAACATTCTATTTCCATAGGAATTATAAAGGCGCATTATGAACATTTTAATCAATTGTCCATTCTGCAACTGGATGCACATACCGATTTACGTCCAACCTATGGAGGCACTCCGTATAATCATGCCTGTGCTTTATTTGATGCTAATAAAAATGCACATCTGATTCAGGTAGGCATTAGAAGTATGGATGCTTCAGAGAATGAGTATTTGAATCCGGAAAGGTGTTATTTTGCCCATCAGATCCATCTCCATTCATTATGGATGGAGGAATGTATTTCAAAATTAAATGAGAATGTTTATATTACCTTCGATCTGGATGCATTGGATCCTTCCATCTTACCTGCAACGGGTACTCCTGAGCCAGGAGGATTGGACTGGTATACGACTACTTCATTTCTTAAGAAAGTATTTGCTTCCAGAAATGTTGTAGGATTTGACATTGTTGAATTGGCACCGATCGAAGGCCACACAGCTTCACAGTTTTTGGCAGCAAAGTTGTATTATAAAATGCTGAGCTATAAATTTGTACAATGATGAAAAAAGGTCCTATTTCTCATTTTATTACCAAACATTTCAAGCATTTCAATGCCGCAGCACTTGTAGATGCAGCTGTTGCGTATGAAGAACATCTTTTCCGTGGTGATCAAATGATGATTACTTTGGCAGGGGCAATGAGTACAGCTGAAATTGGCAAATCTCTTGCAGAAATGATCAGGCAGGATAAAGTCCATATCATCAGTTGCACAGGAGCTAACCTGGAAGAAGATGTATTTAACCTGGTGGCCCATCAACATTATAAGCGAATACCCAATTACAGGGATTTGAGTCCAGCTGATGAGGAAGCTTTATTGGATCAGCATTTCAACAGAGTGACCGACACATGTATACCAGAGATGGAAGCCATGCGCAGGATTGAAAAGCATTTGGTGCGTGAGTGGAAGAAGGCTAACGACCAGAATGAAAGATTTTTTCCCCATGAATATTTTTATAAAATTTTATTGGACGGATCGCTTACATCGTCATTTCAGATTGAGCCTAAAGATTCCTGGTTGCTGGCAGCAGCTGAAAAGAATTTACCTTTGGTAGTGCCGGGATGGGAAGATTCAACCTGTGGGAATTTTTTTGCAGCCCACTGCATTGAGGATGGTTTCCGTCCTTCAACGGTCAAATCAGGCATTGAATATATGATACATCTGGCCTCATGGTATGAAGAGAATGCCAAAACCTATGGAGTGGGGTTTTTTCAAATTGGTGGCGGAATTGCTGGAGATTTTCCCATATGTGTTGTACCTATGTTACATCAGGACCTGAAAAAGGATGGCATACCCGTTTGGTCTTATTTCTGTCAGATTAGTGATTCCACCACCAGTTATGGTGGTTATTCCGGCGCTGTACCTAATGAAAAAATTACATGGGGAAAATTGACATCTCAATCTTCAAAATTTATTATTGAATCAGATGCAACAATTGTTGCACCTCTTATTTTTGCATATATACTGGGATGGTAATATGAACCAATTGCATTTCATTGAAAATTTGATTTTTTTTAATTTTATTTAACCAATAATTCAAATATAAATAAATAAACTAGTAGTCATTTTAGCAAATTTTTTGTAGCCCTAATAAAAGCAAAAAATTTTTTCTGATGAAGAATTTAAAAAAGTTTAAAAAGAATAAATTTGACGAAATGGACCGGGGGAAGGTCAATAAAAAACCAAAAACCAAACCTAAAAAGCTACTTCGTAATGAAGCGCCTATAAAGTGGTCCAAGAAAATCATCGAAGATGAATTGTTTGAGGAAGAGTAATAAATAATACAAAAATTATATTTAATTCAACGTTATGAATAAACCCAGGGTAATTAAAGATTATGAAAAACTGGATATTAATATTCAGGAGCAAATCAAATTGCAATATCCCTATGGCTTTGAAAAGCACCTGATTACTTTTAAAAATCTGGAGGGTAAATTTATCAGTGCTTTACCTTTTGAAACCGAAGACAGGTATTTTCTGGTTAGAATGACTCAGCAGAGAGCTAAAGATATCATAAAAGAAGATGATGATTATGATGAAGATGGTATCCTGAAAGATGAAGTGAAAGAGGTCTATGAGGATAAATTCTCTGATTTAGACTCGTTGGTGGATGCTGAAGATAGTGATGAAGAAGATATGGACTGATTGAAGCTTGTTGACATAAGCCCATCCATTGGAATACTATAAAATTATACAACCCGGGTCTTTTGAGCCGGAACATCATTGGTATCCTAAAGCGCTGAATGCCACAGTCCATCCTATGATGTCATATTTTCTTAATCTTTCAACACAACGTGTGGTGGAAAGATATTGTCATCTCCATCCACGAGTGGATAAGGATGCACTGATGGAAATCATAGTGAGTAAGCCTAAATATTTCAGGTGGGCAGGAGCAGACCTTATCAATGTAACCAATGCGGATGGAAAAAGAATGATGGTGGTCATTGAAAACAATTCCTGTCCATCAGGTCAAAAATCAATGCCCCTTTTGGATGATATGCAGGAATACGGTGGTTACAAGAAATTAATTGAAAATACATTTCTCCCAATTTTGCAGCAAAAATCCCTGGTCCCGGAGGGCGTTTTAGCGGTTCTATATGATAAAAACCCTATGGAAGCATCAGGATATGCTTCCGTAATCTCAGATTTGACTCAGGAGAAAGTCTATTATATCCACTTTCCAAATGAAGGGTGGGAAGAATACATCAAAATTCATGAAGGAGTTCTAAAATTAAAATTAACTGAGGAGGAGTGGATTGACATTAAAGCAGCATTCAGATATGTTACCCAGAAACCCTGGAACCGGATGCCTGTCGCTACGAAAACAAAAATTCTCAATCCGATCATATCTTGCATTGCAGGGGGCCGAAATAAAATTATGGCAGCCAAGGCATATGAGTTGTACAATGCTGAAATTGAAAGTGCCGGCTTAAAGATCAATATTCCTGAAACTATCTGGGACGTTAGTCAAAACGAGGTTCCCATCTGGGTAAAAAAAATGGGCGGTCAGGCCGTAGTAAAAGTTCCATACAGCAATGCAGGTCAAGGTGTTTTTACTATTGTGAGTCAGAGAGAACTGAATCAATTTATGGAAATGGATTTTGAATACGACCAATTCATTGTGCAAAGTCTGATTGGAAACTATCATTGGAGCTCTACATCAAGCTTAGGAAAACTATATCATGTGGGTACCATACCCAATAATAAGAATCAAACCTATGTGGCAGATATACGAATGATGGTGGGAGCCACAGAGCAAGGCATAAGACCCATTTGCGCTTATTCAAGAAGAGCAAAAGAACCCCTGCAAGACAGGATTAATCAGGGTGAGGACTCCTGGGATTCATTAGGTACTAATTTGTCCTATAAATTGGACGATGGTTCCTGGGCCAGCGATACCCATCGGCTCATTTTAATGGATAGACGCGATTTCAATAAACTGGGAATTGGAGTGGATGACCTGATTGAAGCATACATCCAAACCGTATTGTCAATGACCGCCATTGATAATATGGCTCAGACTTTAATGAATAGTAAAGGCAAATTGCGTAGAAAATTATTCTCTGCGCTCAATCATGATGCAGGATTGTTAAATGAAATGTTGGTATGAGCTCTGGAAGAAAATATTCTGTTGAATAATGTCATTTGCCGTTTTAATAGTACCACTCCTTTTTTTGGTTTACTTCAAAATTTAATCAATTGAACATTTTAATCTTAACCGATTATAGCAGGCATGACCCAGAAAATTCAGTATATAGTATTGCCAGAGCTTTGCAACAACAACCGGAAGTAAGTCAAGTGTGGTCGGCAAGCCGCCATGATGAGAGGAATCATTTGTTCTTCTATGAACAAACCGGCAGCTCACTTTTCGGTACAGTTGTAGATAAACGTTTTACTTTTGAACACATCAAAATGAACACGGAAAAAACAATGCTCATTTCTTTGGAAAGTGTAGATTTTATTTTCCTCCGTTTACCCAGACCTGTGTTGCTTTCATTTTTTGTCGATTTGGCAACGCATTTTCCAGAAAAAAAGATAATCAACCGCCCTTCAGGTATAATTAAAACATCTAATAAGGCATTTATCAGACGTTTTAAAAAATGGATACCTCCTACCCAATTAGTTAATAGCTGGAGAGCTATTGAAGAGTTGACCCATCGACATGCCATTGTCCTTAAGCCTTTGGAAAATTATGGAGGAAGAGGAATAATTAAAATAGAAAATGGAAAAGTGTCGGTGGAAGATAAAATACAGTATTCACTGGAGGATTTTAAAAAGGTGTACAAACAGTCCAGACAAGCATATCTTGCCATGAAATTTTTAAAAAATGTACATCTTGGCGATAAAAGACTGGTGGTGGCGGGCAGAGACATAATTTCAGTTTCTTTGCGATTCCCCCGACCGGGAGGTTGGTTGTGTAATGTTGCCCAGGGGGGTACAGCAGTCCCTTCATATGCTGATGATCGAGAACTTCAAATGGTGGAGGAAGTATCCACAACTTTAATAAAGGAAGGAATTTTTTTGTTTGGCCTGGATACGCTTGTTGATGATGAGGGAAACAGAGTTTTGTCCGAAATCAATACATTGAGTGTAGGCGGAATATTTCCTGCCGAAAAGCAGACCGGACAACCTGTTTCGGACTTGTTAGCTCAAAAATTGGTTAAATATTGCAATGAACTCATATAAGCTTATATGTTTTGAATATTATTGTAATTCAATTATACAATGAATAGGGAACCCTTTAGATCATGTAGTTTATGACCAGCTTAAGAGAGATAAGACACATCAATACATTGAATCTTGATGATTTTGAAAAAGGTAAACTGCATAAAGTCTGGTTTGATATTGTGACCGATGCATTTGGAATGCCCATATCTTTGCCAGTATTGATTGGCAGAGGTCGGGAAGACGGCCCTGTATTAGGTCTGACAGCAGCAGTACATGGAAATGAATTGAATGGAATACCTGTAATTCAACGCTTATTCAAGGAAATCGAAAATGAAAAAATACGTGGCACGGTCATAGGAGTTCCTGTAGTTAATGCACCGGCATTCTTCAGTATGAGAAGACAATTTCTTGAAGAAATTGATTTGAATCATATCATGCCCGGAAAGAAAAGTGGGAATGTCAGTGAAGTATATTCATACCGGTTTACACACCATATATTATCTAAATTCAACTATTTACTTGATTTGCATACAGCCAGCTTTGGGAGGATAAATTCTTATTATATCAGGGCTAATATGAAAGATCCTGTTACAACTGATCTGGCCATGCTCCAGAATGCCCAAATCATTGTACACAATGAACCCTCAGATGGAACATTGAGAGGTGCTGCCAATGCATTAGGGATTCCTGCAATCACTTTGGAAGTAGGCAATCCAGGAACTTTTCAAAAAGGTTTAATCAGATCAGGAATTACCGGATTATTGAATGCCATGATTTATTTGGAAATGTTTGAGGGAGATATCGAATTGCCCGACCAAAAGGCTTCCATTTGCAAAGACTCTTTCTGGATTTACACTGAAAAGGGAGGACTGCTTAATGTCCATCCTGGGCTTGCACAAATGGTAGAGAAAGGAGAATTGATCGCAACCCAGTATAATATTTTTGGTGATAAAATTATAGAATACTTTTCACCGGAAAAGGGTATTGTTATTGGAAAATCTACTAATCCTGTAAATCAAACCGGTGGAAGAATTTTACATTTAGGGATAATTAATCAGTAGAATATTCTCTTTAGTAGTGACTTATATCATTGATTTTTTGCTTTATATCATTCACATTTGAATGATAAAGCAGAACATATTTTTAAAAAAATGAAAATTTATTTTTTTTGATTGAAATAGTTTCTATTTTTGTCCTACGTGTCAGATTGACACTAACCATTAAAGCTAAAGACAAAATTACAAGGCATGACAAGATTTTTATCTCACCTGACAGGTGTTTCTCTGGTGATCTTGTTGACTGCATTCTCTCTCAATGCACAAAGAACCATTAGAGGCACTATTACAGAAGCCGGTACGGGAGAACTATTAATTGGGGCGAATATTCTCGTCACTGGAACGACCGTAGGGACGATCACCAATATCGATGGTGAATTTACTTTACAGATACCGGCAGGAGCCACTTCCATTACCATCAGTTATACTGGTTATCAAACGCAGGTTTTGGAAATTACTGATGAAACAGTGTACAACATTGAACTTGTACAGGGTACTTATCTGCAAGAAGTTATCATTACCGCTTATGGGACGGTTCGAAGGGAAGATTTGACCGGTGCAATCCAATCTGTAAGTACAAAGGATTTTAACCGTGGTTTGATAACAGGACCTCAGGATTTATTAGCGGGAAAAGTGGCTGGAGTTACCATTTCATCCGGTGGTGCACCGGGTGATGGGGCAGCGATCAGAGTAAGGGGGGAATCTTCACTCAGTGCTTCCAACAATCCGTTGATTGTGGTAGATGGTGTGCCACTTGATAACAGTGGGGTGGCAGGGAGCCGTAACCCTTTGGACATTATCAATCCCAATGATATTGAATCTTTTACAGTACTTAAAGACGCATCTGCTACTGGTATTTATGGAAACCGAGCTTCAGGAGGTGTAATTATTATTACCACCAAAAAAGGAGCTGCAGGTGCTCCAACCCGGGTAAGTTATACAACTCAAGTTTCTGTAGGTACCAAGACAAGAACTGTTCCTATCTTCTCAGCTGATGAATTTCGTCAGCTTATTCAGGAGCGACAGCCGGCTTCTGTAGGATTATTAGGGAATGAAAACACCAATTGGCAGGATCAAATTTTTCAAAGTGCTTTTGGTCAGGATCACAATTTGAATGTATCCGGCGCTATGGGAGAATTGCCTTACAGGATTTCGATTGGGTATACCGATAAAGATGGTTTGTTGAAAACGGATAATTTTAAACGGTATTCCGGTAGCCTTAACCTGAGCCCGAAATTATTGGACAATCGTTTGCAGTTAAATCTTGGATTAAAGGGTATGCTGTCTAATAATACTTTTGCTAATCAGGGAGCGATTGGGGCGGCAAATAACTTTGATCCCACGCAACCGGTCTTTGAAAACAATCAATTTGGAGGATATTTTACATGGAAGCAAGCCGATGGTGCCCCCAATGTTTTGGCTCCGGCCAACCCTTTGGCTTTATTGGAACAAACGGATAATACAGCTACGGTGAAAAGAGTTTTGGCTAATTTTTCAGCTGATTACCGGTTTGCATTTCTTCCTGAGTTGCGAGCCAATGTAAATCTGGCTTATGACCGGTCGTCTTCTGACGGTTCAGTAGTTGTAACTCCAGAGGCGGCATTTGAATTTTTCAGAAGGGGAAGATTGGTTGAATATTCGGAGGATAAAGAAAACCAGTTATTAGAATTTTATCTGAACTATAAGAAGGAGGTTGGACGAAGTGATTTTGATATTATGGCCGGTTACAGCTGGCAGAAGTTTTTCTTTGATAACTTCAATGTGGCAACCAACTTTGATGGCTCTGAAGTGATTGATGAACCCAACTTTGATCCTAGAGAGTTATATTTATTATCTTTATTTGGTAGAGTGAATTATTCATATAATAACCGTTTATTGGCAACATTTACACTGAGACAGGATGGTACCAGCCGTTTTTCTGAGGATAATCGATGGGGCTTGTTTCCTGCCGCCGCTTTAGCATATAAACTATTGGATAATCCCAACCATTCCGGTTTAAACAATTTGAAAGTCAGATTTGGTTGGGGTATTACCGGCCAGCAGGATATTGGTGACGGGGTAGGAGCTTATTACGCCTATCTCCCACAATATCAATTGAGCCAAATCAATGCAAGTTACCGCTTTGGAAATAATTTTATACCAACGCTTCGCCCTAACGGATATGATGCTAATATTCGCTGGGAAGAAACCACAACCTATAATTTTGGTGTAGATTTTGGATTGTTTAGAGGAAAAGTAACCGGTGCACTTGAAATCTATCGCAGAGAGACAAGGGATCTTCTGAACTTTGTACCTGTTCCTGCGGGCACCAATCTGACCAATTTCATAACTACCAATGTAGGAGATCTTGTGAATAATGGTATAGAATTGTCATTCAATACGGTTCCGTTATCCAGAAAGAATTTATTGTGGGATTTTGGATTTAATATCGCTTATAACAGGAATGAGATCACCAGATTGATTGCTACAGATGATCCTAATTATCAGGGAGTGTTGACCGGGGGAATAGCCGGTGGGGTAGGCAGTACCATACAGATACACAGTGTCGGCTTTCCTACTTCTTCTTTCTATGTATTTCAGCAGGTGTATGATGAAAATGGATTCCCTGTTGAAGGTTTGTACGTGGACCGTAATGGAGATGGTGTAATCAATGCTGAAGACAGGTATAGATATCAACAACCGGCACCTTTGTTTTCTTCCGGATTTACTTCCAGAATTCAATATAAAAACTTTGACTTTGCTTTTGCCGGTAGAGCGTTATTTGGTAATTATGTTTACAACAATGTATGGTCAGATGCAGCATTTTACAACAGATTAACGAATGTGGGTATTCTATGGAATTTGAATTCTGCAGTTGAGAATTTAGGATTTAATGGGCCTCAGTACTTCAGTGATCATTTTGTGAGCAATGCCTCATTTTTAAGAATGGATCACATGACGGTCGGATATAATTTCAATAATGTTGTTGGTGATATGATGCGACTGACCTTTGTAGTTCAAAATCCATTTGTGATTACAAAATATGAGGGACTGGACCCTGAGGTCTTCAATGGTATAGATAATAATATTTATCCCAGGCCAAGAACATATGTACTGGGAATAAGTGTCAACTTTTAAAATTAAAACCCGTAACAAATGAAAAATTTACTAAAAATATCGCTTTTTGCTGTGCTACTAACGGGGATTTTTCAGTCTTGCTTCAACGATCTGAACACCATACCCATTGATGAAGATTTTATTACTTCTGCAGTGGTTTATGATAATCCGGATAGCTATAAGCAGGTATTGGCAAAATTATATGCTGGTTTAGCTGTTTCAGGCCAGCAAGGGCCGTCGGGTCAACCTGACATAGCCGGAATCGACGAAGGTTTTGGGCAGTACCTCAGAGGATTGTGGTACCACCAGCAATTATCAACAGATGAAGCGGTCATCGCATGGAATGACCAGACTATAAAGGATTTTCAACATCAAACGTGGGATGCCAATGACGGATTTATTTCTGCTTTCTATTCACGTATATTTTATCAGATTTCTTTGTGCAATGAATTTCTCAGGGAAACAACGCCGGAAAAGCTCGACGGACGCGGAGTTGAAGGTGCTTTAAGGAATGAAATACAACTATTCAGAGCTGAAGCGAGGTTTCTCCGGGCATTGAGTTACTGGCATGCTTTGGATCACTTCAGAAATGTACCTTTTGTAACAGAAAGTGATGCAGTTGGGGCATTCTTTCCACCCCAGATTACTGCAGCGGAATTGTATAATTTTATTGAAGATGAATTATTGGAAATTGAGAATATTTTGTTGCCGGCAAGACAAAATGAATATGCCAGAGCAGACAGGGCTGCCGCACAAATGCTTTTGGCTAAGCTTTATTTAAATGCCCAGGTTTATAAAGGGACTCCAGAATATACAAAAGCCGCACAATACAGCGAAAAAGTAATTAATTCCGGATACAGTCTGGAGCCGGATTTCCAACGCCTGTTTATGGCAGATAATCACAATTCGCGTGAAGTGATTTTTCCGGTAGCTTTCGATGGCATACGTACTCGTACCTGGGGTGGCATGACATTCATCATCCATGCTGCAGTGGGCGGCCCAATGAATCCAGCAAATTATGGCATAGATGCAGGTTGGGGTGGAACCAAAGTTACATCTGCAGTTGTAGACATATTTCCTTCCGTGGGTGGTGGGAGCAGTGTGGTTGAACCTGATTTTCGTGTGGCTCCCGGGCCTGTGTTGTATGTTCCTGGAGGTTATCAAGGTTGGGATCCTACCAATACCAATACTGTTTTAAAGTCAGTCAATGACGACGGTAACTATGAAGCATATATATATTTTGCCGATGCCGGTTCAGAATTCAAAATCACAGATGGACCCGGTTGGGATGTCAATTTTGGTGACAATAATAATGACGGATTTCTGGATCTGAATGGTGCTAATCTTAGTGTTCCTGAAGCTGGAATGTATCGTGTTCGAGTAAATCTCAATGATATGTCTTATTCTATTCTGAAAGTAGAATGGGGAATCATTGGTTCAGCTACGCCGCTTGGATGGGATGCCAGTACTAATATGACCTACAATCCTGCTGAAGGAGCCTGGGAGATTACTATTGGACTGGTAGCCGGTGAATTAAAATTCAGAGCCAATCAGGATTGGGGAATTAATTTTGGGGACAATGGCCCCAACTCTCTGTTAGATTATGACGGTGCTAACATTGCAATACCTGCCAATGGCAATTACGCTATTAAATTATACCTGGGAGTTCCTTACTACACTTATTCTATCACACAACCTGTATTTGATGGAAGATCCATATTTTATACACAGGACCAGGTGCCAGAGATCACCAATACAGCCACCATGTTTAATGACAATGAGGGTTATGCTCTGATCAAATTTACCAATATAACTTCTACCGGTGTTGCTGGGTCTGATCCAACATTTCCTGATACTGACTTTCCCATGTTCAGACTGGCTGACGCTATGCTCATGTATGCTGAGGCAGTATTGCGGGGAGGAAGTGGAAGCTTTTCAAACGCTTTGGATTATGTCAACCAGGTACGACTTCGTGCCCATGGGGGAGAAGGGGGTACCATTGCGATGAATGAATTGACCCTGGATTTCATACTGGATGAGAGGGCGAGAGAACTTATGTGGGAGTGTCATAGAAGGACTGATCTGGTAAGATTTGGAAAGTTTACTGATGGCAACTATGTTTGGCCCTGGAAGGGAGGAAGCCCATTGGGCAATACCGTTCCGCGATTCAGAAATGTTTATCCAATTCCCAATACGGATATTGGAGCCAATCCCAATCTGATCCAGAATGAAGGTTATTAATTTTCTTTAATTGATAAAATGATATTGAAATGATTCGCTATATATTTTTATCCATCTTGATTTCTGCTGCTTTAATAGCATGTTCAGATGATGATCCTGATGCAATATTGTCGATAGGAGATGCATCGGTTATAATTTCACCCAACAGAGGAAGCAGTTTTGTATTACAGGAAGAGCAAGCCGAACAGGTAATGACCATGTTCAGGTGGAGTCCATCCTTTTTTGGTTTTTCAGCGGCCGTTAATTATTCCCTCCAAATAGATATGGCAGGGAATAATTTTAATGAACCTACCTCATTGATCACAACCACTGAGACTTCGGCTTCAGTTTCTCAATCGAGGGTGAATGGAATCCTTTTAGGGAGAGGTGTGGAAGAAGCCATTCCCGTTGATTTGGAAGTAAGAGTGGTAGCTTCAGTCAGTGACCATGTTCCTCAATTGATAAGCAATCCCATACCCATCAGGGTAACTCCTTATATCATCGAGATTGTGTTTCCCCAGCTACAGGTACCAGGAAGTTATCAGGGATGGGACCCCTCCAATAATAACACAGTCATTTTCTCCCGGAGAGCCGATGACCGGTTTGAAGGGTTTGTTTTCTTTCAGGATCCTAATACAGAGTTTAAATTTACTGTAGGACCCAGCTGGGATATCAACTATGGAGATGACGGAGCCAATGGGACTCTTGACCGTAATGGCGCCAATATCGTTGCAGCAGTGCCTGGTATGTACAGATTGAATGTCAATCTCGTCAATTTCACATATACCATATTAAGAACAACCTGGGGCGTAATAGGGAGCGCTACCCCTACCGGGTGGGATTCAGATACGGATATGGTATATAATCCCAGTTCAAGAAATCTGGAATTGGAAATAGATTTGGCAGTTGGGGAACTCAAATTCAGAGCAAATGACGATTGGGCCATCAATTTTGGTGATAATACCGGTGGCGGCTTTCTTGACTATGATGGAGCAAATATACAGGTGACTACGGCTGGTAGATATCGTATTGAGCTCATTTTACAAGAGGCCCGCTATGCGTATCGATTGACAAGATTGTAATCATTTCAGGGAAATCAGATTGATATATTTCTTCCTGCTTAGCATTCCCGACACTGCTGTATATTGCCAACCTATTGGATATGGATAATGTGGAGAAGGAGTTTTTTTGATCTAAGGGACATTAATCCCTGATGCTCATTTTTGGAGTTATTTTCCATTAAGATTGGTTTGCCAAACAAAGCAGACAGGAAGAAAAGATTGTAATGACTAATTTTCGTTTTCTGAAGTGTCCTCCAATTTTTACAATAAGTCAGGATTCTTAATCCAAAGTTGATAATAATTTTAGCTTATGAGATCAAATTCAATCATTATCATCATCATTTTTCTGTGTATTACTCATGGGGGATTATCACAATCACTTGAAAGAGTTGAGCCCCCTTTCTGGTGGACGGGTATGAAGAATACCTCTTTGCAATTAATGCTTTATGGTCGAAATTTGCAATCCTTACAATTTGAAATTGATTATGAAGGGGTTTTTCTCGATCGTGTGATTGCTGTAGAGAATGAAAATTATGTTTTTCTTGATCTCAATATTTCTTCCAAAGCGAAACCAGGCGTTTTTGATATTATTATCAAAAAGGAGAATCAAAAGATGTTATCCTATCCTTATACATTGATAGAGAGGGGGATGGGTTCTTCAGGTCGCCAGGGGTTTAATAATTCTGATGTAATCTATCTGATCACCCCTGACCGGTTTGCAAATGGAGATCCTTCCAATGACAATGTGGATGGATATTCAGATAAAATGAATCGGAATGAACCCTATGGACGACATGGTGGAGATTTGCAAGGAATTATCAATCATTTGGATTACATTGAGAATATGGGTTTTACTGCCCTCTGGCTTAATCCGGTTCAGGAAAATGCAATGGAAAGAGCTTCATATCATGGATATGCCATTACTGATTTTTATAAAATAGATCCGCGATTTGGGAGTAACAGTGATTATCTTGATTTAGTGGAAGAGTGCAAAAAAAGAGGAATTAAAGTAATCATGGATATGGTGGCGAATCATTGCGGCTCTTTGCATTGGTGGATGAATGATCTTCCTTCAAGAGACTGGATCAATTTTCAGGAACATTACCGAATTACGAACCATAGAAAATCCACTTCCCTTGATCCTTATGTGAGCAAATCGGATAGAAACTTAATGCAGGAAGGATGGTTTGTTCCTTCGATGCCGGACCTGAATCAAAGAAATCCACTAATGGCCAATTATATAATCCAAAACTCGATCTGGTGGATAGAATATGCTCAACTTTCTGGTATAAGACAGGATACCTACTCATATCCTGATGAAGATTTTATATCTGCATGGTCATGTGCCATTATGAAAGAATATCCTAATTTTAATATTGTGGGTGAGGAATGGTCTGAAAGTCCTTTACAGGTTGCTTATTGGCAAAAAGGACAGCCCTGGTCAAATTCTTGCCTTCCATCTCTGATGGATTTTCCAATAAACAAAACGTTAATTGAAGCCCTTATCCGGGAAGAGGGATGGAGTCAAGGCCTGCCATCTCTTTATGAAATGTTAGGAAATGATTTTATCTATCCTGACCCCAATCAATTGATGGTATTCGCTGATAATCATGACATGAGTAGAATTTTTACTACTTTAGGTGAAGATCCTGATCTTTACAAAATGGCTATGATTTATATTTGTACTATACGCGGTATTCCACAAATCTTTTATGGTACGGAAATTTTAATGTCCAATAAAGGTACGGAAAGCCATGGAGTTATCAGATCGGATATGCCCGGTGGATGGCGTGGAGACCGGATCAATGCTTTTACACAGGAAGGATTGAGCCCAGAGCAAATAGATGCACAAAATTTTATGAAGAAACTATTGAACTGGCGGAAGTCCAATCTTGAGGTTCAATATGGTGAGCTTCTTCATTATATACCGGAGCAAGGCACCTATATATATTTCAGGAAACTAGTTGACAAAGGAGTGATGGTTATTGTCAATAAATCAGGAAAAGAAATTGATTTTTCCCGATTTCAGGAAGGAGTCAAAGGAGCTGTTAAAGGTACGGAATTGTTCAGTGGTCAGGAAATTCCATTTGGTGAAGTCATGAAATTAGAACCCAAAACTGCCTATATCATCGAATATAAAATTCCTATGTCCTGGGATTGATCCTATTTACTGCTCAAGCCATTGGAGCATTCAAAATGTCGTTATTTCAACTGCTCTTTTTAAGCACATGAATAGATCGGGTCATTTTAATTCATCTCTTAAAAAGAGAAGTACAATAAAATAGGGGTAACTATCGATAGATATTTGAAAACCTGTATATTTGCCACGTTTTTCCAAACAGGAATTTAGTCGGTACATAGAGCAAGCAAAAAACAATCTTCATGCCGATGATTCCTAAGTGATTTATTCTGATTGTAAAAATTAAAGTAATATAATGCAAACTAAAAGTTTAACCAAGGCCTTGTTAATTCTTGTAGCTCTGGTATGCGCCTATCAATTGATGTATTTTATTCCTACATCCAGAGTGGAGAAAGAGGCTGAAGTTTTTGCCCAGGAAGAAGCGGAAAAAGCTCCGGAAGGAGCGGACAGGCAAGGTATTTACAAAGTGGCAAAAAGTCGATTTCTGGATTCTATTTCCGGTGAGGTAGTTTTTAGGATTCCTTTATTAAAGGAATATACCTATAGCGAGTTAAAAGGTCAACAATTGGCTTTAGGATTGGATTTGAAGGGAGGGATGAGTACAGTGCTACAGGTCGATTTAGAAGAATTGTTAAAAACCTTGGCTGGTACCAATGCGAAGGATGTCAATTTTATCAAAGCCATTGAAAATACCAATGCTTTGATGGACCGGTCGCAAACCGATTATATTTCAGTGTTTGTTCAGGAATATCGCAAAATAGGGGAAGGGAAATCTCTGGCTTCTTTATTTATGAGAAGTGAGATGTTGGATGGCATCAATACCTCCTCATCAGATGGTGAAGTGGAGCGAATCTTAAGGCAGAAAGCCAATGAGACCGTAAGCCTGACTTACAACATGTTAAAAGAGAGGATTGATAAGTTAGGAGTGGCTCAACCCAATGTATCATTGGATGCAGCACGGGATCTCATACTGGTTGAACTTCCCGGGGTTGAAAATCCTGAAAGAGCCCGAGAATACCTTCAGGCAAGTGCTCAACTTGAGTTTTGGGATACATATCGATTCAATGATCCTGGAGTTTTAGCAGCCTTTCAGGAAGCCGATAATAAACTGGCCGCCAATTCCGGCAATGGTGATGCTATTGCAATGGATACCATATACAGACCTTTGTATGATAGTGACGGCAATGAAATAGGCGATACTTTCGATATAGTTCCCTCTACACCTGGGTTTGATACAGGTGGTCCTCTTTTTTCTGTCTTTCAACTCAATATTGGAAATTATCCTTCCACGGTTATGGGAGTAACTGAACGCAATAAAAGAAATCTTGTCATGGACTATTTGTCCAAACCGGAGATCAGGGCACTGTTTCCTCGCAGCAGCAAGTTTTTATGGTCAAGAAGTCCTGTTGTTGATTTTCAGACGGGTAAAAAGACCACATTATATGAATTATATATGATCAAAACGCTTCCGGGCACCGACAAGGCGCCGTTGGAGGGAGATGTAGTTACATCGGCTTTTTACCAACCGGATCCTGTAACAAATCAACCTTCAGTATCTCTGCGCATGGATAAACGTGGCGCGAGAAAATGGGCAGAAATGACAACTGCTGCTGCCAATAATGGAAACCGGGAAATTGCTATAGTTTTGGATAATGAAGTTGTTTCAGCTCCTTCCGTTCGTAATCCCATCACTGGAGGGTCCTCTTCAATAGAAGGAAATTATACCGTTCAGGAGGCCAATGACTTTGCTAATATACTGGAAGTAGGCAAGCTTCCGGCACGTACCAAAATCATTTCCGAATCGGTGGTTGGACCTTCTTTAGGAGCACAGAATATTAAACGAAGTACCAATTCATTATTGGTGGGTTTTGGTTTTGTATTACTCTTTATGATTTTTTACTATGGTACTTCAGGTATCGTTTCCATTATTGCACTCTTCACCAACATCATCTTTATTTTTGGTGCTTTGTCTTCCATAGGTACAGTACTGACTTTACCGGGTATTGCCGGGATAGTTTTGACAATCGGTATGGCGGTGGATGCCAACGTTATCATATTTGAAAGAGTCAGAGAAGAATTACGTATTGGTAAAACATTACTTGCCAGTGTCAGAGATGGATTTAACAATTCTTATTCCGCCATTATAGATGCCAACGTTACTACCATTTTGGTTGCGGTTGTTTTGGCATATTTTGGCCTGGGCCCCATCAAAGGATTTGCAGTTGTGTTGATTATTGGAGTTTTAAGTTCATTATTGACCGCCGTTTTATTTGGCAAATTAATGATAGATGAGTGGACAGGGAAAGGCAGGAATTTAACTTTTTGGACTTCGATCACAGAGAATTCCTTTGCCAATTTGAATATTGATTGGATTGGAAAAAGAAAAATTGGTTATATATTATCAGGTACGGTAATAGTTTTGGGCCTTGCATCTATTTTTACCAGAGGTTTTGACCTGGGTGTTGATTTTAAAGGAGGGTATAGTTATAATGTTCAAATGACAGGCGTGGATCAAATTAGTAGTGATGACCTGAGAACCGGCTTGACTTCATATTTCGGATCAACTCCTGTAGTAAAAGTGGTTGACACTGAAAACACATTTAATATTATTACATCCTACCTTATCAATGATACTTCTGAGGAGGCCGACGAAAAAGTGATGGCTACCTTGCATCAGGGTCTTCAGGCAATTACCAATATGACTTTTGAGTTTGAAGCTTTTAAAGATGCCTCTCATCCTGGCCTTCCGCACATTACATCTTTTAATAAGGTGGGACCTTTAATCGCGGATGACATTAAAAAAAGTTCTTTCTATGCAGGTATTTTTGCTTTATTGCTCATATTCCTTTATATTTTTATTCGATTTAATAAATGGCAGTATAGTTTGGGTGCAGTGGCAGCGCTCTTCCATGACTCACTTATCGTGATCAGTATTTTCTCAATAGTTCATGGTTGGATTGGTTTTTCGGTAGAAATTGACCAGGCATTTATCGCTGCATTACTTACTGTTATAGGTTATTCTATCAATGACACAGTGGTAGTTTTTGACAGAATCAGAGAGAATTTAGGTATTTATACCAACAAAGCGAAAGATGAAGTGATAAACATTGCGATCAACAATACTTTCAGTAGAACGATAATCACCTCATTCACCACTTTTATGGTTGTATTCATTCTGTTTATGTTTGGGGGTGGAAGTATAAAAGGGTTTGCCTTTGCACTACTGATCGGTATTGTTGTAGGTACCTATTCGTCTGTATTTATTGCTACACCGATTGTAAGAGACCTGGCAGATGACTTGAAGACAAGAACCAAAGAAAAAAAGAAAGGGTTTTCAAAAGCAACGGTCAAAGCATGATCCTTTGCATCATTTTGGGCGGTAGGCATTGATAGACTATGAAAATCTCCTCTTCGTTAAAAAGAGGAGATTTTTCATTTAAAAACGATTTTTTTGCTATTGCATTTCGTTATAAATTATGATTCAAGGTGTCATAAAGATTCATAATGATGAAGTTAAAAATTAATGTTTTGGGAATCTTATAGAGTATTATTTGATTGAAGAAATTAAACACATTCTACTTGATTTTATTGAATTTTTCGAAATGTAAGATTGCTGCTGTTGTTTTGTTGTCCATGTTGTATGCCTGTAATCTCACCACTAAAATTAAAAGTGGGGAAATGGCGTACGAGCGAAAACAATATGCTGTGGCAATATCCATGTTATTAGAGGAATATGAAACAACTACTTCTGTAAGTGCACGTGCGAGAAAAGCCTTTTTGTTAGGAAGTTCTTACCAAATGACCAACAATAACAAGGAATCCATTTTATGGTTTGAAGATGCTGTTTCAAAGAATTATGGCCCTGAGGCATTAAATAGTCTTGCATTTGCTTATAAATCCGATGGCAATTACTCTAAAGCCATAGGCGCTTTTGAAGATTTGATCAGAGCTGTAGGTACACGTGCAGAAATCACCCGGGAGATCAACATTTGTAGAGAAGCCATTCGATGGATAGCTGAGAAAAATGAAGAATATAGAGTTTTCCGTTCATACGCAAATAGTGCACAAGCGGATTACTCTCCGGCTTATTTTGATGATGAATTTGTAGTTTTTACATCCGACAGAGGTGCAAGCAGTAGCTCAGACCGGTACTTATGGACAGGTAATAAATTCTCAGATTTATTCATCATAAGGAAGGATGGATCGGGACTTGCTCCATTTGATTCAGGAATCAATACCAATAGCAATGAGGGTACAGCATGGTTTAGCCGGGATTCAAAAGAAATGTTTTTTACCCGATGTGATTCGGACACCCCTACAGATGCATACTGTAAAATTTATTACTCTCAGAGATACAATGGCAGTTGGAGTGATCCGGTAGTCATGCCTTTTACACGACCAGGGATCAATTATGGTCAGCCAACATTAATTGAAAATGATTCAGTCCTGGTATTTGCTACTAAAATTGACGCCGGAGTAAGTGACTATGATTTATTTTATTCGGTAAGGAATAGCGCAGGATCGTGGTCTACACCAGAGCGATTTCCTGATATTATCAATACCAAGGGGAATGAAATGTTCCCAACGGGAGATGGAGATACTCTATACTTTGCCTCAGATTTTCACCCGGGTTTGGGAGGATTTGACATATTTAAGACCTATCTGGATGAGAACAGACAGTGGACTTCACCGCTGCGTATGCCTGTTCCTATCAATTCGCCGGCAGATGATTTTTCATTTATTGTAGATAAAACTACACCTCGGGGAAGTAATATTATTCAACGTGGATTTTTTACCTCTTCAAGAGATGGAATGGGTGATGATGATCTTTATGTTTTTGAAAGAGTCAGGGTTGAGAAGAAGCCCGACCCTGTGATGGCTGAAGCAGAAAAAGAAAAACCGGCACCTCTTCCCAGGAAAATTACTTATTATGTTGCCGGGCGCATACTTGAGCCAGTCTTTCAGGATACCAATGACCCCAATACTCCAATAGTAGATTACAGGCCGGTAGATTTGGCCAGAGTGAGGATCAGAAAAAATGATGAAACCATAGCTACATATACCACCGATCGAAGAGGTATATTTGTAGAAGAGGTAGAAAGCGCAAGTGATTATACCATTATGGCTGGAAAGAACAGATATCTC
>DAOLDB010000058.1:0-23838 GCA_035327565.1 Saprospiraceae bacterium
ACCCCCGGCACTGTCATGGTGAGCCACTTTACCTTTATAGGTTACAGTTATTGTTTCAAACCCCCGATGTGGATGAACGCTTACCCCTTTGGGATTTTCCGAGGGGGGAAAGTAAAATTTAGAGTTATAATCCAACATAATAAAAGGATCCATCCTTTTCATATCCAGCCTGAAACCGCCAGGAATAAAATTATGCACCCGAAATCCATCTCCTACAAAGTGAGGTTCGCGTGGAGGCACTACTATTTCAATACTTCTCATGGTCATATTATTCTTTTGATCGTTTAAAATAGTGCAAAAATAGGCTATTGTACATTCCGGGGCATTGATGTATGATAAGAAATCCTCATGCCATCTGGTTTCGCGAAGCAAGCTCTTTTCTCACCCTGCTAAGACTTTCCGGGGTGATTCCTAAAAATGTGGCAATCATCCATTGAGGAATACGCAAAGTCAGTTCAGGATACAATTGGATGAAGTCCAGATATCTTTCCTCAGCGCCCGCGCCAATGAGCATATGGATTCTATGCTGTAAATGCCTGATATGGTTTTGCAAAAGGTATTCATTATGAATTCTGAATTCGGCGCTGATGTCAGAAGCATATAGAGTAAAATTCTGATCAAAGACGATCAATGAGGTATCCTCAATGGCATCAATAAAAAATTCAGTAGGCTTCCCAAAATAGAGGCTGCCTCTGTCGCTGATAAACCAGTTTTCCGGTGCAAATTGAATAATGTGCTCCTTTCCCACATCATCGATAGAGTAAAACCTTAAGAGACCTTTTTCAACGAAAAAGATATTCTGACAAATCTGACCTTTGCTTAGGAGAAATTCATTTTTTTTAATATCCTTCCGGGAAACCATCTCCATCAATTGGGACAAGTGTTCCGGTTGCACAAAAGCCACATCTTTCAGGTATCGACAAAAAGCATCTTCTATAGATATAGGCCTCATCATCAGCGGACAAAATTTACAGATAGAAAACCGTAAATTTAATCATGGAATATTGAAAAAGAAGTATAGATGTGAATGATTTGGGTTGGATAAGTGACCTGTCAGGCATTTACTCCAACTCCTCATAAGTCCTGCATCCCTTGATATCCTCATAATAGTTCTTCAATCCAACCAATGATGTTATGCGGCAATCTTGCGAATGTTCCCTCTAATCACAGATAGCACTCATGAAAGGAATACACGGATTATGAATGATAAATTAAAATCCAAGAACAAGGACTGAATGAAATGATCATTGGAACATCCATTGAATCCGGATTATGCAATAAAAAATCTATTACTTCTTCATATGGCAGCAATATAAGTCGTTAAGCCTGGTTTTGTTCGGTTTCACACCCTTACCATTCATCATACCATTCACTCATTTCTCAAAACATTAACTCTCTGTTTGAGAAATATTGAGTCAAAAGCCCCATGGGTCCCAAATAAAAACATTCTCCTCCGTTGTTAATGGCCAAACATCCGTCCGGAAAGGTAGTAGTGGTAGTCCCCGATCATTATAAATCATGAGTTTTCCAGGGTTGTCTGCCCACCCATACCTCACAGATTCAGGATCGCTTACAACCTCAGACCATACCACCAACTGTCCATTTTTCAATACAGCATTTGCCTTATGAAATTTGCGATCTGAACCGGCAATAATAAATCCGGAAGGTGATTCTACATCCTTCATGGAATGCCCAAAGGTTTCCAGGTGGATCACCATTTTTCCATTTATTTTTTTCACACTCTTATACACCGGGCTTATTGGCGCAAGCTTATTTCCATAGGATCTTCTCATAGCGACCCATGCTAATCGTTGACCCAGATCCTTTTTATTGAATGGATGTATATCATTCGCATCTCCTATATCGATGGCGGTAGCGATACCAGAAGACGGCAATAGTGAAGCGATATATTGGGCCTCTCTGATCTCAGCCCATTGGCTTACACCTGAATATAAGCTGTCCTCTGCTCTATAATTAGCCAGCTGCACGATATACATTGGCATAGTATCATTTCTCCATGTATTTCTCCAATCATGGATCCAATCCTGAAGCAATGATCTGTATTCCACCGCTTTGGTTTCATTGGATTCACCCTGATACCATATAACACCTTTCAAAGCATAAGGGGCCAAAGGAGCAATGTTGGCGTTATATAGCACGGAAGGGTGAGTAAAAAAACTGGCAGTAGGCACATATGGAACCGGAAAAGTTTCCGGATCGATTTTTTGTCCCTTTTTATATTTCCATACTCCATTCAGAACTTCATTTCCCCAAAAAGGATGACTGTACATCCCTCCTTTTCCTCCGATATCAAAAACTCTGACGACCAATTCATTACCTCTGTCCTTCAAAATGGTTCGATCAAATTCATACCTTCTCCACGATCTACTTCCAAATCCTTCACCAATTTTTACTCCATTTAACCAGACTATATCGTAGTCGTCAATCTGATTCAAAGCGACATACGGCTCATCTCCCCACAAGGTCGGCCATTGATCAAAAGATCGAAAGAACCAAACCACCCCGTGATGATCGTCCAAGCCCTGATGTTGCCACAGTCCGGGCATGATCATCTCCTGCCAATCCGTCTTGTCCACTTCCGGCAAATACCATTCTTCTTCCATTCCTTTACCTTGTAAATAATATTGATCATCCCAGTATTTACGGTACTTTTCAAATTGCTCCCATGAAACTGACTTATTGGGAACATTACTCAAAGTAGTTTCAATCACAGCTCTGAATGCTTCATAAGGTAAAAGTGCATCTTTGCTCATCCAGGTTTCTATGGATGTGGCGCCCATATTGCTGCTGATTAACCCAACAGGCACTTTGAGACTGTCCTGGAGGTATTTCCCAAAATAAAAAGCCAGTGCAGACAAATGTCCGGCATGTTCGGCATCTGCATTTTCCCATTTCCCTCCCTTGATGTCATCAGAAATTGCCACATCCCAATCTATATCGACATTATAAAACCTCAAAATATTTAGTACCGGGTGGGCTGCAGTGGCAGGATCAATACCTAACATATCCAATGTGTACTGCATGTTGGATTGTCCGCCGCATAGCCATACTTCTCCTACATAGATATCCTTTAAAACAATGGGATTTAAGTCTTCGATAATGAGTTCAAAGGGTCCGCCGGCTTCCATGGGAGGAAAACTCATCCGCCAATTACCCCATATATCTGTAACACAATTTGCTTTATGTCCATTGAATCTGGCATAAACAGTAAATCCGGGAGGGGCAGTCCCAAAAACCGGTATTTCAACATTCCTTTGTAGTACCATGCCCTCTCCAAAAATTCTTGCCGGCTTTACCTGAGTAAAACCGGAGATCGAATTCAAATTTACCATCAGAATCAATAGGATACTTTGGAAAACGGGTTTTCTTATAAAACACATATTCTTAATTTTTTAATCATGATCAAAATGTTGGAAACTGCCCCATAGCAATTTACAAAAGGATGACAATTCGCCATCATACATGGATTTTACATTCTAAGCTGCAATTTCCGAATTATTTTAGTATGTTTAAACATACTATACATCTTTTTTCTATATTAGCGTTCAAAAATAGATGGTTTTATATATCATTTTACCAGATTTTAATCATTGAGATATGTCCAAAAAACTATTCCCGGATTATGTTTTCAAATGCATTTTATTTTATTTGATCATGGTTATACCTTTGGCATGCAATACCCATTCCGGTAACCACTGCTGCAAAGAGGAGATTGCAATCGCTGAATCTGCTCCGGATTGGGATATGCTTTTCAAAAATAACAAAGGTTGGTTTGGAGGCGATGGAATATTTGCCATTCCTCTGGATGGCAAGGAATTTACTCCTGCTACAGACTCAACACGTACATTATTCATTTTTAGCGACTCTGTAATTGGCGAAATCAAAGATGGCAAAACGAAAGGCAAAGGCGATTTCCACTTTGTCAATAATGTCGTTGCGCTTCTCAAAGGCAATAAACCAATAAAAGATAGTTTTGAGTTCATTTGGAATGAAGATGAAAATGGATTCCCTGCCAGCATATTCAAACCCAATACTCCTGAGACCCAACCCGGTAATTATTATTGGTTAGGCGATGGATTTGTTAATATTGATAACGACAGCACTTTGTACATTTTCGCCTACCGAATCGAAGATGTTGATCCTGCAGAAGGCTTTTTTACCTTTCGGCAAATCAGTGTTTCATTATTGGCCATACCTCATGGAGAAGAGCCTCCTTACAAAAATGTACGGCAAATGGAGACCCCGTTCATGTTTCCTTACAAGGGAAATAAAGATCACATGACTACATTCGGTAATGGGATCATGGTCAACACTCAGAGTGCAGGAGCGCCTGATCCGGATGGGTACATATACATTTTAGGTTCTGCAGGTCCGTCCATTGATATGCTGATGGCAAGAGTTAGACCGGAATCATTTGAAGATTTCAATGCCTGGAGATTTTGGAATGGAACCCAATGGGTTGATGACAAAACAAAGGCTACAGCCGTTATCTCCTCAGTATCCAATGAAATGAGCATGAGTCCCCTGGGAAATGGAAGATATATAGCGGCATTTCAATTATTTGGAATGACCAACGAAGTGGCCGTTCAGATTGGCCAATCACCCACCGGGCCATTCTTTCCACACAGAAAGGTCTGGTATTGCAAGGAAGTAGAGGAGGATCTGGACTATTTTGCTTACAATGCAAAGGGCTATCCTCATTTGTCAGAACCCGGCACCTTGCTCATTAGCTATAATGTCAACTCTTTCGACTTTTGGGATGACATCATATATGATCCCACGCATTGCCGTCCGAGATTTATTCAGGTTAAAATACATTGATGAACAATTTTTGCTCTTTTATTTCAAGCCTTTGTTTTTCTATAATTTTCCCTGGGCTCTGTGTTGGACAGCAATCTATACACCACTCATTGCCGTGGCCTCAATATTCGACCCGGCTTCATCAGGGTTGTCTCCACAATCCAGTCGGACACAGCTTAGATTATCTTCAAAATCTGAAACCCGGAAATGTCGCTTTAGTAGTCAATCAAGATTCACATAGTAATCACGCTACATTCAGTTCAGAGAAGTTCATTGAATATAACGACGAAGAATATTCAACTTTCATATTTTCAGTTTCATTCGATACAGAGAATCCATGTCCTTCGGATTGCTTTGAATTGGAAGTTAGAGAGCGATTATCAATTGCATTTCCTTCCGGAAAAGTTAATGAACCGTGGAATGTCAGTAATGGTCCTCATTCACTTCATTTCATACCTACACACAGCAATAAGGAAGAGCATCAACAATTTGGATTTTTACTCTTAAACTTTCACAATAAAGATGCCGGAGATAAATCCTGTTTTGATTTCATTTTACGAAATGTTTCTCAGGGCACTCCATCGTTTATGATGGTTTTTCAGGATAGCATTCACTCTCAATTTAAAGCCACTCCCCTGGCTGCTTTGAGGAAGGGAGTTGATCAATCCTACAAGCAACCTTTGCTCATAGAATGGATCCATACCGGACAACCTACTGAGGGAATACTGAATCTACAGGGTATTGATCTTTTAAAAGTATCCATTGAAACGGGCCCCAACAAACATATTATTGATATTCCTGCAACTTTATCAAAAGAATTAAAAAAAGTAGAACTGAGAAGTTCATCCGGCATGCATGAAGAGATCGCAGTTCCCTTTTACCCTGTTCCACCCTTTGAAGTTCATTTATTGCCCCATTCCCATGTGGATATAGGTTTCACACATTTGCAGGATGAAGTTATGCATATGCAATGGAAAATGTTTGAGGATGCTATAGAAATGGGCGAGCAAACCAGAAATTACCCTGAAGCAGCACAGTTTAAATGGAATACTGAAGTGTTATGGGCGGTAGAAGGATATCTTCAGCAGGCAGATTCCAATAAAAGGCAATCATTCATACAAGCAGTGCATGATGGCATTATTGGTCTGGACGCTCTTTTTGGCAGCGTGTTGACTGGGTTGCAAAAGCCTGAAGAGCTTATGCAAAACACTTATTATGCTCATGAACTTCTGGACCATTACAATATCCCAATTGCTTCGACGATGATCACCGATGTTCCTGGGGCCCAATGGGGCTTTGTTCCTGCATTGTACCACAATGGGGTCAGATATCTGAATATGGGCCCGAACCATATGCCACACATGGCGGATATGGGATATCAGGTTGGACATACCATCAAAACCTGGGGAGATATTCCATTTTACTGGGAATCCATTTCAGGAAAAGAACGTATTCTGGTTTGGATGTCTTCCCATGGATATTCATGGTTTCATCCTTGGCTTTTAGGAAATATCAGGAAAAAAGAAGGCATTCCCATCCTGGCATTTCTTAATGAATTGCAGGAAAAAGGATATCCTTACCATATGGTACAATTGCGATATACATTGGGAGACAATGCAGGTCCAGACAAAGATTTATCGGATTTTGTCAAAGAATGGAATGAAACTTACTCCAGTCCAAAACTCATTATTAACACGAATGAAAAGATGTTTCAACAATTCGAAGAGCGATATGGCCATGTATTGCCGGTAGTCAGAGGGGATTTTACCCCTTATTGGGAAGACGGTGCAGCATCCTCAGCTCTTGAAACTTCTTTAAACCGCAACACTGTAGAAAAATTACTTCAGGCAGAATTGCTTTGGTCTGCCAATCCAAACAAATCCTATCCTTTTGGACTATTCCGGGAAGCATGGCGGAATATTCTGCTTTTCTCGGAACACACCTGGGGTGCGTATTCCAGCAAATCTGACCCGGATGGAGAATTTGCTAAAGCACAATGGGAAGTAAAACAGTCATTTGCAACCCGAGCTGCTGAAATCACAAATCATTTATTAGATAGTATTTTGGGTCATGAACCTGATGATACAATAGAAAAGTTTTCTGTAGTCAACACTCATCCCTTTTCTGGAAGTGGTCTGATCAAATTTAAAGCAAACCCAGGAATACGGGTTAAAGACTCCAAGGGTAATAGCATACCTTCCCAAAGATTGCAATCCGGGGAAGTAGCGATACATATAGACGACATACCCGCCTTTGGGCAAATGACCTTAACCATTGAGCAAGGATTGGCAGAAAATCTCAATCAATTTCCCAGAGACTTTTCTTTGACGGGCAATAACCAAACACTGATTTTCAATGAAAAAGGGGAATTAGCTTTCTGGCAAAATGAATCCCATGATGTAAACATGATCCGTAAAGACGATGAATATGGCTTCAACCGGTTTATCTATAGCGGGATAGATACCATTGACATGACCAAAGCAAACTTTGTCAGAATGGACTGGGTAGATCATGGCCCTATCTTGCAATCCATACGAATGGTGTATGAATGTATAGGTGTGGACAGCATCGTTAGCATGTATTCATTGATTGTACCTTCCGGAGTTTTGGAAATTAATAATACGGTGTATAAGAAAAAGATCACATGCGATGAAAATGCCCGCTTTGTATTTCCTTTTGAAGTTCCGGATGCACAAATACGAATGGATCATCCTTTTGGAATAATGATACCAGGTGCAGATCAAATGCCAGGATCCAATTTTAACTTCTATTGCACTCAACGTTGGGTAGATTTTTCCAATCCTGATTTTGGAATTGCATGGGTAAGTCTTGATGCACCCATTATGGAATTTGCCCATCCCCATGGACAGCAATGGGCGAGTGACCTGAAAAAAAGACCCTGGCTGGATTCCTTCGTTTATGATACCCGCATTTTTTCATGGATCATGAATAATGTTTGGTTTGTCAATTATAAAGGGTACCAGGAAGGTAATATCCCTTTTCGATATCGTATACTTCTTCACCAGGGCTATGATCCGGTGAAAATTATGCAATTTGCTTTGCTTCAACACCAACCTTTGCTCGTGCGTTTGAATGAAGAAGATGCCGGGCGTTTGAATCTACCTTTTAATTGGGAGGGAGATGATGAAATCCAATTGTCTTTGTGCAAAAAATCACGAACCGGAGATGCTATTATTATGCGATTGGTTAATATGTGCCCTGACAAGAAAAAAGTGAGTATAATCCCTTTAGATAACTTTTTACATATATACTACACTGATCACACAGAAATACCAGGGGAGAAACTACATATACAGGAGGTTGAGTTTGATGGATGGGAAATAAAAACTTTGCGATTGGATCGCTATTAAAGTCGAATCTCCAATTTCAGTTGTTCATTTGGAGTGAAATACAACAATATGTCGAATGAGTCAGTTTTTTTCCCTGATCCACAGACTCTTTATTTCCACTCAGATTTCAATTTCGCGTTATACATACAAGCCAAAAAAATCAATCAGCTCAGGTATTCAATCTTAAAAATCCACCATCGATGGGGAAAAAATTACCAGTAATAAAAGCAGCTTCTTCACTGCACAGGAAATGGACTAAAGCAGCTACTTCTTCAGGCGTTCCCATCCTGCCAATGGGTTGTAATGCTGACAATTTTGAAAACATCTCTTTTTCCCGGCCTGGATAAAACTTTTCCAGATAATCATCGACAAAAGGTGTATGTATGCGGGCCGGTCCCACTGCATTACAGCGGATGTGTTCATGGATATAGTCTCTGGCCACAGAAAAAGTCATGGTATACACAGCGCCCTTACTCATTGAATAAGCAAACCTCTCCGACAATCCGGTAACTGCAGCCACTGAAGACATGTTAACAATGGCTCCTCCTCCACTTTTTTTCATATAAGGTATACCCGCTTTCAGACAATGGTATACACTTTTTACATTGACAGTGTACATCCGGTCCATATCGGCAATTCCCGTATTCTCAAGATTTCCTATGTGTGAAACCCCTGCATTATTTACCAGGATATCTATACTTCCATTTCGATGGAATATTTGATCAAAAGACGTCACTACCTGATTTTCATCCGAAACGTCACAATGTAAATACTGAAACTCCCCCGATACAGCTAAGGAATCTGCTAATGCCTTGCCAGCCTCATCATCCAAATCCAAACTGGTTACTTTTGCTCCGGCTTCAACGAAACGTTGACAAATGGCTGAACCAATCCCTTTTGCACCGCCAGTAATGATTGCAGTTTTGTTTAGTAATGAAAAGTGCGTTACTTTCATGCTATATAACCTTTTGTTCCTGGCATCCCAGACCCTGAATGGTCAGTTTCATCGTATCGCCTTTATTCAGATACTGGGCAGGCTTTAAGCCCATACCTACACCGGGAGGAGTACCTGTACTGATGATATCGCCGGCCTCCAATTGCATAAATTGTGACGCGTATCTGACAATCTCAATGGGATCAAAAATCATATTGGATGTATTCCCCTTTTGTTTGATCGAACCATTTACTTCCAATTCCATGAGCAAATTTGAAACATTGGTAATCACCTCTTTTGGCGAAAGCCACGGTCCGACAGGAGTAAAAAATGGAGACGACTTCCCTTTCACCCATTGCCCTCCCCTCTCCAATTGAAAACTTCGTTCTGAAATATCATTGATGATGCAATAGCCACCAATAGCATTTTCAGCTTGTTTTCTACCATCGGCATACAATATATCTGAACCCATGACAACGCCAAGTTCCACTTCCCAATCCATTTTGGTGCCAGCCTTTGGCATTGGAATTTGATCAAAAGGTCCACAGATTGTATTGGCAGCTTTCATGAATAATATTGGTTCCTCTGGAATGGACATTCCTGCTTCCTTTGCATGATCCGAATAATTCAGGCCTACACACAGGATCATGCCAGGTCTGGCAACTGGAGCGCCCCATCGCTCAGTATCTGGAACAGGTTTGAACAGATGCCCTTTCTCTTTAAAAACTTCTATTAAACCTCCTATTCCTACATTGCGAAAAAATGCGGCATTCCAATCATTAAACCACGCTGAGCAATCTAATCTTTGACCATCATACCAAATACCGGGTTTTTCATTTCCGTAAGTTCCGAATCGAATCAGTTTTATAGGTATATCCATTTTTTGTTGATTATCCCTTTACTTCCAACCCTCAACCCTAAAAAACCAGGGTCGGTAATTGTCTGCATTTTTCAATACATCATTAAAGTTTAAACTATTGACATTATAAGATATTAACAATCCATCTTCATCGTCGAATTGCGGATGTGCAAACGCATTGTAAGTAAATATATCTCCCTGGGTTTCCGGCGTACAATATATTAATTTCCTTTGAGTAAAACCCGTATGCACATTTTCTGATCGGTACAAGTATATTTCTTCTCCCAGGATATGGTGTTGGGTTAACAAGTAGTAATAATTGCCATCCTGAAATACGCTGAATTGCTCAGAAACATTCGGAGCCTGCCGGCGACTCCTGGCCATATCAGAAACCCAATCCTCTCCATCGAAAAATTCCCAGTCATTCGAAAGGCTGCCTCCCTTGCACCTCGCTGTATGCAGGTATTTATTTAATCCTTGCTTTTCAGCCCCATAAATATAAATATACTCTCCCTCCTTCAATATGGACGTACCAAAATTTATGGTGGGAAAATTCACTTTGCGTTCATTGGATACCAATTGGAGATCAGGTAAAGTGAACTTGAGAAGATCAATTGCGGCATAATCAAAACCCCACATCCCGGGTTCTGACTGTACCATGGCATACATGATCAGCTCTAAAGTATCTCCATGAACATGGCCATGTCCCGGCCAATACCACCAGTCTGATTCCGGTGGAGAAGCAAATGCACGTGCTCCTTGCACAGGATTTACCAAATTATCACCTTCCTGAAGCAGTACCGTATTATTCACAAAAGCAAAAGATGTGCGGGAACGATCCTGATTTACAATACCAAGAAAAGTATCCCCAAAAATCCATAATGACTTCCCGTCATTCAACTTTACAGATAATGTACCATCAGCACCTGTCCATCCCGGACCGTATTTTGTAAAAAGCTGATTCAATCTCTGATCTCTTCTTATCTGAATGTGCATATCCCAACATGCCGGACCCATGTCGAGGGTATCATTTTCCATCTCTCGAGGTTCATCATCATCAATAAAGCAGCACTCTGTAAATCCGGATTCACTGCATCCGGTAATCATCCAATACACTACAAAAAACTGAAAGTAAAAAAGCAACTTTGTGAACTTTTTCATCCTAACATATTGTATTTCTATACTTTAGAACCTATTATAATAATAATTCATACTCAAAAATATTCATTTATGTTTAAACATACCAATAGTTTGTCGATATTTGACAAGAGTTTTCGCAAAAATTAAAAATATACTGCACCCTTAACTTATTCTATTAAATACACTTGAGGATGAAATTAGGATTGGGTTTGTACAAAAGTCTCTTGAATGACCGAAATTTACGATTTGCCAAACAAGCAGGTGCTACCCATATTGTAGCTCAATGGGTTGATTATGTAAAGGGAGATGATTCCCCTTCGCTGACCCGTAACTATCTGGATGGATGGGGTTGGACCCATAATAAAAACAAACCCTGGACAAAAGAAGATTTAACTGACCTTAGAAAATTGGTTGAATCTCATGGCCTCACTCTTGCAGCCTTAGAAAATTTTGACCCTGCCCATTGGTATGATATCCTGCTGGACGGTCCGGAGAAAATATACCAATTGGAACTGATTAAACACAACATTCGCAATGCAGGCTTGGCAGGAATTCCAATGGTTGGCTATTATTTTAGTCTTGCGGGGGTCTGGGGATGGTCGGTGCGTAAAGAAGGAAGAGGGTTGCCATTGACGGTTGGGTACGATGCATCGGCAATTGACCCAGATCAACCCATTCCGAAAGGCATGGTTTGGAATATGAAGTATGAAACGGGCGAAGGTTTTCATGAACCGGTTTCTGAAGAAGAGATGTGGGAAAGATTGGAAGAATTCCTTAATGCTGTTATGCCGGTTGCTGAAGAACATAATGTGAGATTGGTTGCGCATCCGGACGATCCACCGGTAAAATCATTGAGGAAAACCGGTCGGCTATTTTACTCTACATCACAATATGAAAAACTGATTGATTTATATCCGAGCCCAAATAATGGCCTGGAATTGTGTTTGGGCACTTTACAGGAAATGGAACACTGTGATGTTTATGGTTTTGTTGAAAAACACTGCAAAGCTGGCAACATAGGATATATACATTTCAGAAATGTGAAAGGAAAAGTTCCTGACTACCGGGAAGTATTCGTTGATGAAGGAGATCTGGACATGATCCGGATTCTTAAAATTTTAAAGGAAAATCAATATGAAGGTGTTTTGATCCCTGATCATACTCCTGAAATGACCTGTCCTGGGCCCTGGCATGCCGGAATGGCTTTTGCATTGGGCTTTATGAGAGGAGCAATCCAAACAATGGAACATCTATAAATTTATTGATATGAAATGGTTATTTACTACAGGAAGATGTTCAATCAATGACCGGTATTCTTACAATGGAATGCAGATCATTTATCTTGAAAATGACTTTCTGAAAATGGGTATCCTTGCCGGAAGAGGTGCTGACATATTTGAACTGATCTATAAACCTTTTGGTGTGAATATGCTCTTAAAGTTGGAGAAAGACATTCACCCTCCAACAAAAATATCAGCTCAGCGGAAGGATTCCCTGAATCAGTTTGAAGAATATTACTATGGAGGCTGGCAAACCATCTTTCCCAATTCAGTTCCCATGAATTACTTTGGATCACATCTGGGACAGCACGGAGAAGTATGGCATATTCCCTGGAACTACTCCATTGTAAAAAATGAACCTGAAGAAGTTGAAGTCAAACTATATACTGAACCCCTCCGAATGCCTTTCCGTCTGGAAAAAACATTAATTTTAAAAGCCGGTAAACCTACATTTTCTGTAAAGGAAAAAATTATCAATACCGGTAGCCGCTCATTGCCTGTCATGTGGGGTCAACATGTGGCTTTCGGACTACCCTGGCTTGAAAAAGGAGGTATTGTTCATACCCATGCAAAGCAGGTGGAAGTTGAAACCAAGATGCCTTTCACGCGATTGCTTACATCCGGACATTCCACACATTGGCCTAAAGGAGTAACATCCGGAGGAAAAGAAATAGACCTGTCTCTTATTCCATCGGTCGAAGAAGGCCATTATAGTGATCTTGTATATTTATCGGATTTCAAAGACACCGGAACATATACCATTACTGATGTAGAAAAGAGAGTGGCTTTTACATTGGAATGGGATAAAAATATATTTCCATATCTATGGTTCTGGCAGGAGCGATATGCCACTCACTCCGCTCCCTGGTGGGGCAAAACCTATGCCATTGCACTGGAACCATGGACGTGTAAATGGAACCCGGATCCCGACCAGCAAATAGATGAAGGCTTGTGGCTTACCATTGATGGTGGACAATCTCGGGAAACTGAAATGAAGGTAATGATTCATTCTCATGCAGATTTTTGAAATGATATTTTGTCGAATCATAGGCAAATTCTATCTTCATACACTATATAATATGTTTAAACATAATAAATTTAACATATGATAACCATTGACGATTGCACAATATTTGCAGAAGGGCTGGATCATCCGGAAGGAATAGCCTTCCACAAGGATGGGAGTTTGTGGGCGGGAGGAGAAGCCGGACAGATATACAGAATTGAAGAATCAGGACAATATGAAGAAGTAGCCAATACAGGTGGTTTTATATTAGGACTGGCATTCAGCAAAAGGAGTGAGTGGCTGGCTATATGTGATTTGGGTAAAAAATGCATATGGCGAATGGATCCTATCACCTTGAAATTGGATGTCTTTGCCAGTGGTGCTGAAGATCACCGGTTTAATATTCCCAATTATGCCGTATTTGATGAAAATGATCACCTGTATGTCAGCGAAAGTGGCGCATTCAGAGAAGTCAATGGAAAAATAATAAAATTTTCTCCTGATGGCAATGGAGTGATTTGGTATAAAGAGCCATTGAATTTTGCCAACGGTATGGCATTGAGCAATGATGGCACATTTTTATATGTTGTTGTTTCCTTTCTGCCCGGGGTGGTACGTATTCCTATTTTAAACAATAGTAAGGCAGGGAAAGCAGAAGTATATTGTACTTTACCAGAATCAGTTCCCGATGGATTGGCATTTGATGCTGCGGGCAATTTATACGTATCCTGCTATTCACCCAATACCATTTATAAAGTGACTGAAAACAAAGAAGTGACCGTATTGATTAGCGACTGGGAGGCCCACACATTGGCTAACCCAACCAATATTGCATTTGGTGGCACCCATTTTGATCAGATTTATACTGCCAATCTGGGAAGATGGCATATCACGCGGATCAACGCAGGGATAGCTGGCAACCCTTTGGTATCCCATCGATAATAAAAAAAGTAAATAATGGAAAGATCAAAGAACAAAGTGGTGGTAATCACAGGTGCAGGTAGCGGAATTGGAAAAGCATGTGTGAAAAAATTTACTTCATCCGGCGCAATAGTCTATGCCATTGACCTGAATGAATCGGCTTTAAATGCTTTGTCTGCAAATACGCCTTATGTAAAAACAAGAGTATGCGATGTATCAAATGCACAATCAGTAGAAGTATTGATCAATGAGATTGGAAAAACCCACGGTACAATGGATATTTTGATCAACAATGCTGGCATTATACGTTACGGCATTGCTACTGAAACATCCGAGGACATTTGGGATGAAGTAATGAATTCCAATCTGAAAAGTGCATGGTTGTGTTCAAAATATTCCATTCCGTGGATGCATTCAGGCAATGGAGGTGTCATTATTAATGTATCCAGCGTCCAGGCATTTATTACACAAACCGGGGTTGCCGCTTATACCACTTCAAAAACTGCTATGTTGGGACTGACACGAAGTATAGCTGTAGATTATGCACCGAAAATCAGGTGTCTGGCGGTGTGTCCCGGCTCCGTAGATACTCCCATGTTGCGCAATGCAATCAATGCATCCTCCGATCCTGAAGCTTTATTCAAGGCATGCGAAGACATGCATTTAACCGGAACCATTGGTAAACCTGAGCAAATCGCAGCACTGATTTCCTTTCTGAGTTCTGAAGATGCTGCATTCATGACCGGCCAGGCAGTGCGAATTGATGGCGGGCTGGGAGTATCTATCCCTGGAAGCCCGGAGGACAAATAAAATAAATATTTTAAAAATGCATAAGATTATCTTCATCCTGACATTGGGATTACTCATAGTAAGTTGCCGGCCAAAAACCCATGAATTGAAACCCGTTGATCCTGCCCTATTCAGAGTCGAGCCTGCCAAAGATTGGAATTCTTTAATGGTAAGAGATTCCGGATGGTTTGCTGCCGATGGCATTTTTTCCATTCCTTTAGATGGTAAGGATTCACATTGCGAATCAGGAAAACCCATACTTATGATCTTTAGCGATACTTACACCGGTGTAGTGAAAAATAATATTCCTCAACATGGATCCATTATGGTCAATAACTCCATTGCATATTTGGAGGGATGCCGGCCTCATCCGGATAATATTCAGTTTCTCATCAACAAAAATGATGAAGGTCAACCCATTGCTTTTTTCAAACCAGATAATGAAAATGCCAGGCCCGGTCAATATTATTGGCTTGGCGATGGATTTGTAAATTCTTCTCAAAATGGTGTTTTATACCTGTTTGCCTACCATATTGAAATGACAGGCCCTAATGTTTTTGACTTTGAAGAACATAATGTTTCCTTAATTGTAATTCCGGATGCTTCTTCTCCTCCTTTCCATAAAGCACGCCAACTCAACACTCCGTTTCATATAAAACATCCGGTAATAGGAATAGGTAATCTGGGTGCTGGTGTTTATGTCAATACGGATTGGGCAGGTGCTCAAAATCCTGATGGTTATATTTATGTGTATGGTTGCATTGGTAGTGACAAAAATTTAATTGTTGCCCGTTCACCCGCTGAATCATTTGACGAATTTCATACATGGACCTTTTGGGATGGCAATGGTTGGACGAAAAATATTGAAAACATTTCTCCCTCCACACATGCAGTGTCCAATGAACTTAGCGTTACTGATCTTCCTGATGGACGCTATTTGCTAACATTCCAGGTCATGGGCCTATCAGAAAAAGTCGGATGCAGGATCGGTGAATCATTGACAGGTCCATGGAGCGATATTATTGATTTATATATTACTCCGGAAAGCGAAATGGGTATATTTACCTATAATGCCAAAGCACACCCTGCCCTGTCACCTCCCGGAGAATTGTTGATCAGCTATAACACCATCACATTGGATTTTTGGAATGATATAAAAAAAGATGCGAGCATTTACAGGCCAAGGTTTATACGATTGTTTTATGAATAAAATATTATAAAAAAGTCATCTGGCTGTAATATCCCCTCTCACTATTTTTCAAGTCTCAACAGAATCATATGCAAAATCATTGATTATAAGTATTTATCAGTCAATAAATAAGCTTTGAGAAACAAATTTTTTTTCATGATTTTTGGTTGCTAACAAAAATAAATTTATCTTGCAGTATGTTTAAACATATATTGAGTATAAGAAATCAGTTTCTTAAAGAATATCGACTTAACGTAGAGTGACTCTTAAAGAAAAATTTCAAGATTTTTTTGCCTGGGAATGAAGGTTTCGGCTAAACAATGAGAGATTTTAAAGTAGGAACCTATATTTTGCAGTCCAATCAAATGTAAAAAAAATGAAATTGCAAGTTGATCAGGAATCAGGAGTTCCGTTACACTCGCAAGTAGAAAAGTTGCTCAGGCGGTATATCGAAAAAGAGCGAGATTCTGAAAACAATGGCAGAATGTTCCCGAAAGAGGTGGACCTGGCCAGAGAGTTGGGAGTGGCAAGAAATACAGTACGACAGGCCATATCCAAACTTGTTCAAGATGGTTTACTGGTAAGAAAAAAAGGCGTAGGCACTTATATTGCTGACAAGAAAATCTATACACGCCTTGATCATTGGTTTAGTTTTACAAGGGAAATGGAAGAGAAAGGTTTGCATGTTGTCAATCATGAACAAGAAGTTGGTTTTGTAAAAGCTGACGAAGAGATAGCAGAAATCTTCAATATACGAAAGAAAATCAATGTGGTCATGTTGCGCAGGCTAAGAGGAACCGCAGAGCATCCTTACTTATTGAGCATTTCCTGGTTTCATCCCAGAACGAATCTCAATACAGAAGATGATTTCTCAAGACCACTATACAAGTTGCTGGAAGATCGTTACGGAATTTATGTATCAACTTCCAGAGAAGAAATCAGTGCAATTTCAGCCGGCAATAAACTGGCAGCTACATTGCAAATCAGAAAAGGTGATCCCGTTTTATACAGAAAAAGAAAAGTGTATAATTCGGATGGGTTATTGATTGAGTATAATAAAGTGTACTACCGGGGAGATGGAATTTCCTATTCGGTAGAGATAGGCAGGTAAAATCATTTAAATTATTTCGCATGATGCCAACAAAATGGGCTGTCAGGAGTTTCCTGGTAGGGCTGGTGATTATTGTATTCCAAATTCAATATTCCGCTCAAACCACCATCAAAGGTGTAGTAGTTGATAAGGCAGATCAAACACCATTAGAATTTGTAAATGTAAGTGTATCCGGAACGACCAGAGGTACAAGTACTTTGGCTGATGGCGTTTTTGAGATCACCATTCAATCGCCTGACGAGCTATTGATATTTAGTTTTATAGGCTACCGAGATTTTCGCATCCGGCCGGGCAATACAACTTATCTCACTGTAGAAATGGAAAGCATCTCACAAACCATTGACGATATAGTGATCATTGCCTATGGACAGGTAAAGAAAAGTGATCTCACAGGATCTGTAGCCACCATTTCGTCCGATGAGATTGCCCAGGTTGCTCCCATTTCGCTGGATCAGGCTTTGCAAGCCAGGGCGGCAGGGGTTCAGGTTACCCAGGTAAGTGGCCGACCCGGAGGGGAAACATCCATCAGAATCCGTGGAGCCGGATCTATCAACGCCGGGAATGAACCTCTGTATGTGATAGATGGTATGATCATTACCACAGATAACAATGAAGTCAATGCGGGGGGAGTTGCTGCCTCTCCATTAAACGCTTTGGCGGCTCTGAATCCTTCTGATATCGCATCCATAGAAATATTAAAAGATGCATCTGCTACCGCTTTATATGGCAGCAGGGGTTCGAATGGAGTGGTATTGATCACCACCAAAAGAGGAAAAGCAGGTGTATCGACAGTCACTTTAGACGCTTATGTAGGAGTACAGCAAGTAGCTAAAAAATTAGACTTGCTTAATGGGGAAGAATTCTCTCATTATATCAACGCTTTCAACCGAAATGCCGGATTTCCGTCAGACCCCAGGTACATTGTACCTGAAAGATACGGCGAAGGGACCAACTGGCAGGATGCTATTTTTCAGGATGCCATCATGCATAATTACCAACTCAATTTTAACGGGGGTTCAGAAAAAACCAATTATTCTGTGAGCGGGGGTTATACATTTCAGGATGGTATCATTATCAATTCTGACTTTGAAAGATATAATTTCAGGATCAACCTTGATCAGACCGTAAGTGACAGAGTAAAGGTTGGAACCAGCAATTCACTCAGTTACATCGAATCAAGAGGAGTATTAACAGGTGCATTAAGTCCAGGGACCGGTGTATTACTTCCTGGTGCCACGGCTTCCGCACTATTTTTTCCCCCTACATTACCCGTACTGGATGACCGGGTTCGTGGAGGATATACATTTGAAGACGATCGTGGAAGAAATATTGGCAATCCGGTTGCTGATGCTTTAGAAACTGATAATATTTCTACCAATTTCAGAGCCGTCAGCTCTGCCTATTTGACATTCAGCCTGGCAGAAGGGTTAAATTTTAAAGCCAATCTGGGAGCGGATATATTTTCCGTCAAGGAAAACAGATATGTCCCTAATTTCTTAAAAAGGACAGAAGCCAACAATGGTGAGGCTGTGCTGGCTACCGTCAGTGGCATGAGTTGGCTTGCCGAATATACGCTAACCTATGATAAAGCGATCGGTGACAGACATCAATTCAATGCATTGATTGGCAATACCTATCAAGGATTTCAATCCGAGAGGCTGTTTGTTGTAGCATTGGACTTCCCTGACAATCGTTCGAGGTATCATAATCTTGCCAACAGTCTCAATCCGCAACCTCCTGCGAACGGTGAAACCAATTGGGGAATCATATCCTACCTGGGAAGAATCAATTACAGTCTCGATAATAAATATTTGTTTACCATAACCGGCAGAATGGACGGATCTTCAAAATTCGGTGCCAATAATAAATACGGATTCTTCCCGTCCGGAGCATTTGCATGGAAAATGCATGAAGAACAATTCATAAAAAATTTAAATACATTCTCTAGCCTAAAAATGAGAGTCAGTTACGGAACCGTTGGCAACCAGGAAATTCCACCATTCACCTCATTGGCAACAGTAGGCCCTATTGGAGAAGGAGTCTTTAATAATACTGAAATCTATAAAGGGCAGGAACCCCTCCGGTTTCCTAACCCTTCTTTGCGTTGGGAAAGAACCAATCAATTGGACATTGGTTTTGACATGGAATTCTGGAATGGCAAATTAGGCGTCGTATTTGATTATTATGACATGCGCACATCCGATCTGTTGCTTTTTACTCCGTTACCCACTACCACAGGATTTTCCGGTTATTTGTCCAATATTGGAGGGCTGCGAAATCACGGTCTGGAGTTAGCCATCCACTCAAGAAACATAGTACGTCAACATTTTTCCTGGGAGACTCAATTCAACATTTCCAGGAACCGGAATATGATTACTTCCCTTTCTACCGATGATGACATCCCTGTAGGAGGGGTTTTAAGTCTACCTGCCGGATGGAGTATATTGAGAGTTGGTCAACCATTGGGTACATTTTTTGGATACCAATCCGACGGGATTTTTCAAAGTGATGAGGAAGCAGCATCCAGTGCAAAGCTCCGTGGTCAGAATGCACGGGCAGGAGACAGAAAGTACAGAGATCTGAATGGAAGGGATATCAACGGAAATTTGGTGACAGGGCCAGATGGGTTCATAGATGAAGCTGATAGAACTATAATAGGTGATGCAAACCCTGATTTCATCTGGGGAATGAGCAATCAAATCACTTATAAAGGTTTTGAGCTGAATATTTTTCTCCAGGCAGTCCATGGCAATGATATTGTGAATGCATACCTGTTCGAAATCGGATCATTGGATGGAGAAACCAATATACTTAGGGAATTTTGGGAAAACCGGTGGACACCTGAGAATCCCAATAACGAATATACTCGTGTAAACCCAAGGGAAAGAAATATTTTCAGCGATGCGCAGGTGGAAGATGGTTCTTTTATCAGAATCAGAAATGTGACGCTGGGCTACAGATTTCAAAATTTAAAGTCCACATTTAAGGGTTTACGACTATATGTAACGACCAACAATCTTTACACTTTCACCAAATACCGGGGATATGATCCGGAAGTCTTTGCATTTGGGCAAAACAATTTATTGCAGGGAGTAGATTACGGTGGTTATCCTTTGCCGCGTAGTTTCATTTTTGGCTTACAAATGACACTTTAAAAGATGAAGAGCATGAAAAAAATATTTTCGATCATTATATTAATACCTTTACTCTCTCTAGTTCTGGTCATTGCATGCACAGATCTACTGGAAGAAAATCCACGAGATCAGGTATTTGTTGACAATTTCTTTGAAAATCCCAACGATGCCATTGCTGCAGTCAATTCAATTTATGCCATTCTCAATTCTACCAGCTCACCCCCAACTTTTGGAGGTGTATATCACAGCAGCTACTGGGTGAGCATGGGGCTGGTTTCTGATGAAATGGAAAATCGATTAGCCGGTGCAGTGGATCTGGATGAAATGGATAAGTTCAACCACAAACCTGTCAATTCCACCATGTATGATTTTTGGAGGAATGCTTATAAAGGTATTAGTATTGCCAATTTCGCACTCGAAGGTATTCCCAATGTCAATATGGACGAAATGCTCAAAAACAGGCTTCTGGGAGAGGCAAGATTTCTAAGGGGAATGTTATATCTTGATTTGGTTCGAATTTTTGGTGATATTCCCTTGATCCTCACTTTTGAAGGCGCAGAAATATTTCCTGCCAGGGATCCAAAATCAGAAGTTTATAATGCCATCATAACAGATTTTGAATTTGCTGAAACCCATTTGCCCGTTTCATATCCTGCCGGAAATGGAAAAGGAAGAGCAACCCGGGGAGCCGCTCGCGGTCTTTTGGCAAAGACCTATTTAAACCTTCACGATTGGAATCAATGTATCTCCTATTGTGAGTCCATCATTCAAAGCGGACAGTATGGACTTTGGCCTGCTTTCGATGAAGTGTTTAAAATCAATAATACCAATGGAATAGAAACACTGTTTAACGTGGGCTTTGGCACTGCCAATAACAGTATTTCCTTCTGGGAAGTCGGTCAGTTTAATGTCAGGCTTCTACCCAGAGAACTAAGCAGAAGAATTCCCGGTGTCAATGCACAGGGCTGGCAAGTGGCAACACAGCATTTATATGATTCTTTCGACGCATTGGACCGGCGAAGAAAAGTTACTTTTCTTACTGAAATCATTGGTCAGGGAGGCTTGGTCACAATGGTGGAGCCTCACATCCGAAAGTATTGGGATGAGGAAGCAGAGCCTTTGGCAGGAAATACAGATAATGACTTTCCATATCTCCGATACGCTGACATACTTCTCACTTATGCTGAAGCATGGAATGAGCAAAACATGGGGCCAAATCCTCAGTCTTACGAAGCCATAAACGCAGTCAGGAGGCGTGCAAGGTTTGACGGTCAAACGCAGCAACCCATATTACCCGATTTAGCCGGTTTGAATTATCAGCAATTTAAAGACGCCCTGCTGCTTGAACGCAGGAAGGAATTTGTAGCAGAAGGCCATAGGTGGATTGATTTGGCACGTTTTGACAAACTTGGCGAGCTGGTACCTTTAGCTAAACCCGGAATTCAACCCCAACCCTTTCATCGACTATTTCCAATCCCTCAGGAAGAAATTGACCTGAACCAAAACCTTTTACCTCAGAACTCCGGATATTAAAAAAATAAGATGGCTAGCATTGGAATAGATATTGGTGGTACCCGGATCAAAGTGGGTATATTAAAAGATGGAAAATTAAAAACGACTTCACTCTATGATGTTCAATATCAAAACAGTCTCCAAAAAGAACTTCCACATTTGGAATCCATTATCAACCAACAGATTAGGGAACATCTGGATAATGAGCCCTTAAATGGTTTTGGAATCTCTCTTCCTTGTATAGTTGATTCCAGAAACAATATGATTTTAAGTAACTATATAAAATTTCCCGATGCCACATCATTGGATCTCGAACATTGGGTTAATAAAAACTGGAACACCCATCTCCGTCTGGAAAATGATGCCCGATCCGCTTTAGTGGGAGAATGGCAATATGGTGCAGGACAGCATATAAATAACCTGGTGATGATTACTTTGGGTACCGGTTTGGGATCCGCCGTGCTGATTGACGGAAGCATTCTTCGAGGTCATGGACATGTAGCAGGGAATCTGGCCGGCCATATGACAATAGATTTTCAGGGGGTAGTATGTAATTGCGGAGATATCGGGTGTACTGAAGCCGTCGCATCAACCTGGTCGATTTCAGATAATTTAGAATATTTTAAAACCTTATTTCCAGACACTGATTGTATTAATATTCCTGAAATTCCTGATTATCAATGGGTTTTTAATCATGCACAATCAGAGAATCCCTTTGCTCAGTGGCTGCGCCATAGAAGTCTCGAAGCATGGTCTGCAATGATCAAAAACCTGATTTATGCCTATGATCCCTCTCTGATCATTTTATCCGGCGGCTTGATGGGAAGTGAACATATGATCGTACCCTATTTTCAGACTAAAATCAAAGAATATTCCTGGTTGAACGATAGACCAGTTCAAATAAAAAAAGCAATGCATGCAGAATGGGCAGGAGTACTGGGAGTCGCCTGGTTGGCTGGTCATTCACAAAATTAAACCATGAGGAAAAGCAATTACGATAAATACCCATCGATTAAAATCAATATTGATCCGGAAGGAATAAAGTCCGGGTGGGAAAAAATATGCGATGAGATCAATGATCAGATTAAACAGAAGCCCGAAGATCCTTTTATTCTCACCTTTGAAACTTATCCGGGAGTCAGAGATGTAGAAATCCTTTCTAAATTATTTGCTTATATCAAAATTGACATTTTTATTATTACCAATGATCTGTATAAAAGTGAAGTAATATTAAATGAAATGTGTCATGCTGATATTACTGACGACCGGGTATTTGGATACATGACCCGCTTAAAGCTAGAAGACTTTTTTGACTCAAAACGATTGTATAATACTCGCAAGACCATCAAAGAGACAAAAAAGGGTGTCATATTGATATACGGTTGCGGCGCTTCTATTATACCTAACAAGTCTGACCTTTTCATTTATGCGGATATGGCGCGCTGGGAGATCCAACAACGAATGCGCAAAGGGGAGGTGGCTAATCTTGGAACCAATGATTTTCAATTGGATCCGGTCAGGAAATATAAAAGAGCATACTTTGTGGATTGGAGGGTAGCTGATCGGCTCAAAAGAAATTCTTTTGAAAACTGGGATTATATCATTGACAGCAATACACTGGAGTCACCGGTGATGGTTTCTGCAAAAATCTATAAAGAATCATTGCAATATGCTGTTAGCAGACCCTTCAGACTCGTACCGTTTTTTGATCCTGGACCATGGGGGGGCCAATGGATGAAAGAAGTGTGTGATCTGGATAAAAGAGTTGAAAATTATGCCTGGGGCTTTGACT
>DAOLDB010000059.1:0-21474 GCA_035327565.1 Saprospiraceae bacterium
TGCTGTTGGTCAAACTTCTGGTCTGAATGTTTTTGTCATTCCTGAAATAACTTCCATAACCTCCAGTTCCGCATACCCAGTCATTGCCTCCCGATGTAGAGGTGGCATATACATCACCTATCTTTATGGCAAAGAATTTAAAATAATTGGCTGATGAAGATGTAATCTGATTCTTTGATAAATTATTATAAATCACATCCCAATATCCAGGGTATCCCAGTGCATATACCCAGGGATCACTCTCTGATAAAAAGGTCAGTACATCTGAATGGGGCACCCATCCCCAACTCACTCTGTTACCCGATCCAAAATCATCACGGATTCCAAGTATTAGATCACGTATTTTATTGATATCAAAACTGTCTATCTTGTTGTTGACGTCAACATTGGCTGCTGTTAATTGCCAATTGTCCAATGAACTCAATTCGTCAATATATCTTTGGATCACCCAGATGTCTAAAGTACTCACCCCATTCACATAATCCTCCCGGTCATTATCAGTAAAGGGTAGGATCAATAGACGGTTCACTTGTTCTGTAGCTTGAACCTCATCCGCTACCTGGACAAGTCCTCCATCGTAGCTGCAATCCGTTTCGAGATATGAATGAGGATCAGTCCAAATTCCAAAATCATTTCTGCGAGTACGTACTTCAAAAGTATGGTTGTCCACCTGTCTGGATGAAAATCCCCAGAATTGATTGTTTCCGGTATTAATGGTTACCGTATCAAATTGAGCGTGGCATTTATTCATCGGCCACAAGAAAATGGCGATCAAAGAAAGAAATAAAATACCCCCCCCCAATTCCTTTTACAGAATAAAATTTCGATTTCATCATAAAAAAATTTAATTGGTTAAAAAATAAATGCATCTTCAGTAATAACACTGCATAGCTTTTATCCTTCCGGACTACTTCAGGTTAGTGCATATAGCAAATGGTGGTCTTTGAGTGGGTGTTTACCTAAATACCCTTTACGTGTGTAAATCTACATTTTTTAATATATTCATGCAAGGAATGCAAGTGTAAATCCGGAATTTTAACATTAATTCTTTGGGTAGAATGAGCTGAGTTGTTAGATCGTTTAGATGTTAACAGCAACACAGAAAATGTTTTTCCATAGGCATGGGTTGAAATCCATCGGCAGGGATTCGAAATTAATCAGGCTTTAGCCAAAATATTATTAGGAATTATGTTATACGCAGACAAGAAGGCACATATTGTTTTTGCGTTGAGTGTCAAATCATCTTGACATATACATTCATCAAATCATGGTCGGGGATTTTTCTGCACTTTAAAATGCTTTCTTGTTTTTCCACAACGGTGAGTTCATATAAAAGATACATACCAGAAGCATAAACAACCAATAAAATATTTCAGCACTCCAGGCCCATCCCAAACTGATATAATGAACTTTGACAATAAAATAAATATAAATAAAATAAAGTACAGTACCAATAAATTGTATATATAATCCTATCTCTGTAAAACCGGTACCAATCAGTCCATTCATATAGATGGCACCTATAGCGAAGGTGACCATGATAGCCAGTAAAACAGGCATAAGGGGTTTGATCATGATCAATAAATTCTGATCATCCAGTCCAAACAAAGGCAAAAGAAATATTTCCGGAAAAATCACTACAGGTAAGGCAAGACAAAGGGTGACCAGCACATTGATTTTTACTGTTTTTAGTATAAGCGGAATAACTGCCTGACGTTTTTTCATTCCAATAAAATTGCTCACCAAAGTATTGATCCCGGCAGAGAAACCCCAGCATGGCACAGACAGGATCAGGTACATATTTCGAATGAGATTTGAAATCTCCAACTCTTTTTCTCCTACATTCTCAATGAAAGTAAAGAATACAAACCAGCTTCCAATCCCCAACCCGGATTGAAGTACAACAGGAGCTGAAGTAACAAATACTTGTTTGATCCAATCCAGTTTCAACAAATGAATATTGAGCAGCTTAAACCTTCGGTTGTATTTGTCATAGAACATATAAATGCCAAAAACTATAAAAGCAACAATCTCGGCGATGGTGCTGGCGATTCCGGCGCCCGCAATACCCATTGGCTGCATTCCAAGAGCTCCAAAAATGAATACATAATTCAATACGATATTAATGACTACCAATAAAATCGTATCATATATGATAAAAGAAGTTCGGGCAATTCCTGTATACAGGGCGATAAGAGACACCCCTAAAAAACTAAAAAAGATACCAAAGCTTCTCGGCTTTATGTATGCTATACAATGTTGAAAGACTTCAGGAGATTCCAGAAAAAGACCAAAAAACCATTCGCTGCCAAATTGAAGAAAAATAAAAAGAATCGTTGCCATAATGAGTTCAAAAATGACTAAAGCCTGGAAGTAATATCCTACTCCTTTATAATTGCGCTCACCATACTTACGGGCGATCAGGATTTGTCCTCCCCGGGAAAATCCATAACCAATACTTGCTACCAATAAGTAAAAAACGCCCACGATCCCGATGGATGCAAATTCAATCCCACTCTTAAAACTCAGAAAAATATTGTCGCTTAAAACGATCAGATTTTGGGCAGCGCTACCTACCATGATCGGGAATGAGATCGACCAGATTTGTCTGTATGAAGTTTTAAGTCGCACGAAAAGGATTTACTATGAAGATGGTAAAAATATTCTTTTAAAAGACAATTTTTGGCATATCTCCTACTTCTTAACAATAATTAATTAATCCAGATGTGCTTTTATATCTTATCGTTCATCATTTCATATAAACGAGTCAGATTAAAAGACTTGTTGACAACAATTCAACACTTAAATTAAATATTCATTCAGTGTTTAAATTATTTTCCTTTTTTTTGTTAAGTTGGTCTGATTTACATCTAATTGTTCCTATTTTTTCTAAATGGTATGATTATAATTTATTGGTTTCAAATGAGTTATTTTTTACAAACGTTTAACCTGGCCAATATCGACCTGGGCATCATTATCATATATCTGATTTTTGTAGTGTTATTAGGTTTGTACTTTGGAAAGCGACATGAAAATGCAGAAGATTATTTTCTTGCAGGGAGATCGCTCACATGGCCTTTAATTGGCTTTTCGCTATTTGCCTCCAATATGTCAAGCAATTCATTAGTTGGATTAGCAGGTTCAGGATACCAGGATGGTTTTTCAGTATACAGTTATGAATGGATGGCCGTATTGATATTGATCATATTTGCAATATTTTTTCTCCCATTTTACCTGAAGAACCGGATATTCACTATTCCTGAATACCTCCAAAACAGATACAGTTATTCTGTTAGGGCATATGCATCAGGGATTGCAATTATTTTGAATATTCTGGTGGATATATCAGCTACTCTTTATGCAGGAGGGCTTGTCATCAATATCATTTTCCCACAGTTTGCATTAGGCACCATTATTCTTGGGCTGGCTATTGTCGCCGGAATTTATACAATATCCGGCGGACTAAGTGCTGTAGTATATACTGATGCTGTACAGGCAGTAATTTTGATTTTTGGTTCTGCTTTAATAACCATTTTTGCCTTTAATAAGATAGGGGGATGGGAGCCGGTATATGCGATTACAGATCCCGGACATTTTAAAATCATAAAGCCGGCTGATGATGATGTACTCCCGTGGCCTGCTCTTATTTCCGGGGTATTACTGATAGGATTTTATTTTTGGGGAACCAATCAATACATCACCCAACGTACCTTGGCAGCAAAAAATGTTCAGCAAGGTCAATGGGGGGCTTTGTTTGCGGGATTGCTGAAACTTTCAATTTTATTTGTAATGATTTTTCCCGGTGCTTTCGCACGTGTAATATACCCTTTCGCCGGTTATGATGACCAGAACAATGTCTTAGTTACCGCTATGGATGGCAGTACAATGGGATTAGATTCTATATATCCTTCCATGCTGTTCGATCTTTTACCTACTGGAGTATTAGGGGTTGTTCTGGCAGGGCTCATTGCTGCCATGATGTCCAGTCTTGATTCAGGGCTTAACTCTGTTTCGACTTTAATCACAATGGATTTTTATACAAAATGGAAGCCTAAAGCCAGTCCAAGGCAATTAATGGGAATAGGGCGTATAATTACTATTATTGTCATGGTCTTAGCGGTGCTTTGGGCACCTCGAATTGGAAATTTTCCAAAATTATGGGACTACTTACAACAAACATTGGCATGGTTCAGCCCTCCGGTTGTAGCACTATTTGTGATGGGTTTGTTTTCAAAACGGACCAATGAAAAAGGAGCATTAGCCTCCATTGCTGTCGGATTGATGCTCACCGTTTTACTTATTCTCAATGAAGGATTTGATGGGTTCCCGTTGCCCAACTTCCTGTATGTGGCCGGCTTTCATTTTTTGGTTTGTTGCTCTGTACTTTACATTGTCAGCGCTATTACAAAACCTCCTTTGGATAATCAGATCGAAACTACTGTTTGGACACCTTCAGTTTTTAGAGCAGAAACCCGTGTTCTTAAGGCACTACCCTGGTATAAAAACTACCGTTACCAGGCGCTTATATTGCTATTTGGTCTTCTTTATATCCTATTATATTATGGTTAAAAATAAAGCAACCCATGGCTGAAATCAAAGTTTGTATTACAAATCACATTTTAAGGGTGCATTAATGGAATATTATTATATTGTAAATCCTTAATGAACCCAACTCATGGATCATATAGAAAAAGCCAGGAATCTTATCCGAAGCGCAGTGCATAAAAAAGGCATTTTAGCCAGCCCGCAGGATAGGGACAATTATAAAAGAATCTGGGCCAGGGATAGTGTAATTGCCGGAATGGCTGGCATCTTGATCAACGATAACCTGATAAAAAACGGACTTAAAAAATCACTCAATACGCTCGCTACAAACCAGCATTATTCCGGTTTTATTCCTTCTAATGTAAGTGTTGGCAGGAAAACCATTGTGAGCTATGGCACACTTACAGGCCGTGTTGATTCTACTTTATGGTATATCATTGGTGTCTGTCTTTATTTTAAAAATACTAAAGACAAATCTTTTCTTGATAAGCATAAAAACCATATTTACCGGTCACTCAACACTCTGGAAACCTGGGAATTCAACGGACGACATCTCATCTACAGCCCGTTAAGTGGTAATTGGGCAGATGAATATCCAATGCATGGATATTTATTATATGATAACAGTCTGCGATTATGGGCATTGAAATTAGTTAATGATGTATTTCATAAAAAAATAAATGAAGAAAAACTAAAAGCCATCCAGAAAACAATAGCAACCAATTTCTGGCCTGAAAATAAAAAGAACCATAAAAAATGGATATATCATAAAAGACTTTATCAATCGGAAATTTTGGAACCAAAATCTCATTTTTTAGCTGGATTTCATCCCGCAGGTTCATATAGGATGTTTGATACAGCAGGCCATGCTATTGCTTCCTTGGCAGGAATTCCCAATAAAGCACAAAAAGACCAAATCATTCTGTTTGTGAAAGGAATGATATCATCTTTCAAAAAACCTCTATTGCCTGCTTTTTGGCCTGTAATCGAAAAAGGCGATTTACTTTGGGATCAAATTGAAAATAATTACTCCTATTCATTTAAAAACAAACCACACCATTTTCACAATGGAGGTATTTGGCCGGTGATGATGGGATTATTTTTGTTTTCATATCAAAAAGAAATTCCCATTGATTTATATAACGCAATGACAGATACTTACAATGAACTCCTTTTCCAAAATGACTTTCAATTTTCTGAATATATCGACAGTATTGATTTTAATTTTGGAGGGCAGAAACACTTGTGTTTCAGTGCAGCAGGCACCATTTTTATGAATATACCATCCAAAATGCTCATAAATGCAAAATGAATAGTATAAATCATTGATAAAAATGACAGGAGACAAAATCATATTACAACCCTACCATATTCCTCCCGCACAGGAAATATTCCAATGGATACAATCCCGATCCACCGGTGGGAAAAAAGTAGTAACCATTGCCGGTGAATCAGGTTCGGGCAAGTCGACTCTGGCCATAGCATTAAAAAAAGTATTTACTGACCAATCCATTTCAGCTTACATTTTTCATATGGATGATTATTTTCATCTGCCCCCATCCTCTAATCACCAACAAAGACTGGAAGATATTAATCATGTCGGACCACAGGAAGTAAACTTATCATTGCTGCAACAACATGTCAATTTATATTTAGCGGGTGAAGATTACCTGGAAAAGCCATTGGTTCACTATAAAGAAAATGAAATCAGAACTGAATTAGCATCATTGAATTCTATAAGGTTTTTAATCGTGGAAGGGACTTATACTTCATTGTTGGACAAAATATTATGCAAAGTATTTATGACACGCAATTATAAAGAGACATGGGAAGACCGTATGAAAAGAGCACGCGATCCCATATCTCCTTTCATTGAAGAAGTTTTGGAAATTGAACATCAAATCATCAAAAAACACAAAGACCTGGCTGATATATATGTTGACTCCGATTATAAAGTACACTTCACTGAAATCAACTAAAGATATTTAGAAGCTTCCCTCATAGTTACTGTAGGCAAATCCGGATTTTGCTGTAAAAACAAGGCTACCCAACCCGGATTATGTTTTGACAATTGTCTCAAAGACCATCCATTTGCCTTTTGAATAAAAAATTCTTTACTGTTTTTGGTTTGTAGAATACATTGCGCCAACAACTCCAGGTCTGTGGATTGTCCATAGCTTAATTGAAACAGAACACAAGACCTCTGCAACCAAATGTTTCCTGAATTCATCCATCTTTCAGTATAGGGTTTTATCGCTTCCGGACCATGTTTGAAAATGTTGCCAACAACATGCGAAGCCAGAAAATCAACTGTATCCCACCAGCTTTTATTTACAATACAAAACTCTACTCTGTCTAAATCACCGGCATTCATCCCTTTACGGCATCCTTCCAGAACATCCAAAGCTGCATATTGCCATTCCCTTTCCTCAGCATTCCAGCATAGGTTAATAAAACGCCACATTTCCTCTTTTCTGAAGTTTTTGACTATAGGTTTTATTTGCTTTTGGATTCCTCTGCGTTGATCTGCCTGAATTCCAAAAAAAGAAAATTGATTTTTCATGTAGTCAGACATTTTATCTGCTTTGGCGGGATTGGAATAATGGTTGAAAAGTTTTTGAAGTTGATGAAATGCTTCTTGTTCTATGGGAGTATTGATTGTCATAATGAAGATCAATGTAATTAGACGGTATCAAATCGACCAGTGCGATTGAATGGAGATTTCGTAATACAAATGGTAATAGGATCCATATTATTTTACAAATCCAAAGCTATAAAAATTCATGAATCAAATGACATGTTTTCATTTTTTCAAAATGAACCCTATGGTTTTGCGAATTTAGTTACCATTGAATTTATCCTCAAGAAAAACAAAATGGAATGGCATTACATTATCATTCTGGCTGAAAATCCTACTTTTGAATACAAAACAATAAAATATGCAGGCACCATTGGCTGAAAGGATGAGACCAAAAACCCTGGATCAATTTTACGGTCAGGATCACATCACCGGACCTGGAGCCATATTGAGAAAAGCACTTGAAAGCGGTCACATACCTTCATTAATTTTGTGGGGTCCACCAGGTGTAGGGAAGACTACTTTGGCGCAAATCCTTGCTACTTCACTTCAACGGCCATTTGTTAGTCTGAGCGCAATTAATGCAGGAGTTAAAGACATCAGGGAAGCAATAGAAAAAGCTAAAAAGCAGGATATTTTCAGCAAACCCAATCCTATTTTATTTATCGATGAAATTCACAGATTTAGCAAGTCCCAACAAGATTCATTGTTGGGAGCCGTTGAAAAAGGGATCATTACACTTATAGGTGCTACTACTGAAAATCCTTCCTTTGAAGTTATACCTGCTTTATTATCGCGATGTCAGGTATATACGCTTTATCCTCTCAACAAAGAAGTATTGACCGGACTCATTGATTATGCTATTCAAAATGATGCATATTTAAAGCCCAAAGAAATTAAAATGAAATCCTATGATGCACTTCTCAGGTTTTCAGGTGGTGATGCACGGAAATTACTCAATGGCCTCGAATTGGTAGTAAAGCTATTTAAACAGGATGAGGTAATCATTATTACAGATGAATGGGTCATGCAAAGCATTCAGCAGAATATGGCTCTCTATGATAAGGCAGGAGAACAACACTATGATATCATTTCTGCATTTATCAAATCTGTACGCGGGTCGGATCCAAATGCTGCAACTTATTATCTGGCCAGGATGATTGACGGAGGGGAAGACCCTTTATTTATATGTAGAAGAATGATTATATTGGCATCAGAAGATATAGGGCTTGCCAATCCCAACGCATTACTTTTAGCCAACGCATGTTTTGAATCTGTACATAAAATCGGTATGCCTGAAGGAAGAATACCCATGAGTCAGACCGCCATTTATCTGGCCTGTTCACCGAAAAGCAATTCAGCCTACACTGCAATCAATAGCGCTATGGCTATTACGAAAGCGAGTGGTGATTTATCCGTTCCATTGGCGTTGCGCAATGCTCCTACTTCCCTGATGAGGTCCATGGGATATGGCCAGGAATATAAGTATGCCCATGATTATGAAAATCACTTTGTAAACATTGAAATGCTACCTGAAGATATAAAAGGATCAGTTTTTTACACACCGGCAAATAATCCTTCTGAAAACAATATGAGAGAAAGGCTAAGAATTCTATGGAAGAAAAAATACGGATATTGAAGTGTGACAAACTTTTATTGAGAAAAATAAGAAAATAATTGATCTTTGTATTTTCAAACACTGGCATCCCCAATCGTGTGCGATTGTAATCAAACTTTTTTCTTAAGTGCTGGTTATTGAAACATTGAAGATGAAAATGTAACAATTACTTTCAAATAAGTAAAAGTGAACATCAAAAAAAAATAGAATGTAACAGGAGTTACATGAAAATTGATTATTGTAAAAACCTATACTCAAAAAAATAAAAAATTGAAAATATGAATGACAACCCGGTGGGCGCTCTCCTACTTGAAAATCTGGAAATGATCACAGAAAGTGCAAGAGACTTTGCTCAGAAAGAAATTGCACCTCATGTCATGGAGTGGGATGAAGCACAGTACTTCCCTAAAGAATTAATGCACAAAATGGGGGAATTCGGATTTTTAGGGGTATTAGTTCCCGAAGAATATGGAGGTGCAGGATTGGGTTATCAGGAATATGTTTCCATTATTGGAGAAATTGCTAAAGTTTGCGGTTCCCTAGGCCTTTCTGTGGCAGCACATAACTCATTATGTACCGGACATATCCTGGCTTTTGGTAATGAAGAGCAAAAGAGTAAATATTTGCCCATGTTAGCCACGGGTCGGTGGATCGGAGCCTGGGGTTTAACAGAGGCCAATACAGGTTCTGATGCCATGAGGATGCAGTGTACCGCAGAAAAATCAGGAGATTACTACATCATCAATGGATCAAAAAACTGGATCACTCATGGAATTTCCGGTGATGCTGCTGTTGTATTGGTGAGAACGGGCGAACTCCTGGATAGCAGAGGAATTTCAGCATTTATCATTGAAAAAGGTACCCCAGGTTTTAAATCGGGAAAGAAAGAAAATAAACTGGGCATGCGGGCTTCGGAAACTGCTGAAATCATATTTGAAAATTGCAAGGTTCATCAGTCACAAATGCTTGGTAAAGAGGGAGAGGGATTTATTCAGGCCATGAAAGTCCTGGATGGCGGGAGAATCAGTATTGCCGCCCTTTCCATTGGGATTGCCAAAGGAGCTTATGAAGCTTCTGTACAATACGCCCAGCAACGTGAACAATTCGGCAGACCTATTGCTCAATTTCAGTCCATTGCATTTAAATTAGCGGATATGGCTACGAAAATAGAAGCTTCGGAGTTATTAACAAGGAAAGCGGCGGATATGAAAAATAGCAATGAAGAAGTCACTACGATGAGCGCCATGGCTAAGTATTTTGCTTCTGAAAGTTGTGTACAGATAGCTACAGATGCTGTACAAATCTTTGGTGGGTATGGGTATACGAAAGAATTTCCTGTAGAAAAGTTTTTCAGAGACTCAAAATTATGCACCATTGGGGAAGGCACCAGCGAAATCCAGAAACTGGTGATTTCGCGAAACATTCTGCGATAAATTCCACGTGGGAATATGAATATATTTTCCATTATATAGCTATAAATCTCACGATACGGAATTTTTATATTGAGTTTTAATGGTTATTGTAATGGGAACATTCAAAAAGTCTATATCCGGTCTTTCATTATTGTGCTTTTTTTTTCATATGTCGAAGGTATCTTGTCAGGATATGGAATGGGATTCTTTGATGAGTGTTTATTCAGAAACTATTGAGATTACCGAAAAAAGGCATCCTGTTATACCTGCATTAAAACAAATAAACATTGCAGAACAAAATTTTCAGGTAGTACCCAGGCTTCAGGATTTTTTGATTACAGTTCCCGGACTGGAAATGCAATCTGCCAGCTTGAATACCAATCGTATTCATATAAGGGGTATTGGAAGCCGGTCGCCTTTTGCCACTTCAAAAATCAGGGCATATCTCGATGATATCCCATTGACTGACGGTATTGGTGAGACTTCACTGGAAGATATCAATCTGGGCATGATCGATCAGATGGTATTGTGGAGAGGCCCCACCACATCACTGTATGGTGCAGGATTGGGAGGAACAATACTTTTAAAATCCCACTCAATACCTCCGGAAAGGAAATGGCGCTTGATGACGGATAATAGTGTGGGTGCTTTTGGATTTTTCCGTTCCAACAATGACGTAAATATAAAGTGGGCTGATAATCAACACACCTATCTGAACGCGGAATGGATTCAAAGTGACGGTTACAGAGATAACAATGAATACAAAAAGCAGGCATATACACTTTTTCATAAATGGAGCGGGGATCAAAGTTTTGTGTCTTTCTTTCTAAATCATATTGATCTTTTCGGACAAATACCTTCTTCACTCAATTTCAATGATTACAAAAACAATCCCAGGATAGCTGCTCCCATTTGGGCCGCCGTTTCAGGTTTTGAAGATTATAAAAAGACAAGAGCAGGTTTGAGTTTCCACCGAAATTTGGGCAAACAGTGGTCATGGATTACTACTGTTTATACATCTTTTTTTGATTCATATGAATTGAGGCCTTTCGATGTGATTGAAAACAACAGTTGGGCAGCAGGTTTTCGAAGTCGCATAGGAAATATGGAAGCCGAAGAAAGCTGGACAATGGGTATCGAGTGGTACCGGGAGGATTTCGAGTATAATATCTACGAAATCAGCCAGGGTATACAAGGACCTTTACAAGAAAATGATACAAGTATCCGCTATTTATTGAATGCGTTTGGGGAAAAAAAATGGAAACTAAATCAATCATTAATTTTGGAAGCAGGAGTAAATGTAAACATTACCGGAATAAACCTTGCCAGCCTCAAAAATGTCGATCAGGACAATGATTTGGATTATAAACCCATTATCAGCCCTCGCACAGGTCTTTCATGGTTAAAGAATGACCATTGGTCCATGCATCTTGATATAGGACATGGATTTGCTACCCCAGGTCTCGATGAATCCCTCCTTCCCAACGGAAGATTTAATACAGAAATACGTCAGGAAAAAGCATGGAATTTTGAATATGGAATAAATGGAGCTTCAGCGAAAAACTGGAAATTTTCTTCCTCCTTCTTTTTTATGCTTGTCAACAATATTCTGGTTAACCGTCAGACGGATGATGGATTTTTATTTGCAGTGAATGCCGGCAGGTCGCGACATTATGGATGGGAACCCGAAATACTCTTTCAAACTGACAAAGAAAATAATCATTTGCAGGTTCAGGTCAACGCCAGTATTGGAAACTACAGGTTTTTAAATTTTATTGAAAGAGATCGGGATTTTTCCGGAAACCAACTCACAGGAGTTGCCCCTTTTAAATCCAGCTTCAATATCAAATACCAATATAAGTCGTGGAATGTTAACCTATTAAATCATTACGTCTCGGCAATGCCGGTGAATGATGAGAATTCAGTTTTTAGTGAAAGATACCTCGTCAGCCGCTTATTTGCAGGTAAGAAATGGTTTTTGAAAAATACAACCATGGATTTTACTGCATCAGTAGACAATCTCTTTAATATTGAATATGCACCTATGATCGCTGTGAATGCTTTGGCCCCTCCGGTAGGATTACCGAGGTATTTCTATCCAGGAATGCCCAGAAATTTTACCATTGGTTTGAAATTTCATATTAGTGGAGATTAGGCTCTGACTGATGTACAATATTTCAAATCCAAAGCCAGAGATATTTACACTTTTTCTGTTATTGTTATAATGAAGCCATTACGGGATTCGTTTAACATGTCTGACACAGCAAATTTCTCATTTGCTATTCATAGCATATATAGAAAGTATTATTTTTTAAAACACAGGATATCAGATAGTTACATGGTATTTGAAGATAGAATGCATGATATAATTGATGTATTGGAAAAGGATGGTGTAATATTGTTTCCTACCGATACTTTATGGGCGTTGGGTTGTAGTATTCAGAGTAGGAAAGCATGTTTGAAACTAAAAAAAATACCGTCGCAGGCTGGATATCCAAGGGAGTACTCCTTGTTGGCCAGTGGTATCCCTATGATCAAGCAATATATACCCCGCGTACATCCCCGAATAGAGACTTTACTGGTGTATCACCACCAGCCATTAACCGTTGTGCATCCCGGTAAAAATTCCTTTCCTGATTATATACAAAGATATTTTCCTGGACTGGGCTTCAACCTGACCAATGATCAATTTTGCAAAACCATTATCCGGTTGCTGGGATTTCCATTGATAATCACTCCGGCCCAACTTACGGCAGACAACATCCCCAATGCATTCGGCAGAATAGATCCACACCTGCATTTGCATGGTGATTACATCTGTAAGCATAAGATGAATCTGATGAATGATCATCTGCCTCCTGTTACCATCACATATAATGAAGAAGGCGATCTCATCTTCCTGCGAGAATAATGTCCCGAATTAGCGGGTCTTATTTACAAGCTGATCATGGTAAGCCAGAATATTAAGGTTTGAACGGATGTATTCCAGCGCTGCTGTAATAAAAGGGTTGTTTTCATTTAATATTTTATCGCGAGCAATTTCATTTTCACTTTGATATGCATACTCGGCTCTGATTCTGGTCTTCAATTCATTTGTACTTACACTGGAGTTATACTGATCCATGTGATAACCTTGACCTGCCATGAATTTCCAGAATTCAGATACATCAAGATTTTTTTCATTGAAGTAAGCTATCCTACCTTCTTCTCTTTTTTTAAATACAAATTCAGGGATAAAATTGGTCAATGTCATCAATTCATAGTGAGAAAACACACTGTCCAAAGGGATGTATACATCCGGAAAAATACCTCCCCCACCAAATACCTTTCGCTTTAGTACGAGCGTATGGTATGGAGTAGTATCTCTGGACTTATACCTATAGGGATCAAACATCTCTCCATTGTGAAACCGGTCAAAAATATCGCCATTATACTCATCACCATTATCGTATGGTCTTTGTATTGATCTTCCGGATGGAGTAAAGTAACGGGATATGGTCAACCGTATAGCTCCTCCATTTCGCAGGGGATATTGCTCCTGTACCAAACCTTTTCCATAAGAGCGTCGACCTATGACTATTCCTCTGTCCCAATCCTGTATAGCACCGGCAATGATTTCGGAACCTGAAGCGCTCCCCTCATCGATGAGGACTGCTATTTTTTCAATTTTAAAAAAATTTTTGCCTGTGGATTTATATTCAGTCTTCTTCCTGCTTTTGCCTTGAGTATATACCAATAGTCGCCCTTTTTCATCAAATAACTGGCTTAAGATATTTACAGTCTCGGGGAGGTATCCACCCGGATTACTCCGTAAATCGATTACCAGATTCCTGATTTTATCTTCCTCCACCAACTTTTCCAATGAGATCATAAATTCTTTATAGGTATTTGAACTGAATCGATCCACTTTAATATACCCTATCCCATCCTCTAACACGTACGCTACTCCTGAAGATTGTAGATTTACATTGACGATAGGCACATTGAAGTTTAGCGGAACATTATTTCGCAGAATTCCAAGTTTAAGTATAGTTTGTCCGGGAGGCTTAAGCATCTTACGAATGGCATCATATTCCATTCCTCTCCCTGCAACAGTGGTATCATCAATAGTGATTAACCGATCAAAAGGGTAAATACCTGCTTCCTGCGCTGGTGTTCCCTCAAGCACTCTGGATATCCTTACCGTATCATCCAGAAAAAAGGATTCAACACCGATGCCCCGGTAATTTCCTTCCATTTGTTCATGGATATAATTAATTTGTTCGGGAGATATATACACAGAATGAGGATCGAGATTTTCCATGATTTTTTCAATCACATGATCATATAAGTCCTCATTATTGAGTGTGTCAACATACCGGGATTCAATAAATCGAATCACTTCTTCAATCCGTCCAACCGGACTGGATATTCCTTGCATATCCACCTGGCGAATCAATGAATAGTCTCTGTTTACCAGCTTCACTCCAATAATCATCCCCAAAACGACCATCGCTGAGAGAAGAAACGGTTGCCAGATTTCATATCTTAGTACAGGTTTGGACATACCTTTTTGATTTGCATATTTCTTGTCAAAAAGACTAATAAAACATCACTTCAGTGGTTTTGATTCCTATCATTAAGATATTCACTTACAGATATTTTTCAATTAATTTTTTTGTAAGTTCAATTCCTTCCCGCTCTGAAAATTGATTGCCTTCATATTCTACCCCTATATAACCATTGTATGGGTGGGATTTAATAATTTTCAACATCCTTTTATAATCAATAGTGGTTTCCTCTCCTTTTTCATCAAAATCATATGATTTTGCACTTACCGCCCTGGCAAATGGCATCATTTCTTGGACTCCCATGTATTTATCGTATTCCTCTAAACAAGGTGTTCCCCACATTGCGCCTCCTTCCCGTCTAAGACAAAAATTTCCAAAATCCGGCAAAGTGCCACAATTATCTCTGTCAACCTTACGCATCACTTCAGCCAGCCAAGCTCCATTGGAACTGTACCCTCCATGGTTTTCAACCAAAACATTGACTCCATATTCCTGAGCATAATCAGCCAATTTCCCTAATGCATCCACAACAGCTTCCATGACTTCTTCAGCACTTCCCTCCCCATGTGCATTGACCCGAATACTATGGCAACCCAGATGCCGGGCAGCTCTTACCCATTTCTTATGATTTTCAATGGCTTGAGTTCTCTTGGCTTCATCTAAATCTCCAAGGTGTCCTTCGCCATCAATCATGATTAAAACTTGTTTGACCCCTGCTTCTTTTGCGATCTGATTCATGGTGTCCAAATAAGACTCAGCCTCCGCTTTATCTTTGAAGAATTGATTTACATATTCCACTCCATCAAAACCCATTTCTCCGGAAACCCGGATAAAGTCCAAATGAGTCATTTGTCCGCTGAGCAATTCTCTATGGAATGACCACTGAGCCAGTGTAATCCCTTGAATTGCAGCTCCATTCTCTTCCATTTTCATATCCTGTTTTTCTTTACATGCCATTGGGGTATACAAAATCCCAATCACAGCAAAATAAATCATAATTTGGTGGATTGTTTTCATCTCCTTTCTATTTTAATGATTAAGCGCTATAAATATACAAAACCAAAACACTTCCATTTATTAATGAATTGAAACTATATGTATACGTTTTATTAAAGGCAATTCTGATTTTCATATGCTTCCTGATTGATCCTTCCAACGTGCTTTAATAAGCCCTTCCATAGGGTTTTTAATAAAACTTCCTATTTGGAATCCTTCACGTAAGGCAATGTCTTTCCATACATCCTGAAGTAAGAATGATACCGATCCTACCAGATGAAGAGGGAATTTTACCAATTCACTTTTAAAAGGCTTTAATTGTGTATGAATGTAAGAATAAAATCCTTTTTCAATCATTTTTCTCATCTGAGGATGTACTTTATTCTCTATCACAAATTCTGCGAAAGTCGCAAGGTATGTGGCAGCTCCTTCCTCCTTATATAACCTGTACTTCACATTATCCGGATCTAAATCAAAGTTATTTTCCAATGAATACATCAATCGCTGATCCAATTCACCAAAATAATAAGATCGTAAAAGCAACCGGCCCAAATGATTACCGCTGCCATCATCCATCAAAATAAAACCAAGGGATGGGATTTTAGTTTGAATTATCTTACCATCATAAAAGCAGGCATTGCTACCCGTTCCTATTATTCCAACCACAGCCGGTGTCCGGGTACAGGCATAAACGGCCGCTTCCATATCATCTGTAACATTGATTTCATCAGCCATGACAAAAAAAGCTTGTAATATAGATTCCATCATTTGCCGGCCTGCCGGACTACCGCATCCTGCTCCATAAAAATAAACTTGAGAAATTTCAGGTATTAAAGGTTTTAATCTCTCCAGTTTATTCAATTCACTGTAAATAAAATCGGGGCTAAACATTGAAGGATTTAGGCCTTTTGAGTATATATCTAGTAATACTTCCCCATGGGATGCATCAATTCCCGTCCATTGACATTTAGTGGTTCCACTCTCTGCAAATAGCAATATCATAAATGGTAATTATCCCAACCGGGGCGCACCTTGAATGATTTCATCCAATATTTCCGGATTCAGCAATGTCGAAATATCTCCTAATGAATCCGTTTCACCCGCAGCTATTTTTCTTAATATTCTTCTCATTATTTTTCCTGACCGTGTCTTTGGCAACCCTGATACAATTTGGATGATATCAGGTCTTGCAATTGGGCCTATCATCTCACTAACGACTTTCTTAGCCTCCATTTCAAAATCTATTTCTTGATTCTCTTGATTCTGGAGTACTACGTAGGCATAAATCCCCTGACCTTTGACAGGATGTGGGAAACCCACCACTGCCGCTTCTATAATTAAATGATGCTCATCCAATGCATTTTCTATTTCGGCAGTACCAATTCGGTGACCTGAAACATTAATAACATCGTCTACTCTCCCAATAATTCTGAAGCGCCCATCTTTATCCATTTTCGCTGCATCTCCGGTAAAATAAGCGTCCTTGAATGCAGAAAAATACACCGCTTTACACCGTGGATGGTCTCCATACAAAGTGCGAATGATAGAGGGCCATGGATACACAATACATAATAATCCTTCCACCTCTGAATCTGTTACCGGGTTTCCCTCTGCATCAAGTATCACCGGCTGAATTCCAGGCAATGGGTGTGCTGCATAACAAGGTTTAATATCATTGACCCCGGGTATTGAACTGATCATAATTCCACCGGTTTCTGTTTGCCACCAGGTGTCAGCAATAGGTGTTATTCCTTTACCTACATGATCCTGGTACCAATGCCATGCTTCTTCATTAATGGGCTCTCCTACGGTTCCCAATACTTTGATAGACGTCAAATCAAACGAATGAGGCCATTCATTCCCAAATGCCATCAAAGAGCGGATGGCAGTGGGTGCGGTATAAAATTGTGTAACTCTGTGCTTCTCGCAAATCTGCCAAAATCTACCGGGATCCGGCCATGTTGGGATCCCTTCAAACATAACACTGGTAGCACCAGCGAGCAATGGACCGTAAATGATATAGGAATGTCCTGTAATCCAACCTACATCTGCTGTACACCAATATATATCACCGGGCTCATATCTGAAAACATTGGTAAACGTATAGCATGTGTAGACCATATATCCTCCACAGGTATGCACAACCCCTTTCGGCCTTGCTGTAGATCCTGATGTGTACAAAATGAAAAGAGCATCCTCTGCATCCATTTCTATTGCTTCAAATTGCTCGTGCTGACGCGAAACCAAATCATGCCACCAATGGTCTCTACCACCTACCCAATTCACATCATCCCCCGTATTCTTATACACCAGTATGGATTCAATAGTCTCACAGCCCATATCAATGGCTTTATCTACAATCTCTTTTACCGGTATATTTTTATTTCCTCTGGCATTATAATCAGAACATATTACCACTTTACACGATGCATCTTTGATCCTGTCTGCTAGTGACAAAGCTGAAAATCCAGCAAAAACCACTGAATGAATGGCTCCAATCCGGGCTGATGCCAAAATGGCAATAACCAATTCAGGAACCATGGGCATGTATATGCAAATGCGATCCCCCTTCTGAATTCCTAATCCTCTTAATGCATTTGCACAGCGGCAAACCTCCTGATGGAGTTGCAAATAGGTTATTTTCCTTACTTCACCGTTGGGATCATTAGGCTCCCAAATAAGTGCAATCTGGTTCCCTCTTTCTTTCAGGTGCCGGTCTAAGCAATTTTCGGTGATGTTCAATTTACCGTTAACAAACCACTTCACTTCAGGAGTTTTAAACTCCCAGTCCAACACGCGATCCCATTTCTTTCTCCAAAAGAAGTTTTCAGCTATACCTCCCCAAAATCCTTCAGGATCTTCAATGCTGTATTTATAGGTTTGTTCATACTCTTTAAAACTTTCTATTTTTCGGATCATATTGCAATCTTTGCTTAGCTTTTTTCAAAAATAATATTTATCTCTACTCTTTTGAAAAAAGTTAACATACAAATAAAATTAACCTAATGAAAAGACCCTTTGCCAAATTTAAAAACAAAAGATTTACTATCATTTTCACTACTTTAATTATTCTTCTATATGTGCTATTCATTCAATGGGCAGGAATTCGTGACACTGCTCCTAGAATTACTATCATTGGGATTTGTTTGATATTCTCCTATTTTATTACCCCGTTCCTTATGCGGTAATAATGATTTACAAAGATTTTAATTTGTCTTCAAAAAAGATCTGCGTAAATCAGCGAGAGCTGCGGGAGAGAAAGAAATCCACAAGAAACACCCTATTAAGGAATTGGAAACCCATAGTGTGAATTTAGGAAATAGTCAATAATCACTGTAGATTATCGACGAACTGCTTTACAATCTATTAGGATTTTCTCTGTAAAGGGAACGGGATTATATATTTTCATTGTTTGAATGATTATAAATAAAATATGCTAAACTATGTGGAAAAAAGCAGCTAAAATCATTGGTAAATTGGGAAAAGATACTGCCGATGCCGTTAACAAATCAATGGACTTTATTGACGATGCATTAGAAAAAGAAGTAATCACGGGAGCCATTCAATCCATCAAAGATGCTTCGGGCAGAGTCGTTCAGGAAGCAGGCACCTTATTTGAAAAATCCAAACAAAAAGCTGAAAAACTTGCTGAAGATGAGCCCATTAAAAAAACTTCTGAAGAAGTAAATGAAATAGTGCAGGAGATGAAAGAAAAGGCGACAAAGTGGGCTGATTCTATCAGTAAAGAAGAAAAGGTAAGTAAAATGACAGAGAAAGCCAAAGAGTTCGGTGAAGGGCTGTCGAAAGCTGCTGAGGAAATAATAGATTACACCGAAAGCTTTTTTAAAGATAAGTCCGGGGATGACAAAGATCCTGGGAATTAGGTAGGATAATGATATTCAAAGGTCTCTTCCTCATGGCGGATTTCCAGACTTTTATTACCAGAGGCGATTACCTCACCTATGACTTGTGCTTCAATACCTAATTCCTGAGCTATTTTCACTAAATCCTCTGCTACTTTTTGATCACGAACATAGGCTTCCAGTCGGTGCCCCATATTGAACACTTCATACATTTCTTTTAAAGAAGTACCACTTTGCTCCCGGATCAATCGGAATAACGGGGGTACTTCGAGCATATTGTATTTAACCACCCTCAAAGGACGTTGAATAAATTTCATCACCTTAGTCTGTCCCCCTCCTGTACAATGTATCCATGCAGAAATCCAGGGTTTCAAATCCGGTAAGCATTTTTTAATCAGTGGAAGATAAGTTCGGGTAGGTGATAGAATCAATTTTCCTAAAGGAATAGAGTCTTGCCCTACAGATATAGGATCATGTAAATTTTTAGTCCCTGAATACACCACATCAAATGGAACATTTGGGTCATAACTTTCAGGATATTTCACTTTGTAAAAAGAAGAAAGCAAATCATGACGTGCCGAGGTGAGACCATTACTTCCCATTCCTCCATTATAGGAATCCTCATAGATAGCTTTTCCATAAGAGGAAAATCCAACGACGACATCACCTTCCCTGACATCAATTTCTATCACCAGGTTCTTTTGCAATCTGGTGAAAGCAGTATATCCCACATCAATGGTCCGGACAATGTCTCCGACATCTGCAGTTTCTCCTCCTGATGGGAAAATATCAATACCATAATTCGACATCCTTTCAGCAAAATTATAAGTATGCCGAATCAGAGTAGCGATCACTTCTCCCGGAATCAGTATTTTATTACGGCCAATGGTGGAGGAAATAAGAAAAGGCCCAGTAGCCCCAGCGCAAGCCATATCATCAAGATTCATCACAATGGCATCTTCAGCAACACCTTTCCAGACCTCCATATCTTCCGTCTCTTTCCAGTAAATATATGCCAGTGATGTCTTGGTACCCGCAGTATCGGCATGCATGATATTGCAAAATTCAGAGTCACCTCCTGCTATATCGGGTAAAATTTTACAAAATGCATTAGACATCAGCCCACGGTCTAGCCCCTTGATGGCTGCATGCACCTCTTCTTTTGAAGCGGAAACACCTCTCTTTTCATATCTGCTGCCCATCATCCAAAAATAAAAAAGTCCCTGAATAAATACAGGAACTTCGTTTAATCTTCATACCAAAGTAAAACGGAATTTTCAGGATTTGATCAATTTCTTCTCTTTGATCTTCGAGCTTTTCCCAACCCTGTTCCTCAGATAAAACAATTTTGCTCTTCTCACTTTGCCTCTTTTCAATACAGCAATTTCTACAATCGAAGGCGAAGAGAATGGAAATATTCTTTCCACACCGACTCCACCGGACAACTTCCTTACGGTAAATGTTTTGGTTGCGCCTTCACCTTTGATCTGGATGACATCCCCTTTGAAAATCTGAATCCTTTCTTTAGCGCCTTCAACAATTTTATAACTTACCGAAACAGAATCTCCTGCTCTGAAATCAGGAAATGCATTGACCGGTGTCAGCTGTTCATGAACATATTTTATAAGTTCCATTGGATATATATTTTTTAAGAACTTTAAAAAGAAGTGCAAAGATAAAATTTTCTACCCTTTCATGTGTATTTTTATATCATAAATGTTTGTAATTTTTTTCAGTAATTGTTGAGATTCAGTGCAGAGTCACAACTTGGGCATTGAGCGGATAAGGTTAAGGCATGAATTCTTTAAAGTACATAAATGTTAATATCTATGGGCGATGGAAAAGATTTTCCGGGGGACACGGTTACCAATTTTGAACAGGATAACTATAATCACTTTTACAGCAGCAAAAT
>DAOLDB010000060.1:0-4107 GCA_035327565.1 Saprospiraceae bacterium
CAGCCCATTATGCTGCCTGCATTTGTTGATTTTATGTTAGCAGAATCTGCTTTAACGCTGGGTACAACAGGCGATCCAAAGGAACTTGTGTTGAGTGGTATCAGAAAATCAATGAACTATGTCAGGGCATTTTCATTGTCTACACCTGAATCCGGAAGGATTACTGCTTTCCATCCCACTGCAGAATGGGATGAGATGGTAGATAATTACGTAACTTTTGTAGATGGTGAATATAATGCAGCCCCTGCAAATCGCAGGATGCATATCATTGCAAGAGAATATTGGCTGGCTTTGTTTGGTAATGGTGTCGAAGCGTACAATTTGTACCGTCGCACAGGCCAACCTGACAATATGCAGCCGGCATTGATCAATCTTTCCGGTGGGGTATTTCCTCGTTCGTTCCTGTATCCTAACCGCTATGTGGTTACCAACTCAAGTGCTCAGCAAAGATCCGATCTTTCTCATCGTGTATTCTGGGATAATAATCCTCCCGGAACCGCATGGGTTTACTAAACATTAAATAATGAATGAACAATGAAAAAAATGAAATATATAAGTGGATTGATTGTGGGAGTTATGATCCTGGTTACATCCTGTACCGACTTCATAGAGCCCAATATACCCTATACTGATTTCGATACAGGTGCTTACCTGAGAACCATTGAAAGAACCAGTGTTGATTTTAACTTTTTTGACCTGGCCAATTCAAGGTTTGCTGTGATTCTGGAAGCTGTAGATATTGAAGACGGCAACACAGTAGAAAGCGTGGAAGTCAGAGTGAGACACAGAAGATTGATTCCTGGTGTGGGACTCCAATTTACTCCTTCTCAGGATGTGTTGGTTAGTACATTGACCCGGGCAGATTTTCAAACTAATTCTCAATCCCGGTTTCTAAGAGCTCCTCTGAATGTTACAGCTTCAGCTGCAATTTCTGCAGTGGGTCTGACAGCTGCCCAGATTGAAGGAGGTGACGTTTTTGAATTCCGACTGGTATTGAGAACTACTACAGGTAGGGTATTCACTGATAATAACCGTTCTGCGGATGTAGGTGGAGGTATCTTTTATTCTTCTCCATTTTTATACAATGTGGCGGTTATCTGTCCTTTAACAGCTGGATATGCTTTAGGTCCTTATACTTTAGTGCAAACCACAGTAGCACCGGATCCATTTTTTGGAAATGCTACTCGCTTTGTAGAAGGGACAGTGACGCTTACCCAGGGAGGTTCTGGAACTGAAAGAGTATTTACAGTAGGTTACCTTGGAGGATTCACTGTACGACCTTTTACTATAGATTTCTCTTGTGGACTGATCATTAAGCCCGCTGAAAGTGCTGGAGCAGGATGTACTGCTGGTAATCCGATTACATGGCAATCTTCCAATGATAATTTGTCAACTTATAATCCTCAGAGTGATGCTGTAATTACCATAAACTTTATTGATGATGCAACAGCTAGTTGTGCTGCTTTGGCTAATACACCAATGGTGCTAACTTTAACCAAGCAATAAGTAATTTTTATTTTAAAGGGTTACTCTACTTTAAGTAGAGTAACCCTTTTTTTTAACTTTCATTGTTCGTTCGATTTGTTGTATGGGTGAAACTATTATTTTACAGGATACTATTTCAAATATTTTTGAATAAAATAATGTTTTTCTCTTAATGTTAAATAGAAAAAATTTGAGATTTTTTAATTTATTGTTTACAGACTGCAATTAGCTACAAAAGATAAACAGATGTTCTTTTGATAAATTGTAAAAAAATTAACTGTTATGAAGAGTAAAATTCTTTTAAAAGGGCTCATTATGAGTACCATATTGCTTATATTCTCATGTACAGATTTTATAGAACCCAATATTCCTTACACAGATTTTGATACAGCTACTTATTTACGTACTATTGACCGCACAAGTGTAAGTTTCAACTTTTTTGATCTGGCAAGTTCCAGATTTGCCCTTGTAATTGAGGCAGTGGATATTGAAGATGGAAATACTGTAGAGAGTGTAGAAGTCAGAGTGCGTCACAGAAGATTAATACCTGGTGTGGGTCTTCAATTTACTCCGGGACAGGATGTATTAGTAAGTACTTTAACACGGGCAGATTTTCAAACCAATCCCAATTCCCGGTTTTTAAGAGCATCCCTAGATGTACCTGCTCCTGCCGCCATTTCTGCAGTAGGTTTGACCGAGGCCCAAATTGAAGGAGGAGATGTGTTTGAATTTCGGTTGGTACTAAGGACCACGACAGGAAGGGTGTTTAGTGATGACAACCGCTCTGCTGATGTGGGTGGAGGAATCTTCTATGCTTCTCCATTCTTTTATGCTGTAGGTGTTGTATGCCCTTCCAATCCCGGAGATTGGGTAGGTACATATTCAACGTTAGCCAATGGCGCTTTTGGTAACGGTTCCGGTGGAGATGCGGCGCCTTATGCCAATCTGGTTGGGGAAGTAGAACTGACAGCAACAAGTGAAGAAGGTGTCTATAGAATCAGTGATATGAGTTTCAATCTTTATCCTGATTTGTACGGAGATATTATCCCGCCAGGCCGCATCAGAGATATTTGTGGAATGATAGCGGATGTGGGTGATAACGATCGATACGGTGACCGTTTTGTTATTTCTGGGCAACGAAATGCTTCTACAGGGGTAATTACTTTAACCTGGCGAAACAGTTGGGGAGATCGCGGCGATGTTGTGTTGACCCCTTTATAAGAAACGGATATATCTGATCGACTTTAAGCAATTTTGAAGAGCAGAGTGTAAAATGGGTTTTACACTCTGCTTTTTTTTATCACAATACAAAGAATAGGCATATGTAATACCGAAATGAATAGAGGTGTTGAGACTACTTTCCATTCTTAAGAACTGTACATTTGTTATTGGGGATGTAAAATAAATATCGCTGGCTTCATCTTTCTTCAAAATACTGTAGGCCACAATTCTGGATACATAAGAATGGAAAATCTTAGATAAGTAAAATTTTGTGAACAATGTAATACATATATTTGTATAGAGCATTAAAATAGTGCTTAATATATATTATATTTGTATATAATATAATATAAGTGAAAAGGGAAATTCAATGGTTTATTGATAATTTGCAGAGTATAAAAAGGTACTCTCCTCATACTTTAATAGCATACTCCGGTGATTTATACCAATGGTCAGAATTTCTTCAATCGGAATGGGGAATTAATCAGATAGAACATATACAATTCACACATCTTCGATCATTTCTCGTCCATTTAAAGAGCAAAGGGATTTCAAATAGAGCCATTCAGAGGAAGGTTTCTTGTATTCGAAGTTTTTATAAATACTTGCTAAAGTATGAAAAGGCAGAAATTGACATAACCCAAAAATGGATGGCGCTGAAATCCAAGAAATCTTTACCATTATATGTCAAAGAGGAGAATCCGGATGAGATGATTCGGTACTATGTAGACTTTCAACAATATAAAGAGGTGCTGGGCTGGATTCTTTTCAGAATGCTATATCTTACGGGAATGAGGAGGTCTGAATTATTGCATTTGACAATAGAAGATATTCATTGGCAGGAACATTGGATCAGGGTAACAGGAAAAGGAAATAAGGAAAGAAGAATTCCTGTTTCTAATACATTGCTTGAGGACTTGAGACAATTTCTCGCGTTGCGTAAAAATGAAGTTAGTCAAAGTGAAGGGAATTGGATATTCGTTACAGGCAAAGGCAAGAAATTATATCCAAAGTATGTGTACAACAGTGTCCATAGGTTGCTGGGAAAGATAACCACTCTGGAAAAGCGTAGCCCTCATATTTTGAGACACACTTTTGCCTCACAATTGCTCAATCGCGGTGCTGACTTATATGCCATCAAAGAGTTACTGGGTCATTCCAGTCTGGCAGCAACTCAGGTATACACCCATAATTCGATGGCTAAGATTCAGGCTATTTATAAACAAGCCCATCCTAAAGCGTTGAATGGAAAATAGTTTTTTAATGTCAGGGAAAGAATTTGGCTACGCCAGGATCTGGATGAGGTATGCGGAGAGTGAGGGATTGATGAGATCGATCCCGAATGGGGGGGGAGAAACAAACCACATCCATCCCCAGTCTATACAGACTGATTCTTTCCCT
>DAOLDB010000060.1:4207-21325 GCA_035327565.1 Saprospiraceae bacterium
TCCCCAGTCTATACAGACTGATTCTTTCCCTTCCAATCCTTCATAAAAGCGAGCTATACGTCGGAATTGTCAGGGAAAGAATTTGGCTACGCCAGGATCTGGATGAGATTTGCGGAGAGTGAGGGATTCGAACCCTCGGTACGCTTTTGGCGTACACACACTTTCCAGGCGTGCGCCTTCGACCACTCGGCCAACTCTCCAAATATTGCGGTGCAAAATTCCTAAAATTTTACAAAGCTTCAAACATTCCTTGATAAATTAATCAATTTTAATAGGAGTATTCACAACATGCACCAAAAAGCTATGCATTTGCATCTCCAGGGTAAGGGTTTGTAAAAACAATATTACAAATTAGCATTATTTTTAATATGATTCCGTATTTAATATTAAAAAAACAGAAGGCAGGAAAAAAAATTTCCGTCTTTTATACTACTTTGATTATTATTTATAAATTTAGACCATGATTCATTAATTCACTTAATTTAAATACGAAAAATCATTGAAATTATGCGAAAGTTAATATTATTACTGGGAGTTTTCTTTTTTGCTGCTTCATTTGGTGCAGTTGAGATATTGGCTCAAGACGGAGGCGATTCGGTGGGTCAATTTCAGGTATTGAAAGAAAAATTTATCGAGGGAGACTGGAAATTTATGAGTCTCGTTTTGATTTGTTTGATTTTAGGACTTTCATTCTGTATTGAAAGAATTGTTACACTAAACATTGCAACAGCCAATACAGATAAATTATTGACAAGAATTGACGAAAAACTGGCTGAAGGAGATTTAGAAGGAGCTAAAGAAGTTTGCAGAGCGACTCCTGGACCAACTGCAAGTGTTTTACATGAAGGATTAAAAGTAGCATCAGGCGGACCTGAGGCCGTTGAAAAAGCCATAGTTTCTTACGGGTCTGTTCAGATGGGTCTTTTAGAAAAAGGATTGGTTTGGATTTCGCTGTTTATTGCAATTGCACCGATGTTAGGTTTCATGGGTACGGTAATCGGTATGATTCAGGCGTTCGACCGGATTGAAGCTGTGGGTGATCTTTCTCCTTCAGTAGTTGCGGGGGGTATTAAAGTAGCACTTTTGACTACCGTATTCGGATTAATAGTTGCCATTATTTTGCAAATATTTTACAATTATATCGTATCCAAAATTGATGGCATCGTTAATAAAATGGAAGATGCGTCTATAGGTTTGGTAGATATAATGGCTAAGAACAAAGTATTTAGTTAATAGAAAACAAAGAAATATCATGTATAATTTTTTAACCAGGAACGGGCAATTGGTCTCATTGGGTTTGGGCTTGCTGGTCATAGCTATTTTTTTAATCAGCACTCTGCTTGGTTTTAATGCTGATAGCGCTATTGACTTGTCCACAGACCTCAACGCTTATGAAGGTAAATCCGACATTAAATTTTTTAATCCCGGAATTGGAGCTACAGTATTTTTAATTTTTCTGGCGGCATTTTTAGCTCTTGTGGTTTTTGGAATCATCAATTTGATGAAGTTTCCTAAAGGAGCCATTAAGTTTGGATTAGGTTTTCTTGCGCTCATAATCGTATTCTTTATACTGTATGCGACTTCTTCGGTAGAAACAGAAGGCAAATTAGGGATGCTTCATCAAAGAGAGGGAATCGAAGACGGTATCAGCAAATTAATTTCGGGGGGACTTAAAACTACGATTATTTTAGCATTAGGAGCTTTCGGAATCATGGTGGTTTCAGAGCTCAGAAATATATTTAAGTAAAAATTTATAAGTTATGGCAAAAACAAGTAGTCGAGATCGGTTGAGCAATGAAATCAATGCAGGATCAATGGCTGATATTGCCTTTCTTCTGCTCATATTCTTTTTGGTTACCACCACCATTGCTGAAGATAAAGGGGTTTTGGTGAGATTGCCTATTTGGTCCGATACACCTCCTGAAACCCAAAAGTTAAATACCAGGAACGTGTATTCAGTATTGGTGAATGCGGATAATCAATTACTGGTGAGAGGACAACTTATGGATATCAAAGATTTAAGGGAAAATACCAAAATCTTTATCATGAATCCACAAAGGAGGGAGGACATGGCGGAATCTCCTACCAAAGCTTTGATTTCATTGAAAAATGACAGAGGTACTAAGTACAAAACGTATCTTTCAGTCTATAATGAATTGAAAGCCGCATATAATGAGTTGAGAGAGGAGGAATCCATGAAGAGACATGGTAGAGCATTTGACTTTATTACTCCGGACCAGCAGGCTTCCATTCGGAACGCAATTCCTTTGGTGATTTCTGAAGCAGAGCCTACAGCTTTTGGTGAAGAAGATTCTTAATTGCATTTTTTTAAAACGGGATATAGTTATGGGAAAATTTCAAAAGAAAAGAGGTAAGTCTAAACCTGCCATTTCTACGGCATCATTGCCTGATATCATTTTTATGCTTTTGTTTTTCTTTATGGTGGTTACGGTATTAAGGGATGCAGAACTTAAAGTAAGCGTCAGTACTCCACAGGCTACCGAATTGACAAAACTCGAGAAAAAATCACTAGTCAATTATATGTACATTGGCAGGCCAATCCAAAAGTATCAAGCTACTTATGGTACCAGACCCAGACTTCAATTGGGAGATAAGTTTGCAGATAATACTGAAATACCTTTATTCCTTGAACGGCATAAAAGTAAATTGAGAGAAAAGGAGAGAGATCAGATCACCACTTCCTTAAGAGTGGATGGTGAAGTCACTATGGGTATTGTTACTGATGTAAAGACTGCATTGCGAAAAGCAGGACAGCTAAAGGTGAATTATTCTGCAAAACCCAGAGAGCAACAAAGGAGAAGGTAAAAGGGGTCCCCCCGACCATTACCCATTCAATTTATATTAGTCTGCAGTGAGCATTTTACAGCGCATTTTCCCGGAATGTGTTCACTGCAGACTTATTGCTTTTATAGTATATAAGTTAAGATGGTTAATTGAACCCTCCACTCTTACTCGAATTCTGTTTATATTTTACTACAAAGACCTCAACGATCATGACACAAAGTATACAAAGAACCTGTCATCAACACCTCAACACCTCAACGAATAAACGCCTCAACATTATCCTCATAGAGAATGTTTCATGGCCATATACACCCCATTAGTCCAGCCAAATCCATCCTGAACTGGATATTCCCCTCCACCAGTAACTAAATCCGGATCGATAACATTGTATTTTTCCAACATCTTGCCGGAAGAGACAAAAACCTTTTCGTTCAAAGCCATCCACCGTGAACGAATATCATTTGCTAATGATGAATAACCATATTTACGCAGTCCTTCAAAGCAAATCCACTGTAATGGTGCCCATCCATTGGGAGCATCCCATTGCTGTCCTGTTTGGTTCAAAGTAGTTACCAAACCTCCGGAATACAGGAAGTCCTTAGAAATCTTTTGCATAACCGCTTTAGCCTGGTGCGATAGCGCTATGCCCATAAATAAAGGATAAGTACCTGCCAATGAACAAATAGGAGTGTGCTTTTGCTCAGAGATGTTAAAATCCATAAAATAGGAATGTTCATCACTCCAGAAAATTTCTATAATACCGGTTTTGCGTTTGGCGGCTTTTGCTGCAAAAACTTTAGCCATATCAAGGTCACCAATGGCATTGCAAGCTTCCTCAATGGTATGTTCCAGAAACCATAAAAGACAATTCAGATCAACGGGGAGAATATCAGTAGTTTGAATTGATGTTAAATCGTTTGGAACTTTCAGCCACCTTGAACTAAAATCCCATCCCGATTCGCAGGCGGCTCTGATATTTCTGAAGAATCTTTTCCTTTCATCAAGTTTTAGTTTTTGTGCATGGTGTTGATCAGTTGCCCACATTTCCTGCCTGGGTTCATCACGGTTGTCCCAGTAACGGTTTAAAGTATGACCTTTTGTCCATGCCAGACGATGAATGGTAGAATGTTCTTTTAATCGGGATTGACCTTCCATCCAGAATCTATATTCCTTTACTAACTGAGGTAAGTAAATTCCAAGAATATTGTGTCCTTTGATTTGGCTAAGCAAATGGACCATTAATGAAAAATAGGGCGGTTGTGACCTACCTATATAATAGGTGCGGTTGCCGTTGGGAATGTATCCTATCTGATCGATCAACCAGGCAAAATTGTTGATCATATGGTCGATCAGATCGATTTTGCCACATACTTTCAAACCCAGCATTGTAAAATAACTGTCCCAATAATAAATTTCATTAAACCGTCCACCGGGAACTACATAAGGGAAAGGCAATGGAATGAGTGAACTGCCAAATATTATTTCATCTGCATCTCTTGTGAGAATAGTCCATAATTTATCAATATGGTATTCAATGGGTTGTGAAATGTCGCTTTTAAAATTCGGATTTTGGTTATGGGGGGATTTAAAGTGTTGATTAACAAATCGTTCTAAATCAAATTTTGCAGTGTTCTTTTCCTGAAAATAATTCTTTAAAATATGGTCAGGATGGATTAAAGGAATGAGATCTGCAACAGTTTTGTTGTCACCATACATGTTGCTGGAGAGAATATCTTCAAACAGCTCTCCAAAAATTTTATCTGGTGGAAGGTATTCAAACATTTTATGAGGCAGGTTTTACTGTCATTTTACGCAATACAAACAATAGGAGCAGCAAAATCACCATTGGAATCAAGGTATAATAGAATGCGGATGAAGCGCCCACATACTTAAAAAGATACCCGATGAGCCGGGAACCCAAAGTACCGCCCAATGCTGAAAAAATAATAATCAATCCTGACATGGGGGAATGTAATTTTTTTGGTAAAGCACTTAATACTACTGAATTAAGCAATGGATAGATGGGCGCTATAAAAAGTCCCACTAAAGGAAAAGCAAAGCCTATAAGCGGGATATCGGTAATACTGATGATCTCTTTAGGTGAAATATGTACTGTCTGAGGGAGAACAAAAGATACTAAAGCCATGGCAGCAAAAATGCAAATAACCAATACTTTTATCCATGAAATCTTTCTGGTCAGATAACCGGCAAGCAATCTTCCCACCCCTAGTGAAATCGCAAGGATACTGGCCATCATAATGCTGATATTTTCAGGTAGAGACAATACCCTGTCGTTGAATGTAGGTAGCCATGTCATTATACCTTGTTCGATCATAACAAAAAGAAAAGCACTGAATACGAACACTAGAACCAAAATTCTTGTCAGTAACAACAACATTTGAGTAAAGTCCTCCTTCAGATTGGAACCGGGAATTTCGTTGCCTTCGTCAAATTTTGAAAAATAAAGAAATAAAAAAGATAATAATGAAATGATTGCCAGTAACCAATATACGTTTAACCAACTATCCTGATGCATGGGATTGTTAAAGGCCGGAAAAAGAAAATATGCCAATGCTATTCCAAACATAAATACTCCTTCTATATTGCTCATAAGGCTATTGTGCTGCCTTTCATTAGAAGTAACAAGGCCAATCATAGAATAGACAGATACTTTGATAAGTGCAAATGATACACCTACTGTAGCAAATAATAATTTAGCCGACCAAAAAGAATTGCCATAATACATTCCTATACAGGCAAAAGTAACCAAACTCAGTCCTGCAAGCATAGAGTTTTTATATCCAATTCTGGGAAGGAAAGATGCCATTAGGAATGAAACTACGGCAATGGGCAAGTCCTTGAACAACTCGAGGGTGCTTGCCTGCACTTCATCAACACCATACACTTTCTGAGATTTGAGAATCACTATACCCACACTATTAAGAAGAATAGCAAAAACAAAATAATTCAGGTATAATGAGATTTTGATGGGAGTCATTTTTGCCATAAAGTGCCATTTTTGTTTGGCAATTCAATGATAGCAATTAATTGTCTTTGAGAAAAATGAAAATACATTTATATACTTGACAAGGCTGTTATTTCGTGCAAGAATTAATACATTAAAAAGCGAAAAATAACATTTCTATGAGATTTGATTTCTAATACTGATGCGCAATTTTTTTAATCATAAGCACTTCCAATGGCGTTTTACAGAAAATGGTTGTATTAACAAGGAGGCCCAGCGCTATTTGTGTAGAGGGTGCACAAAGATACTCAGTTCAATAACTGGGAAAGTGTGGTATCAAATGCATAAAAAAGATAAATTTTTGGAATATGTGCATTGTCAGTTTAACGGTTACAGCATCCGTGTTAAAGAACTATATGAGGGGGAACTATAGCATTAATAAATCCATGTTATTGCAGCATTTTGAATATAATATTCCATTTTATCCAATAATTTCTATTCTTCGCCTTACACCTGCATTAGTATCAGAAATTTTTCATCATGTGAAAACAGGCGGGTGCAATATAATTTACATACATCTCCGAATGTGTTACCATTGATCCTGTCTTTGATTTTATTTCTTTATAATCAAATTTTGTTGCCGAGTTCAATAAAGACTTAAGGAAAATCAAATGACTAAAATAGGGATTTTGGATAGTAAGTCGCTAATATAAGCATATATACTACTACACAGATATCTGTTTTTGATATTGTGTTCATTAGTACATTTTGGTATTGTAATCTACCTTCAGTGGCATTGGTCGCATTCTCCTTTTTTTATAGCAGCACATAATCAAGACTACAAGTTTAAATGCTGAAGTATTCATTTTTTACGCAACTAATTTTTATCAAACTTAATGTCACATGAAGAGAATTTTATTTATTTATGTGTTTTCAGCTATAATTTGCAGTTACACATATTCGCAACGCACTATTACGGGTAGTGTGAAGGATGAAGGTGGGACACCTCTAATAGGTGCAAATGTTATAGTTAAAGGAACAGCTATAGGAACCATTACTGATATTGATGGATATTACACTTTAAGTGTTCCGACTGACTATAACACGCTTGTAGTCAGTTATACGGGATATAATTCCCGGGAGATGGTTATCGGAGATGGCAATGCCATTAACTTTGTATTGACGGAAGGTGTTTTACTTTCAGAAGTAGTAAAGGTAGGGTATGTATCAGAGAGACGGCAGGACGTGATCAGTTCGGTCAGTAGTGTTAAAGCGGAGGAATTTGAGCAATTGCCGGTACAGTCATTTGACAGAGCTTTACAGGGAAGAGCATCAGGGGTACAGGTATTCCAATCCAGTGGTGCACCCGGCGGAGCAGTTAACATCAATGTGAGAGGTATTGGATCCATAAATGCATCCACAGGACCCCTCATCATTGTGGATGGGGTTCAAATGGGGCGACTTGGACAGACTACCCAGGGTTCTTCCAATCCACTTAATTCTATCAATCCCAATGATATAGAATCTATTGAGATCCTCAAAGATGCTTCTGCCACAGCCATATATGGAGCACAAGGGGCTAATGGAATTGTATTGGTTACCACCAAAACGGGAGCTAAAGGCAGAAAACCCCAAATATCATTTTCTGCTCAGGAAGGTAGAGTCCAGCCATTAAATCTTTATGAAATGATGAATGCTCAACAATATTCCGAATTAAGGCAGGCTGCGTATGTCAATGCAGGATTGGGAGCACAGGCTGCTATTCAAAGATATGGTGATCCAAATGATCCTAACCTCACTAATTTTGATTGGGTGGATCTGATGTTCAGAACAGGAAATTTACGGCAATACAATTTATCAGCCAATGGGGGAAGTGATAAAATTTCCTATTTCGCAGGATTTTCATATGATTACCAGGAGGGACAAATTATTATGAATGATTTTGAGAGATTTACTGGCCGGTTTAATCTGGATGCGGATCTGAGTAGCAAATTGTCCATGACCTTGAGAATGTCCATGGCGAGAACTGATCAATTTGGTTCTATAGCCAACGGAAATTTTGTTAATGGTCCATTTATGAACACATTTTCTGCTATGCCCGTTTCACCTGCAGTTAATGCCGAAACCGGCGAATATAACCCGTATCCATTAAATGGAGAAACACATTTATTTAGTTATAACATTTTTCAGGGAGTCAATGAAGAGATTAGAAAAGGATTTGCTCTGCAATCTTTAGTAAGTTTTGGTTTAAGATACAACATGACAAAAGACCTTAGTTTTTCATCAAATGTTGGAGTAGATTATGTGAACAATAAAGATAGAAATGACCGGCCTGGTACCATTCCGTTATTTGGAGCCTTTAACGGACAGGTAGCTTTAACCAACCGCATAGCCATTTCATATAATACTACAAATTTACTGGAATATAATAAGGAGGTTTTGGGAGGTCAAATATCGGCACTGGTAGGCCATGAATATTTTCAAAATGATTTCGAACACTTTAATGCCACCGGCAGGGGCTTTGCTGATCCATATTTCAGGAATCTGGATCAGGCAGCAGTTCCTTTCGGCATTACAGGTACATCAACTACCAGTAGAAGGGAGGGTGTTTTTGGTTCTTTAAAATATAATTATAATAACAAATACTACGTGGGAGGAACATTGCGACGTGAAGGTAGCTCTAGATTTGGATCCGCAAACCGTTATGGATTGTTTTATTCAGGAAGTGTAGGGTACAGAATCAGTGAAGATTTATTTCCAGAATCAAACATCCTGGATGATTTAAAAATTAGAGCCTCCTATGGAACATCAGGCAATTCTGATATTGGTGATTTTGTAGCAGCTGCTACATACGGTGGTGGCCCTCAATACTTAGGCGGAGCTGCATTGAGACCAACAAGGCTAGCCAATGATCTATTGGGATGGGAAACTGCGGTACAAGCAAATATAGGTTTGGATTTTTCAATTAAAGATAGCAGAATCTATGGTGCCATTGATTTTTGGAAAAAAAATAACAAAGATTTATTACTTGCTTCACAAATTCCTGCCTCTTCTGGAATTGTAAACCTAGATATTATACAGAATATTGGTGAAGTAGAAAACCGGGGTATTGATTTTGAAATAAGTTCAGTAAATGTTAGAAAGGGGAAATTCAGATGGACTACTTCTTTCAATATTAGTTTTCAGAAAAACGAAGTCAAATCCCTTACCGGTGGAGTTGATACCATTTACGACGGAGATTTTCCGGATTTGATTGTGGGACAACCATTGAACTTTTTCTATCTGCTAGAATTTGCCGGAGTGAATCCAGCTAATGGCAGAGCTATGGTTTATGATGCTGAGGGTGTTCCTATATATAGTCCTACAGTTTCTGACGGTAGAGTTGCTGGTAGTCCAATACCGACTTATTTTGGAGGCCTGATGAATACATTTACATTGGGCAATCTATCCATTTCTGGTTTCTTACAATGGCAAGGTGGTCATCAGGGATTTAATGCCGACCTCTACAATTTAAATTCTTCGGGGGCTACTCCCAATAATCAATTGGTCAGAGAATTAAATTACTGGAAACAGCCCGGAGATCTGACTAATAGCCATATGCCTATACAAGGGGGTGTAATTGATGCAGTAGGTCAGACATTTGGATTCATCGGATCTACCCGGTTCATGTCAGACGCCACTTATATGAGATTGAAGGAAATCAGAGTTTCTTATAATCTCAGGAATGCTTTCTTAAAGGATAATGGTGTCACCAATATTAATTTATTTGTTCAGGGTCTCAATATGTTGACCTGGACTAAATTTGATGGCATCGATCCGGAAGTTATCAGTGCCAATAACAATACAGGAGTTTCATCTTTCGGAGTTTTTCCATTGGGCAGACAATATTCTGCCGGAATAAGGGTAGATTTTTAATTCAATTTTAAAATAACAAAAATGAAAAAATATATTTCAAAAATATTTCTGTTGGGGTTTATACTGGCTGCAACTTCATGCGAAGACAGATTATTTGTATTGGATCCCAACACTTTGCCTCCAGAAGTGGCATTAGGTAGTATCAATGGTTTTGAGGCTCTTTTGCTTGGAGCTTATAATAGAGTTCATGACTTCAGATGGTATGGGCAGCAAGCTATGATACATCCTGAAGTTATGGCTGATAATATAGACTTTGCCAACCGCACTGGGAGATATGAGAATGAATATGTTAACGCAGTGAGATCGCATATGGATCGATGGAATGTATTTGGTGATATTTGGGGTGGTATTAATGATGCCAATGTCATTATTAACAGAGTGGGAGATGTGGAAAGCCCTCAATCTCAAAAGGACAGACTTATAGGTCAGTCTTTATTTATAAGGGCACTCAACTATCATGAGTTAGCTAAAGTGTATAGTTATGAACCAGGGCAGGAAGTCAATGGGTTTAATCTTTCACTTCCATTAAAAGTAACACCAACTGAAGGTGTGTCTGATGCTGTTCAGCCACAAACGAGAGTTACCAATACCGTTTTGTACGATCAAATGGTTGGAGATCTCCAGGAAGCAGTCACACTTTTGTCTGCAAATGATCCGGGTAATTTCCCATACAGAGCAAATAGAGATGCCGCTGAAGCTTTATTAGCAAGAGTTCTATTGTACAAAGGAGATTTTGCAGCCGCGGCACAAGCTGCTCAAAATGTCATAAACAGAGGAAGAGTAACATTATTGTCGGGTCAAAACTACTTGGATTCCTGGGGATTGGTTACCCATCCGGAATCGCTTTTTGAAGCAGAAATCCGTCCTCCGGACTGGACTACAGTAGATGGTGTCAACAACAGTCTTCATACTTTAACTATGAACATTATCCCTTCTTCTCAATTTATCATCGTTGCCAGTCCTGAATTGATTGCCTCAATAGATTCAGAATCTGGTGATATCAGAAGACAGTTATTTGTTAATTCAGCAAGTATACCTCCAGGAACACAGGTATGTACTAAATGGAGAGGTGAATTAGGGGATTTCAGAGAACATATCCCAATCATAAGGATAAGCGAAGTATATCTCATAGCGGCTGAAGGTTATTTTCGAAGTGGAAATACTCAAAATGCATTGTCCATCTACAACATGTTTAGATCAGCAAGAAACTTACCGGCTATGACTCAATCCGGTAATTTTATGGAAATGATCATGAAAGACCGGAGAGTTGAGTTTGCATTTGAAGGCCACCGTTGGTTTGATTTGAAAAGAAATGGAATGGATATACCTAAGACCGCTGCTTCACAACAACCAACACTCTCTTATAATGACTTCAGAATTTTGAGTTTTATTCCTGAAAGAGAATTGAATCTTGATGATGAGTTGGTTCAAAATCCAGGATATAATTAAGTAAATAAAAGAAATAACATCATGAAAAATATATTCTATATTTTAATACTGGGAATTACGGTATTTTTCTCAGCTTGTGAAGATCCAGGTACATCCATTCTCTTTGATGAAAATTTTATTGAATTGGATGCGGCTACTACTGTTACAAAACAGAGGACTTATTCTTATTTGAGATTAAATGATGGAGTACCGAAGGCCAGTGGATTCAAAGTAAATTTGGGAGCTCGTCAGAAGAGTACTCCGGTTAGTTTTTCATTTGAGATATTATCTTCAAGTACAGCCATAGAAAACTTGCATTATTCAGTGGGTTCTTTCTCAGGCACATTTCCGGCTAATAGCAGTGTAACTGAATTACCTATCAGTATATTAGCAGATAACATAGATGCAGGTGAGCAGTGGAGCATTGTAGTTAAAATAATAAGTCAGGATGTTCCAGTTCATGAATTGTATGGTACGGGTTCGCACTTAATCCAGGTTTCATGTCCCCCCAATCCTTCTGATTGGGTGGGCACTTATAATACTCTGGCTAGTGGGGGAGCAGGTGATGGCTCAGGAGGAACAGCTCAACAATATACTAATTTAGCGGGTACTGTAGTGATCACATCCACGTCCATTGAAAGTGTTTACCAATTTAGTGACATGAGCTTCAATTTATATCCTGGAGGTTTTGGAGATATAGCACCGATGGGAAGATTCAGAGAAAATTGTGGAACAACATTTACAGATGTTGGAGATACTGATCGTTATGGCGATCCATTTACTATAAACGGTACCAGGAATCCCACAACTGGAGAAATAACCCTTTCCTGGAGTAACACCTGGGGAGATACAGGAAATGTAGTATTGACAAGACAATAGAATTATTAACAACCTTTAATGTAAGGGTATCTGCATATTGTTGCAGATACCCTTTTTTATTTTTGATATCCATTAATTATAAAAATTGTTTTAAAAAGGGATACAAAAACACGGGCTCATTTTAAATGTACTGCTTTCAATAAGAAGATAAAAACATCTCAAATTTTTTCATGATCCCCCATAAAAAAAATTAGAATTGAGAGAAAAGTCTGACAAAAGTAAAAAAAAGAATGATGAAATACATATTATTCTCTATGAAAGCAGCATTTCTAATCTTTAAAGAGTTAATATTGTGTTAACTTTAATTTGGATATACTATTTACTAACTAACCTTAAATCACATGAAGAATTTTTTCGTGTTATTCATGTTTTCTGTGTTGGGCTGGGTGTCTATGGAAGCACAAAGAACCATTACAGGAAATGTTTCGGATGAAAATGGTTTAGCACTTATCGGTGCCAATATTTTGGTCAAAGGCACCTCCATTGGATCCATTACCGATGTAGATGGAAACTATTCCATAAATGTGCCTTCAGATGCCAGTATTCTGGTGTTCAGTTATACCGGATATACAACAAGGGAAGTCGTTATTGGTACTTCCAATGTAATAGATGTATTGTTGGCAGAAGGGGTTTTGCTTGGGGAGATCGTAAAAACCGGCTATGTTACTGAACGAAGACAGGATGTGATCAGTTCTGTTAGTAGCGTGAAGGCGGAAGAATTTGAATCACTTCCGGTACAATCTTTTGACCGGGCCCTTCAAGGCCGAGCTTCAGGAGTGCAAATCTTTCAGGCAAGTGGTGCACCCGGAGGAGCCGTCAACATTAATATCCGCGGTATTGGGTCCATCAATGCCGGAAGTGGACCACTTATTATCATCGATGGTGTACAAATGGGTACATTGGGGCAGACTACTCAAGGATCTTCTAATCCGCTGAATGCAATTAATCCTAATGATATTGAGTCCATTGAAATCCTCAAGGATGCAGCGGCAACAGCGATGTATGGAGCCCAGGGGGCTAATGGAATTATCTTGGTTACCACCAAAATGGGTCGTAAGGGGAAAAAACCTCAAATTTCCTTTTCAGCTCAGGAAGGAAGAGTGCAACCTTTGAACTTATATGAAATAATGAATTCCCAGCAATATGCGGAGATCAGACAGGCAGCTTATGTCAATGCGGGCTTACCTGCAGACGAAGCCATTCGTAGATATGGTAACCCCAATGATCCCAATATTACTGAATATGATTGGATAGATGCCATGTTCAGAACGGGTAAATTGAGACAGTATAATCTTTCGGCGACAGGAGGGAGTGATAATATCGCATATTTTGCCGGTTTTAGTTATGATTATCAGGAAGGACAGATCATCATGAATGATTTTGAAAGATTTACCGGAAGGTTCAATCTGGATGCCGATATGAGCAGTAAGCTTTCCTTAAACTTAAGAATGTCTGCAGCACGGACGGATCAATTTGGTGCTATTGCTGATGGAAACTTTGTCAATGGCCCATTCATGGCAACCTTTACTTCCATGCCCGTTTCACCGGCGATTGATGCAGAAACAGGCGAATATAATCCTTACCCAGTCAATGGGGAATCTCATCTTTTCGGGTATAATATATTACAAGGAGTCAATGAAGAAGTCAGAAAAGGATTTGCATTACAAACCATCGGTAGTTTAAATCTTAATTATAAAATCACAGATGACCTTACTTTTCGAACCGGTGTAGGTATCGATTATGTAAACAATAAAGATAGAAATGATCGTCCGCGTACCATACCCGTATTTGCCGGCTTCAATGGTCAGGTTTTCCTTAACAATCGGGTGGCTATTACTTTTAATACAACCAATTTATTGGAATTCAATAAAGATTTAGCTGGAGGTCAGTTTTCAGCGTTGTTAGGTCATGAATATTACCAAAGTGATTTTCAATCTTTCAATGCCACCGGAAGAGGTTTTGCCGATCCATATTTCAGAAACCTGGATCAGGCTGCCAATCCATTTAGTGTAGGAGGTACTTCAACCACCAACCGCCGTGAGGGTATTTTTACTCAATTGAAATATAACTATGGAGGCACATATTATGTTGCCGGTACATTCAGGAGAGACGGAAGTTCCCGGTTTGGATCAGCTAACCGATATGGATATTTTTATTCAGGGTCGGTAGGTTATCGGATCAGTGATCATCTTTTCAAGGATTCCAGGGTGGTCGATGATATTAAAATCAGGGCATCTTACGGTACTTCCGGTAATTCTAATATCGGTGATTTTGTGGCTGCTGCTACCTATGCTGCCGGAGGTCAATATCTTGGTGGGGCAGCTTTAAGGCCTGCAAGATTGGCAAACGATTTATTAGGTTGGGAGACTGCGGTCACCGCCAATGCAGCCATTGACTTTTCACTAAATTCAAGCCGTTTTTACGGATCAATTGATTTTTGGCAAAAGAATAACAAAGATCTTCTTTTGGCTACCCAATTGCCAGGTTCTGCAGGAGTTGTCAATTTGAATATAATTGAGAACGTGGGAGAAGTAGAAAATCGTGGAATCGATTTTGAAGTTACATCCGTGAATGTAAGAAAAGGTAATTTCAGATGGACTACTTCATTGAATTTTAGTGTTCAGAGAAACCGTGTTAAATCATTAAACATGGGATTGGATACCATATTTGCAGGGGATTTGCCTGATTTGATCGTAGGTGAACCGGTCAACTTTCTTTATGGCCTTGAATATGCCGGTGTAAATCCGGCAAATGGCCGGGCCATGGTTTACAATGCAGAAGGATTGCCGGTATACAACCCAACAGTTGCCGATGCCCGAATGATTGGTAGTCAAATTCCAACTTATTATGGTGGATTTACCAATACATTTTCAATCGGCAATCTAACAGTTTCAGGATTTTTTCAGTGGCAAGGGGGACATATGGGATTAAATGCTGATCTATTTAACCTTGCACAATCTGGGCAATCTCCTAATAATCAACTGGCGCGCGAAATCAACTACTGGAGGCAACCTGGCGACCTTACCAATACACCAAAACCAGTTCAGGGGGGTGTAATTGACGGTGTAGGTCAGACTATGTCAAGTTTTGCCTGGTCATCCAGATATATGTCGGATGCATCCTATTTACGGCTTAAAGAAGTCCGGGTTTCTTATAACATAAGAAATGCTTATCTCACGGATAACGGAGTTAGTAACATCAATGTTTTTGTACAAGGTTTGAACATGCTTACCTGGACGAAATTTGATGGTATTGATCCTGAAGTGATCAGCGCAAATAATAATACAGGGTTGTCTTCATTTGGCGTATTTCCTCTGGGAAGACAATTTTCTGCCGGACTCACTGTGGATTTTTAATGGTTTGACAAAAAAGTAAATCAATGAAAAAATATATTTATCAAATAATAACTGTAACCGGAATCCTTATGGCATCCTCTTGTGCGGATCGTTTGGAGATATTGGATCCCAATACGCTTCCACCAGAAGTAGCCCTGGAAAATATTAACGGGTTTGAAGCTTTGCTCAGGTCATCGTATAATAGAGTGCATAGCTTTGTTTGGTATGGTCAGCAAGCTATGATTCATCCTGAAGTGATGGCGGATAATGTGGATTTTGCCAACCGTACCGGAAGATATGAAGGAGAATATGTAAACGCGGTTAGGGAGCACATGGGCCGATGGGGCCGTTGGGGAGGAATCAATGATGCAAACGTGATCATCAATCGCGTGGGAAATGTAGAGGGTCCTCAATCCCAAAAAGACAGGCTGATTGGCCAGGCTTTATTTATCAGAGCCCTCAATTATCATGAGTTGGCTAAAGTGTACGGTTATGAACCAGGGAGAGAGGTTAATGGTTGGAATCTGACTGTTCCCCTAAAAATTGAACCAACAGAAGGTGTATCGGATGCCTTTCAACCTCAGGTAAGGGTTGCAAACACAGCATTATACGCACAATTGATTTCTGATCTTCAACAGGCTGTTAATTTGCTAGGGGCCAATGACCCGGGAACATTTCCATACAGAGCCGGGCGTGATGCTGCTGAAGCATTGTTAGCCAGAGTTCTTTTGTATAATAATGATTTTGCTGGAGCCGCACAGGCAGCACAAAATGTAATTAACAGGGCCAGAGTGCCCTTACTTACCGGTGATGCTTATCTGGGTTCCTGGGGTACAGTTACGCATGGGGAGGCGCTTTTCGAGTCGGAAATCAGAGCCCCAGACTGGTCAACAGTAGATGGAGTAAACAATAGTCTTCATACCTTAACCATGAATACAACCCCGTCGGCTCAATTTATTATCGTTGCCAGCCCGGAATTAATCGCAGCAATAGAATCAGAACCTACTGATATCCGAAGACAATTGTATGTCAATGCAGCCAATATCCCCCCAGGGACACAAATGTGTACCAAATGGAGAGGAGAATTGGGAGATTTCAGAGAAAACCTTCCTATCATTCGTATGAGTGAAGTCTATTTGATTGCAGCTGAAGGATATTTGCGAAGTAACAATAATTCCGCAGCCATGACAGTCTATAACCTATTCAGAAGCGCAAGGAACCTTCCTCCCATTACCAGTACCACGGGTATGTTTGATATGATATTGAAGGACAGACGCGTTGAATTTGCCTTCGAAGGCCATCGTTGGTTTGATTTGAAGAGGAACGGAATGGACATCCCTAAGACAGCGGCTTCTCAGCAACCCACATTATCATACAATGATTTCAGACTGTTGAGTTTTATTCCGGAAAGGGAACTGAATCTGGACGATGCTTTAGTTCAAAACCCGGGTTATTAATGAAAGAAGAATTTTAATTCTGATTATCATAAACAGAAAAATTTATATAAATGAAAAATATATTTTATTTCTTGTTGAGTGCATCCGCCATTTTTTTCACGGCATGTGATGAGCCAGGTACTTCCATTCTTTTTGATGAGAATTTTCTGGAGTTGGATGCAGCTACAACCATCACCAAACAAAGAACCTATTCTTATCTTCGTTTGAATGATGGGGTGCCCAGACCCAGTGGATTCAATGTCAATTTGGGAGCGCGGCAAAAAAGTACTCCGGTCAATTTTTCCTTTGAAATATTGCCAACGAGCACAGCTATTGAAAATCTGCACTATACGGT
>DAOLDB010000061.1:0-20991 GCA_035327565.1 Saprospiraceae bacterium
AGGACAAAAGATGAGTCCTAAACAATTAAAAAACAGAAAAATGAACGGTACAATGACAAAAAACGACTCAGAAATTTAATAAAAGTACAACTTATGACAAACAACAGCTACACAACAAGGGGTCTTGGACTTGTCCAGGCACTGAAAAAGCAACGGTATAACCCGGAAAGTAAGGATACTTTCTCCCAAGCGCTGTCGCTGAACTCCGGGTAGATTAAAAAAAAACTACTGCTAACCAAGATGGTCATGATCAATAAAAGTCCTGAGATTATAAGAACTTCAGGGCTCTTTTTTTAACGTTTTTTTTCGACTACCCGCATAAATGTTTTTGTTGTTGTGCGTTCGGTGTTCTTCTTTCGTCCGGTTTGTCTGTCAGTTGTGCTTTGGAATAGGCTGTATCGTCCTGAAAAAACAACTGCATCAGCGTCAAAAGCAAACTTCACTCTATTCTTTTCGGGATTAAAGTCTTTTGGTGGGTTGTATATTAATGCTGCTGCACAATTTGTATTGTCAATTACCCATTGAACGTCTTTTTCGTCATTTGGTAGGAATAAGTCAACATCGTAAGCATCAATAAAAGGGGCTAAATCTTCACCACCTGAAAATGCTGTCCTTGTAATGGGAAGGTTGTATTGTCTAATTGATTTCAATACTCTCACGCCTGTCTCTGGGCTATTCCTTGACATTACAACTACTTCAATAATTTGCTTACTTGCTTGGTTGTTAAGTTGCAATAGACTTTGAATTAAGGGAAAAGCTGTCCCCGGATTAAGAAGTTCGTTTTCGTGTTCAAGTTGGTATTTTCTAAATCCTTCTATTCCTTCGGTGTCGAATACTTCATTTTCTTTCTCCAAGTCAAACAACGCTCTTGAAGAAACTCCTACTACTAATATTTCTGAAAAGTCTGTCGGCATCTATTATATTTTCTGTTGTCAAATTTAATTTTTTAAGTTCTACTGTCTGTTTGTATGTTGGCAAAAAATGGCTCAGAGATTTTAAAAAATGCGAAGGGTTGGCTTTTTCTTTAGCCACCTGTCGGTAATTCAGAAAGAGGTCAGCAAAATTGTCTGTTGATGGCCCCCAATGCTTTGGGAGTATCTAACCCCACAGTTGATCCAGTATAAAGAAAAATTCACCAACCATTAAGCCGAACTAAAAACCCAAAACAAGATTCCCGGACCAAATCATCATGATTGAATCCAACGAATTTTTTTTTCATAAAGGGCTGAAAATCAAACAGATATTTTTTGTATATAGAAAATGAAAATGACATATCCCTGTATATCAATACTTTATCTCCATATCGTGTCAAATGCACAAAAAAAAAGGATCACCATTTAGCAATCCTTTCCTCTTGAGGGTGGTCCCACAAGGATTTGAACCTTGGACCTCCTGATTATGAGTCAGATGCTCTAACCGACTGAGCTATGGGACCCGCTTGGTAAAGCACCGCAAATTTACAATAATTTTAATATTAACCTCCTTATTTTTTAAAACAAACACACTTCCTCGCCGGATACAACCGGCCTCCATTACCCCTTTAATCAAGAAGTGTCCATCGATCCAGTTTAGCCTGAATGCGATCCAATGATAAATTGCCAATACTACCCACGTGGGTATGGTTTACGGTTCTGCTATTGACCTTAAACTTTCCCGAGGATACAGCCTCTTTGACCTGATGGTAGGCATCCCGGAAAGGCATTCCTCCGGCAATCAACTCATGGATGGCTTCAACAGTGAAGCAGGTATCATATTGAGTATCCCTCAGGATGTCTCCTGTTTCAATGATCTCAGGAATGCAGTAATTCAGTATTTCTACAATTTCCAATAGGGAATGCATGGCAGGAAAAATGATTTCCTTCAAAAGCTGATAGTCCCGGTGATAACCCGTTTGCATATTGATCAGTAAGGATTGAACCCTCACCGGAGTGGATAAGAGCAGATTACACTTCGCCCGGATTAACTCCATGACGTCGGGATTCCTTTTGTGGGGCATTATGCTGGAGCCGGTAGTGAAGGCTTCAGGTAGTTTCAGAAAATTATAGTTTTCATTGGAATAAATGCAAACATCACCTGAAAAGCGATTCAAAGTCAGACACAAGCTGCTGAGCGCACAGGCAATAAACCACTCAGTACGTCCACGGCTTGCCTGGGCGTAAATAGGATTGATGATCATGCCGGAAAACTGCAAAGCTTCAGTAGTAAACTCCCTGTCTAAAGGCAAGGAAGACCCATATCCGGCTGCAGTGCCCAAAGGATTTTGGTCGGAGATCTCAAAAACTGATTGCAGAAAGTGCAGATCATCAGCGAGGCTTTCGGCAAAGCTCGCATACCAAAGACCAAAGGACGAAACCATTCCAGCCTGACTATGGGTATATCCGGGCATTAACATTACAGAAGTATTACTGGCTTTCGCCAAAAATTGAGAAGCCAATGCTTTCACATTTATTGCAAGTAGTTTGAGTTGGTCCCGGTAATATAACTTTAAATCCGTTGCTATCTGGTCGTTACGACTCCGGCCGGTGTGAAGCATCTTGCCCACCTCTCCGTATCGAAGGGTTAATATATACTCAATTTGGGAGTGTACATCTTCCATCCCTTTTTCAAGGTAAAAGTCCCCCTTTTCGATATCATTTTTGATGTCTTTCAGGCCTTCGATGAGCAGGCTCCCATTCTCCGGCAGGATCAGTCCGGTTTTTATCAACATTCTGACATGTGCCATTGATCCTTCAACATCGTATTTGGCTAATATCAGATCAAATTCCGGATCATTGCCAATGGTGAAATTCTCTATGGTTTTGTCTATTTGATTCGATTTATTCCAAACTTTCATGAGGTATTTGTTCTTTTGGGTCAATGTATTTGATGGAGCTGCAGTCCATCCAACAATTGAATAACGGTATGAATACCTTCTTTCAATTCATCTACGCTTATGTATTCGTCCGGTGTATGTGATCTTTCGGATTGACCCGGGCCTATTTTGACTGTTGGAAAATCACAATGAACCTGATCGGAAAGAGTAGGAGAACCAAAAACCGGTATTCCCATATTTTGTGCTTTTATTACTACAGGATGATTCAAGGATATCGATCTGGAATTCCATTTCATTGATCGGGGAGTTACGATACCCTGGATGTTCTGTCGGACTATTTTTAGAATATCAGAATTGGAAAAGCAATCATTTATGCGAATATCCACCACCAGTCTGCAAATATCCGGGATGACATTGTGCTGATATCCCGCTTCAATTTTAGTCACCTGCATGGTTACGGGACCAAGGTACTCTGAAATTTGATCAAACCGGTAATTCCGAAACCATTCGATGTCCTTCAAGGCTAAATAGATAGCATTGACTCCCGTATCTCTTGCCGCATGACCCGCTTTGCCTCGGTATTCAATGTCGAGCACCAATAGCCCTTTTTCTGCCACCCCGAGTGATAGTCCGGTGGGCTCTCCAATGATTCCCAGTGATATATCAGGCAATTCCTTCCCCAACAATGCGCTCAATCCGTTAGGTCCAAACGTTTCTTCCTCAGCAGTAGCGGCTATTACGATATTGAAGGGCAGATCCTTTTTGTAATAATAATATACAAAAGCAGCAACCAAAGAAATCAATGGTCCACCGGCATCATTACTTCCAAGGCCATAGATGTTTCCATCTTCTATTGCAGCGCCAAAAGGGTCACGAGTCCAACCGGCATTTACTTTTACCGTATCGTGATGGGAGTTGAGCAGGATGTTTTCTTTATGTGGATCAAAATGATGGTTTATGGCAATGAGGTTGTTCTTCACTCGATGGAAAAGGATTCCTTCATTAGACAAAAATCGACCAAGAATATCTGCCGTCCCATTTTCTTCACCGGAAAAGGATGGAGTTATTATTAATTCTCTGAGCAGGTCTATATATTTTTGAAAATCCATTTCAATTGGAATGATTCATGATATGGGTACAAATGGAGCCGGGTAAAAAGTGTTGTGGATGGCCAATGGTGACTTCAGATACCCCTTTTGAAAGTGCTTTGAAAGCATTATCCAACTTTGGAATCATTCCATCAGTAATGATTTTATTTCGCTTAAGCCCTTCGTAGAATAGAGGGGTGATGACGGGAATGAGGCTATCGGGCTGATTTGTGTTTTCCAACACGCCATCCCACTCAAAACAAAAGTGAAGTTTTACCTTATATTGCTGCGAAAGCGAAACAGCCAGAGAGGATGCAATGGTGTCGGCATTCGTGTTGAGTAATTGCCCTTTCCCATCATGAGTAATCGGGTTGATCACCGGACAAATATTTTTGTCCAGCAGCCATTTCAAAGAATCAGTCTCAATGGATTGAATATCACCCGCCCAACCGTATTGGATCTCCTTAGGAGCTCGTTTTTCAGCCTGGATGATATTCATATCGCATCCTGACATGCCAAGGGCATTGCAATTACGGGCCTGTAACCCTGCGCACAACTGCTTATTCAGTGAGCCGGCATACACCATAGTGACCACATCCAGCGTTTTATCATCGGTAATCCTCCTGCCTTCATGGTATTGAACCGGTATTCCCAATTTTTTCAGCAATTCAGATGCTCTTTTTCCTCCACCGTGTACCAGGATTTTCTTTTCATTGCATTGAGCGAAAGCATTAAGAAGCTGGTTTCTCAAGCTTGGTTGATCCAATAGATTTCCTCCAGCCTTCACTATACTCAGCTGTTCCATGATCGATCATGTTTTAACAGATGTTCTAAAACGGTTTGAGCAGCAAACAGCCGGTTTTGTGCCTGTATATAAACAGCAGATTGGGGCCCATCCAATACCTGATCGGAAATTACTACATTTCTTCTCACCGGCAGGCAATGCATGATGCGGGCGTTAGGCGATATTTTACATTTCGATTGATTGACTGTCCAATGTGGGTATTGATCACTGGCTATCCCATAATGCTGGGTGGAGCACCAATTTTTCACATAAATGATGTCTGCATTTTCAAAAGCTTCTTCCTGGTCATGGAGAATACGCGCTCCTGAAGAATATTGCCTATCCAGCTCAAAACCTTGTGGATGGACAATAGTGAGATGATGACCGCATGCCAATGACCACTGAGCAAATGAATTGGGCACTGCCTGAGGTAAGGCTTTGGGATGTGGCGCCCATGTTAACACTACATTGAGCTTTTTGCCGGGAAAAAGTTCTTCTATGGTGGTCATATCGGCCAGTGACTGCAATGGGTGTAGAGTTGCAGACTCCAGATTGATGACCGGAACTTCAGCATACTTCATGAATGTTCGTATCCAGCGATCGGTACGATCTTCTTCTATATTTTTTAATCCGGCAAAACAACGTATACCGATGTAGTCGACATATCCGGACAGGACTTTTACTGCATCTTTAATATGCTCAGACCGGTCAGAATTCATCAAGGCACCTTCTTCCAGCTCCCAGGTCCAGGCATCATTGCTATTCATGCAAATCACGTTCATGCTCAGCCGGTAAGCGGCTTCCTGAGTACTGATGCGGGTCCGGAGGCTGGGGTTTAAAAATATGAGGGCAATCGTTTTATTTTTGCCTGATGAGGACTTTATGGAATGGTGTTTGATTTCCAGAGTTCTTTGAATCAGAGCGCCAATATCCGGGATACTATGTACATCGTAAAAATGAGGGATCATTAGTTTTTTCAATTTTTATTTTGATAATGTATACATTCTTCAAAACTTTTGATCAGAATATCACAATGAGATTTTTTCACAGTAAGGGGAGGTAATAAGCGCAAGACGAAAGGATCGGACGAGGATCCCGTAAAAATTTTGTGTTGAAATACCAATTCCTTTCTCAAATCTGCTACTGGAAAATCCATCTCAATGCCTATCATAAGGCCTCTTCCTCTTATTTCTTTGATGCCGTGAATACCCATGAGCCGTTCTTGCAGATATTTTCCCAGCTGATCAGCATTTTCCATTAAATTTTCTTTATGGATCGCTTGTAAAACAGCCAAAGTTGCGGCACAGGCCAGGTGGTTTCCTCCAAAAGTAGTACCGGCCATGCCCATTTCTGCTTTCAATATACCTTCTTTGATCAGCACACCCGCCACCGGAAAACCATTGCCCATCCCTTTCGCTATGGTAATGATATCCGAAGTAATGCCGGAATACTGGAAAGCAAAGAATTTTCCCGACCGGCCAAAACCACATTGAATTTCATCGGCAATAAGTATGGTATTTGTCTGTGTGCACCATTGGCGAACCTGTTGTAAATATTCGTCGGTACAAATATGTATCCCTCCAATCCCTTGTATAGGCTCAAGGAGTACTGCACAGACCTCCCCGGTTTCCAGTTCCTTTTTCATGGCATCCATATCATTGATATCCAACCTGAGGGTTTCAAAATCGGGTTGGAATGAAGTTTTGTGTTTCATGCCATCCGTCAACGCAATGGCTCCTGCTGTGCGGCCGTGAAAACCTTTTTTCAGGGTGATAAATTTCTTTCTTCTATTGATAAAGGATGCAAGTTTGATGGCATTTTCAATGGCTTCGGCTCCGGAGTTGATCATGAAAAGTCGGTATTCATCCGGTAAACCCGAAACTTGTAATATAGATTCAGCTACCTGTGGTTGAAGAGGATTGATGATAGAATTGGAGTAAAAAACGAGCTTTTCTAATTGCTCCTGTAATGCATGGATATAATCGGGGTGACTGTGACCAATCGAAATCACAGCATGCCCGCCGTAAAAGTCCAGATATTGATCTCCTTTTTTATCTACTATCCAAACGTCTTTCCCGTTTACAGGCTCAATATCGTATAAAGGGTATACGTTCAGCAATTTCGTTTCTGTAGTCATGGTATTCAATATGCGCTGGGTTTAAAGAATAGTCCGGATTCTTCTTTCAATCCGAATGCAATGTTCATATTCTGTACAGCCTGGCCGGTGGCCCCTTTCAGCAGGTTGTCGATGACGGATTCAATATGTATTATATCATTGTGTGCAGATAGGTGGAGATAACAAAAGTTGGTGTTGACTACTTGTTTTAATGATACTGAACGATCGCTTAGGACGACAAAAGGATGTGTTTTGAAGTATTCCTGATAAAGAAGGATGGCCTCAGCCCCTTTAATGTTCATTTTTGTATAGATGGAGGCGAATATTCCACGGGTAAAATTGCCACGAAACGGAACAAACCGGAGGGTGTGATCATGTGAAGGTTGTAATGATCGCAATGATTGAAGTATTTCATCTTCATGCTGGTGGGTAAAAGCTTTGTAAACCGAAATATTCTCACTTCTCCATGTAAAATGGGTGGTAGGCTGCAAACTTTGTCCCGCCCCTGTCGAACCGGTAATGGCGCTGATATGTATGTCATCTGTGATGAGATTGTGATATGCCAAAGGCAATAATGCCAACTGAATGGCAGTGGCAAAACAACCACAATTGGCTATTCTTTTACTTTGAGCAATTCGGTTTCTGTTCAATTCCGGTAGACCATAAACCCATGGACTATCCGGTTGGTCATGCAGTCTGTAATCGTTGCCCAGGTCAATCACAAGTGTTTTCGGATCGATTTTGCTGTTCTCAAAAAATCCAATCGCACGTCCATGCCCCTGACATAGAAATAATACGTCAGCCTCCAAAATGTTATCTGAAAATTCAAAATCTCCAAGAAATGCCAGATCTTCATGCACCTCACTGATTTTTTTACCACACTGACTTTCCGAATACACAAACTTCAGCTCGGCTTCAGGATGCAGATAAAGAATTCTGATCAGCTCTCCAGCGGTATAACCGCCTCCTCCTATAATACCTGCTTTGATCATATGGGTAATTCTTCAGTATGCAACGAATAATAGGATTTGAGGGGAACAGACAATAATTGTATGAAACCCTTTGCTTCTTCAGCGGTCCATCCGGAATTCTTCTCGCCATATACCCCACCACCGGATTTCATCAGATCAAAATCCGATTGAATGCCATCCAAAGTAAAGCGATAAGGATACAAAGTTAAATTCACATCCCCATTGACGTGCTTTTGACTTTCTTCCAATAGGGTTTCAATCCACCTCATGGTTGGCTCCAGGTAATTCCCTTCATGTAACATCATTCCATACCAATCGGCCAATTGTTTTTTCCAGTAAATCTGATGTTTTGATAACACATGTTTTTCTAAAAGGGCATGAGCTGCTGTAATCATGAGGGCTGCTGGAGCTTCAAATGCTACGCGTCCCTTGATGCCAATAATGGTGTCTCCAACATGAATGTCCCGTCCTATGGCATAATCGTAACCGATCTGGTTCAATTGCTGAATCAGATTTACGGGGTTTTTGAACAGCTCTCCATTCAACCTGACAGGTTCTCCCTGATTGAATTCGATGGACAAAGATAAAGGTTGGGTAACCTGTAAGGAATGTGGATATACATTTTCAGGCAATGGTAAATGGGAAGTGAGAGTTTCTCTGCCTCCAATGCTTGTCCCCCATATGCCTTGATTAATAGAATAAGTTGAACGCTCCGCATTCCACGAAATGCCGTTTCTCTTCAGATATTCCATTTCAAACTCACGGCTGAGATATTGGTCCCGGATTGGGGTTATGATTTCAATTTCCGGCAGACATATTTTAAAGACAAGGTCAAAACGCACCTGGTCATTTCCGGCGCCTGTACTTCCATGAGATACTGCTTCGGCTTTGATTTTGCCGGCATATCTTGCGATGGCTAATGCCTGGAACATTCTCTCAGAGCTTACACTCAATGGATAAACATCTCCTCTTTTAATATTTCCGAAAATTAAATAGCGTATACATTGCAGATAGTATTCCTGAGTGATGTCAATTTCTTCAAAAACATGAGCGCCGAGGTTATATGCACGAGATCTGAATGTATCAATATCCCCACTGTTGAATGCGCCGTTATTGGCCAGGATAGCATGAACTTCCATTCCTTTTTCCTTAGCAAAGTGATGAATGCAGTAGGATGTGTCCAAACCTCCACTATATGCCAAAACAATTTTTTTCATGTTTAAAATTTTTTACCATTTGAACCGAATAGTTTAACCATGAGAGGTTTACATAATCACTGAAATCATTTTGATTTATAAATGCGCAATCATGGATAAGGTATTGAAGAAATACTTAAAAGAGTACCGCTTCCGGCTCGTCTTTGCTTTTATCTTTATTTTCCAATATCATCCGGCTTTCTTTTTCTTCAATTTCACGACCTGAAGGAGCAATCATGCCTGTACACAGACACAGCTGTCTTTCATTTCTGGTCAGTACGTCATAATTAACGCAAGTCTTACATCCATTCCAGAATTGCTCATCTTCTGTCAATTGGCTGAAAGGTACCGGTTTATATCCCAGACTGAAATTGATATTCATGACCACATGGCTGGTGGTGATGCCAAAAACTTTTGCATTGGGATATTTTTTCCGAGCCAGGCTCAGTACCTCGCTTTTTATATGTTTGGCGAGTCCCATCCCCTGAAAATCATGATCAACGATGAGTCCTGAGTTGGAGACATAATTTCCATGGGTAAAAGTTTCAATATAGCAGAATCCTGCCAGTTTATTCCCGCAAAGAGCGATGACTGCATCGTTTTTTCTCATTTTGGTAGCAATATATTCCGGGGATCGTGTAGCGATTCCTGTTTTTCTTTTTATAGCAGAAGCCTCATACATTTTTGATAAAAGAAATGCAAAAGGCTCATCCTGCTCCACGGCAATTCTGATTTCAAAGTCCATTTTAGGCGTTTATTTAATTTTTAATTGGATAAAAAATTAAGACCTGAAAGCATTTTCATCTTTCATCGGAGAAGATTATTAAAAATAATCAACCCTACATTTTGGGGGGATAATTAATCAGGGCCTGAGAGCCCTCGGTCTGAATGGAAACCTGGGAGTCAGAGTCAGCGACACCAAAGTAAAAGAAGGAGATAATATGTTTTTTGCTTTATGCATTGTAATGCAAATGTATGATTAAATATCACAAATTTGCAATAGGAGTTGTCAAATTTAACATATTAAAAATTTTGAAAAATGAGTTATAATCAAGAATTATATTTCTTAATTGAAGGATTTAAAAATTCCTTTCGGAAAATTGACATGAAATCCCATCATTGTAAAGATATTTATGCGTTTAATGAAATTAAAAAAATTGGAGTTTTCATCAAAATGTTTGGGTAAAGACGATGAAAACACCCTTGAGAGTAACAACTTTTAATTTATTTTAAGGGTTATATACCATTCGTTGTAGGATAATGAATCCGGTTTTTATTTTTTTACATTTATCCATTTCAGAAAAAATAGCTGTATGACGTTTACTATTGATATAAGTGAAAATTTGCCTGCCTTTGGAACAGACAACCCAAAATAAGGACAAAGAGGCACTGGAATCTTTGCAAATCAGTAAAATTATTCCTCCCATTTTAATTGGATTGGGAGTAGTCATATTATTGATGATTTACCAATTGGATACGGAACAATTTAAACTGATTCCAATCACATTGCATACATTCATATGGTTGGGATTAGCCGGATTTCTTTACTTTTTACGCCACATGTTTTACAGCTGGAGATTGTATGTGATGACTACCGGAGATTTTACCTGGTGGAAAAGTATCGAGTTAATTACCATCTGGGAATTTGCTTCAGCAGTGTCACCTACCAATATAGGGGGTTCGGCAGTAGCCATTTTTCTATTGGCTCAGGAGAAAATCAGCAGTGCCCGAACAGTCTCAATTGTGCTGTATTCCATGGTGCTTGATACCATCATTTTTGTTTTGTTTTTACCTCTTTTATATTTATTTCTGGGTCCTTTGATCGTGCGACCCGGCCTGGAGAATGGAGCTGAAATGAACGGATACGTTTTGACATTCTGGGTGGTTTTGGGGATCATGTTTACTTATGGGGCATTTTTTGCTTACGGTCTCTTTTGGCAACCTGTCCATTTTAAACGAATATTGCTATGGATTTCAAAAATAAGGATTCTAAAAAGATTCCAGCAAGAACTTAGGAGTACAGCTATAGATGTGGTGAACACTTCACGGGATATTTCCAATCAATCCATTTCGTTCCATTTGAAATGTATGGCTGGAACTACGGGAGCATGGGCTTTCCGTTTCCTTGCCCTGAATTGTATTATCATAGCATTGGTTCCTACTATATCTATGGGGTTTAAAGATCAGCTTCTGATTTTTTCAAGAGCTATGTCGATGCATGCGATTACCACATTTAGTCCAACACCTGGAGGAGCAGGCGTGGCAGAACTCTTATTTGGTGGCTTTTTCAGCGACTACATATACATTGGAATTTCTTCAGTCATTGCTCTGGTGTGGAGGTTGATTACTTATTATCCTTATCTTTTATCCGGAGCTATTGTTATACCGGTTTGGATCAGAGAGGTAGTCATCAGGAGGAAGAAGGAAAAATTGGGAAATAAAAAATGATTATATTTGTAGCATTCGTCTATTTCCAGATAATAAATCTTCACTATATGGTAAAGCCGGCATGGTACTCTTCCATCTTCCAAATCCCAATGAAATGGTTTTATATTGCATTGTTTGTTTTGATAGGGTGGGTTGCATGCAAACCTAAAGGTGAGCCCGTACATTCATTAGGAGTGATCAGTTTTGAAGTAACTGCATCAAAAGAAGCCGAATCTCTTTTTGAAAAAGGGCTTTTACTTCTCCACAGTTTCGAATTTGATGATGCTGAAAAGGCTTTTAAAGAAGCAAGATTGGCCGATCCATATTGTTTAATGGCATACTGGGGTGAAGCCATGACGCACAACCACCCACTGTGGAGATATCAGGATAAAGATAAAGCCACAGAAATTATCAATAAAGGGAATGAAATTCTGAAAAAGCAGACGGTGTCCGTATATTCAGAACTGGAAATGGATTTCTGGCGATCTCTTCATGTTTTATATGATGAGAATGGTACTAAGAATGAACGGGATTTGGCTTATTCAGTTGCCATGGAGGAAATGTATCAAAAGTATCCGGCTAACCACGAAGTAGCCGCGTTTTATGCCATCTCATTACTGGGATCAGTGGCAGAAGGGAGAGATGATGCTACCTATGAAAGAAGTGCAGCCATCACGAAAAGTATATTGAGGGAAAACCCTAGTCATCCCGGAGCACTTCATTACCTGATCCATGCTTATGACGATCCGGATCATGCTTTTCTAGCAATTAATGCGGCAGACAGTTATGCAAAAGTGGCTCCTGATGCTGCCCATGCTTTACATATGCCCTCACACATTTACGTAGCATTGGGTATGTGGGATGAAAATATTCAATCTAACATCGACTCATATGAAGCAAGTGTAAGGCGAATGGAACGGGAAAATTTGGACAATGATGCCAGAAGTTATCATGCATTGCATTTTCTCATGTATGGGTATCTTCAGAAAGGAAAATTATTCGAGGCCCACGATATTGTTCAAAATGTTGTGAAATATACACAGCAGTTTCCTTCACCCAGAGCACGGGGTTATCTGGTATCCATGACAGGAAACCTATGGGTTGAATCCGGATCAGTAATTCCTGAATACTCAGGCATGGAAATTGAGCTGTCGGATTTGAATGTTGTTGCGAAAGCTACACATGCTTTTGTATTCGCTTCGTTGGCTGCAAAAGATAAAAATGTAAATCAAGTAAATGCCATTTCTGATACCTTGTACCGTCAGATTCAGGCAGCGAGGCTCATCGTGACCAATGAAGCTACTCCCATGTGCAGCGCCATCCCAATGCGAAATGTACCTAATCGGTTGGATATTGGGCAAGCGGAAGTAGTTCTATTACAGATACAATCGATTCAGGCTGAATTGGCTGGCAACTTTTCGCTACAGGATAAATTGTTAGCTGAAGCTTCTGCAAAAGAAATGAATCTGAGTTATGAATATGGACCACCTACCATCGTTCAACCTTCTTTTGAAATGTATGGTAAATTTTTGTTGAATCAGGGTCGATATGAAGATGCATTCACCCAATATCAGAAAGCATTGCATCGTGGTCCTGGAAGAATGCATGCCTTGAAAGGTATTTCCATGGCGCTGGATGGTTTGGGAAAAAGGGAAAAAAGCGAAGAATATAAAAAACTGTTACAAGCCAATCTTAAAGAAGCTGATCTTGAATTTCATAAAATGTTATAAGGATTTTAATGCAACATGGATTAATTGAAAGCATCGAGAATATTAGAATTTGAGGTATAATAGTTTCCTGAGTCTTTATTGAAATCCCATTAAAAATCATGGGGAGATTCTCTTTTACAGTGTTGCAAAGACAAAAACTGAAATGTAAGACACTATTTACATTTTAGGATGGATAATTGCTGGAAATTGATTTAATTAGTATTAACCATTATGATCCTGAAATACCATGAGTCCAATGCCTGATGAAAATATATTATCGAACCTTCATTTTGAGGGGCTGACGGATCATGAGGTGTCATCATCCTTAAGAATGTTTGGCCGGAATGAATTGGATTCTCAATCAGGCAATGAAATTTTCAGGGTGTTGAAAGACATTCTTACTGAACCTATGATCATATTACTTTTGATCGCTTCGACGGTTTACTTTAGCATAGGTCATGTGGATGATGGTTTGATTATGGTTGCAGCCATCATTTTTGTTGCAACTATTTCTATCTACCAGGAATCCCGAAGCAGAAATGCGTTGCAAAAAATTAAAATGTACATTCAACCTTATTCGAAAGTGATAAGGAATAAGCAAATAGTGAAGATAAGGAGGGAAGAAATAGTTAAAGGTGACTTTGTTATTATAGAAGAAGGTAATTCCATACCTGCCGATGGTATCATTATTCAATCTTTTGATTTTTCCGTAAATGAGGCTCTCCTGACAGGTGAATCATTTGCTGTTGAAAAAAGTCATGATAATGCAATTAATGAAGTATACCAGGGGACGAGTGTGTCCAGAGGGATGGCCATCGTTGAAGTCACTGCTATTGGCCCGGCAACAAAATTGGCAGCCATTGGAAAGCAAATGGATGCCATTGAAAAAATTAAGACACCTCTCGAGTTACAGATCAACCGCTTTGTGCGGAGCATGGTATTGATTGGCCTGGTTTTTTTTGTTTTGATCTGGATTATCCATTATTTCAATTCTTTGGATGTTTATGATAGCTTAATAAAAGCGTTGACACTTGCCATGAGTATATTGCCAGAAGAAATTCCTGTGGCATTTGCTACGTTTATGGCAATTGGTTCCTGGAGACTTTTAAAAATAGGAGTGGTTGTAAAACAAATGAAAACCGTTGAAACTCTGGGAAGCGCCACAGTAATCTGTGTTGATAAAACCGGCACTTTAACTGAAAATAAAATGAGCATTGCCAGGATTTGCCTCATGGATAAAAAGCAAATCCTTACCCCTGATTCATTAAATTATGACTCTATCAGAGGGTTAGTATCTGCATCCATGTGGGCAAGCGAACCCTTGCCTTATGATCCGATGGAAAAAGCCATTCATCAACTGTATTCAGACCTGGCGATTACGGACGAAAGACCCGGATTTCGGATGGTGCATGAATACCCACTCAGTGGAATGCCACCCATGATGACTCATGTGTTTGATAATGATGCCGGAACCAGAATCATCGCTGCAAAAGGAGCTCCGGAAGGCTTGTTGCAAATTTGCACGCTTACGGATGAAGAGAAGGAGTTTATTGAGAAGACAATGCATGAGTTAACCTTAGAGGGATATCGTCTTTTGGGTGTTGCTCAATGTGATACCTATTTGGATGTTTTCCCGCAACAACAGCAAGATATTCCATTCATATTTATAGGTTTGATAGCATTTTACGATCCTCCCAAAACCAATATCAAGAGTGTAATTCAATCTTTTTACGACGCACACATTGATGTAAAAATGGTTACCGGAGATCATGAGAATACATCTGTTTCATTAGCCAGGGAGATCCAATTCAGGCAATATGATCAAAGGATTTCCGGCCATGAAATCATGAATCTTGATGATGAAAAATTATCAGAGGTAGTACAAAGTAAAGCCGTTTTTACCCGCATGTATCCGGAGGCGAAATTGAGAATAATCAAAGCGTTGAAATCCTCAGGACATATCGTAGCCATGACCGGAGATGGAGTCAATGATGGTCCAGCACTGAAAGCTGCTCATATTGGAGTGGCTATGGGAAAAAAAGGTACCGAAATTGCCAAAGAAGCATCTTCCATGATTTTAGTCAATGATGATTTGTCCGGTATGGTGGAAGCCATTGCATCCGGAAGGAAAATTTACACCAATCTCAAGAAAGCCATCCGTTACATCATTTCTATCCATATTCCAATTATTCTTACTGTATTTATACCGGTGGTATTTAACCTGAAATACCCGGTTATCTTTTACCCCATTCATGTTATTTTTTTAGAATTGATCATGGGACCCACTTGTTCTATTATTTATGAAAATGAACCCATGGAACCCAACACTATGCAGGAAGAACCCAGACCGTTTTCTGAAACATTTTTCAACAGAAAGGAACTGATGACAAGCCTCATACAGGGGCTGGCTATTACAGCCGGTACTTTATTGGTCTATTACTACGCGGTAAGGGAGGGGTTGAGTGAAAATTTCACCCGGACCATGGTATTTACAGTTCTTGTTTCAGCCAATGTCTTTCTCACATTGGTTAACCGTTCCTTTTATTATTCCATATTCACTACTTTAAAATACAAGAACACGCTTGTCCCTTTCATCATTATTATCTCCATAGTGATCACTTATGTTATTATCTATATGCCCGGCATAATGAAGTTATTCCGGTTTGAGCCATTAGAACCTGGACTGTTAATGTTAAGTATTTTCATCGGATTTGTATCGGTGATCTGGTATGAGTGGGTAAAATGGAGTAAAAGGGTGTCAACAATTGCTCTTTAAACAATTACCGTGCTTTCATTGCCAGGTAAAAATTATATAGTTGTTTTAATTTTGATCTAATAACTGTTGCTAACGTACATTATTTTCCGGAACCATCCGGTACAAAAAGCCGGAAATGAGTAATAAACCTGCAAACAACCCATTTACTCCTATAATTTCAGACACTGAACTGACTGGAGAATGCTGAATTCCTGCCATGAGAGCTATACCAGCAATGATACAAACAGAAAATGAAGAAGCGAACATGGTGAAGGCCATTCCTTTTGGATTAAATTGAAAATAGAAAGTACCGGAAATAAAAATAATCCAGGTCAGAACGTACAAAACATTAGCTATGTTTGGCCCTGAACCCACTAAACCTATAGAAAGATTAGCCCAAATCATAAACAGAACAGAAAGTATTGAAAATCCAATGGCAATGCGATATAGAAGGAGGTTTCCATGGCGCATCCCCCAAAGTAAGAGTAATCCGGTTCCAAATATTAACAAGCCTGCTATCATGAAATCAAATGGACTCCACTGGACTTCAGAGTTGAATTGCATTGCAACGAATGGAATTAGCAGTATCAGTCCGGTTACAAGACCAATGCTAATGGTGGATTTTATAAATTGACTTTTAGATTTCATCAGATATTTATTTATGTGAGTTAATTAAGATTTCTAAAGATTTTAAATGTTTTTCTAATGCGTTCTTCCCTTCTCTTGTCATACTGTATTGAGTATTGGGTTTTCTGCCTATAAATAATTTATTAACATGAATAAAATTTTCTTTTTCCAAGGCCTTTAAGTGACTTGCAAGATTGCCGTCTGACACATTCAGATATTCTTTCAAAGTGTTAAAATCTACTCTTTCATTCACTGCTAAAATTGACATGATGCCAAGCCTAACCCTGCTTTCAAAAGCACGGTGCAATTCATCAAAATCAATTTTAGGTTGTTTCACTTTTCGTATTTATTGTGCATATATATTCCATAGGTAATATGGAAAACACCAAACCCGGTAGCCCAAAACTCCATTGCATGTGGAACAAAGTAATAACCGGCTAAGCCCAGAAACACCTGGCAAAATCCCAGTATTCTTAGTTCAGAATAAGTAAAATGTGCCGCATTGATCAAAGCTAAGCCGTAAAATAAAAGACTGGTGGGTGCCAGTAAACCTGTTAAACCTTGATTGAGAAAGATTAATATCAAAATTCCCCCTGCAATCATCGGAACAGACAGATTAAAAATCAGTCTTTTAGCAGAAGGAGTCCAAAACTTTTCATTTTTCTTATAGGCCTTTCTGTGTGAAAAATATAAAGTTGACAAAATAGCCACACCAATGATGAGCAAGCCCAATACTGCTATTTGTACGCTATTGCTAAAATGAAGATCAGAATCTTTGTGCTCCTCATAAAGAGCGACAGGATGAAACTTTAAGTAAAATTTTGCAATAAAATAACCGGCTAATGCATATGTACCTAAAAGTATTCCTACCCAACCTGATAAAGAATGAACTTTGGTCGATCGCTCCATCATTGAGCGAATTTCTGCCAGATCTTGAGAAAGTTTTTCTTTATTTGACATTAAAAAGTACTTTGAAATGCAAAGTTAATGGTTTTATTGAATATTCCTAATGCATGTTCATTTTTTTTATCAACCTAAATAATCGGAAATAATTCTGAACTAAAACTTTTTAATAGAACTCCAGGGAACAGCTCTAACTGTGTTAAGAACGAGATCAGTTTTTTACCATTCCATCCTGATTAATCAGTTGACGGCAAATTCCTGGCCTGCAATCAAAAGACAACTTTTTCCAGGAAGTACCTTGAATTCCAAGCAACTGAAGACCTGTTTTTGTTTTATGAACAGATAATAAAAATGCATGCATAGGATTCGATTCGTCATTGACGGTATCGATTTTACGAACGGTTCCGGATTGATTAACAAATACCTGGTTATTTACAGATAAAGAAAAAGTTAACCGTTTCCACCAGCACCCTTTTTCACAGTTCATTTCAACTCCGTTGTCCGTCTTTTGAATTTGAATCAAGAATTCATTTTTTAAGTTTGAAACTGAATCATGCACCGGAATAAATGACAATGAAGCTAGTGAAATTATGATCATTCCTAAAGAAAAATTGTTTTGATTTTTTTTCATCTGATACCTCTTTTGAGTGAGTGGAATAATTACCGCGGGCAATATTTAATGAAATATTTACCGATAATAGTATTCAAAAATTAAGGTTTAACAGTTTATCATTGTAAAAATGGAACAATTCAATGAAAAATAAAAAGGTTGGAATGCTATTTTACTTTAATTTTAATTATTTATTTTCACTCTGTTGAACATTAAATGATTTGCTTGCGATAAAGAATAGGGCATTATCATTGCATGGATAATATTAACTGCCTTGTTTGAAGCCAATTTGGTATTGAAAAGCAGCTATTACACTGAAACTATTTGATATTATTAAAACCCCATAATTGTGAAAAATATATTTGACATTGTATACAGGATGATTTTTTCAATATTATTCATAGTTTTCCAGACTTTGTTATTATTTGGACAGTCTTGTGAGATCATAAAAGTTTCAAGTCAATTTGGCAATAATTCAATCCTTAATTTGGATCCACAGATATCTGGTGGCAATGTGGTATGGGCAGGTTCTGATGGTATGGAAACACATATTTTTTTATATGAAGGAAACAGTATAATGCAAGTATCTTCTTTGTTTGGCAACAATTCTACCGCTAATACTTCACCCCAAATTTCAAATGGACATATAGTATGGAGTGGAATGTCAATGGGGGTACAAAATATTTTCCTGTACAATGGTATAGGTATTGTGGAGGTTTCTTCAATTGGCCCTGATTTGTCAGGAAACAGTTTCCAGCCTCAAATTTCGGGTAGTAACATTGTGTGGACAGGATTATCAGAGGGCGATTTCCATATATTTTATTATAATGGAGACAATGTCACCAGAATCTCTACCACTTCCACCAGTAACGGAAGTCCACAAATTTATAATAATCTCATTGTTTGGCAAGGAACACAAGGAGGTACAGAGCATGTTTTTTTATATGATGGAATTTCCACCACACAGATTTCAACTACTACCAGTAGCAATGTACAACCCCAGATATTTGGAGATTATATTATATGGTCCGGGATCGATGGGGGAGTGCAACATATTTATCGTTATGATGGCAATACGATTGACCAGATTTCAACCACAAGCACAGAGAATACGGGACAACAATTATACGAAAATCAGATCGTATGGACGGGTACTTTGGGAGGTGATCAACACATTTTTTTATTTGACGGGAATGAAGTGATTCAGGTATCTGAATTATCTACTGATAATTTGATGCCACAGATATGGGGAAACAACATTGTATGGTCTGGAGTACAAGATGCTGAAACTTCCATTTTACTTTATAACGGAGAGGAAGTATCCACCATTTCAAATCAGGGTGGAAACGATTCTATGCAAAATCTCAATCCACAAATTCAGGGCTCCGATATAGTTTGGAGAGGCTTCGATGGAGAAACTATCCACATCTATTTAGGAAGAAACTGTGCCCCTGCACCTACCATACCTATTCCTTCTCTTTCACTGTGGGGATTAATTATTTTGGGACTTTCACTGGCTATTGCCGGCAACATTGTATTCAGACGAAATCAGGGACAAGGGTTTGATATAAATTGAAAGTTACATCGAAAGACCATTTCATTTCGTCTTTTAAATAACCATACTTACTGACTTTATTGTATTTTTAAATTTTGTGACATGAAATGGAACGGCACTATGAAATCATGGATAGTATCGGGAATGTTTATCATTACAACAGTATGTTTGGCTTTTACTCAATCTCATCCTGAAGCTCTTCGCATTATACGGCAGATGGAGGATCAGATCAGAGGATCATCGAGCGTAGGTACTTTTACCATGACCATCGAAAGGCCTGAATATTCAAGGAGTATTTCTATGAAATCATGGGCTTTGGGAGATGATTACGGACTAACATTGATTACGGCACCAGCTCGCGACAGAGGAATCGCATTTTTAAAGAGAGGCAGAGAAGTCTGGAACTGGCAACCCAGCATTGAAAGAGTCATTAAAATGCCTCCATCTATGATGAGCCAGGGGTGGATGGGCTCAGATCTTACCACAGATGATTTGGTTCGTCAAACTTCCATTACCCGCGACTATATTCACAGATTGAAGCCAAATGAAAGTTTCAATGGAGTACCTTGTCATGTGATCGAATTGGAACCAAAGGACGATGCGGCTGTAGTTTGGGGATTATTACTGATGTGGATCAGTGAAGGAGATTATCTGCAATATAAAACTGAGTTTTATGATGAAGACCTCAAATTAATCAATACTATATATGGTTCTGAACCCCTCGCAGTAGGTAAAAGAAAACTGCTTACTCGAATGGAAGTAATACCGGCAAATAAACCCGGAAATAAAACCATACTGAAATATCAGGACATTCAGTTTGACATACAAGTCCGGGAAGACTTCTTTAGTATTCAAAATTTAAGAAGAGTTCAAGGCTGATGGGAATGATAATTACCATGGCATTCAGAAACATTTGGCGTAACAAGCGCCGAACTCTCATTACATCGGCATCCATTATGTTTGCGGGAATGCTGACCATCTCTTTGACTTCTCTTGAAACAGGAATGTGGGAGAATATGCTTGAAAGTGTTGTGGATCAGTCAACGGGGCATATACAAATCCAGTCCGAAGGATTCTATGAGGAACCCACTTTAGATCATTCTTTTCAAGTGAGTAAAGGAAGTATTGAAGCCATTCATGGATTACCATGGGTAGACAGGGTCAATCCCAGGCTGGAGAGTTTCGCATTGGCCGCTTTTAAAGAAAAGACCAGGCCGGTATTTATCTTAGGAGTGGATCCGGACTCTGAAGCAAGCATGACCGGACTTCATGATAAAGTAACAAAGGGTTCGTATTTCTATAAAGAATCAGAACCTGGGATTATTGTAGGAGAAGGTTTAGCAGATCGATTGGATATTTCTATAGGTGATTCATTAGCATTTTTGGGACAGGGATACCGGGGTATGATGGCCGTTGGAATATGGCCGGTACATGGTAT
>DAOLDB010000062.1:0-20386 GCA_035327565.1 Saprospiraceae bacterium
ATATCTTTAATGAAATTGTAAGTGGTTTTATCAATGAAACGAAAAGGAAAATCAAATAACAAATCCTCAAAAGAATAAATACCCAGCTCTTCATTTAATGCTTCAGCACGTACCGGGCCTACCCCTTTGAGGTATTCTACCGGAGTATCTAATATTTTAACTTCTGCGTGCATTAGGTAATAAGGAAGATAATTGTATACCCGGGTTTAAAAATAAAAACAAAGGATCAAGTGAATATCCTAATTGTTCTTAAAAAGTAAAAAAAATACTTGGTTAAAGAAGTCAGAACCAAATACCTTTCAGGTTGTGACCTTATTCAGGCAGGATTTTTGAAGGAACAAAAGTTTTATAGATATTGTTGGGTTTAAAAAGTTACTATGGCATCTAAAAGGCAATTACAGGTAGCAGAATTAATCAAAAGGTTTTTTGGAAGTGTATTGATGGAGGAGGGTTACCGGATCTTTGGAAGCGGGCCAATGGTTTCTGTTACCTCAGTACAGGTTACCCCGGATCTCTCTTTGGCCAGGATATTTCTGAGTATATTTAATTCAGAAAACAAGAATGAAACCCTCAACCAGATCATTAGGTATCACCATGTACTAAAACAATCCCTTGCGGGAAAAGTGAGAAAACACATAAGGAGAATGCCTGAGCTCGAATTTTTTATCGATGACACTTTGGATGAAATGTACAGATTGGACGAACTCTTTGACCATCTGAAAAAGAAGTAAATTCATCCCACCGGCTCAACCCTTATCCTTGCAGCCAATGGGTTATCTAATTCAAAAATCTTATTACCTGCTTTTACCGTGACGCCCAGGTCTTGTTTATTCATGACATGTAAAACAGAGGAGGGCATGATACCCATTTCCCACAATTCACTTTCAATACGTTTGTCCACCTGATCCTTCAATACTCTTACAATGGCACCATGATGGTAATATAACAGGGTATCTTTTCTTATATTGAATTTTGGAGGTATAGGAGAGCCGTGCGGGTCTTCTTTTGGAAAACCCAGCTTCGCATCCACTTCATCCAATAAATCATCAGTAAGCAAATGTTCCAGAATCTCAGCTTCACCATGTATTTGTTTTTTATCCAATCCCATGGTCTCTACCTGATAGGATTCCCATAGACGGTGTGCGCGGATCTGCCTGAGCGCCATGTCTTCACCTTTTTGTGTTAATACCAAATCCCCATTTGCATCGACACTTACAATATTGGCTTTCTCCAATTTTTTGAGTAAGTAAGTCAAACGAGGTAGAGCAAAGTCTAATTTTTCTCTCACTACTTTCACAGGAACTGCCACTTCACCATTTTCTTTGTAGATCAACTTGATGATATCTTCAATGTCCACTTTCATTTTCTGCTCCCTCTTTTGCAAAATCTTAGTAAAATATCCTTTTTCGGGTGCAAAAATCGCTGCAAAGAAATATATCATTGTAGCAAATACTACCATGGCAGGGCCTGGTGTGGTATCAAAAACAATGGCAGCCAACATACCCCCTATCGCGGAGAAAAAACCAATAACCGCAGACAGGAAAACCACCCTGACCAAGCGGTCGGACAATAATAAAGCGGTCGAAGCTGGCGTAATCAACATTGCTACCACCAGGATGACACCAACTGACCGTAGGGCTGATACAACAGCAAAAGATAGTAGAAGCATCAGAAAATAATGAATCGCCTTTACAGATATTCCCATGGTTTGGGCAATGACCGGCTGAAAAGTCGTAATCATCAAATACCGGAAGAAAAGCCAGATACTGATGAGCGTATACCCCAAAATGAAAAAAGTTAATATCAAATCCTCATTGGATATCCCTAATACATTTCCAAATAAAAAATCTTTCAAATCCAAATGAGCCCCTCGGTCTTTACTCAGCCAGGATATGCCCATAACCCCTAATGAAAACATCGCTGTGAATACAATACCAATAGCTGCATCATTCTTTGTGCGAGTATTCTGTTGTATCCATGTGATGAGTAGTGCAGTAATCAAACCGGCTGCCACAGAACCGGCAAAAAAACCCACAGCAGAATATCCCAATATCAAGAAAGCCACAAATATGCCGGGTAACACCGCATGAGATAATGCGTCACCAATGAGCGACATGTTTCTTAAAACTATAAAACATCCCATGGCTCCGCAGAGTATTCCTACCATTCCTGAAGCTGCTAATGCCCTCAGTGCCCAGGGAGATGTTATGACCTCCAAAAATTCCATCCCATCAATATTATATGCAAATGTAATTAATTATTTTAAATATGCATAACAAAATTTTTAGTCTTATCTAATTTTTTAATTTTCAATCCGCAGTTATAAATACTTCCCCAGTAAAGATAAGCCATTGATCATCCCCCAATTAACTCACTGATCAATCCTTCTTTTAATGCATAAGGAGAGATGATAATATTTTTAAATGGAAAAAGATCCAAAACGACACGAATCAGTATAAATGCTGTAACAATCAACTTTGCCCTTGACTCAGGAATGGAATCAATTAACAACCGATCTTCCAGGGTCGTAGGCAGTAATTCCTGGTAAAACCTCTCAAAATGGGATATGGAAAGTATATTATACTGCCCATCGAAAGGCTGCATTCCCGCCATCATTTCCAAAACGTCAAAGGAGCCGGATGCACCGACCAGGGATATAGGATTCCATTGTTGCAATTCCTTTTTCATCTCTTGAAATAATTCCAACAAGTAAGTTTCCAAACTTTGCTGGTGTTCCAAAGAAAGAGGATTGCTATTCACAAAGCGATTATAAAGGTAGGTAACGCCTGCTTTAAAACTATCTATCCAATGAATGGTGTCCCCGGTGTGCAATATAAATTCAGTGCTTCCACCTCCGATATCCATTATCAATGAGGGGGCTTTATAATTACCTAGCGCCAGACGAACGCCTTTAAATATTAATTCTGCTTCTTTATTACCACTGATGACTTTAGCTTCTATATTTAACTCCCTTTTCACCCGATTTAAAAAATCCATCCCATTGGAAGCAGCCCTGAATGCTTCGGTGGCTACACATTGGTATTGTTGTACCTGATATGTCCCTAAAGACTGTTTGAATTCATTCATCGCTCCCCAAGCTCGTTCCAGCACCGAAGGATGCAAGGTGGAAAGCCCATATTCCGCTAAAAAAACCCACTTTCTTTCTTTATGTAAAACCTTAAAGCTATAGCCATCCGACTCTGCAATCAGCATATGAAAAGTATTGGTGCCCAAATCAATGGCGGCTACTACCATGTTGAAAAAATTGATTTAACCTGAATAGAAGATACAATAAGCCTACTTAATTTATTTGGATCGTCATGCATACATCTTTTCAAATAAAATATGCAAAAAATATCTGTTCATAAAATTCATATCTCTTGAGGAGTTTAAACATCCTGATGACGGCTTCCTTATATAGAGAAAAATGGATAATTATTATTGAAAAGGGAAGCGTTTTAAAGGAATTAACGGTATCGATCTAAAATCGATTTAAAAAACACTTTCCCTGTATTGGTCATTCCGGAAATGTGTGTCGGTATTGAGCCATCATAAAAAACAAAATAATGGCAATCCAACCCATTGGTATATATATCTGCCTCAGTAAGCTGTTGCCCTTTCGAATAAATAAACATCCGGCCAATATTATCACAGGGTTCCGGGAAGAATGGATTGGTATCAAAAGATTGCATATGCGTCCGCACACTCGATGGTTCACTTGCATTAATAGAAACCGGCAAGGAGGTAAACAAAAAATCCAAATAATCCGCCTGACTATAGAGAGCAAAAATACTATCCGGAGAGATGATCGGAAGTTGTTTAATGGTTTCAAAGTGCGAAGATTGAGGGTTTGTAGATGCAGTACTTGATGGCGTTACAGACCCATGGTCCTGTTTTTGCTCACTATTCTTACACGCCTGGAACGACCCCAGGCAGATAATAAAAAGGAAAGACATATACAAGTATTTTTTCATATTCAAATAATTAAAAAATGGTTGTTAATAGGACTTAAGCTCATTCAGAAACTAAAAATGTAAAAATAATTCTTTCTCAACATTTTTTTCAACTTCCTAACATAAGGTGTGTATTCACTCTATTTAACTTATGGTGAATGCGAATAGCATTTAATCTTTCATTGGGAATTCAGATATTATTTGGAAATAATGATAACATTTATATAAAAATCACATTAATTATTTCTATATATTATTATTTTTGTAATATTAAAATAGAAATATGAGCAATTCAGTGCACTTTCAGCTCAAGCAATTAGAAAATATTTTTCAGGAATTAGGCTACCGGATCCGCTATGAGAAGGGTCATTTTCAATCGGGGTATTGTTTAATTGAAAACCGCAAAATGGTCGTGATCAATAAATATTTTGACCGGCAGGGCAGAATTGAAAGTCTGAAAGAAATATTAAAAACGCTTGTCATTGATTTTGAACAACTTACTGTAAAAAACATTCGAAACTTTGAGAGATATCTCAAAACTGAATCCAAATTGCAAGTGTTGGAGGCTTAATCAATTGCGATAAAACTCATTTCATTGGAAATCACATTTTTAGGTACCGGTACATCTCAGGGCATTCCTGTGATTTGTTGTGATTGTAAAGTTTGTTTATCCGGTAATGAAAAAGACAAGCGTACCCGAACCTCACTTTTTGTCGATACAGGTAGTGAAAAAATTGTAGTAGATGTGGGTCCTGATTTTCGTCAGCAAATGTTGAGGGAAAAAATCACTCATCTGGATGGGGTGCTCATTACCCATGAACATAATGATCATGTGGTGGGACTGGATGATATACGACCCTACTATTTCAAGGAAAGTAAGCCGCTATCATTCTATATGAGGGATCATGTGAAAAAAGAAATCATTAATCGATTTCCATATGTGTTTTCCGCAAGCCAATATCCGGGGGTACCCAGAATCAATATACATGAGATAATCCCTTATCAATCATTTCAGATGGGTGCTACCATTATTCTTCCACTTCCGGTTCAACATGGACAAATGGAGGTCATGGCATTCCGATGGAATCACTTTTTATATATCACAGATGCTTCTTACATTCCTGAAAAGAGTTTGAGCGCTATGAAAGGTATTGATACTATGGTCATCAATGCCTTGAGACACCAATCTCACTATTCTCATTTTTCCTTATCCCAAGCTTTACAAATTATTGACATTATCCAACCCAAAACTGCATATCTTACCCACATTAGTCATTACTTAGGTCTGCATATTGAAACCAGTGCAACATTGCCGCCTTCCATACATTTGGCATATGACGGATTGAAAATTACTGTAAATGATTAACTTTATTTCAACAATTTGAATTCTTTTGTTTTTCCCTTGTTATTAACAACAGTATTTTTATCGTTTGTAAGATGTGAGACTGTCATTATACATAGTACTTTTTTTGACCGGTACTTGCCTCAACGGCCAGCAAAGTTTTCAGTATAGTCAGTTTATGCTGGATAAATACCAGTTTAATCCGGCTTACGGAGGGCTTGAAATGTCACTTCATGTAAACGCAGCAGTACGAACACAATGGAACGGCCTGCCCGATGCACCCGGCAGCCAGTACATCAATGCCCATATGCCTTTTTATATATGGAACGGCGCTGTAGGATTTCAAATCAGCAATGAAAACAGCGGTTTAATTCATAATTTAAGTATATCGGGATCCTACAACTATGTTATGACTACAGACTATGGTCTGATTTCAGGTGGTCTTTCTCTGGGTATCATGCAAAAAAGTGTCAATGGACGTCGAATTACGACCCCTGACGGTGAATATATAGATGGCAACATAGACCACAAAGATCCTGTACTTTTAGATCAGGATTTTACCGGCATAGCTCCTGTCTGGACATTAGGCGGCTATTATCTTGGAGATTTTATTGAAGCCGGAATTTCTATTTCGCATTTTCCTGAGCCTCCATTGAAAGCAGGATTAAGCACTTTTTCCTTATCCACCGTGACAACTATTTACGGAGAATACAAATATGCATACAACGATCAGTTGGACATAATACCTTCTCTTCTCATTCGTACAGATTTTGTAGAAATGCAAACCGATCTGGCTGTCATGGCCCGAATCAACAACAATGTTTTTGGAAGCCTGGGGCTTAGAGGGTACAGTGCCCGATCATTGGATGGGTTAGTTTTTCTGATTGGCACCAGCATCAATAATAATTATTCGATAGCCTATAGCTTCGATACCGGATTATCCGCACTTCGCACAACCAATGAAGGAAGTCACGAAATCAGGCTGATGTACAATCTCAATCGTGCAGTAAGGACTGGGATGCCTCCAAAAATTATTTATAATCCACGACGGTTGTAAACAATAATTATAAAATATTCATGTTAAATGTGGGATGAGCCATATTTACCCTGTTTCCAGTAATACACAATGTATATACATCGTTAGGAAAATGTTATAAGTTTCATCAAGTTCAACATTCTTTATTTGATATATTATAACACTCTTATATCTTTGTCACTTGATTTAGCCAAAGGGCTCAAAAAGATTAAATCTTTAAAAGAAAATGAAAAAAACGTTATTAACTTTTTTTGTATTATCAGGTATTCTTATTTCCTCCTGTGGTAAAAAACAAAGCGGAGAATTGTTAGGTGTTCTGAACCGGCCTTCTTGGAAGGGAATCAATCCCTATGGTATGGTATATATTCAATCGGGGACATTGCATGTAGGTCAAAGTGATCAGGATGTATTCAGCACATATCTTCAAAAACCAAAAGCTGTTTCTATTCAGGGATTTTTCATGGATGACACTGAAATCACCAACAATGAATACAGGCAATTTGTCAATTGGGTTAAAGATTCAATAGCACACGTCATTTTGGGAGACTTTTACGAAGATGAGTATGGTAATGAGCGTTTGGACTGGGATTTTCCCATAGACTGGTCAGATGAATTGTTAGATGAAATGTATTATCAGGGAGACATGGCCTTTTCAGGCAAACGCGAACTGGATACCCGAAAATTAAATTATAAATACGAGTGGCTTGACTGGAATTTAGCTGTAAAGCGCAGAGACATACCCCGCTCGCAATTAATAAAAAAAGAAGAAGTCAATATATATCCTGATACACTGTGCTGGATACGGGATTTTTCCTATTCTGCCAATGAACCTTACGCAAGAAACTACTTCTGGCATCCTGCTTTTGATGATTATCCGGTAGTGGGAATAAACTGGAATCAAGCCAAAGCTTTTTGCAATTGGAGGACTAAAATATGGAATACTTTTAACACCAAACAACCCCCTATTGAGTCATTCAGGTTGCCAACGGAAGCGGAATGGGAATACGCTGCCAGAGGGGGTCATGATATAGCTCCTTATCCATGGGGGGGTTACTATCTCAGAAATGCGAAAGGTTGTCTCCTGGCCAACTTTAAACCCGGTAGAGGAAATTATCCTGAAGATGGAGGATTATACACAGTAAAAGCCGATTCATATTTTCCTAATGATTATGGTCTGTATTGTATGTCAGGGAATGTAGCGGAGTGGACTGAAACTGCTTTTCATGAAACTTCTTACCTGTATGAGCATGACTTAAATCCCGATTTTAAATATAATGCCAGCCCCAATGATCCGGAAGTATATAAGCGAAAAGTCATCCGAGGGGGTTCCTGGAAAGACATCGGATATTTTCTTCAAACCAGCACCCGGGCATGGGAGTATCAGGACACCTCTAAATCATATATTGGTTTCAGATGTGCCTTAACATTCCTGGGCAGATCAATCAACGATTTTTAATGAATAAAATTCGTATTGAGTATACTAAAAACCCTTACAAATTAAGTTTTAATGGTATTCACTGTTCCAATGTGACTTTATATCTGTGTGCAACAGTGAAACTTTTGTATTCCGTAAACTATGGTTTGAATGGTATTTTTTAACCAAACAAGCCTTAAAATTAATTATTATTAAACTTTAAAAATTCAAACAGGCAATGAGTTTTATAAAATCTAAAGGATTTAAATATTTTAAAAATCTGGTCATCGGATTAGGTGCATCAGTGGTGATGCTGGGTGCATTAGGTAAAATCAACAGCTATTCCTGGGGTGGAATAGCCATTACCGCAGGCCTTGTGGTCGAAGCCATCCTTTTTGCTTTCCTGGGGATAATAGGGCCGGAAAAAGATTACTACTGGGAAAAACTTTATCCCGGCCTTGACAAGCACAATGCCAATCTTAAGCCTCTTACTGCAGGCCCTCTTGACACCAGCGTCGTTTCTGCACGCCCTTTGGATGCCGACACTGTAGAGAAAAATTTGGGTGGAATGCTTAATGAGCTACAAGACATGTCCAGAAACCTGAGTGCATTGAAAGCTTTACAGGAAATTGATTTTGAAGAAACTTCAGAGCAGATTAAAACCATGCACAATTTTTATGGAAAAATGACAGAAGCCATGGTATCGTTGAATGAAACAGTGGAGGATACAAAGTTATATAAGGAGCAAATGGCCACGTTAAATAAAAACCTGTCATCACTAAATTCAGTATACGGAAATGTCCTATCTGCTTATCAGGTCAGAGGATAATGAATGAAAGGATTAGTTCATTCAATCAAATTTTAAATTAAAGAAAAATATAAAATATGTCAATACCTAAGGAACCCAGACAACTCATGATCAACATCATGTATCTGGTACTTACAGCACTATTGGCTCTTAATGTTTCTGCTGAAATTTTTAATGCTTTCGAAATGGTGGACAGAGGTTTAACTTCTGCCAATAAAGCGTTGGATGAGAGCAATGCCGCATTACCGGCAACCATCAGAGACAGAGCACGTAAGAATTCTCAATTAGAAATTTATGCCCAAAGAGTGGATGAAGTGCAGGCCCTTTCAAGGGAAGCCAATGAATACATAGACGAATTGGTGAATATCCTCATTGATGCAGGTGGAAACAGGAATGGCGTTGTCGATGACGGCGACTTTGTTGAAGTAGACGGTCGTCTGGAATTGAGAGGGAAAAGAGACTATGATGCTACCACACGTGTTATGGTCAACCAGGGTCGTGGTGAAGAACTTAAAACCACGCTTTTGGAATACAGGGATAGGTTTCTCGAGCTTTTTGATGAAAATGAAAGGGAACAATATATTGCAAAAATTCCCATCGATATTGACGATGAAACGTGGAGATCCAGCAAAACGAGAAGAGAGGGTTGGGCAGATTTCACATTTAACCATATGCCTTTAGGAGCAGTCATGCCTATTTTCTCTAAATTTAAAAACGACATTAAGTCTTCTGAAGCTACCGTTTTAAATTATCTGGTAAAAAAGGTTGGAGGAGAAGATGTAGTCCTTGATCAATACACTGTTGTATCAGCACCTAAAAAGACCTATGTAATTAAAGGAGAAAATTTTGAATCCGATATTTTTCTCAGTGCTTCAGCAGGTACTTCCAATCAAACAGGCATTGATATAAAAGTAAATGGATCTCCATTGAGAGTAGGCGAAGACGGGGTAGCAAGATTCGTGACCCCTTCGCCAACGGTAGGAAGAAAAACATACAACGCAGAAATCCGGGTTACCAATCCGGTGACCGGAGAAATAAAAACATATAACAATACCTTTGAGTATGAAGTGGGAGAGCGGTCAGTGGCCATTTCCCCTTTAAAAATGAATGTATTTTATATAGGTGTTGACAACCCTGTAGAAGTATCAGCGGCAGGAATTTCCAGCAATGAGTTAAGAGTTTCGATGAGTGGAGCGGGAGATGGTACCATCAAACCCAACGCTGATGGAACATTTACAGTTAATGTGGCTACACAAACCCGTCAAAATGAATTTGCTGTAATCAACGTGAGCGGAGGCGGTATTACTGCTTCCAAAAACTTCAGGGTGAAAAGAATTCCGGATCCTGTACCTACTCTATCCAACCAGCCGGGAGGGGTAATAGGAAGCGGTCCTTTTAAAGCACAAACTGGAATTCTTCCACGTCTTGACGGATTTGACTTTGATGCGCGTTGTGAAATAGTCGATTTTGATCTCATCAGAGCGCCGCGTCGACAGGATCCTGAAGTCATCAGAAAACATGTTGGAGGACGATTTAACCCACAGGTTAAATCACTGATGGATAAAGCTGCCCCTGGTGATTTATTCTATTTTGAAAACGTAATGTGCCGCTGCCCAGGTGATCAGGCCGCAAGGAATCTGGGTTCGATGAGTTTCCGGATCAATTAAATACCAATAAATCTACTTTCTCATGAATAATAAATTAATTCAGTTGACCTGCCTGATTTCCCTAACAGTAGGAACTTTCAATACTATGAAAGCACAGGATCCTTCCCGGGCAGAAACCTTTCGCACTGAATCCAGTACACCTATGGAAGACATGTACATTGACGATATTGTCAAAAAGAACCTGACCATTGACAACCGGGTACTTCCTTATCAGCCCATCAGGGAAGCAGATATAGCCTGGGAGAAAAGAATTTGGAGGTTGATAGACACCCGGGAAAAAATGAATCTTCCTTTCAGATATCCTCAAAAACCTTTCTTTAGCATCCTACGGGAACTGGCTGAAAATGGTGATATCGCACTATTCAAAGATGAAGGATTCAGAGAAATACTAACAGTCGAAGACCTGAATAACATCATGTACAGAACTGACACAACCACTGTATTTGATTATGATGAGTACATTGAAAAAATTCAGGTTACAAAAAGTGAAATCAATTGGGAAGATATCAAGAAATACCGGATTAAAGAAATTTGGTTTTTTGACACCAAAACATCGACAATGAAAGTCAGAACCATCGGAATTTCTCCGATTAAAGACGAATATGACGATCTGACGGGTCAAATAAAATATTCCCTGCCATTGTTCTGGGTTTATTATCCTGAGGTCAGAGAACATCTGGCACGGCATAGGGTATTCAATGAATTTAATGATGCTGCACCAATGACATGGGCTGATCTGATGGAAGCAAGGTTCTTTTCAAGTTACATATTCAAAGCTTCTAACGTCAATGATGTTACATTGGATATTATGTTTGAAAAATCCCCTAATCCAAATATGGATGTTTTACTCCAGTCTGAAAGAATAAAACAGGAACTTTTTAATTTCGAACACGATCTTTGGTCGTATTGAAAGAAAAATAATCATTTTACGAAAGGCCCCATTTCGGGGCTTTTTTTATTTCCCACCAGGCCACACACCCTACTATCATGTATTCAATCCAAACCACCCAATAATAGAATTCCCTTAATCCTATGTCATAAAAAATATAGGAAAAAACAATCAGGTATGACCATACCAGAGGATAAATTTTTCCGGTCAAGCTTCCTAAAAATATTATGGGTATAATATACCAGGGATGCACAATAGTGGAAATACAGAAATACACCGTCCACAGGATCAAAAAATGAAATAATAGTTGTGGCAAAGTGCTTTTCTTTAGCCTTAAGGAAAAATATAATACAAAAATTGCAAAAAAAACCGATAGACCAGGTCCTATCCAGGCAATTTGATTATACCCAGTCATAACATAACCGGCATACCTCAAGATAAAATAGATACTTGCATTGAATTCAAACTTTCGAAAATATAGGTCGAGACTTTGGAAAAATCCCCTAAAATCATGACTTACAAATACAGGTAAGAAAAGGATTAAAGTGATCAAAATCATGGCGGATGCAAAAAGAATCCGGGTCTTTTTGTCTTTACTGAAATACAAAAAAGGAGATATAATAAGTGGTACAATCTTCACACCCGTTGCCAGACTGAAAAACCCGGCACCCTGAAATGGACGATCTTTTATATAATAATAATAAAATAATCCTGCCAGAAATGACACCATGATCACTTCTATATGTAAATTCCCAACACCCTCTACCATTACCAAAGGATTAAGCCAATAGATGATCATCCATTGCAGGGGTTGTCCGATTGACATCAATATTCTGTAAATAAAATACAGACCCGCCATTTCCAATAGCAAAAATATCGACTTCAATGCTATACTAAACCCTTCCAGTCCGGTCGAAAACTGCAATGCTGTCCAATACAAGACTTGATTCACCGGTGGATAAACCGAATAATATCCGGGTGAATTCAATTGTTCAAATACATCTTTGTGTGATACCATGAAGGGATGGGTGATTTCTGCCGGGGTATATTGGTAAGGACTGATACCTTCCGCAGTCAAAAGGGCATCCCAATAAAATCGATATACATCATCTGAAAGATCAGGAAAAACAAAAACCAGGGATATTCTCGCTAATGTACCTGTCCATATCCAGAACATGATAGATTTGTCCTTCCAGGCTTTATGTATACACAAGGCATATATTCCAAATAAAGTTGAAAAAGATATAGTGATTTTGTAAAAAGATTCCTGAACTGCCCACCCTCCTACCCACAGAGTACTTAAAACAAATATAACCGATAGAATGTATCGAATCACTTCTCAAATGAAAGATGTCTGATGGAATAAAAAAATACAGTAGAATAACCAAAAAAGAGAAGTAAATGCAAAAGAGTAAATAAATGATTGTCCAATTTATATCCAATATATACAGCCGTTGCAAAATACAGCGCTAATATTCCTTCAAAAAGTGTCACGAGGGACATCGGTTTTTTCAAATAATCTTTTTTATTCATAAACTGATCCGTTAGACTCTGAATATTGAACTTTGGGGTACGAATAAAAGAAGTCTTTTTCCCTAAATAGCCTTTTACAACCGCTATAGAATTATGCAACGACAACCCCATGGACAGAGAAAGAAAAACCGGGAAAATAAATATCATCTTAAGAATGGTCATGTACAAGGGTCTTTCCTTTCCGGCCAGATCTACATTGGCATAAATATATACTATGATGAGACACAGAAGTGAAATGCCAAAAAATGAAAAAATTGACTTTATATAAACGGCTGAACTTAAAAGGATCAACATAGGAACGCTCAACACACCTGACAAAAAAACAAACAGATATACTGAACTTGATAATAAATGCATCATTGCGTGAAATTTAACAGAAGGATGAGCCCGTGACTTCAACACCAAAGGTATAAGTTTCCTGGCTGTTTCTGCCCCACCTTTCATCCATCGAAATTGCTGTGACTTTAACCCATTCATTTCCGAAGGCAACTCAGAAGGAGAACCAATATCCTCTCTGAAAATGATCTTCCAGCCTTTTAATTGCGCCCGGTAACTCAGGTCCAGGTCTTCAGTCAATGTATCCGCTTCCCAACCACCGGCATCAACTATGGTTTCTTTTCTCCAAACCCCTGCCGTACCATTAAACTGAAGCCAAAACTCAGCATAATCCCTACCCTTTTGTTCAACAGTGAAGTGGACATTCAGCTGAAATGCCTGCAAACGCGTCAGCAAAGAATACGATTCATTGATATGCTCCCACCTCGTTTGAACTACCCCCACTTTGGGGTCTTTGAATAGTATAACCGTTTTCTTTAAAAAATCAGCCCGAGGAAGAAAATCGGCATCAAATATAGCGATCAACTCACCCCTGGCAAAAGGAAGGGCATCACGCAATGCCCCGGCTTTATAACCACTTCTTAACGGTCTTCTGACGTGATCAATTCTCAATCCTTGAGCCTTGTACAACTCTACTTTTTGAGCAGCAATATCTTTTGTAACATCATCAGAATCATCAATAACCTGAATTTCCAACTTATCTTTAGGATAATCCAATTGTGCAATATTGTCTATCAACCGGGCAATGACATATCGCTCATTATATACAGGCAATTGCACCGTTATCAAAGGATGTGAATCATAGTCCAATGTAATGGAATGTTTATTCTCTATGCTTTCATTTTGCCTGGCTCTTTTATAAAATCGGTATTGGATCAACAAGTAAAACTGAGTAATACAGAAGAGGGTGATGGCCAGCAGCAATATCACATAAAACCAAAACAAAAAAGTGCCAACGACAAACATCATTTTTTCAGATCAGTTTAAAAATAGTCCATAAAATTTTATGCCCTGCTAATATAGTTCCCCTTAATGTACCGGACACCTTTGATTGACCAATTCTCCGGCGATATCTCACGGGTATTTCTGTGGTTTTCAATTTCATCTTCGCAGCCCGAACCTGCATTTCAACCGTCCAACCAAAATCTTTGTCCTGCATATTCATGGCCATAAGAACATCGTATCGAATCGCCCGGAAAGGGCCCAAATCAGTAAAGTGATGGTTATAGAGTAAACGAATTAAACCGGTTGCCAGCCAATTACCAAAAATTTGCTGTGGTAACATAGCCCCCTTTTCCATTTGCCCCAATGCTCTGGAGCCTATAACCAAATCACAATCATGAACCAAAATTGGTTGAACCAACAAAGGCAATTCTTCCGGATAATCAGAATAATCTCCGTCAATAAACACCACTATGTCAGGAAGGTTTGTTTTTGAACTTATATATTGAATGGCCTTCAGACAGGCATTGCCGTATCCTTTTTCCTTTTGAAACAATACGGTCGCCCCTTTGGCTTTTGCTATTGAAGCAGTATTGTCTCTGCTGTTATTGTCACTTACTATCACTTCACGAACCCATGCTTTCGGAATATCTTCCAATACTTTTCCTATTGACTTTTCTTCATTAAAAGCCGGAATGATGACGTCAATGACAGGATGGGTTTTGGACATTTAAATGGTTTCTTCTTAAAAGTAATGATCATTTTGATAAAATACCGTGAAAAGTGAGTGTGATTTTCTATCCATTGCACCAGTAATATTAAAAAAAAGATTTCTTTGTGAAGGTTTAACACACTATTTAATTGAGGAATGTCATTTCTATATTCTGGAGATCAAACCCAATTGAGTAATCGAAAGAAGAAATGTACATTGCTTTTAAATATAAAATACATATCGGCTCAAGAAAATCATGGATCATATAAACCAAATGATGCCGTATCCAATGGGTAAAAACAATTCAAAATCCATTCGGCTAAACCTATTAGCAGGGGTGTTGATTTTATTTATAGCATCCTGTCAGAAAGATCCTGTATATACCGGCTCTGATATTGAAATTTCATTTTCTTCCGACACTTTAAGATTCGATACTGTTTTCACATCTATTGGTTCTGCAACCCGTTTTGTAAAAGTCTACAACCACCAGAACCGGGCCATTTCCATCAGAGAAATCCGGCTCAGTGATGAAGGTCAAATATTCAGAATGAATGTAGATGGTGAGTCATTGACAGCAGCTCAGGATGTGGTAATTCAAGCAAGAGACAGTATTTATATTTTTGTAGAAGTAACCATCAACCCGGATCAATCATTTTCAGTGAGCCCATTTATTATTGAAGAAGCCATTGAAATTTTTACCGGCACAGATACAAAGAAGATCATTTTAGAAGCGTGGGGGCAAAATGCAAATTATTTCCCATCCCGGTCCTCCAAAGGAAAAATTAATCTCCTGAGCTGTAATCTCAATCGTCTGACATGGAACGACCCTCGTCCCTATGTTATTTATGGAATATTAATCATTGACAGTTGTGAACTGATCATTCCGGCAGGCGCCAGAATTTTTGTTCATGGAGGAGTAGTACGTGAAGGAAATGTAGTATACAACGATGGCATGATCGGATTTTTAGAGAATGGAAAAATCCATATTAATGGAAGTGTTGACCGTCCGGTTGTAATTCAGGGGGACCGGTTAGAACCAGAATTCAGTCAGATTCCCGGGCAGTGGACAGGCATCCGATTTTTTGAAGGAAGCCGGGGCAATACGATACGCCATGCTGAAATCAGAAATTCCCTGGTTGGAATCCGGGCCGATTCATCTGCACAGGTTCATATTGATAAAAGTAAAATCTATAACACAGGAGGAAGCGGTATCGTTGGAGTCAATTCCGACATTTCAATACATAATTCTCTTATTTACAATAATGGTGGTGCCGGTGCACAATTGGTGTATGGAGGGAATTATGAGATTGTGTACAGCTCTTTTGTAAATTATAATAATCAATCAGAGGCAGTTGTTCTGACCAACTATCTTTGCAGTGATCCATTATGCCAGGAAGCCATTTTTACCGCTCCACTCAAAGCAAGTATCATCAACACGATAGTGGATGGTAACGATGCAAAAGAAATCCTTACTGATGATGCATACAGAGGACAAAACCCGGAAATGTTTCAGGTGGAATGGGCTAATAGTGTCATCAAACACAACGAACCCAATACACATCCTTCCCTGAAAGATTGTAATCAATGCGTTTTTATCAGCAGCTCAGACAGGCTCTTTGAATCCAGACCAGACCACAATTACAGATTAGCAGAAAACTCCAAAGCCCTTGGGATTGCACAACCCTATTCCCATATTACCACGGATATCAATGGATCATTGAGAAAAGTGAGTAATCCGGACGCAGGTTGTTTTGAATCTGAGAATTAATTCAGATTTGACTGTCCAGACAATTTTTAGGAGATTATCAACTGATTTCAACCGCTTTTACCGACCTGAGTAGTAAGAGTCCAATGATAAAAAATGCGGCCAACACCAAAACGGAGTACCTCATATTGCCGGTCAGATTGTCGACAAAACCAAATGAAAAGGTACCTACGACAATAGCAACTTTATACAATACATCATAAAAGCTGAAATAAGATGTTGTATCCTTATTCTTGTCTTTAAGCATTTTACTATACGAAGAGCGGGAAAGGGACTGTATTCCTCCCATGACCATTCCTACCATTGCCGCCAACACATAAAAAAATAATTTACCGGTGGTAAAATAAGCTCCGGCACATATAAAAATCCAAATAATCAACATGATCGACAAAGAGGATTTATTGGAAGTCTTAGAGGATACCCATGCAAAAAAATAAGCGCCTCCAATAGCCACCAGTTGAAGAATCAAGACCAAAATGATCAATTCGGATGCAACAAAAGACAATTCTTTCTCAGCAAATACCGTGGCCAGGTACAAAATCGTTTGAACGCCGGCAGAATAAAAAAAGAAAGCCAATAGAAATCGTTGCAGCCAGGGTTGAGATTTTAATTGAATGAATACCCCTTTTACCTCATTGTACCCTTTACTCATCATCCTTAAACCCATTTTTACGGGTGAATCTTTGGGAAGATATTTGAAAGAAATTTGAGCAAATCCGATCCACCAAAGCCCTACCATTACAAATCCTATCCTCGCAGGAAGTTGAGCATCCTGGATTCCAAACCACTGGGGTTGCTGTATCATTACCAGGATTCCTATCAAAAGTATCACACTGCCAATATATCCATAAGAGAATCCTTTTGCACTCACTTTGTCATATCGGTCTTCCGTTACAATAAGGGGTAGGTAAGCATCATAAAAAACAATACCTCCGGCAAAGCCAATGGTCGCCAGAATAAATGCTGAAGTACCCAGCCAAAGCTGAGGTTCTCCTTTGAAAAAATACAAGGTTATACATGCTATGGAACCCACAAGAGTAAACATGCGCAAGAAAAACTTCCTCTTTCCTCCATAATCTGCAATACCCGACAACAACGGTGAAATAAATGCTATGATCAGATAGGAGGCTGAAACCGCATAGGAATATAAGGCACTGTTGGAAATATTTCTGCCTCCAATGCTCACCCAATCGGGAGTAAACTGTATAAAATAAATAGGAAATATAGCTGTTGAGATCACCAGTGCATAGGCAGAATTGGCCCAGTCAAAGAAAGCCCAGGCATTGATCACTTTGTGATTATTTTTTTCAATTGGTTCCTTCAAAACTGATTCGTTTTCCATTGGATTTTCATCCAAGATAGAAAGTTTATAAAGACTTGTATTCACTTGTTAGAAATATCTTTATTTTAGGCCTGCATCGACTATTAGTATAATACAAAATGAAGATTATCATCCTTTCAAGAAACCCTTCCCTGTATAGTACAGAAAGCCTGTACAAAGCCGCCTATAGAAGAAATCATCAGATTTCAGTGATTGACCACATGCATTGCGATGTATACATCGAAACCGGCAACCCGCATATCATGTATCTGGGTAAAAAAATAGAAAATGCAGATGCCATAATTCCACGGATCGGCTATACCGCTACATTTCACGGAGCTGCTATCATCCGCCAGTTTGAAAGTATGGGAGTATTTTCTACACTCGGATCACAACCCTTATTAAATGCCCGTGACAAACTAAGTTGTCTCCAGATTTTGTCAGCAAATGGATTAGGAGTGCCAAAAACCATCGTTTCAGACAATTATGATTCCATCGCTTCCGTGGTGGATCAAATAGAAAGATACCCTGTGATTATCAAGTTATTGAATGGTACACACGGATTGGGAGTTATTTTAGCTGAAAACCGCTCCAATGCAGAATCAATATTGGAAGCATTCTATAGCGCACGACAGAAGGTGATGATCCAGGAATATATCGGAGAATCCCAGGGCTCTGATGTCAGGGCATTTATTGTAGATGGAAAAATTGCAGGAGCTATGAAACGCCATGCAGCACCGGGTGAATTCAGATCCAATCTGCATAGAGGTGCCAGTGCCATGCCTTACCGTCTCTCAGATGTAGAAATGAAAGTGGCCATTCGGGCTGTCAATATCCTCGGCTTGAAAATAGCCGGCGTAGATCTGCTCCAATCCCGCCGGGGTCCGTTGATCCTGGAAGTAAATGCCTCTCCGGGCTTAGAAGGAATCGAAAGCATCACAGGCAAGGATATAGCCGGACGAATTATCCAATTCATAGAAGATAAAAAACGAAGGTGATGAAGTATTGGTTGACAAAGAAATATGAGAATTTTTACAAAGCTCTGGAAATTAACTCCAATACCATACTTCCCGGTGAGCGTTCCGAATTCAAAATTTTAGTAGGCAAACTTCCCTCCGGAAATCAGATTTCGATCGTAACCCATGTGTACCGCAGTGAAGTACCCGGCCCTACCCTACTCTTATTGGCCGGAGTGCATGGGGATGAAGTCAATGGTATCGAGACGCTGAGAGCAATGACAGAAGAAGGAGACTTTAATGGCCTTCTGAAGGGTAATGTTATTGTTATACCACTTCTGAATATTTTTGGGTTTATTAATTTTTCAAGAGAGGTACCTGATGGCAAAGACGTGAATCGAAGTTTTCCGGGCACTTCCAGCGGGTCTTTGGCATCCAGGGTTGCCAGTCTGCTAACAAGAAAAATTCTTCCCTCGGTAGATCTGGCCATTGATTTACACACCGGGGGTGCAAGCCGCTACAACTATCCTCAAACACGTTATGGAAAGCAGCACCTCCACAGTGAACAACTGGCTATGGCGTTTCAGGCACCTTTTACTATTCAAAATAAAGTGATTTCCAATTCTTTCAGAAAGGCTTGTAAGGATATTGAAATTCCGGCAATTGTTTATGAAGGGGGAGAATCTGTGCGATTGGATGGGTATTCCATTCAGAAAGCAAAGGAAGGAATATTACGCGTAATGAATGCAATGGAAATGACGGATATCTGGCTCCCTGAAGTGCAGTCTCCAAGATATCACATCCTTAAAACTTCCTGGATTCGCGCTCCTCATTCAGGTATATTCATATGGACAAAGTCTTCTGGTCAAAGCATTGAAAAAAAAGAACCCATAGGAATGATCAACGATCCTAACGGAATCAAATCTGTAACCGTTTTAGCAAAAAGAAATGGCATCATCATTGGCCACAACAACGCATCAGTGGTAACTCAGGGAGATGCATTATTTCATATAGCTTATGATTATGAAAAAATGGATTAATACCGGATTGTTGTTGATTTCCATCGGTGCAGGCCTCCAGAGCCAGAATACACTAAAACACAGGATGCAAGACATATTGGAATCAGGCCTATGGGGAAAAGCAGAGGCAGGCATCCACGTCATAAATGATCAGGGAGAAGTACTCTTCTCTAAAGATCCAGGGAGAAAAATGACGCCGGCATCCGCCTTGAAACTAATTACTTCATGGACCCTGCTCGATATTAAAGGTTGGAATTTTAAATATGCTACTACAATATACCATAATGGGAGTATTGCTCAGGACGGTTCACTGACCGGAGATTTAATCATCAGGGGATCCGGCGACCCAACCCTGGGTTCCCCCAGAGAAGAAGTAGGCCGCAATTTAGACCGGCTCCTGGATGAAATTGTTGAAATGGTAAAAAAGCAAGGCATACAATGTATTGATGGAAATATACTGATTTATAACGGGCCATTTGATGAAGAAGCCGCCCACCCCTCGTGGGCCTGGAATGATGTGGGCAACTATTATGGAGGAGGAGTATACGGACTTAATATTCATGAAAACGAATATTCAATATATTTCGATCGCGAAAAGCCTGAAGGCAGTCAGGCAATGATCGTTAAACACGAGCCCGTCATAGAAAAGATGACTTTTGACAACTATGTGACTGTAGCTGGCCGAAATACTGG
>DAOLDB010000063.1:0-20367 GCA_035327565.1 Saprospiraceae bacterium
CAACCATCAATGGCAGGGGAATGGATGTTCCTTATTTCAAAGCATCCCGATTTTTATCGCAAGCGACTATTGGCTACGAAAAACACCATATCGACCAGGTGATGAATAACGGTATTGCCAGTTGGATAGAAACGCAATTTGAGCTTCCCACCAGTTATATAACCCCTGCCATGGAAAGCATATGGGAAGAAAGGAAGCAAGCTCGGGCATCTATTGGACAAAATCCAGAGGATCTTTTTGGACCATGGGCATTGGATTTTAACTATGCCTGGTGGCAAGTGAATCTGACCAATGAAGATCTGTTGCAGCAGAAAGTAGCATATGCCCTCAGTCAGATCCTGGTTGTATCCATGTTTTCAGATCTACGCGATTATGCCTATTTTCTATGTGATTATTACGATGTACTGATCAGGCATTCATTCGGTAATTACCGTGATTTGTTGTATGATATCACTCGTCATGCAGCAATGGCTTTTTATCTGAGCCACCTGAATAACCCCAAATCGAATCCGGAGGTAAACCAACGCCCTGACGAAAACTATGCCCGTGAAATTATGCAATTGTTTACAATCGGACTTTTTGAATTGAATACAGACGGGACCCGAAAACTTAACAATGGGCAACCCATTCCCACCTATGACAATGAGACTGTGAGTAACTTCGCGAAAGTTTTTACGGGACTTGGTGCCGGAGCCATAAACAGTAATGTCACGTGGACTAATCAACCTTATTTCGGTCTGCATATTTGGGGTATTGATCCTCGGGTACCCTTAGCTATGTATGAAAATTATCATGAACCAGGTGAAAAGCATCTGCTCAATGGATACACAATTCCAGGAGGTCAAACCGGATTGCAGGATATTAGTGATGCCATTGACAATTTGTTTAATCATGAAAATGTAGGTCCTTTCATAGCTTATCGTCTCATACAACGCCTGGTAAAGTCCAATCCATCCCCTGCCTATGTGCAGAGGGTGGCTCAGGCATTTAATGGGGCCAATGGCGGGGTGAGAGGAGATATGAAAAATGTAATTAGAGCCATTCTTTTGGATGAGGAAGCCAGGGAGGATGAATACATCAGTGAAGAAACCTCGAGCCGTCTTAAAGAGCCCATTATGCGATATACACAAGTAGCCCGAATGGTACCGAAGGACTCGCCTTATGGAAGATTTTGGAATAATGGGTTTGATAGTGTAGATGAGCTGAAGCAACACCCTCTGGCATCCCCTTCTGTTTTTAATTTCTATCTTCCCGAACATCAACCAACGGGTACAATATCATCTGAAGGGAATGTAGCCCCTGAATTTAAAATCCACAATACTTCCACCTCAATTAATTATATCAACAAAGTCAATCAATGGATCATGTGGTATACGCTGATGTGGAGTTGGGAAGGGGACCAGATCGATATTCCTATACAGGTAGATTTTAGTCAATATGTACCACTGGCGGAGTATCCTGATGATCTCATCAATGAATATGACAGATTGTACACCCATGGCCAACTCACCGATGAAACCCGTGTCATCATCCGGCAAGCTTTAGAAGGAATCACCTGGGGAAATTACAATTGGGAAAGAACCAGACTGGGACTATATCTGCTGCTTATCAGTCCGGACTTCAATACCATGAAATAGAATGAATAATATCGTAACATGAACCTTAAAATTCTATGAATAAACATTTATCGCGACGGAAGTTTATGTACCAGACTGCATGTGCAGGAGTAGGTTATTCGACTCTATATTCCACACTGGTGAATCTAAAGTCATTGAATGCTGCATCCATTTTAAATAATCTGTATGCTCCACCGGATGATTATAAAGCGTTGGTGTGTGTGTTTCTTACCGGGGGGGCTGATACATACAATATGCTTATACCCCGCGGGACCGCTGAATGGAATGAATACCAGGTTACGCGTTCGAACCTGGCCATTCCTAATTCGCAGATTCTGCCCATTACTCCACTCAATGCAATGCAAAAAACTCTTGGTGTTCATCCGAATATGCCCCATATTCAAAGTCTTTTTCAAGCTGAAAAACTGGCATTTATTTGCAATGCGGGCTCAATGGTCAATGGGATAACAAAACAGTCCTATTTCAATGGTACTGCCCAGCTTCCTTTAGGATTGTATTCTCATGCCGATCAGATCATGCATTGGCAAACAGCTGTTCCTCATGATCGGGTAGCTCAGGGTTGGGGTGGAAAATTAGCTGATATATTTACGGCTGCCAATGTCAATGCCGGGGATGCCATCTCCATGAATATTTCTATGTCAGGGACTAATGTATTCCAGACAGGCAATGAAACCATCGAATATACCGTGGATCCGAATTATGGTTCACCTATGATTATAGGCTATAACGAAGGTAACTGGCAAACGGCTAATATGCGCACTCAGGCAATTGATAATTTGCTGGATCAGTACCATGTCGATGCTTTTAAGAAAACTTACATTGACATTATAAAGAAAGCCAAACAAGGTGCAGAGGTGTTTAATCAGGCCATTGAAAATGAGACTTTAACTACTATATTCAGTGGCAGCCGGTTATCACAAAGTCTTCAAATGGTTGCCCGGACCATAGCTGCCCGCCAGACATTAGGCATGAGCAGACAGATTTTTTTTATTGAATATGGGGGTTGGGATCATCATGATGAGTTACTTGTTAACCAGGCAGCAATGCTTTCGGTGGTTGACGATGCCTGTTATGAATTCATGAATTCCATGGAGGAATTAAATATTTCGGATAAGGTAACGACTTTTATGATGACGGAATTTGGAAGGACATTGACCTCGAATGGTAATGGCACTGATCATGCCTGGGGAGGAAATGTTTTCGTGATGGGTGGTGCTGTCCAGGGAAGAAGAGTGTACGGCGAGTATCCGTCCCTTGCGTTGGGCAATCCGATAGAGTTGGGAAGTGGTACACTTATTCCACAGATTTCAGTAGATGAATATTATGCTGAGCTGGCTTTGTGGTTTGGTGTAGCGCCTTCCGACCTGGTTACTTTGTTTCCCAATATTGGAAATTTTTACAATGTATCTGGTGGAGGTGCACCCATTGGGTTTTTATTATGAAAACATTATTGTCGGTATGGTTTTAATGAAAGGGAGGAGTTTTTACCTCTATCTGATGGAATACGTATTACTGTTGACTTTTATATAGTTAAGGTTCGGAAGCTTATAATTCCAACTTGAAGTGGCTGTTTCAACCTGGCCTGCAGGGACATACTTGATTCTTTTGAGAGATGGAAATCAATTGTTCAGGAATATTTTGATCAAGATGGATAATTAATCGTTTTCCCAACAGGGCCATTTCCAATCAGAAATGGGATATAGTTCACCTCCATAATAAAAATGCCACCATTCAGTACGAATGGGCAGAAACCCTCCTTCCATCATGTAATGTTGCAAAACCCGTCTGTTTCCCAAAATCTCATCTGAAAGTCCTAAATATCCGGTATGGGATTCCATTCCAAAGTAATCAAAATGAGTGCCCATATTACGTTCTGTTCCCCATTCATCGACGAGTGTCAAATCGACAGCCATACCTCGGTTGTGCATAGATCCCTTTTCAGGTGGGGTCACATAGTTGGGATTGGGGACAATGTCCCAAAGTTTTTGTTGAGCAGAAGCCGGTCTGTAGCAATCAAAAACCTTTAATTTCCAGCGTAGATCATTGTAAAGCTTGATATTGATCTCCAGTAGTTTATTTGCCAGGATAGGGCGTAGATAACATGCAGCACATGGATAAATGACTTGCCCCGTAAAATTATTGATTCCTGCATATCTGATATCCAATATTATACCACTGGTAGCAGGGTCTACCTTTCTCCAATCCGAAGGATTATAATCTTCAACAAACTCCTCCATCACATTAACCTTTTCCTCAAATGTGTTCGATTTCTCTGCTTCAATAAAGGAATCCTGCAGTTGATCCGAAGGGTTTTTACATGACAATAATAGGATTGCTGCAAAAAGCAGATATAATTTTGGCCGGTTAGGACCTGTTGGTTTCGTATGACATAGATTATAGCGAACCATTTATAAGAGATATAAAATCATCTTCTGACCAGATTTCTACAGTACCTAATTGCTGAGCCTTGGTTAATTTCGAACCGGCATTTTCCCCTACAACAAGGATGTTGAGGTTACCGGACACAGCGGATATGTTTTTTGCTCCCAATTTCTCCGCTTCTTCCTGAGCTTCTTTCCTGCCCAATTTCTGTAAACTACCTGTAAAAAGTATGGTCTTGCCTGCTAATGGAGCTTCTGCGGATACTTTTGTTGGAAGATCTTCCATAGTCCTTGATAGATTCACTCCTCTCTCCTCCATTCTTTGAAGCATACTGATGTTTCTTTTTTGGGAAAAATAATTAACAACATTTCTGGCTACCACAGGGCCAATATCCTTGATGGCTATCAGTTGTTCTTCCGTCCAATAGGTCAGCTCCATTACGTGATCTATTTGTTCTGCAATCAACCGCGATGCCTTCTTCCCCATGTGATGGATACTCAAACTGTGGAGCAGCCGGGTGATGGGGTTCTTTTTGGCTTTTTCAATGGCATTGGCCAGGTTTTCGGCCGATTTTACGCCAAAACCTTCCAATTGTTCAATGGCTTTATAATCGAGATGATAAATATCGCTGATGTCCTTCAACCAGCCCAATTCATAAAACCGTTCCACATAGGACTTTCCAAATCCATCAATATCCATTGCATCTTTGCTCACATGAAAAATCATTTTTTGGAGATCCTGAGCTCCACACCGGCAATCTACACATCGCCATGCTGCCTCGCCTTCCATTTGAATTAATGGCACTTCATCTCCGGTATGATTCACCGGACATATTCTGGGAAATTCAACTTCCACTTCACTTCCATCGCGGAGTTCTTCCAGTGGTTTTACGATGTAGGGTATGACATCCCCAGCTCTTTCCACGATGACGGTATCTCCGATACGAAGATCTCTGGAACGAATAAATTCTTCATTGTGTAGAGATACAGAGGATACGGTCACACCTGCCAATGAAACAGGTTGTAATTTAGCTACCGGTGTTATAGAACCTATCTTTCCCACCTGATATTCGATAGCGATGAGTTTTGTGGTCGCTTGTTTTGCTTTAAATTTGTAAGCGATGGCCCAGCGTGGATGATGAGCTGTGCTGCCACATTGAGCCTGTAATAGGTAATCATTAACTTTCACCACCATTCCATCGATTTCATAGGGGAAAGTTTCTCTTTTTTCTTCCCAATATTTACAAAATTGGATGGCTTCATTGATGCCCTTACACAAAGCTATTTCTTCCCTGGGTATCTTAAAACCAAGATCACCTAATTTCAAAATACTGGTATGATGATTGCCGAGGGTTGGGATCAAATCATTTCCAATTACATCAACGGCATATCCGAATTGAAAAATGAATGCTTCAAGACCTCTTTTGCGGGTTTCTGAAGGATCTTTGGTTCGAAGACCTCCTGTAGCAGCATTCCGCGGATTAGCAAATAAGGATAACCCTTCCTTTTCTCTCTGCTCATTGACTGTTTTAAATACTTCTTTTGCGATGAGGGCCTCCCCGCGCAATTCAGCTGTATGTATACCTAATGATGTAAATGGAGCACGCAAAGGAATGGATTGGATCACTCTTGCATTCGGGGTCATATCCTCTCCCATGAACCCATTCCCTCGCGTAGCTGCCCGTACCAGTATATCCTTCTCATAAACTATAGCAATGCTGCCACCGTCATATTTAGGCTCTACAGTGTACTCTACGGTTGAGGAGGGCTCCAGGCGGCATAACTTTTTCACCTGTTTGTCGAACTCCAGCAAATCTTCAGCGCTGTAAGAATTGTCAAGAGAAAGCATGGGAATGAGATGCTCCACAGAATGAAACTCTTCGGTAAGATCGTTGGAGACCCGTTGAGTTGGGGAATCAGGCGTGATGAGAAGAGGATTGACCTTTTCCAGTTGTTGTAATTTTTTAAAAAGAAGGTCAAATTCATAATCGGCAATCACCGGATTATTTTCAATGTAATACTTCCATTCGTGAAAAGAAATGACATCGCGAAGCTTAATGATATCATCCTCTGTTACTTCCTTTTCAAGAAGTGCCTTGGATAGATCAAAAAATGTTTTTTGTTGTTCCGGACTATACATTGGTTATGGTCATTCGATGGTTGGGTATTCGTATTTTAACTGAATTGATTATGCATATTTACCATGGAACTTAAAGATAGTTGATCTGTACAAATTTACGGGAAAAAATAATGAGATGGTATTATTATTTAATGGTAAGATGGAATGTGGCACATAGATATGGGCATGCTATTATTCAACCTCTCCGTGCTTATTTCTTGCTTCTAATACGTAACTCCAAAAGAATTTCTGGCCTTTTTACGTTCAATCCCAAAGGGATGACATGACTTTAACTCCATATGCATGAACTCACTATAACCCCTTCGGTGTTGCATTCACTACAATCCCGAAGGGGTGACATAATTATTCTTCCACATCAAAATACACAAACACTAGGTAAAATCACGATGTCATCAAAATTCACTCATCCCCTTCTCTATACCGACGATTGATTGTACATCCGGAAACATTCAATACCAATCCTGAATATGGTATATTCTATGTTCTTCAATGAGCGAATATGATCCGCTTATGATGTATTTTGCCCATATGACTGATAGCTACTATAGCTTGTGTATTTGCAAAATTTACATATTGGATGGTCGTGGCTAATCTTCCGTTGAAATCAGGATGACTTTCTTTATGCAAAAGTTTTCCTTGCATAGAATATATGTATATTTCTACAGGGCTTTTTTCAGCAACAAACTCCAGTGTAAAACTTTCACGGGCAGGATTTGGATAGACTTTATATACCATTTCCTGAAGCGTTTCTCTATGGCTCCAGTCTATTTCCATTCCTTTCTCTCCTCCATCAATTATATTTTGCTGGTTCTCTTCAGGATAATATTTGACTCCCTTTTTCAAAGTAACTTCAATGACTCCATGCAATGCCTGATAACCGTATTTTTCAATGGCTTTTTCTCCCTTCATAACATTGATTTTCTCAATATCTCCAGGATTGATTTTATTCAATCCCTCTCCTCCAGAACGGATTATCACTGCTCCATTTACAACAAATAATGGGAATTCACCTTTGGTTTTCTCTAATTCTCCAGAAACGTTTATAATTATTTCAGACGGTGAAGAAGAATCAGATGCCGTGGAAATAAAATTTAAAACTTCCTGTATTTCAGTTATTTCTTGTTTCTTTTTGGCATCGACCTCTGTGGTTTCCTTTTGAAGTTGAAACCTTACCGGCAAGGTATACATTACTCTAACTAATCGATTACGTTGCCTGCCAGGGATCCATTTTTGATCCATACTATTCATGGAATTAACTACTTCCAATGCAGCATCACCGCAATTGGCCCCAATATCCCTTACAATTCTGGACTGTGAGATGCTTCCATCTTTTTCAACAATAAACTCAATGATAACCATCCCTTCGATACCTTTTTCCCGGGCATGTGCAGGATATTTAAGGTTACTGTAAACATATTTTAAAAATTTTTGCTTAGCACACTCATTTTTTTCGCTGTCGGCAAGCCAGTCATCTTCACATCCTGGAAAACGTGGCATTTTCTCAGCAGTTACATAAATTTCTTCCCCGGAAATTGGGGGAGGAGGAGGTGGTGGTGGTGGAAAAGAAGCAGGAACAGGGGGAGAACCTGGTGATTCGGGAGCAGGTGGAACAGGATTAAAGACTCCCATTTTTGATTCGTTGATTGAAAATCTTACAGGTAATGTATACATCACTTTAACCGGTACATTTTCCTGCATACCAGGTATCCAGCGATCTTTCAGATTATTCATATTCATTACAATTCTTTCAGCCTCGCTTCCCAGCCCACCTCCTGGATTGCGCACTACCTTTGAACCGGAAATTCTTCCAAATTCGTCTATGACAAACTGAATGACAACGATCCCTTCAATTCCAGCTTCTTTATCATCCAGTGGATATTTTAGCTCAGAGTACATATACTCCATAAGCTTTTCTTTAGAGCATGCATCTTTCTCCTGATCTGTGCCATTTATATCTTCACACCCTGGAAACCTTGGCATTCTTTGAACCTGGGTAAAAATTTCACCCTGCTCAGAAAATAAATGAGTCATATAGACATTCTCTGAAATACTACTTTCCTTGTTCTTCGGCAAAGTATCCTGAGTCAAATTTATATCAAGACTTTCCAGTTCACCTGTAAGTAAAGTGTGATTCGAAAAAAGTAAGATGGCCAAAATAAAGGCCGGAACAGCCACCAGGTATTTTACCAAAGCGCGCCTTCCTGAAGGTCTTTTGTACATCATGGTAATACGATTTTTAATTTGAGAATTGAAGAAATGATTAGCCAGGGCAATCTCAAGTCCGGATGTCGATTGCCCCAGCAGAATTTGGCCGTAATTCTTTTTATTATTGATTCGAAGCACCGATGCATCTGCATGATATTCATGGGCTTCTTTGATGGCTTTTTTGTAAAATGGCATTAATGGATGAAACCAAAAAATAACATGTATCAACTCAACTACCAAAACATCTAATGAATGCAGGTTTCTGACGTGAGTGAGTTCATGGTGAATAATGGTTTCCAATTCCTTTCTCAAGGGTAATTTCTGACTTATAAAAACCCAGTGAAAAAATGAAAAAGGAAGATGAAAATGCTTCGTTTCCACCAAAATATAATTTCCTTTAGCTGTCTTATTTCCTCCGGTATAAAGAGATCGAATTCTTAACAATCCATGAATAAATTTTAATCCCGTAGTAAATACCCCGGCTATATATAAAAATAATAATATTTGTTTCCACCATGGGGTGGGTGGGATTTCCGAGGAAACAGGTTGCTCAGCCACCCATTCCGTCCAGTATCTTGAAGAGTCAGAGAGAATGTAAAATATACCCACTTCACTTTGAGATCCTGAAAAAAACCATTCCTTGACAACCGGTCCCAAAACAGGAATAAGTATACCCAAAAAGAGTGTAGACAACAAATAAGTTCTGTTGATCCAAAAAAATGTCTCTTTCCGGAGAAATGTGTAGTAAATTCCGTAGAATACTAACCAACACAGGCTTACATGGATAAAATACTGTATCATTGTTCCTTTTCGTCCAATTGTTTTTTAATCTCCTCAAGCTCCGACAATTTCAAATCATTCTCTTTTACAAGAAAGGATACCAATTCATTCATTGATCCTTCAAAATACATTGATACCAATCGTCTGAATGAAAACTTAAAGTAATCCTTCTTGTCCACCAATGGATAATACAAATAGGCCCTGCCATATCCCTTATGTCCAACAAATCCTTTCTTCTCAAGTAAACGTACTATAGAAGATATTGAAGAATGAGGTGGTTTTGGGTCCATATTCTCAATCAGTTGAGTCACGGTCACTTCTCCATGATCCCAAATCATTTGCATAATCTCCTCCTCTGCTCTCGTTAGTTTTATCATATTTATTGTTTATTATTAAAAAATCTAATTGCTTCAACTGAATTATTTTCTCACTGTAAGGTGTTGCATTTCTTTCAAGAACCTTATTTTCTCGCGACTATATATTTTTATATCCTCTCTGTTGTCACTTGAACGTAAATAGCGTTCATAATACCGGATGGCAATATTATTGTCTTTGTAGTATTTAGAAGCTGCTTCAGCCATAAAATACAACAAAATGGGTTCAGCTATATACCTATAACTCCATTCATATGCTTGGATCGCTTCCTTCCAATGGGATATATCAGAATGGATACGGCCAAGATTTTTGAAATATAAAGCTAAATTATTGGATGTGCCTGCTTCAACTGCTTTATTCAAATGATGAATCGCTGCCACCATATCATCTTTCTTTTCATAAGCAAGACCTAAATAGTAATGAGCATATTCCGGGTCTCCTTCATTGACTAATGATCGCTCTAAAAAAATTATTGACCGGTCAACTGAATCAATCTGGAGTAATGAAAACCCCATCAACTTATTGTAGTAATTAGTAAAATCTACCTTACCTATGATTCTGTCAAGTACTAATACAGTACTGTCATACATTCGTTGTTTATAATAATTTTTAGCATTCAACTGATGGAAAGCAATATTTTCTTCGTCAATGGATAAACCAATCCTAATGAGACTGTCTGCCCACCGGAATTGTCCGGATTGAGTCCATAAATCTGCCAGTGCCCCTAAAGAAACGATATCCATACTATTGATCCGTATGGCTTCCTGATAGTAATTCATTGCTTCTACAGGTAAACGAGCTTTCATATATAATTGGCCTAATTTTCTGCAATACAGTGGGTTTTCAGGAAATGAATCCTTCAGCATCCGATTATAATTGATTGCTTTGGGTATGTTTTCTTCGATTTCATAAATATTGGAAAGATGGATATAGGCACTTTTGAAATACAATTCTTCGTTTTCTATGCGATGAAAATAATTGCGGGCTTTATGCAAAATACCTAAACGGTATGCCGCTATGCCTGCTTGTTCCATGCAATGAAAATTGTCTACATCCGATTCAAAGCAATTTTCGTAAAAATGAAGTGCTTTCAAGTACTCCTGCTCCTGCATCCAAATATTTGCCTGTACCTTTGACTCGTTAACGGTGATCTGTGCATTCACTACGAAAGGAAATAATCCCCCAGCAATACACAAAAACAAACCATATTGTATGAACTGTTTCATAGGTTCAATTTAATGAATGAACAAATATAACTAAATTTTTCGTTTATAACTAAATTTTTCGTTTAAATTTTCAATTCATTTGTTAATTTTGATTCATTCTCTTCAAAATCAATGAAAATAAACAAACAATTACTGAAAATAACGGTGAAGATCACTGACGGGATATCCTTACAAAGTAGTGGAATGGAAGATGCTGCAACACCGCATTGTGTTGCCCATTGCTCATTCAGGGACTGCAATATTTTACAATGACAAAGCATCTTTTTGCTCTTACTACAGTGCACTTAAAATCGGAATGGAATGAGAAAGATTATGTACCTGGTATTAACTATAGGCCAATGTACTTGGATCATCCCTATCGAAATCAACATTACAAACTACAAATTGCATAATATAATGATGAAATGATCTTATTTTCAACAGGATGAATGAATTAGATTGATGTTTTTGTTTTTTACCTACCAGAATAAAATTTAATAGGATACACCATGTCGCTAAAGCTTCAATGATAATAACAAAGGCACATGATTGCTTTTATTCGAATTTACCCGATATTTTTATTTCAGATTCAACCTCCTTTAATTGATACAATTTTCTATTCAAAGCACTCCACTTTATTCCTTTCCTGATAGAAAGTAAAAAGTGATAATCCATATTAAGCAAGACTTCGATTTCAAGCCGGATTTCAATAGCAGAACGCATTTTGCTATCAAGCGTTCCGGCTATATAGGCTTCTATTCTTTCGATATCTTTTTGGTTGCTATGCAATCCTGATATTTAAAGTTTAATGCAAAAAAAAGCCAAATGGTAACTCTTTCAATAAGAAATTTTCAAAAATGAAAATTTTTATAAATGAGAAAATCATATAGAAATTTATTATATAGTCACTGAAATTCAACAACTTAAATAAAAACACATTTACCTTTGATTCATTGAATACTAAAGTCCGAAATATTTTTTTTAAAAAAAATCAAAAAACAAAGGTTACCTCCGGTTATTTCTTGCATTAAGAGTATTAAGAGGTTCTTTGATTACGCTGATCAATGTAATGAAAGGAAGAAGGAATCAATTGACTTGCTTGCTGATTGATGCACTTGCAAAAAAAGTATAATTATGTTATCAATGTGCTTTATACTTAAATCTACAGTTCATGTCTGGTCTCAAAACCCTACATGGACAGAATTGATTTGCGGTGTTTTCCATTACAACATTCAGGAGTTACATTGGAAGCTCAGGATCTTACGTTATTTCGATTGTACTTTCGGATCATTTTTGAGCTCTTGCCAGAAAGGATATTTTACCGGTATTGAAAGGATGCGACAGGCACAATTACATTGTTTGTCCGAATGTGGTCTTCATTTAGAAAGGTCATAACCAGACATGTATTAATTTATTGTTACCGTCCCCAGTAACAAACAGCCCGGATTAAAATGTTGGTTCGGGTTGTTTTTTTATAATATATCATATCATTCCCCCCCAGAAATAAGGATGGGCAAAATTGGGATATTTGCGAAGTAATTCTTTTTTGGCGTTATACAAACTCTCAGATACCGATGCGGAACGGTTGATGTGCTGATAAAAATTCCGCATGAGGAGACTGCCGGAGGTATCGTCGAGATTCCAAAGTGAACGCACCACTCTTTTACTTCCGGATTGTAAAAAGTACCTCGCCAGGGTATACACTCCTTCTCCTTCTTCAAATTTGCCTTTACCGGATTCGCAGGCAGCCAGTACTACCAACTCAGGAAGACTGCTCATAGAGATTAACTCATATCCAAAGAGTGTATCAGAGCTGTTTCTTTTATTCCTGAAAAGAAAGTAATTATCCTTTCTGTCAATGGTGTTGCTGTAACCGTGAACCGATATGTGTAAAATTTCACTTCTGTTTTGAATGGTTTGAAGGAATTGATTTTTAGTACATGCGGCTCCGCTGTACACTTTTATTGAAGGAAATAACTTTTCGAGAATCTCAAGTTCGATCACATTACCCGGTTGCTCTCTGAGCCGTGCGTCATTTTTAGATCTTAGAGTTTTCCTGTCGGAGTGCAGGAATGCTGTAACCTGCATGATGGCGGAGAATTCAATTTTTTCATGCATATAAAAGGACTCCGTTCTTTCAAAGCAGAAGTCGTGAATAAGGAATGATAGGTCTGCAAAACTACCGGCCTCAGAATGGGGCATACTTGTCCAGGTTTCCGGATTGGTCAACGACATTGGGTGGTTAGTTGAATAGAGGATATTCCTTATATCTCCAATTATGGGCTTGAGGAAATAATCATAGAGAAAATAGGCCGATGTATTGTATTCAGTAGGTGTTCTCACATTATTCTGGTTTTTGACAGAAATAACCAAAAAGATGTGATCCTCCAATTCTTTACTATAGGGAAGGCGTATCAAGCCTCTATCTTCATGTGATATGTAGAGTATGTAAACAAAATCATCCATCTTGTTAAAGTCTATAAACATTTGATTCCGATCCAACTTTTGGGTGATGGTCGCCATATCTGTTATGCGATACTTTTGACTTTGCAGGGGATCACTCCTTACTCCATCTCGGTATCTGTAAAAAAGCTGATCCAGTTTTTTTGTCTCTGACAGAATACTGTCCGGTTGATTTTTGTGACTGAAATATTCTATGTTTTGCCGAATGGCTTTTTCCTTTTTGTTGTATTCTTTTATCTCTTCATCGTCTAGTCGCAGGATCTCTATATCTCTGTATAAAATTCTGGATTTATTTTTTTCTACATAATACAAATACTCCAGGAGGTATTGATCTTCTGCTTTGTTTTTATAAAGTTCATAAGCGATATTGGCTGCTGTATGATACACAGGAATAGAGGTCGTATAAACAGATCTCAACACTTCATCATCAAATGTTTTTATTTCTCTGGTTACGAGACTATCGGCAAGATGGATCAATTTTTCAGCTTGTAGCAGATCGGATAATTTTTTGTGCTTATTGTATTTGTTCAGTAGAATAGCTGCATAGGAAGACAAACTGATGTAATAATATCGCCTGTTCATAAAACGGACACCCGTAATGGAATCGGGATCAAATGTGTAAAAACCATCTGGAATACGATGGAGATTCTGGGAGTAGACGACATTTAACGCGGCATCGTAATTTTCATTTTGGGTATAACACATTTGAAGTAAATACATGACCGTGTACAGCTGCAAAATATTGTAAGGCTTATTATCCAAAATATAGTAAAAAGCCTCTTCCAGTAACTTTTCAGTTCCGGGCAAATCCATGGACATAGTGTAACTGTACTCGCCTTTTATTTTATTTGCATTGCAGAAATCCCCATGAATTGTAACAATGGAATCCAGCTCTGAAATGTAATGACCGACAAGACTTCTGTTGCCCCGGTACAGATTGGCTGCGGCATACAGCTTATACCATTCCTGTTGTGCAAACGTACAGGGTAGTTGTTTTGTCAGGATATACGCTTCATCAAAAACCTTTTCCCCTTCGCTTTTTTGATCCAGGCGGTAATGGCAATACCCAATTAAAGACTTTTGTATTAGCCTCCAAGTATCGTCGATAAGATAATTTTCCGGCAGGTTTTCCAACATTTTTCCTGCAAAGATCAAGGCTTTCCTGTTATTGCGCATAGTAAATTGAAGATAGGCCAGATTCCAGATCGAGATCTGGTTTGAAAAGGGTGTCCATTCAGGTGAAGGAAAACTTTCCAATGATAGGGTATAATACAAATCAGCACTGTCGGGCCGGTTACCCTCGTTAAAATAATATCGGCCTATTTCGCTGTACATTTCACTTTTCAATATGCGGTCATCGGGGAATTGGGCTACCATGTCCAGAACCATGGTCTTGAATTCCATTTCATCGTGAAAAACATGATGTACATAGTATTCATTTAAAGCATGAAATACGGGATGAAAATGGTCGTAATATACCCATGTAAGCGAGTCGCATGGATAGAAGTAGTTATGGTAAAATACTGCTTTGTTAATTTTGTAGCTGAGGTAGGCCTTTTCCAGACTGTCTTTCAAGGAAAGATCATGATTTTCATATAGGGAATGGGCTTTTTTTAAATGGTTGGTGTAGAGATGGGAGTCAATGCTGAGGGCTAATTTGTCTTTGATGATGGTCGAATGAATTGTGATGCCGGAATGAGGGTTTCCCTTTTTTTTGTCAGGATTACATGTGGTTAATATAAGTGCGGCGAAAAAAAGTGATATTAGGATGGCTCGCATGGTACATTCACATTTCTTTCCGGGACAAGTTTTTATGAAGAGCGTATTTCTGCATTATCCCGATGGTAAAGAATTCATTATTTACTATGCAGGTAAATATAATCAATGGTCTTGAATTCTATTCTTTTCAATTATTCCATGTACCTGAATATTTTATGTCTTTTCCTGGAATTCAAAATCCTCTTTGGAGATGATAGCCTGTTTTATGCTATTGAGAATGCAATTACATTAAAAGTGTAACGGTATTTTATAAGCTACAAATAATATTAGTGCTGCATTTCATAAATATGTATCATTATTGACGGCTACTTTTTTAAATTTAACTTTGAAAATGAAATCTATTCGCAATCTACCCACGGATTAAAGTCAGACTTAATACACCCATGTTTGTAAATATTTTGCAACCCATACTCCATGAAATCCAAATCCTTTCCCTTGCTTCTCATTCTTTTTTTCCTCATTTCCTGTGACAAAGGTAAAGTGGATCCGCCTGTACCGGTGTTTCCAATTCCTTCAGAAAGGCAATTGGCCTGGCATGAAATGGAATACTACGCTTTCATTCATTTTAGTATAAATACTTTTACGGGCAGGGAATGGGGTATGGGCGATGAAGAGCCGGCATTATTTAATCCTACAGAATTGGATACACGTCAATGGGCGCGAATCGTCAGAGATGCCGGTATGAAGGGTATCATCATCACGGCTAAGCATCATGACGGCTTTTGTCTTTGGCCCTCCGCTTATACGGAGCACTCCGTCAAAAACTCCCCCTGGAAAGAGGGTAATGGAGATGTGATCCGGGAGTTGGCAGATGCCTGCCGGGAATTCGGCATCAAAATGGGCATCTACTATTCCCCCTGGGATTGCAACCATCCGGACTACGGAAAACCGGAATACCTCACCTACATGCATGCTCAACTCTCAGAATTGCTCACACAGTACGGAGACCTTTTTGAGGTGTGGTTTGATGGGGCGAATGGAGGCAGGGGCTATTATGGCGGTGCTTATGAAGAGCGAAGAGTGGATAAACGAAAATACTACGACTGGTCTGAAACCATCGGGTTGGTAAGGGAATGGCAACCCCATGCTGTTATTTTCAGCGATGCCGGCCCCGACGTGCGATGGGTAGGCAACGAGAAAGGATACGCTTATGAAACCACATGGTCTCCCATGATGCGGGATTCCGTGTATCCGGGCATGGAAGAGTACGCGGAGAAATACGCTGCAGGTCAGGAAGACGGCACGCACTGGGTACCGGCAGAAGCGGATGTTTCGATCCGGCCGGGGTGGTATTACCATGCGGAAGAAGATGATCAGGTAAAGTCCCTGGAACAGTTGGCAGACATATATTACCACAGTATTGGGCGCAACAGTGCCTTACTGATCAATTTTCCCGTAGACCGTCGGGGACTGATCCACGAAAAGGATAAAGAGCAGATTCTTAGGTTAGCCGACAGGATCAAAGAAGATTTTTCCGATAATCTGGCTCTCCAGGCCGAAGTGACGGCCGGCAATGAAAGAGGTCGTGGATTTGAAGCCTTGCGGGTCATCGATTGGGATCCAAAAACTTACTGGGCTACGAGTGATGAGGTGACCACCTCCGAAATTACCTTCCGGTTCCCTCAACCCGTATGGGTCAATTGCTTCGAAGTCAGGGAGTATATACCTCTGGGGCAGCGTGTTCGTTCTTTCATGCTGGAAGCAGAAACAGACGAAGGCTGGCGCGAGATCTATACCGGCACCACCATTGGAGCTCGCCGCATTATCCGCTTTGCGGATACAGAAGTTCAGCAATTGCGACTAAGCATTACTGATTCCAGGGGGTGTCCGGCGATTTCGCATGTGGGGGTGTATAGTGTGGGGGAATAAGGAATAAGGTAAAAAATTAATGTATTAAATCTTTTTAATTGTACAGTTTGTCAATGATATATTATGAGTAAAATAGGACACTTTTTATCTACAAAACATAATAAAATATACATCAAACCATATGTATATTCACCTGGTAATCCACAATTTTTCTAAAAATTCTGAGCCATCTTCTAAATAAATATGTACTAAATATTTTCCGGAATTAAAATTAGAAACGTTAACTGTATGTTTATTATACTCTTTTATGATTAAATGTCCCAAAGAGCTATAAACTCTTATGATTATATTTTGTTCATAAGGATATTGTATGTGTAATAGGTTGCTTGTTGGATTTGGGTAAATTGTAATTTTTTCTTGATCTGACGAATTATACCTATATGACGTCGTTTGATCGAAAACATTACAATCTTTATCATTTTCAATTCCCGAATTTTCACCGTTTACTTCAGGATAAATTATATCTGTAACCAAATTTTCCTCATTCAATTTAAACTCAAAAGGGCATTCAGGGGAAAGATATATCTTCGTAATAAAACCTGATTCATTTTTTTCTACAAATTTGCGGTTATACCTAATATCTGATGTTTTATCAAATTTAAAAAACATTGTAGAATCTCCGTCATTGGTGTATGTATTTGCAAATAACAAAAATTGATCCATCGGGCTATACTTTCCCTGATCAGCCCGTTTTAATGCAACTTTAAATGTCAATAATGTATTCGCAAAATACATGTTTGAAATAGAAGCAAAAAACTCCTGAGGGGCATTTACAAAAAATCCGTCTTCAAAAATTGATCTCAAATAATTAAACCTGTCTGTGCCAGCAACATCAATGAGTTTAAGCCTGTGTTTTTCAAGGAAATGTTCTCTTTCTCCCAGACCATAAGATTCAACGTTATGGTTGAGTTCATGAACTAAAACCAATGTAAATACATCTGCAAAGTAGGGTTCAACATCTTCCGGAAAGCCATTTTCTGATCCAGATCCGGGTTGTAGGTTAAATAGATTAAATCCCCCTATGCTAAAAATGTTGTGAACATTTTCAATAATTACATCTGTAATAGCAATAGATACAATTGTATGAAATTCTCCAGGAACAATTGTAAAAACTTGATGTATTCTTTGAAAATGCTTCTCATTAAACAACCCATTATCCGTTACGATTATGCCAAAATCATCGAATAGCTTCTTTTGGAAAGTGCCCTCTACCTCATTTATCCCAGATATATACTTTACTCTTTCTTTTACAGAGGGGTCTTTAAATACATGAGATGCCAAATTTGCAAATATTTGTGTCCTTATTATGCCTAAATAGGGATATTCATGTAGAGAAAAGTAATTTGGTTTTCTCAAAAGAGAACTATTATCGATGATCAGGGATTCATAAAATGATAAAATTTCATCAAAATACTGATGAGCGGTATTGCCAGGGAATTTAAAAAATGAATTAAATAATTTGTTAATATTTATAAGGGTCTCTCTGAAGTTAATATTGTTTTTCAGCTCTTCAGAAAGATTTGGAGTGTTTAAAAATAAGTTATATTGTTTATGCGACAGAGAAGCAAATAAAGAACTTTGTAGATTTGTATGTACTTGATCAGAAAGCCAAAAAAAAGTGGGATACCAAATATAATTGTGTAAATCATTTGAAAAATACCTGTTAGCAAAATAATCTAAAAAAAATTCATTCCATTCCTCAGGCGTTTCATCCTTATATAATTCAAAAAGATTATTGGTTCTGTTTACGCTTTCTTGTACCCAGCCAGTTGAAAGTGTATCTAAGTGGTAATAAAGTTCTTCTTTAATCTCCAAAGGAATCTGAGCATTAGCTAAAGAAATAGATAGAATATAAAAAATTGAAGCTGCTACCTTTTTCATAACAATGAATTTAATTTTAATAAAATAATGGTATCCTATTTGTTTTACCTCTAGACATTATGATTGAGGGGTGAATTTGTTAGTCTATTACATTTATGCAATTTTTACATTAAAGTAACCCTGATAAATTTTAAAACTTTTAATTTGACTATTTGCAAATAGTTTCATTTATAATAGAAATTGATAAAAGTATCTTTTATTTTAGTGGGACATACGTATAAAGTAGCAGTTTACTTTTTTCAATTTTTCATCATTAATAAGTGATCGGATTAATAAAAACCAAAATTAAAATTATGAGCCATCATCATTTTGTCAATATCACTACATTCCAGGCAACACCTAATAATGTACTGTTAAATGAAGTAAAATATTCTTGCTTGTATCGGATAAGGAGTAAAAAAATAGCCTATGAAAAAGCCTATATTTTTTCAACCACAGGAATCTTCAATGATTCAAAACCCAAAAATTTTTTTTTAACTGATTTCTATTATTTTTTCAGAGGAACAAAAATCAGATGTAAAGTTTTGTGTCCAATCCTTGAAGATATCTCAACGTGGGATAAGATAACTTCAAATTTGTATGTGATGCATATATCAGACATAATTTTACCTGCATCGGGTACTTCAAGTTGCACCCCTTCTAAGTACGCCTACACAGGTATTAATGGAAAATTATTTACGGTTATGCATTCCAAAAAAAAATATTTTACCATGCTTTGCCTGCCGGATAAAGATAATCCATTATTAAGCCCATACTTTGCTTTCATTCGAAAACAAAAACATTCTGATGAAATGGATAGAGCCTGGGGTCATGATGATAGCCCATATAAAAATAAAGATGGCTCTGCTAAATCATTTACAATCCATTCGCAATCTACACCTTATAAGGTATAGCTATTATCTATTTCAAAACAAAAACATAGAAATCAATGAAGAAAATTAAATCAATTAAGGACTTAAAGACGGAACTACAGTCAAATGATGCTATTATAAATGCATTTAAGGAAGATCCTTTAGAAGCATTGAACAAATACTCTGAACCTATGCCGGATTCATGGGTATATAGGAGTGTTATCATATCCTTAGGTGCATCAATTATATTTATCATAATAGCAATAACTTGGTTAGAATCGAATAGTAATGGTGAAATCAATGAATCCATTTTTATATTATTTACAGCCATTGCATCCGGTGCAATAGGGGCTTTGGGTGGGCTATTATCGCCTTTTTCTAAAAGAAGTATGTAATAATAGATCGAATATACTTTTGAAAAGTTTGGAAATATGAAAGCCTGTTTATTCAGCATGATTTGTATTCAATATTATAGTTAAGTACAAAATTCTAGAAGGATAGTTAAAGACATAAATCTGAAAGGACTTTACAGAAAACTGGGCTCACTATGCCGAAGTGACAACCGGAAATGAAAGAGGTTGCTTCAGGTTATATCTTTTGTGGGGGTGTATTGGGTGGAGCGGTGACAATTAAGAATAAGTGCAAGATCTTAAATCTCGTCAATTGTTAACCCACATTGCTAGCTAGCCAGAGGGAAAAGCCCAGCTTGGTTGCTTACGTTTAAAAGTATTTTATGAATATTTTTACACTATCAAACGAGTAAATTTTATAAAGGGGTATAACAGAGCTATAACACATTGA